>JBCDHS010000031.1:0-43833 GCA_038749735.1 Planctomycetota bacterium
CGGCATCCCCAAACACACCTTCTACCTGCACCTGAAAGAGACCGAGTTCCGCTTCAACCACCGGCGTGATAACCTCTATCAAGCGGTGTTAAGACTACTCCGTGAGAACCCAATCTAGACCCGTTGGCTTCCTAAGCCCCTTCATCAATTATTATTTGATCGCGGCAGTTGATAGAAGAACCACGGGCTGTGGTCCGTGTGCTTCGAGATGCGCGTTGACTTATTGCAGTTGCAAATCGGCAGGGAACCCATCGTCGCCGATGCGGATCATGCCGATGCCCAGGTGTCGGTTCTGGTCGTCGGTGGCGATGAACTCGTGGCTCTCGAACCGGTCTTTGATCTGGGACCAGAGCTGGTCGACTTCGATCTCCGGGTCGTGGGGGGCGGGGTTGATGTCGTGGAAGAGGCAGACGCCCCCGGGTCGGATGAGTTTGCCGTAGTACATAAAGTCGTCGCGGACGCCGGCGTAGGAATGGTCGCCGTCGATGAAGGCGAAGTCGAACGGTTGGCCGTCGAGCAGGTCGTCGATTTTGGCGCGGGTGTCGTCGGCGTGTGAATTGGCGCGGAGGAGGTGGAGGGTCTGGTTGGGCTTGGCGAAGGATCGGTAGAGCTCGGCCCGGGGCTGGACGTAGCCGCCGCCGAACTTGCCGCCGGGCAGGTCGATGCTGATGAGGGTGGCGTCGTCTGCGGCGGCCTGGCACCAGAGGTAGAGGGTCCCGCCCTTGGCGGTGCCGATCTCGAGGACGCGTTGGGGTTTGATCTGGCAGCAGAGCTCGAACGCGCCCTGTATCTCGCCGGGGGTTTGGAGGGGTTTGATGGATCGGAAGTACCGCCGACCCCGGAAGGCGAAGGGGACGGCGAAGCGCGAGGCCTGGCTGGGCAGGATGTACTCCCAGCGCCTGACCTTGGCGATGGCGTGGGCGCAGTCTTTGGGGGCGAAGTAGCCGTAGAGCTGTTGTTTGAGGGTGAGCATGGATGGGTGGTGCTTAGGTATTGGGTTGTGGGCCATCGTAATAGATCAAGCCGGTGCGGCCACGGAATCTTGGCCATCTAGTTTTCGTGGAATCGGCTGGCCGCGACCGCTTCGTACATCGCCAGGGTTTTGTCGAGCATCTCGCTGAGCAGGAATCGATCGGTCGGTTCGGGGGGCGGGGCCTGTCCCCGTGCGATTCGGGCAAGGGCGTCAACCAGGGCCTGGGGGTCGCCCAGGGGGGTCAGGCCCGGCGGGTAGACGGCGCTGAGCACCTCGCCGACCCCGCCGTGGTTGTAGCCGACGACGGGCCGGCCCAAGCGCACTGCTTCGAGTACCGATCGGCCGAACGACTCGGGCTTGGTTGAGAGCGACACGACTGCGCCGGAGATGGCGAGGATGTTACGGATGTCGCTGCGGTGGCCGGTGAAGGTGATGTGTGGTTCGAGGTTGCGCCGGGCGACGGTTTCGCGGAGCTCTTGTGCGTATTGTTTGCGTCGGGGGTCTTCGCCGCCGACGATCAGGCCGTGGGCGTTAATGCCTTGTTGTTGAAGTGTGTCGACCGCGTTGATCAGGTCATGGTGTCCTTTGAGCCGGGTAAGTCGGCCGGCGAGGGTGATGATGAATCTTGCTTCGAGTTGGGGGTATTGCTCGCGCCACGAATCGAGCCAGGCCGGTTCGGGCGTATAGCCAAAGGGGAATTGGGCCGGGTCGACTCCGCGGTAGATCAGTTCGAGCTTGTCCGGGTTGGTATCGGGGTAGTGTTTAAGGACGTAGTCACGTACGGTGTTTGAGACAACTTCGACGCGTTGGCCTTTGGTCATGATCTTGCTGTAGAAGCTGACGGAGTTCAGGCCGTGAACAGTGGTGACGAAGGCGGGTCGGGTGGCCGGGTCCATGCGGTGCCAGGCGAGGCAGGCGACCCAGGCGGGGACACGGGACCGGGCGTGGAGGACGTCGGCTTTTTGCTGCTTGGCGAGCCTGCGTAGCCGGGGGATGCAGCCAAGGGTCATCAGCGATTTTCGGCCGATGGGCATCTCGATGTGCTCCCCGCCGTCGGCGATCACTTGGTCGACGAGCCGGCCTCCGGCGGACACGACGAGGCTGCGGTTGCCGGCGGCAACGAGCGCTGCGTTGACCTCGACGGTGCCGCGTTCGACCCCGCCGCCCTGGAGTTCGGGGACCAACTGCATGATGGTCAGCGTGTCAGGCAATGCGTTGATCCTGCCTTGCTCCCTCTCCTTTGCAGGGAGAGGGCGGGGGTGAGGGTTGAGGGGTGAGTTCACCACGGCCTTCGGACAGAAGGCGAGCAAGTAGATAGCCGTCAGGGTTTTCGCGTGCCTGACTTCGGATCGGACACCCGACCCTCACCCCAGCCCTCTCCCTGGAAGGGAGAGGGAGCCGAACCCTGTGACAGCCTGGTCTTAATCGTTTAGCCATGATCGCTCCTGCATGATCCATGCTGCGACACGGTCGGCTTCCTGCAGCGGCGGCTGATCTTCTGGCAGCGGGGTGTCAGCCAGCCAATCCGCGAGTCTGACCACGCGGCCGCGCTGGACCAGTGATTCAACCCCGCGCGCCACCCGGCCCGGCCGGCCCGCGGTCGGGACGGGGAGCAAACCGACCCGCGCTCCGCTACTCAGTGCTTCGTAGATCATCGACACGCTGTCCTCGCTGACCCAGACCTCGCCACACCGCGCCAGTTGCTCGGCGACCCAGCCCGGTGGGGTATGCTCGGCGGGCACAAACGTCATGTCCGCGCCGTCCCGGCCCACCAGTTGAAACAGGGCCGAAGTGGTTTGGCCGGGTGTACGCCGGGAGGTGGTCGCCGTCCACTGCATACTGACGCGTCGAGCCAGCAGGTCGACGAGCTGGCGGTAGAAGGCCTCGTGGTCCCACTTGTGGTTGTGAGACGGGCCGCCGACCAGGATCAGGCCCTGGCCTGGTTCGAGGTGGGCCGCGGGTTGGATGGTGTTGAGTGCGCCCTCGGTCGTGATGAGGTTGACGTTGTCTTTGATGCCGTCGTGCCGAGGGATGACACAGAGGTCGAATCGTTTGCGGGTGAGCAGGCCGGGGTTCATCAGTGCGATGGCGATGCCGCCGAAGCGTCGTCGCAGGGCCAGCGCGGGTTGATGGGTGCGTCGGCCGGCGGCAAGGAGGATGCGCGGCGGCCCGGGTAGGTCGCCTCCCTGATCGACGGCGGGGATAGTCGGCGAGAGCGGGAGTTCATGGATCGATACGCCGGGGCTCAGGCGATGCAGGGCCTGGGCCAGGCCACGCGACTGGGCGAGGTGGCCGGGCTTGCCGTCACTGACGATCCAGATCGGCTTGGGCGTGGCGGGGTCGGGCATGAATCATGCAGCCAGAATGATGCAAAGGCAAAGGTTACAATCGATCCGGATCTGATGCCCGTAGCCTCTCGTCATGCCGGATACCTTCTCGCCCCCCTATGTCGTCCTGATGCCGGTCTACAACGACTGGACCAGTGCCGTAGAACTGCTGCGGCGGCTGGACCGGGTGGTTGCTGACCATTTGGACGGGCCGATCACCGTGGTCATGATGGACGATGGCTCGAGCCAGGAGCCGATGGGTGACACCGATCCGCTCGAGGGCGTCTACCGGTCGATCCGGCAGATCGATATCGTGCGTCTGCGTTGTAACCTCGGCCACCAGCGCGCGATCGCGGTGGGCATCTGCCACATCGAGAAGCACCTGCCCCACGCCGGGGTCGTGGTGATGGACAGCGATGGCGAAGACGACCCGGCCGACATCCCCAAGCTCATCGCCGAGTTCGAGCAGCGCAGCGGGTCGGCGGTCGTGCTCGCCAAGCGTTCGGAGCGGACGGAGGGCCCGGTCTTCGTCGCCTGTTACTGGGCGTACCGCAAGCTGTTCCGTGTGCTGACGGGGTTCAAGGTCCGCTCGGGCAACTACTGCCTGATCGGGCCACGCCACGTCCGGTCGCTGATCGCGGGCAGCGACCTGTGGAACCACTTTGGCGCCACGGTTTTTCGGATGCGCCTGGACACGGTCTCGCTACCGACCAAGCGTCGGCCACGGATCGACGGGGAGTCCAAAGTCGGCCTGACGGGGCTGATCGTCCACGGGCTCAGCGCGGTGTCGGTGTTCCTCGACCGCGGTTGCGTGCGGGTCATGTTCGGCTCGGCGGCGGTGGTATGCCTCGGGGTGATCGCGCTCATCCTCGGTTGGCTGACCAGCGGGGACCACGGGCTGCGTCTGGTGTTCTGGCTGGCGATGCTGGCGATACTCGTCGGGGCCCAGGTCTTCATCGGCGCGGCGGTGCTGCTGTTCATCTCGCTACGGCTGCGCGATAGCGCGAGTGTTGTGCCCGCAAGGGACTACGGGTTTTTCATCGACACGGTCCGTAACCAGGTCTTCTCTCAGGCAGGCCAAGACACGCCGGCCCAGGCGGAGCAGCCGGCATGACCGAGCTTGAAACGACCGCACCCCCAAGTGACACCGGCCGCCTGGCCAACCCACGCACCCTCGGGCTGGTGCTGTTCGCCCACCTGGTTCTCTGGACGCTGGTGCCGGCGCTGTTGAACCCGAACCTGCCGCTGGATGTCGTCGAGGCGCTGGCCTGGGGGCGGGAGTGGGAACTGGGCTACGCCAAGCACCCGCCGCTGTCGGCGTGGATGGCCGAGGGCGTGACGGCCGTGCTTGGTCGACAGCCCTGGGGGATGTACCTGCTCTCGTCGCTGTGTGTCACGGGCGCGATCGCGCTGGTGTATGCCACCGCGCGACGCTTTGTTGACCCGACCCGTGCGATGATCTCGGCGCTGCTGCTGGAAGGGATCTACTACCACAACTTCACCACGCCCGAGTTCAACGTGAACATCTGCATCATGCCGGTGTTGGCGGGGATGGCGTATGGCCTGATCCGGGGTTTGGAGTCGCGCCGCGTCGGGTGGTGGGCATTAAGCGGCGCGTGTGCGGGGCTGGCCGTGCTGGGCAAATACACCGCGGCGATGATGATCGGGCCGATCGTGCTGATCACGCTGCTACACCCTGACCTTCGACGCTGCTTCCGTGGACCAGGACCCTACGTTGGCCTGCTGGTCGGAGGCTTGGTCATGACGCCGCACCTGTGGTGGATCGACCAGAGCAGCGGGCAGACGCTCGGCTACGCGACCGCGCGGGCCGGCGTAGAAACCGTGAGATGGTACGACCACGCGGTCCGGCCGCTGGGCTTTACCGCCAAGATGATCGGCGTGTCGCTGCCGATGCTGATCCTCGCCTGGCCGTTGATGAAACCAGGGGGGGCGCAACAAGATGGGTCAGACACCCCGCCCGACGCTCAGCCCGAAGTCGCGACGACTGCCGGCGTGTTGTCGCCCTCGGCCCGGCGCTGGCTGATCCGCACGCTGGCCTTCGGTGGGCTGGCCAGCTTTGCGGTCATGGCCCTGGTCACCGGCTGGAAGATCCGAACGATGTGGGCCGGGCCGATGTTCTTGTTTATGGGCCTGATGCTGGTGCATGCCCGGCCCATGACGCTCTCGCCGATCAACCTGCGGCGATTCGGGCGGTTGTTTGTGGCGCTGTTCCTGTTGACGCCGATCGGTTACGCCGGGCTGGTCTTGCTCCAGCCGATCTCGGGCGAGGCCAAGCGGGTCCACTTCCCCGGTCATGAACTGGCCCACACCGTCAGCGACGCCTGGCACACCCGGTACGACCGGCCCCTGCCGATCGCGGCCGGCGAGATCTGGGTCGCAAGCTGTGTCGGCTACTACGCCCCGGATCGCCCGACCGCCTACCTCAATGTCGACCCGGCCGGCGCGGCATGGTGCGATGACGAGCGGCTCAACCGGGAGGGAGGCGTGTTGCTGCACGTGCTCTACAAGAAGCTGCCCGTCGATGCCCCGCCCGACGAGCAGTGGGCCGACTGGGAGCGGCGCTTCCCCCACCTACAGCGGCAGGACCGACTGATCCTCCAGCAACAAACCCTCTTCGGCGACCCCAAGCCCGCGGTGATCGACTGGGCCATCATCCCACCGGCGGATATGACCAATTAATTGATCTGGTTTCTTCGTGTGCGATCGCCTAAAGTCATCGCATGAACAACCCCGCCAAGCTCTTTGCCGTTTCCGCCCTGCTCGCCGTCCCTGCCCTGGCCCAGACCAACCCGGGCTTGATGCTCGTGCCCTGGGCGCCTGAGACGAATGTCCAACTCTCCGGATCCGCATTCGTCCAGGACACCGAGTCCTCGCAGACCGGCCTGGACGCCGACTTTGCCATCTTCGATGCCGCCGGCCGCTTCCGCCTCGACGGTGATTCGTCACTCGACCCGACCCTGGGTTTTGACTACACCCATCTTGAGATCGACACCGCCGACGCCGCCCTGCCCGAGCACCTGGTCGATGTCTCCCTCGCGTTCGGCGGGCGGCTCAACGAGATCGACCTGGGCGAGACCCTCGGGGGGACCTGGCAGTGGGGATATACCCTGGGTTTTGGGTATGCCGGGACCGCGCCATTTGCCGACGGCGATGCCTGGTACGGCCTTGGATCGATCTACGGCGTCCTGCCCTTTGATCGTGATTCCCGCTTGGTCGTCGCACTGGAGTACGACGGCAACCGCGTCTTCCTGCCCGACGTCCCCTTGCCGGCCATCACCTACTTCGACCGGCTCAACGAAGAAGTGACCTACGGCCTGGGCTTTCCCTTCAGCAACCTGACCTGGACCCCCAACGACCGCTGGACCCTCCGCATCACCAGCTTTGTCTTTGTGTCCGCGGAAGCCAAAGTGACCTACCGGGCGACCGACGACCTGGAACTTTTCGCCGCCTACGACTCGCGCAGCGAGGCGTTTCAACTGGCCAACGACAACGGCAGCCGACGGCTGATCTTCGAGCAGCAGCGGCTGGAAGCGGGGGTCAACTACAAGCTGGGCGGCCGGTGGGAGCTGACCGCCGCGGGCGGTTACGCCTTCGACCAGGAATTCGACCGGGGCTACGACATCCGCGAGACCACCTCGATCCGCGACCTCGACGACGGCGGCTACTTCCGGCTGGGAATCAACCTGCGTTTCTGAATAGATACCAAGCAAGGCCCAAGGCCGTCCAAGGCGGGCCTGAACCGGCCCAAAACCCTATAAAAGGTTATGCTGCACGGGTATGTCGCCCGCCGGCCATAACGACCCACGCACGGACGACCAGCTCGTCGCGGCGGCCAATCGCGGCGACGACACCGCATTTACCGCCCTATACGACCGTCACGCGCCCTACTGCATGAAGCTGGCGATGCGCTTCGCCGGCGAATACGAGCTCGCCTGCGATGCGGTGCAGGACACCTTTACGTACTTCTATCAGAAGTTTCCGGGTTTTACGCTCACCGCGAAGATGACGACTTTCCTTTATCCGGTGGTCAAACACAACGCCCTGGCGGTCAAAAAGAAATCCAAACGTGCACAAGGCGACCACGACTCGGAAGCACTCCTGGGCGTGGCCGGTGGCGAACAAGACCCGGCCAATCAGGAAGAATCCGGCGATCTGCGTGCCCTGCTCGCGCAGCTTTCCGATGGGCACCGCGAGGTCCTGCAACTCCGTTTTCTTGATGGGCTGAAGCTCGACGAGATCGCCCAAATTCTCGATATCCCGCTAGGTACGGTGAAGACCCGAGTCCATCACGCAATCAAGAAGCTGAGAGATGATTCAACCGTACGCTCGTACTTTGGAATCGAAAGAACTTATTCAAATACTAAACTATCAAGCCAAACCACAACCCAGTCTTCCGCGAAACAAAGGAGATCGACCATGGAATTTCTTGCCTTGGCAGCAGCCGTCCAAGCTTTGATGGCCTCACTAGGTGTTTGGCAAAAAGAACGTGACTTTAAGCGTGCACAGGCAACTTTCGATTCATCCGTCGATCAACCCATCAATCCGGCAGAAGCCGAGGCAATGGCCAAGCGTCTCGAAGGTCAGATGCCGAAAGATACCGCCGAGATGATTCGTATGCGCATTCAGGCCTGTTGGGATGAACTTAGTCATTGCGTTGCAACAAGTGACAACTCGGACCTTGCCGCTGATGCCTGTGAGAAAAAATTCAATGCCTGTGTTTGCCGATGGCTGAAACTCACCCAGAATGTCAATGGCTGTCTCCCTCCAGACCTTGAAAGTTTGTACCTGAACTCGAAATGTGATTTCGATCTCAAAATCTGTGAAGCGACTTAATAAATTTTATTTGCACACTGAGCAAGCGAGTTTTTGAATTGATGATTTAAATTCGATAACTGAGCGAATTCAAAAAGTTGAATTCATATGAACCCCGAGTGTGTTTGTCGCTCTGTACAGACATGATCGGGCCCCTGCCCGCCGGGAGGATGCCCTAAATGACTGACATAACACCAGAAATCGAAGACCTTTACATACCCGACGAGCTGCCGCCCGCGATCCGAGAAGCCCTGCACGAACTCGATGGGCCAACCCCGATGCCCGATCCTGCTCGGCGGGAGGCGGTGCTGGCCGAGGCAAGCGAGCACTTCGCCGCGATCCGCCGAAACCGAAGCCGCCGGCTGTTCTTCGCCATGGGCGGGGCCGGGTCCGCATTAGCCGCGGCCGCGGCGATCGCCATCGTCGTCTATATCGGTGGCCCCACCGCACCCGACACAACTGACCCGATCCTCGCCGACACACCGACCTACCAGCCGACCTACGGGGTCGCGAAGGACCACAACGGCGACGGCGTCTTCGACATCGGCGACGGGTTTGCCTTGGCCAGGATCGAACAGAACGCAGCCAACGGCAAAGAAGCTTACCAACGCGCCGTACAAGCGGGACTGGACCCTCGGCAGTTTGACCTGAACGAGGACAATCAACTCACCCAGATCGATATTGATCAAGCAAACCGAAATGCCGTTGACCTCGGATTGCGGCGGGTCATCACCGAGAGACCTGATTCCAACCGCCGGGGCCTGATCGCTCAGTTCCCGGGTCGGACCAGTCAGGCGCGCAACGACGCCGTCAGCCCGCCTCCCCATCTGCACGGGGGTGCCCATTGAAACTGCTCTGGACCCTGTTCCCCGTACTCGCACTGGTCGTCGCCATGGCCGGGACCTGGCTGGGGGACCACGCGGCCGGCACAAAACAAGCCGCCCGCCCGGCCTTGTATCAAGCCGGGGTACCCAACCAGGTCCAACCCAATCAGCGTAACCACAATGCCGCGGCACAGGCCCAGCCCGGCCGACGCCTCTCGGTCCCCTCGGGTGAAGCGGGAGCGCCCGCCGATGTCGGCGTGACCTTCGTCAATGTCCAGGTCCTGATCGATCCGCGGGGCAAGCCACTGGCCGCGTATCAGGTCGAGCTCGACGCTGGGGGGGCAGACTTCCGTGTCGTGGGCATCGAACCCGGCCAGCGGGCCGCGTTCACCCGCGAGCCGTACTACGACCGCGACGCCAACACACGCAAGACCGACCGCCTGATCCTGGCCAACTACTCGGTCGCCAACGCCGACAACCTCCCCAAACAGCAGCTGCGTGTCGCCACGCTCCACCTCGCCCTGGTTGGCAACTACGCCACCGACAACCTTCCGCCGGTGGCACTTAGCCTCACCGCCTACGGTCCGGACGGCAAGCCGATCGATGCGGAGGCGAGCTACGAGATGTCGCTTACCGAGTGAGACGCGAGCCGATTCATGCCCTTCGGTACCGCATGGCCGTCCATCGGCAGCGTAAACACCATGGGAGGCCATGGCTGTTGAACAATGTGCCACGCCAATCCAGCCCCGCCGTTGCCAACGAGATATGGCACGGATCGGCGGCGAGCGAATCAGGCACGATACGACATCCCGAACTGCGTGGTGGCGCGGCCGAGCAATCGGCCGCGCCTGTTTTACATCTTGCCCCATCTGAAAATGGCGAATCACGTATCTGCATAAAAATATAGAAAATCATAAAAGGATTTGAACCGTCATTCTGCCCGCAGGCTGTACCCACGAACGATTCACCCAACCCGTCTGTCTGCCTAACCCAAGGAGTGCCTCGATGATCCAACGCATCGCCCTGCTGTACTGCGCGCTGGCCGGCCTTGTCCTCTTCACCGGCTGCTCGAGCAGCTACGTCGTCGCCCCCACTGGGGCGGATATGAGTGAGTTGGGGATGAGCCCTGCGGTCTCCCCCGCAACCCGGCGGGCACAGACCGACAGCGATATCGCCCGAGCACTATCCCTCAAGCCGTTGGCCCAGTTTCCAACCACCATCGCCGTGGTCCGGGTACAGAAAGCAGACGAATCCAGCCGGAAACACGGTGTTTCGTTTGGACGATCCTCACTCGAACCGATTCCCGAGCGGACGGTTGAGACCGACGAACAACTGGCAACACTCCGCGCGCTGCCCGAAGTGCGCGATGCGGCCCGGCTCAACCGACTGGTGCTGGGCGCAGCACGCACCGACCGTGAGCTTCGTGCCGCGGCTGCCAAGATCCATGCCGACCTGCTGCTGGTCTACACCATCAACACGGCCGTGTACCGAGAAGACCAGCCCGAACCGATCAATGTCGTCCACCTCGGCTTGTTCAGCACGCGCGAATACCGCGTCGAGTCGACCGTGACCGCTCTATTGCTGGGGACGCACAACGGCTATGTCTACGCCACGGCCGAGGTCATCGAAGAACAAGGGATCACCGACAACGCCTGGCGCAACGAGCGGCAGATCAAGCAGACCGTTGAGCAGCTTGAACAGTTGGCCTTTGACGAACTGGTCGGCTCTTTCGTCAGTAGCTGGCCCCAACTCGTTGCGGCGCACAGCGGGACGGCGGTGACGCCATGAGCCGGAAGCAGCTGTGCTGGACGCTGGGCTTCGTCGTGGTCGTGATGGTCTGCGGGGGCGGGTGCATGAGCGTGCACTTCCTGCCCCAGGAACAAGTCGAGCTTGCGGCCATCGGGGTTGACGAGCTGACCCTGGCCCGGCTCAATGGCGAGGCAGACCCGCCCGAAGACGGCCCACAACCGCACCGACTGGAAGGCCGGCTGGTGGTGGTCCACGCCTGGTCACTTGAACAGCGCGACCGATTCGGCTGGTGGGGTATGGCCCAACTCAATCCTTCACGCCGATCAATCGCAACCCTCAGCGCCTTGCCGGGCGTGGAATACGCTTGGCAGGTGGAGTTGGCCGATTACTTTGCCGACCAGGAACAAGACCGCCGCGAGCAGGCGCGTCTCGCTGGGCTTGAGTACGAACCCAATCAAAGCCCGATCAACCTGCCCGAGACGCTTAGGGCCATCGCCCATGACCAGGACGCCGACCTGGTGCTATTCGTCACGAGCGGGACGTCGGCCCGGGACTTCGACGCCGGGCTGGTGATTGCCCAGGTCCTGACGCTTGGTCTGGCACCGACGGTGGTGATCAACGCCGACGCGACCATGACGGCCGTGCTCCTCGACGCAGAGACGGGCTACGCCTACGCCATCACCCAGACCGAAGGCGACGGCTTTGAGATGTCCAGCGGCTGGACACGCGAGAGCAATAAACGCGACCAGGCGCGGGTCGCGGTCGCCGAGGCGTTTGACCAAGTCGTCGATCGTTTGGAAGCCGCCTGGCCACAGATGCAGGCTTCGTACCGCGGTAATCAGCCTTAGAACGTGTACAAGAAGTGCCTTAGGTGGGGTAGGCTTCCAGCCTGCCGTCACGACGACGTCGTGAAAAGACCTGTTTCGAGCGGCGCTCGAACGGCGGGCAAGATGCCCGCCCCACCTTCTCGTACACGTTCTTAGTCGTAGGGGCGAGGGCATGATATTTGTCTCTGCTCAGCACTGTTGCCAGCAGCGCCGGTGAGGCCGGCGTGTTCTAGATTGCTGAACGCGATCGACGCGCAGGGCGTACGATATTGGTGCGTTACAGCGTCTGGAGCTAGGCCATGATCAAACAGAAAAACTCTCTAAGCATTGCGATGGCAGGGGTACTGGTGCTGTCGCTGGCCGGGTGCGGCGAGACAGACGAGTTCAGGCAGGTCCCCACCCACCCCGTCGCTGATGGAGCCTCGACGCCGAGCAAGGCGTCGACCCCGGAGGCCGATTCCCGGGCCCCGGTCCCCGGGCCGACCGAGCCGCACGACGAGGTCTGGATCCCCGCCGGGACGTTTGTGATGGGCGCTGACCGGGGCGACCCGAACCATCGGCCGGCCCGGGAGGTCCGCATGGATGGGTTCTGGATGGATGAAACGCCGGTGACCAACACCCAGTTCAAGGCGTTTGTCGATGCGACCGGCTACATCACCACGGCCGAGAAGCCGATCCCGCGGGAGGTCTTGCCGGCCAACATCCGCTTCCGGGTCCCCGAAGCGAACCTGACCCCGCGGTCGATGGTCTTCATCGGTACGCCCCGGCCGGTCCGGCTGAACAACGAGCTGCAGTGGTGGGACCTGATCCCCGGCGCGGATTGGCAACACCCCGAGGGCCCGGGCAGCACGATCAAAGACCGGATGGACCACCCGGTGGTGCACGTGACGTACGAGGACGCGTTGGCGTACTGCGATTGGGCCGGCCGGGCGCTGCCGACCGAGGCGCAGTTCGAGTACGCGATGCGCGGTGGGCTGGAATCGAACGCCTACGCCTGGGGCAACGAAAAGGTCCCGGACGAGGGCTGGCAGGCGAACATCTGGCAGGGCCAGTTCCCCGTCAGCAACTCGGAAGACGATGGATACACCCTGACCTCGCCCGTGCGGTCGTACCCGGCGAACGGGTATGGCCTGTACGACATGTCCGGCAACGTCTGGGAATGGTGCCGCGACTGGTTCGACCACGACTACTACGCCGAAGCGCCGATCGCCAACCCACCGGGGCCGATGCGTTACGAAGACCCCGGGCCGCGCGGTCGCGACGGGATCGACAAGCGGGTGATCCGCGGGGGGTCGTTCCTCTGCTCGGATTCTTACTGCCTGGGCTACATGCCGATGTCGCGCCAGGCGTCGGACCCACTGACCGCGCACAACCACACCGGCTTCCGCACCATCGACCTCACCCGCACTCCACCCGAGGCTAGGCCACGGGCCGTCGATCCGCTGCCCGGGGAGTAAGCGAGCATGACGCGACTGTTCGTTTACGGCACGCTCAAGCGTGGCGACTGCCGGGCCTACCTGCTCGGGCACGCCGAGTATCTCGGCGAAGCGCGGACCACCCCGGACTACAGGCTCTACACCCACGGCCCTTACCCCGCGCTGGTCGAGGCCGGCCGTGTCGGTGTCTCGGGCCGACCGATCCGCGGTGAGCTGTACCAGGTCGACTCGGAGACCCTTGAAAGACTCGATGAAGAGGAGGGTGTGGACGAGGGGCTCTACGAACGCAAGGACATCGCTTTGTCTGGCCAGAGCGTAGGGGCCCAAGCCTATTTCTACTTGCACTCGATCGAGGCGATGGTGGATTGTGGCGAGCAATGGCGGGTAGGCCCAACGGCGTCCGGGTCGTAGCCACGCGACCCAAAGCGATTTACCCCTATGATCCGTTTCGCATGTACGTCTACGCGGGTATCGACGAGGCGGGGTACGGGCCGATGTACGGGCCGCTGGTGGTGGGTTGCTGCACGCTGCTGATCCCCAAGCTCGCCCACGACGCCCCGCCGCCCGCGCTCTGGCAAAGGCTGAGCAAGTCGGTCTGCAAGCGTTTGCAGGGCCGCAAGGGCCGTATCGTCGTGAACGACTCCAAGAAGCTGACGACCAAGGCCGCGGGGATCAAGCACCTCGAAGCCGGCCTGCTCGCGTTCGCCGGGCTGGACGGCTCGGCCTTACCCAGCGACTTGAGTGACTGGCTGACAAAGCTCGGTGAGCAGCGGCATCACTCCGAACGTCAAGACGCCTCGCCGCCGGGGTTGGATAACATGCCCTGGTACGCCCCGGCCGAGGATCGCCCCTGGGAAACACTGCCCTTTGCCAACACACCCGACGAGCTGGCCATCGCCCGGTCCATGCTGCACGGCAACTGCCACCGCATCGGCATCGAGCTCGGCGGGATCACCGGCTCGGTGATCTACGAGGATCAGTTCAACCGTATGGTCGCCGCGACCCGCTCCAAGGCCTCGGTCTCTTTCACGTTTGTCGCCCGTCACCTGGTCGGGCTGTATGAGGCCTACGGCACGCAGCACCCGCATGTCGCGGTCGACCGCCAGTCCGGCCGGACACGCTACCGCCCGCTGCTGGCCGACCTGTTCGAGGGCGCCGGCGTCGACGTGGTCGGCGAGACCAGCAATCAGAGCACCTATCGGATCACAGGCGAGTCGGGCCAACGCAGCATGACCGTAAGCTTCATGGTCGAGGCCGAGCAGAAACACATGCCCGTCGCGCTGGCGTCGATGACTGCCAAGTACACCCGCGAATTATTGATGCACCGCTTTAACACGTTCTTTACTCGGCTGATGCCAGACGTCAAGCCCACCGCCGGCTACGGCAGCGACGCCAACCGCTGGCGCGACCAGGCGCTGCCCCTGCTGCGTAAGGCTCACATCGATCACGATCAGTTGCGTCGTATGGCCTAGTCATACCACCGAGACCGCCGACGCCCCGACCGAGAGCTTCTCGCCGGTCAGGGTCAGCTTCATCGGCTTGAGCTTCAGGGTTGCCGGCTGTTCGACGCCCTCGGTGGTGACGGACTTGCAGCCGCCGTGATCGATCACCCGGAACTTGACCTCGCCGTAGCCCGAGAGCAGCTTGCGTGCCAGGAGGTTGAGCTGGTCATCGTCGCGCGTCACCGTGATGTGCATCGCCGTGCGTTCGCCGCGCCGGTAGCCGAAGCTCGTTCCGTCGTCCGCGACGTAGACGCAGCTCGCCTTGCCCTTGAATGACTTGCTGATAAACACGTGCAGGTCGATGTCCCGCAGGTCCGTGGCGTTGTCCTCCGGGTCGCCCGGGCGCATCGCGACAACCGCGCCGTCGCGGAAGTAGAGCGGCGTCGCGCTGCTATCGGGAACTTTCACGGCTTTGCGCTTGCCACCGACCACCCACTGGCCTTCCATCGCGTCGTACCACCGACCAAACGGCAGGACGACCTCGCGCTGTAGGGACTCGGGGTCCAGCACCGGCGCCTGCATGATGGATGGGCCGACCATGAACTGGTCGTCGACCCGGTCCAGCGGCAGCTTCACGCTGTCTTCGAAGTCGTAGAACAGCGGGCGGAGGATCGCCTCGCCGGTCTCCTCCTGGTTCACAAACAGGTTGTAGAGGTAGGGCAGCAGCTTGTAGCGCAGGCGGATGTAGCGGCGGATCACCTTCATCACGACAGCGCCAAAAGCCCAGGGCTCCTGGCGCGGGCTGGCCTTGTTGCTGTGATTGCGGAGGAAGGGGAAGAGGAAGCAAGCCTTGTACCAGGCGATGGCCAGCTCTTTCGTCGGCTCGCCCCCGAAACCAGGGACGTCCGGCCCGTTAAACGGCAGGCCGGACAACGCGAGGTTCAGCGTCATCGGGATGCTGTTCTTGAGGTGATGGGTGTTGGAGATGTTGTCCCCGGTCCACGCCGCGGCGTAGCGGTTGATCGAGGTGTACCCCGAGCGGGTGAGCAGGAACGGTCTGCGGTCAGGGTGGGTTAGGAGAAGCCCGTCGTGCGTCGCCTTGGCCATGCCCAGCGCGTACTGGTTGTGGTAGGTCGCGTGGGCGAGCTTGCCGTCGTCGAAGCGCATCTCGCTGTTCTCGGACAAGCCGGTGGCCGGGTCGTTCATGTCGAGCCATGCGCCGGTGATGCCCGTGCCGGCGGCCTCGGCGACCTGCTTGCTCCACCAGCTACGCCCGCGCTCGATCGAGAAGTCGGGGAACACCGTCTGGCCCGGCCAGACAAAGCCGACGAAAGGCGTGCCCGCCGGGTTCTGGCAAAACGCCCGGGCCCGCAGCCCCAGCCGATAGGCCCGATAGTCCGGATCGACCTTGACCCCCGGGTCAAAGATGGGCACGACATGCTGGCCGCGCTTCTGCAGGTTCTCGATATCCTTGGCCGGCTTGGGCCAGTGCTGCTTGTCCCAGGTAAAGACGCGGTAGCCAACCATGTAATCGATGTCGAGCCAGAGCCCGTCGTTGGGGATCTTGTGCCTGCGGAACTGCTCGTCCAGCTCGTCCAGGTCCTCGTAGCCGGCGTAGCCCCATCGGGACTGGTGGTGGCCCAGCGCCCACAGCGGCGGCAGCGGCGTCTTGCCAACCAGCCGCTGCAGCTTGCGCGTCAGCTCCGGCAGTGTCGGCCCCACCAGGAAGAACAGCTCGGGCTTGCCGTCCGGGGCGCCAATGAAAAACCGCGTGTCCTCGGCATCGCCCGCGGCGTCGGCCTGCTCGGCGATCCGCGGCTTCGGGTTCATCGACATGAACACCGCATCGGGGTTGTTCACCAACACCCCGACGTAGTCATTGTCCTGCTTGAGGATCAGGTAAGGGATCGACAGATACATCGGGTCGGGTTCGCCATGGGTGAACGTATCGCCGGCAAAGTCCGCCCAGACATCGGTATTCCAGAACTTGGTCGATCGGCCGGTGTGTTCCAGACCGAACGACTTCTCGCCCAGCCCGTAAAAGCGCATCGCCGGGTCGTACTCGAACTGCATCAACCAGGCCTGTCCCGAAACGCCGAACGACCGGCCCTTCCGGGACTTGAGCAGGACACCACCCTTGGGCGATTTCACCGTGAGCCCGGTCTTGGGCGTGAACCCGGCCTCGGCGGCGTTCGCCCCATCAAACGCCAGCGACAGTTCCGCTTGGCTGTGCTGGACCGGCCAACGCTCCGCATCAATGCAGAGCCGGTAAACATCTTCACCCAGTGGGGTCCAGGATGACTCGAAGCGGTCCTGATCCAACGACCAGGCCGGCCCTTCACACGCTTTCGCGGCCGGGAACCTGAAATTCTCCGGCTGGTGGGTGGTTCGGAAATACATGGGCCTGGCTCGACCTGTCGTGAAACGGTGCTATGCCGTAGCGGTGTTGGCCAGCCGCAGGTTCCTGCCGTGCGAGCCGGGCTCAAAGAAGTGGGCCTTGTCCAAATCGACATAGAGCGCGAGAGGCTCGCCCACGCTGACCGGCTCGGCCGTGCACCGCAAGACCAGCCGCTGGCCCTCGGAAGTCGCGGCGAACACATCCATCTGCGCGCCCAACGGCTCGACGACACTGGCGACGGCCTGGGTCGCGGTGGACTCGGGCGCGTGTTCGTCGGGTCGGAGGTAGAGCCCCTCGGGCCGAACCCCCAGGACGACCGCATCACCCGCCGCCGATTCCAGGCCCACGGCATAGGCCGAGGGTATCTCGAAAGCGAACCCGCCACCCTCAAACCGCAGCCCCAGCGCCGCGGACTCGAGCCGGCCCTCGATGAAATTCATCGGGGGCATGCCGATGAAACCAGCCACAAAGCGGTTGGCCGGGTTGCGGTAGACTTCCAGCGGCCTGTCCGCCTGCTGGATCCGCCCCTCACTCATCACCACGATCCGGTCGCCCAGCGTCAGGGCCTCTTCCTGGTCGTGGGTGACGTAGATCGAGGTCGTCTTAAGGTCCTGGTGCAGGCGCTTGAGCTCGGCACGGGTGGTGGTGCGCAGCTTCGCATCAAGGTTTGATAGTGGCTCGTCAAAGAGGAAACACGCCGGCTCGCGGACAATCGCCCGGCCCAGCGCGACCCGCTGCCGTTGACCCCCGGACAGGGCCTTGGGCTTGCGGTCCAGCAGGTGCTCGATCCCCAGCTTCTGAGCCGCTTGGGTAACCCGGCGGTCGATCTCGGGCTTGGCCATCTTGCGGAGCTTGAGCGCAAAGGCCATGTTCTTGTACACCGTCATGTGCGGGTACAACGCGTAGCTCTGGAACACCATCGCGATGTTGCGGTCCTTCGGGGCCACGGCGTTGACCACCCGGTCGCCGATCGTGATCGTCCCGGCGGTGATCTCTTCCAGACCCGCTACCATGCGAAGCGTGGTCGATTTGCCACAGCCCGACGCGCCGACCAGCACCACAAACTCGCCGTCGGCGATGTGAAGCGAGAAGTCTTCGACCACCCGGACCTGGCCTTCGTACACCTTCTGGACGCCATCCAGGACCACCTGAGCCATGATAGATTCCTCGTAAAATGCGATATGAAGACGAAAGGTCGATCCACGTAAGTATAGC
Organism: Planctomycetota bacterium; assembly: GCA_038749735.1. Classification (GTDB taxonomy): domain Bacteria; phylum Planctomycetota; class Phycisphaerae; order Phycisphaerales; family Phycisphaeraceae; genus JAHQVV01. Next base: position 18,025 of record JBCDHS010000031.1, read on the forward strand.
TCAAAAGACGTATTAGGCGACCCTTTTCGACAGGCTATTTGCTTCGAAGAATTGCTCAAACCATTCAATTTTTGATGAAACCCGTTACGTCACACGCGATTACCCTGTCACGTCACTTAGAACGTGTACGAGAAGGTGGGGCGTGTACGAGAAGGTGGGGCGGCATCTTGCCCGCCGTTCGAGCGCCGCTCGAAACAAGCCTTTTCACGACGTCGTCGTGACGGCAGGCTGGAAGCCTGCCCCACCTAAGGCACTTCTCGTACACGTTCTTAAACGCTAAACACACGACGAACCGACCATGCCAAGACATTTGCTGCTCATCCTGCTGGTTGTGATCCAAAGCCCACTCACCGCCGAGGCTCAAGAGCGTGCCGAACGGCCCAACGTCATCCTGATCATGGTCGACGATCAGGGCTACGGCGATATCGCCGCCCACGGCAACCCCGTCCTCCAGACCCCCCACCTCGACAAGTTGCACGGCGAGTCGGTCCGGCTGACCGACTACCACACCGACCCGACCTGCTCGCCGACCCGCGCCGCCCTGCTCACCGGCCGGTACTCGACACGGACCGGGGTCTGGCACACCATCAACGGCCGATCGCTGCTGCACCCCGACGAGTACACCATGGCCGAGTACTTCCGGGACAACGGCTACCGCACCGGGATGTTCGGCAAGTGGCACCTCGGAGCCAACGCGCCGTTTCGCCCGATGGACCAGGGTTTTGACCACTGCGTCTGGTCGCCCAGCGGCGCGGTGAACCAGGGGGCGAACTGGCTGGGCAACGACTGCTTCGACGACACCTATAAGCTCAACGATCAGTGGCAGCAGTTCCCCGGCTACCACACCGATGTCTGGTTCGAGCAGGCGATGAAGTTCATCGCCGACACCGACACCCACGGCGATGAGCCCTTCTTCGTCTACCTACCCACCACGGCGGTGCACGTCCCGTGGAACATCGACGACCGATACGCCCAGCCCTACCGCGACGCCGGCCTGCCCGAAGCTGTCGCCAAGTTCTACGGCATGGTGAGCAACGTTGATGAGAACCTCGGCAAACTCAGAGCCTTCCTGGAGGAAACAGGCCTGTCCGAAAACACGATCTTGATCTACACCACCGACAACGGGACCGCCATCGGCACGGCCGCGAGCAGAGCAGATTACGACTTCTTTAACGCCGGGATGCGGGCATGGAAGGGGTCATCGTACGAGGGCGGGCACAGGGTTCCGTTCTTCGTCCATTGGCCCGCGGGTGGGTTGGACGAGGGCAGAGAGGTTGATCGCCTGACCATGCACCTTGATGTGTTGCCTACGCTCGTTGATCTCACGGCCGGCGACATCCAAGCCGAAAAACGAATGCGTGGCCCGATGGATGGCGAGTCGCAGCTGGTTTTCTGGATGGGCGTCAACGACCTGCCGGCGCCGCCGATCCGGTTCGTGCATGTGCAGCGCCAGCACATCCCGCCGAAATGGGACCACTCATCCGTGATGACAGAGCGCTGGCGTCTGGTCAACGGGCACGAGCTTTACGATATCGAAGCAGACCCCGGGCAGGAGCAAAATGTAGCGGCAAAGCACCCGGAGATTGTCGAACGACTGCGGAGCGATTATGAAAAATGGTGGGCATCACTCGAACCGGTTTTCGACGATGTTGCCCGCTTCGACCTCGGCGGAGCCGAGAACCCCACCACGCTGATGAGCCACGACTGGCTGGTAGAGACCGGACAGTCTGTTTGGAACCACCACAGTGTGCGTCACAACGACCTGCGTAACGGCCCGTTTGCGGTCAACGTCGTCCAAGCCGGCCGGTACCGGATCACCCCGATGCGTTGGCCCGAGTACGTAGATCGGCCATCGGGGTGTACGGCGGGGATGGTACAAATAGATTTTCAAGACCACCTTGCACTACAGAAGCCAATGATGCAGATCGTAAAGTATGACATAGATCCGGCAAAGCCTACCCCCGATTTCGAAATCGACCTACCATCGGGCTTGGCAAGACTTACAACGACCCTGACCCGCGAAGACGGCGAAACCTTCGGCGCGTACTACGTCAAGATCGAGTATATCGGCGACAGCAATACCAACGAGTAAACCGCACCCCGGCGAGCCGGGGGCTGTGCCCCCGGTCAGTCGATAGCACCCTTAATTAAGATGTTCAGACGAATCGGACATGACCGGGACCACAGGCCCCGGCTCGCAGCGAGTAAAAGAAAGGGCTTTCATGACACGTCTTCAACGCCGCTACATCCTTTGGCTTCTTGCCCTGTGCTGCTGGCCCGCACTAGCCGCAGACCGGCCCAACATCATCCTGATCATCACCGACGACCAGGGTTATGGCGACGTGGGCGCGCACGGCAATAACATCCTCAAGACTCCCAACCTCGACGCCCTGCACGCCGAATCGGTCCGCCTGACCGACTACCACGTCGATCCGACCTGCTCGCCGACCCGGGCGGCCCTGATGACCGGGCGCGACTCCACCCGCACCGGGGTCTGGCACACGATCAATGGCCGATCCATGCTTGCCCCCGACGAGTACACCCTCGCCGAGTTCCTGCGTGACCACGGCTACCAGACCGCCATGTTCGGCAAGTGGCACCTGGGGGACAACGCCCCGCTTCGGCCGGTCGACCAGGGCTTCGACTACACGGTCTGGCACCTGGGCGGCGGCGTCGGCCAGGGGCCCGACTACTTCGACAACGACTACTTCGACGACACCTACATCGACAACGGCACGGTCAAGCAATTCGAGGGCTACTGTACTGACGTCTGGTTCGAGCAGGCCATGGGGTACATGGATACCGCCAAGCAGGGCCAACAACCCTTCTTCATCTACCTCTCGACCAACGCCCCGCACGGGCCCTTCATCGTCGATGAGAAATACAGCCGGCCCTACAAGGCGTTGGGCGTGCCCGGCCAAATCGCCAACTTCTACGGCATGATCGAGAACATCGACGAGAACCTTGGCCGACTGCGCGCCTGGCTGAAAGCGCAGGGCCTGGCCGAGAACACCCTGTTGATCTACACCACGGACAACGGCACGGCCCGGGGCAATTTCAGAACCAACGGCGAGGTCCAGGGCTTCAACGCCGGGATGCGGGCTCAGAAGGGCTCGGAGTACGACGGCGGGCACCGTGTACCTTTCTTCATCCATTGGCCGGCCAAAGGGCTGGACCAAGGCCGGGACGTCGATCGGTTGATGCAGCACATCGACGTCTTACCGACCTTGTCCGAATTGCTGGGGCTCCCGGCGCCGGACGAAGACAAGCTACCACGCGGTGCACTGGATGGCTCATCGCAGGCCGTGTTTTGGCTTGGCTTGAAGGACCTGCCACAGCCCGAAGTCCGCTTTGTCCACAGCCAGCGGACCAGCGACCCGATCAAGTGGCGCAAGAGCGCGGTGATGACCGAACGCTGGCGGCTGGTCAATGGCAAGGAGCTTTACGACATCGAAACCGACCCGGGCCAGCAGGACGATGTTGCGTCGGATCATCCCGATGTCGTCGCCAAACTGACCGAGGCTTATGAACAGTGGTGGGGCTCGCTCGAGCCGGTGTTTGATGAGGTCGTGCGGATCGACCTCGGCGGCGACGAGAACCCAACCACGCTGATGTCGCACGACTGGCTGATGGAGGGGGCAGTGTTCACGGCATGGAACCAGAGTCATGTCAGGAGCAACGCGCTGATCAACGGGCCTTTCATGGTCAATGTCGCGCGGGCCGGCCGGTACCGGATCACCCCGATGCGTTGGCCCGAGTATGTCGATCGGCCGTCGGGGTGTATACAAGCCTCGATCGAGTTTTCGACGACCGGTTTTGTGGGCGTTGAGGCATGGCCGGTCGATCCAGAACGCCCGGCAGGCCCCGTGGTTGTCGAGTTGCCCACCGGCCCGGCAACCTTGACCACGACCCTAACCCGCGCGGACGGCAAGACCTTCGGCGCTTACTACGTCAAGGTGGAGTTGATCGAAGAATAGACCTGTCCCGGCGAGCCGGGGGCTGTGCCCCCGGTCTCCTGCAATCCGCAATCACTTGAAGTTACGAGCAGTTGTACCAAACCGGGGCCGCAGGCCCCGGCTCGCCCGGTTGGTTACTGCGGCCGATAACGCGCGGTACACCCCGGTGCTTCGCCCACGCTTACGCTCACCAAGCGACACCCTTCCGGCAGCTGCTTGGCCGTCTGCTGGCCGATATGCCAGGCGACGCGCTCGGCCGACGGGTTGATCACCAACCCGCCGCGGCCATCGGCAAACGGGGCGCAGCGGTTCAGGTCGGTGTTGCGCCAGGGCGTGACGATCTGCTCGACGATCCGCTGCAACTCATGAAAATCCATCACCGCCTCGATCGCATCGAGTTGCTCGGCCCAGACGGTGACCGCAACCGGCCAGTTGTGGCCGTGGATCGGCTCGAACGACCCGTCGGGCAGGCGCAGGGCATGGGCGGCGGCGAAAACGGTTTCCACGGTGATCTCGAACATGCCGCGAGCCTAGCTTAGGCCTCACGCCCGGTCCACCCCGACTAAACTGATCGTCCGATGGGTAACGAGAATCAGACGAATACAGACCAGGTCATCGTCGGCATCGACCTGGGCACGACCAACTCGCTGGTCGCGATTTGCGATCGTGCGGGCCCGCGCATCCTTCCTGGCCCCGGGGGCGCGTTGATCTTGCCCAGCGTGGCCCGCCTGAGCCCGGATACGGGTCAGGCCGAGGCCATCGGCCGGGAGGCGCGTCGCGCGGCGGTGGAGCACCCGGAGACGACCGTCTACAGCGTCAAGCGGCTGATGGGGCGGGGCCTGGCGGATGTTACCGATGACCTGGCCGGGCTGGCCTACCCCGTGGTCGCCGGGGAGCAGGACACCGCCCGGGTCCGGGTCGGCGAGCAGGTGATCAGCCCCCAAGAGATCAGCGCGATGCTCTTGGCCGAGTTGAAGCGATGGGCCGAAGACGCGCTGGGGCACGCGGTGAAGAAGGCGGTGGTGACCGTCCCGGCTTATTTTGATGACGCCCAGCGCCAGGCCACGCGCGACGCGGGCCGGCTGGCCGGGCTCGAAGTGGTCCGCATCGTCAACGAGCCCACCGCCGCGGCACTGGCGTACGGCCTTGGGCGCGGCGGGCCGAACGAGGCTGACCAAAAGGCTGCTGGAACCTTTTCTCTCAATACCAAGCTTAATCCCGCGGCCTGTACGGAGGGTCCGGAGGATGACCCAGCAACGCAGCCACAAATGGCCGTAAGCGTAAGCGAGACCATCGCGGTCTACGACCTGGGCGGCGGGACATTCGATATCTCCATCCTCAAGCTCCAGCAGACCGAGCAGGGCAATATCGACCAGGTCCTCGCCACGGCCGGGGACACACACCTGGGGGGCGACGATGTCGACCGCATGATCATCGACCGGGTCATGGCCGAGGTCCACGAGCGGTTCGGCACCGAGCTGAGCTTCCCGCCCAGCACACAGCAGGCCCTGCGGCACTTCGCCGAGCAGACCAAGATCAAGCTCTCGACCGACGAGAGCGCCTCGATCCAGATCGATCTCGGCGAAGGTCGGCTATACGATCGCACCTTCGATCGCCATGAGTTTGAACAGATGATCCAGCCCTGGATCGATCGGACCAAGACGGCCTGCCGGTCAGCGATGCGGTCGGCGGGGCTGGGTTTTGAGCAGGTTGATCGGGTGGTGCTCGTGGGCGGCTCGACGCGTATCCCTGCGGTGCGCGAGGCGGTGGGCGAGCTCTTCGGGACCGTGCCTTACACCGCGTTAGACCCCGACCACGTGGTGGCGCTGGGGGCAGCCACCCAGGCGGCGCGGCTGTCCGGGGCGCTCGGTGGTGATCGGGGTTTGTTGCTTGATGTGATCCCGCTGTCACTGGGGATCGAGACGATGGGCGGGGCCGTGGCCAAGCTGATCACCGCGAACAGCACGATCCCCGCGCGGGCGACGGAGATGTTCTCGACCTACGCCGAAGGGCAGACCAAGGTCGCGATCAACGTGTACCAGGGCGAGCGCGAGCTCGTCGCCGACTGCCGATTGCTCGGCGCGTTTGAGCTGACGGGCATCCCGCCGATGCCCGCGGGCCTGCCCAAGATCGAGGTGACCTTCCTGGTCGATGCCAACGGCGTGCTCACGATCAACGCCGTGGAGCAGCGCTCGGGCCGCCGCACACGGGTCCAGGTCATACCCAACCACGGGCTGACCCGCGACGAGGTCGAACGCATCGAACGCGAGTCGTTCGACCACGCCCAGGCCGACATGACCGCCCACCGCCTCATCGACCTGAAGCTCAACGCTCGGCTGGACCTCCGCAATATCCAAGGCCAGCTCGATCGTGTGGGCGATCAGCTCGACCCGGCGTACCGCGCGGAGCTTGATGAGCATATGGCCAGGGTCCAGAGCCACATCGATGCCCCGGACGACCGCGCCGACGCCGACCGGTTCCATCAAGACCTGACTGCCATGGACCACGCGACGATCCCATTGGCGGAGGCCGCGATCAAACAGACGCTTAAGCCCGATTGACGCGTCGGCGTTACACAGCCCGAGGCTCAGTAGTATCCCGCACCCGTAGCGCCCCGGCCGACACTCCCGGCACCTACCCCGTGACGGCCCTGCCCCATCGAACCGGGGACATAAGGTGTGATGCTGTTATTGCGACAGTCATACCCACCACCTCCGCCGCCGTAGCCACCGCCATTCATGATGTTGGCCACGACGACGATCAAGATACCCACCGAGATCATGGCAAGAAAGAGGATGCCAGTCACACGGCTCATCAGGTTGGGTTGGCTCTTCTTTTCCTCATAAGCTTGGAAGATCGAGAGGGTAGATTCAATCGCGGAATACGCGCCCTGGGCATCCGAGAAGTATTGATAGCGAACCGAAGTGGCGCCCTCGGGCTTGATCAAGACGACGAACTCTCGGTCCCGTGCCTTCTCGGATGAGAAGATCGGGCTTCGGCTCAAGTAAATATTCTGGAAGTTGCGGTTATTGTTCTTCACCTCATCGATTTGGAAAGGTTCATGAGAAGTGCCAGACCCAAAGTCGATCTTTGACTCGTATCGCACTGTCCCCCGACGTGCGAGATACTCATTACTTTCGTGTTGATGCCCCCCGGTCACAACAATACCTCGGGCGATCTCCTGATCAATTTTAAGCCCGGGGTACTTCTCCGCATCAGGCTCAATACTCATCCATTGCTTCTCACGACCTGTCAGGTAGTCCATTTCATTGAGCACTTCCCAACGTCGGTCCTCACGGTCAGCGCCGGCGGCACGTTGGATCTCCAAGTCCATCCGCCGAATTCGCAACAAGCTGATCACCGCCTCGCCAGCGAGAGGCTTGTTAAAGATGCTATCGGGCGACACAGCGTATGCGCTCTGGCGAAGGAAGGGCTTGATCTGAGGAGCCGCCGCCTCCGACGGAAATAGCTCCTGGAGCTGTGCCCATGCCTCAATCGCATCCTGATCGGGCTGGCCGGCACGCGCTTTAGCTTGCGACCGGTCCATCACACAAGATGCAATACTCGCGGCGAGCAGCACAAAGAAGATCAGACGTAGAAAGCCCATGTCACATTCTCCGGTGGCACGTGTGCGTGTGGAGTGGATTTATGCCGTAGGCCGTTCATTTTGTATGCAAAAAACCGACCGGGAATCACCCCGGGCGGTTTGGTGTCTGAAGGCTTGCTCAGCGTGGGTCAATTGCTCTGACCCATGAACTGATCGAACACTTCTTGCGCATAGGCCTTGTCATAGCCCATCTCTTTATCCACCACGTGGTAGAGGTAGACCTTCCCTCGATCGGCGGTACGGATGTCGATGCCCTTGTTGCGCTTGTACGTGAGCTGCGTGATCGACTCGCGTGGGATGAACTCGGCGCCCGGCTCGATCACCGGCGGCTTGCCCTCGGGCTGGGCGACGACTTCCCTGAACCGTCGGCGGGCATTGCGCTCGGCCAGCAGGATCCCGAAGATCGGCCCGACGAGGATGAACATCGGGATCGACTTCTTCGACAACTGGGTCAGATAGATGCCCTCTTCGGTGACCGTGCAGAGCAAATAGTTGATCCGACGGTTCACGATGATCTGTCCCAAAACGTTGGGCGATGCAGTTTGGTTTGGGGACTCGACTTCGGTTTCGGTTTCGATGTCGGCCTGGATTGGTTTCTGGGTCAGGGTGGTCATAGTTAAAACTCCTTGGGTGGGGTGGTGGTGTCGATGGAAAGGCACCCGCGGCCTAGTTGCCGCGGGTGCCAGTCCGGAAGCGGGTTTGGGGTTATCGCTTGCCTTCTCGCGGGCCGTCGAGCCGACGGATCAACTCGCCGTCGTAGTAGACCTCCGCCCGTTCGCCGATGACCCAGTTGCCCTGCCAGCCCTGGACCCAGCCGATCTCGGCCGAGCGGCCGGCCATCACCGACACAAAGATGTCTTTCGTGTTGCCGTTGCGGTCGTAGCAGCGGACGGTCACGTCCACGCTTCGGTTGCTTCGGTTGCGAACGACGAGGACCCAGGACTTGTAATCGAACCATTCGGAGGTGCGCCAGCCGTACCAGAGGTTACGAGCGGCATCGCGATGGGCGCTATTTTCGAACGGGTCGCCCGGGGCCGCTTCCCCCACCGCACACGGCTCGACAACCGGCACCAAGGGCAGAGTTGTGGTTGGCGTCGTCTGCCCCGCGTTGGCGGTGGAGCCAACGATGGCGAATGCGGACACGACAAGGGCGGTAAGGAAACGTTTCATGGCGGTGCTCCTGACGGAAGTCTGGCCGCAAAGGGACCGCGCAGGCGACGTTGCCTGTGCCCCGGTGGGTGGCGACCGATGAAGTTCAACTCCCGGCACGCAAGAAAGGCTGCCCCCTGCGTGGTTCCGGGTCATGCCCGGGCCGGTTGCTGATCTAGGGGCTCAGTGGAAAGGGGGGTTCAATGCCGATGAAAAAACTTGCCCCGGGATGTAATGGCCTGCGTGATGCCCCGAGGGCTTGTCGGTTAGGATGCGCGTAGTTCCCGCTTGGTGAGACTATCGGATGCTCGAGCGTGTCAAGCTGCACGATTGCGTGGTGTATCAGTCGCCGCTGCTGCGTGGCCTGGGCGTGCCCCACGCCTTTGGCACACGCGCGGGTGACGCGCCCGTGCTCGCCAAGGCGCTGGGCCTCGCCAGCCACCGCTGGGTCACGGTTCGGCAGGTCCACGGCAAGCGGGTCCACCAAGAAGACCGGGTCCCGGTCAACGACCATGATGACCCGCGTGGCGAGGCCGATGCCGTGGTCCTTCGGCGGGCCGACGGGGTGACGCGCATCCTCACCGCCGACTGCGTACCGATCCTGCTGGCCTCGACCGACGGTCGAGCGGTCGCGGCGGTCCACGCGGGCTGGCGCGGGCTGACCCAGCATGTCATCGCCGAGGCGGTCAACACGCTGGCGTCGCCCTTTATCGCCGCCATCGGACCCAGCATCAGCGCCGCCCGTTTCGAAGTCGGCCCCGAGGTCGCCGAGCAGTTCGACCCACGCTTTATCCGCAGCGACCTGGGGTCACGCCCGCACATCGACCTGCGGGCGGTCTGTCACGCCACGCTCCACAACCTCGGCGCCCAGGCGATCGACACGACCGACCGCTGCACCTACCTCCACCGCGACGATTTCTTCAGCCACCGGCGAGACGTCACCCACCACGGCAACCCGACCACCGGCCGGATGGCGAGCGTGATCGCACCGGCCGTCTGAGATATCCCGATATCCTCTGTTCGCGATCCGGCGCCAACCGGATTAAAGATCTTAATCCAACGCTCACAAGCACCCGCCCTAGACCGCGGCCGCTTACACAGCTACCCTGTTGCTCGCGATGACCCCGATCTATATCCGTTCCCTGACCAAACGCTTCGGCCAAACCACCGCCGTCGATGCAATCGACCTCGGGATCGAGCCCGGAGACCTTTTCTTCCTGCTAGGGCCCTCGGGCTGCGGCAAGACGACCCTGCTCCGCATGATCGCCGGTTTTTCCGACCCCACCGACGGGTCGATCCACTTCGGCGACGACGAGGTCACCCACACCCCCGCCAACCAGCGCGACACCGGCATGGTCTTCCAGGGCTACGCGCTCTGGCCGCACATGACCGTCCGCCAGAACGTCCGCTTCGGTCTGGAGGTGCGTAAGCTGGCCAAAAACGAGACGGACCAGCGCGTGGATGAGGCCCTCGCCTCGGTCCAGCTCACCCCCTACGCCGAACGCAAGATTAACCAGCTCTCCGGCGGCCAGCAGCAACGCGTCGCCCTGGCCCGGGCCCTGGTGATCAAGCCACGCGTCCTGCTGCTCGACGAGCCGCTGAGTAACCTCGACGCCAAGCTCCGCCTGGACATGCGCCAACAGATCCGCGACATCTGCAAAGAATCGGGCATCACCGGCGTGTACGTCACCCACGACCAACACGAGGCCCTGTCCATGGCCGACCACATCGCCGTGCTCAACCACGGCAAGGTCGTCCAGACCGGCTCGCCCACCAACCTCTATAGCCGGCCGGCCAACCGGTTCGTCGCCGACTTCCTGGGCGAGACCAACTTCCTCCCCGCCGAGGTCGCCGGCACCGAGTCGGACCACATCGTCCTCAGCACGCCCTTCGGCAACCTCACCTCCACCACCTACCCCGACAACCTGCCCAAGGGCGGAGCCGTCACCTGCTCCATCCGGCCCGAAGCCCTACGGCTACGCGACCCCGCCAGCCTCAACGGCGAGCTCAACACCTTCAAAGCCACCCGCCAACGGCTGATCTATCTCGGCTCACTGGCCCAGCACCGACTTGCCATCAAGGACCACGAGCTCAAGGCCTTCGAGCTCAACCCCCAGCCCTTGCCCCCGGGCGATGAGATCGGCCTGCACGTCGAGCCACACGACGTCGTCATCCTCAGGGACTGACCCGCCCCATCGCGCTCACCCTTCAAGTCGAGGCACACCGCAGCGCCGCTCGTCCCGCTAAACCCGTGTAGCCCCATCATGGCCAAACAAGCCCACAACCCAGCGCCAGGCAAGACGTCCCCCACCACACGGGAGACCTACAACATGGTCACCGACACCATCGCCGGTCCAAACATCAGGCTCAAGGACAACCTCCTCCAGGGCCTGGCCGTGCTGGTCTGCCTAATCTTGGGCGCGGGGATCGGTGCGTTGCTCTCAGACCCATGGTTTATCGGGGCCGCGCTCGGCGCCGTCGCCGGGATGATCCTCGGCGTGTTCACCAGCGGCATTGTGATCATGATCTACCGCGGCGTCATGCACGCACAAGGCAAGCACGACTGACCCGCCAGCTCGCGACGCGAAGACTTGCCCATCCGCCTAGGCGTGCTACACTATGCGATTCAATCATCCAATCCCCTGTAGCTCAATCGGTAGAGCGTCGGACTGTTAATCCGCAGGTTGCTGGTTCGAGTCCAGCCGGGGGAGTTGAAAAACGCGGTTTATTCAATAGATTAAGGTATAGTTAAGGCAATTTTGATTATTCTGCAGCTTTTTCCGGAGCGGCATATGAAACGAATCGCACTGATCTCTGCTGCGGCAGGCCTGACGGCTGTTGGCTCGGCCGTCTTTGCTGTGGCCTACACATCCAATGTCAACAGTGACGAAGAGGCGTCACTTTATATCGGAGGACACCTAGGCGTGAAGCTGGGAACTTCCGAGGAGGACAGGCCGGAGGTGGCGGAGTATTGCTTCAACCAACGCGACGATTGGGCCCAAACACTTGAAGAGGCTCTGGAGCCCATGCGCAGTTACCAGTCAATGGCCCTTAATTACCTCGATATGGCTGGGCGATACCCTATGAGTCCCGAGCGAGAGGCGTGGCTAGATCAGGCCCAAGAACTGGCTGATATAGCAAAGTCCTATGAAGATCGTGCCAGGTTTGCAAATGATCGTATCGATTTCTTCAATAGAATGATCGAGCGAATCCAGGGAAAGGTATCAGTCGAAAGCATCGTTTCGACAATCCAGAAGGAACTCAAACAGAGTCCCAAGCCCGACGACACAGTGATGCTCGGCGATTAGCTGAAAATCGTATCTGGAGTCGTCTTCCTCGCCCCCTTGGTGATGAGGCAGTCGAAGTGGTAATAGGTGCCCGATGGAGATGTTTTCACGTCCAGCTTCAGCTTGCTGCCGTCGCTGACATCAATAAACACCTCAAAAGCTCCGGTGTTGACGATCCTGTAATCACTGACCGGCGACGACCCCATCTTGCCGATGGCCTGATTCGCGCCATTGAAGTTGTCTTGCTGCCAACCCACAATAGCGCCTGAGTGGTGCTGGATCACGCCAACGATTGTTCGCCCCGAGTAGTCGTCGCCGTCCAATACATACAGCCCCGTCGCGGTGCCCGGGTTCACACGGAAGGTTTTGTTGAATACCGATGCCCCGCCGCTCCCCCCTACGCCGCCGACTTCAAGGTCGCTGGCATTGACCTCCCCCCTCACTCGCGTCCGCTTGGTATCGCCACCGCCGCCATCAAGGTTTGGCGTTAAATCCCATTCAACAGCCAGTCGGCCAGTCGCCGGCGTCTGCTGGTCGTCGTAGTCCAGGACACCGCCGTCAGTCTCAGCATCTACTGCGCCGTTGTTATAGCGGATGTCTTCATAGCCTTGGCCGTCGCCCTCGCCTGGCGATTCGTTCGGCACTTCATTGATCAAGCCCAGCGTTAGCACGGCCGTGTTGGTTCCCGAGTCCCATTCGTAGTGAGCTTCGCCGTGTGTGCCCGGTTTTACCTTGCCCTTATCCGGTCGGAGGTTTTGTGGCGAAACACCAGAGAGAATCAACATGCCCCACTCGTTGTAAACGTCGTAGGTCCAGCTCGCCATGGTGGACGCCGTGCCGTCTAAACCGTCAATCTGCACCACGTCAACCGGGAAAATCGGATAGTCATCGTGGAAGTAGTAGGCCGGCTCATCACTTCCCGTCAACCCGCCACGCCATGCCCGAACAATCTGGCCAGCCGGCACCAGCGGCGAACCGTTAACCTCAAAAAGCGTGCCACTCCCGGTGATGTCAGGCGACAGCGCCGCGAGTGTGCCGTCCCCCTGGGGAGCAAGGCGCTGCCAGTTATAGACCCCGGTGGATGCACCCGGCCCCGTCGCCCGCATCCAGTAAACCTCGGGCACGTTGAGTCGGCCAGGTTCGCTAAATCCCGCTCCGTCGCCGAGCTTTTGCTCTACCTTGCGTACGGCACGGCCGATCCGCTTAATCGATCTGTTGGTGAGTTGGGGCATGGCTTAAGAATCAGGGAACAATGCCGACCAGTCAGCCCCGCTGTAGGGCTGGAACGTCAGTGTCGCAGGCGCATCACCAGGATTGGCCTTGGGTTGGCCAGCTCCGTCGAGCGGAAACAATGTCGTCACCGGATTGCCCTCGCCATCCAGGATCGGCACGCGCCTGCCATCGAGATCGAGCTTGTTAAACCCCCGGTCTGCAAGATCGACCTCGTCGAACCCGCTGAGGCTTTTTCGCATCGGGAACACCACGCGGTAGAAAACAGCATCGTTGCGTACCTGGCGGCTTGCTCTGATCCGGCCCATTTTTAGGGTGCCGACGGCGTAAGTCGTTACACCAATTGTGACGGCCGCAGTGTTGTAGGTGTCGCTGTAGGCTTCCATGGCCGCATCGTTGTAGCTGGCCAGATTACGCGAGACGGTTAACTCGCCAATTGAAGATTCCCGCTCAACATCAATCGGGTCGCCAGCGGAGTTGACGACCGGGTTTCCCGCAGCGTCGATTGCGTAGGGCTCGGTGGACTCGGACCCACCCCACTCGATTTCATCCGGTTCATCAAGCGGATTGACCTCGACACTGCCACCGCTCTGTGTCGCGTAGTTGACCGTGACGGCAAACGCAAGGTCACTATCGTCGATTGGGTCGGCCGTCTTGCCGGCGAAAGCCACGCCCTCATAAGTCGATCCAAAACCGGGAATGCCTGCCGCGTCCTGGGCAACAGCGGGGCCATCCGCGATGTCATCACAAAGGACAACCCAGACGCGGCTGTGCGTCTTGAGGCCGTTCTGATCGGTGCCCGACCGACGACGCTTAAAGTCTTCTTCTGCAGATACGACGGACATTAAATGTCAACCTCCACGCCAGCGACCACACGCAGCCGCGTGATCTCATTCGCGATCGTATCCAGTGAGCGGTTGCCCCGCTTCTGCTCATTAACCTGCTCACGCTGCAGCCGAGCCGCCGCGTCCTGCCCGCCGGCCGCGAGTTGCATCCTGATTTCTTCGGCACTGCCGGCAGTGATCGCATCAACGGTTCCAAGTCTGGCCGATGGCGCTTTAGGCTGAGTATCGCGCAGGGCCATCGCCGCCTCTTTAGCTCCTCGGAGAAACGTAACAAAGCTGATAGCGCCGACGGCCAGCTCTTCGCGAAGATCGCGAAGCTCACGCCGGAATCGCTGCGACGGGGTTTCAAGGCGGCGGGTCGTGGCTTCGCCACGAGCCATGATTGAAGCAAGCCGCTCTTGGGCCTCGGCCGCTTCCCTTGCTGCCTCAGCCTGCCGGTCCTGCTCTGCATTCAACTCCGCAAGGGCCTTAGTCGCCGCGTCATAGCGCTCAATTAAATCCGGCGCGTCAGGCCCCAGCACGCCAACGCGGTCGATTTGCGCCTGCACAACAAGCTCCCGCTGAAGGTCTTCGCGGCTCATGCCAAAATTGCGGACCTTGGCTTCGATCTCATCCAGCGCACGGAACGCATCGGTGAACTGATCACGCTGCAAGCGCTCAAACTCGCGGGCGTAATCAGCCATGCTGATCCGGCCAGCGTCCAAGGCGTCCGATGCCGCCCACAAGCTTTGGGTGTAACGGTCCAAGCCCGGCAAATTGCGATCGCGGAGTTTCTCAGCCTCATCTAGCAATCGAGATTGCTCTATTAGCTCGGCTTCAAGATCGGCCGCGGCTTGCCTGCGCTCAGCCGATTGCTCCATCCGTTCAGTAAGACCAAAATCAATACCCGCTTTACTTGCCAAAACCTCAAGCTTAAACAGGCCTCGCGCGGCGGCGCGTGTATAAACCGTGACCATTCGGGTCAGCTCGTCGGCAGCGTAAGTGATAGCGGGGGCGGTACTCACCGCCAGCGTTCGGCCAACCCCGTCAAGTGAAGCGTCGAGCTCTGTAATCGCATCGTTGGCCTCTTCGACTCTGGCCGCGCTCACGGCATCAAACGTGATCCCGAGCCGGCGCGCGTCCGATTCGGCCTGCGTCAAACCCGCCGATCCTTCAGCAAGCAGGCCAACTAGTTCTTGCCCCTGCCGACCAAACAAGCTGTACGCAGCCGCAGCTCGCTGCGATGCGTTTTCCTGATTCGCAATCGCGTCGGCCACCGCTTTGAACTGGTCTTCAGGGCTGAGCTTAATCAGCGTGTCGACTTCCAATCCAAGGCTTCGCAGGCCACGCACCGCCTCGCCGTACCCTCGCGACGCTTCGCCAACGCGCCGTGTCATGCGCTGGATGCCCTTGCGTAAGTCCTGCTGAGTTGCCCCGGCCCGCGCAGCAGCCAGGTCGTACGCAGCGAGCGCTTCGGTTGATATGCCAGTCTCACGCGAAAACTTCGCAATCTCATCAATGCGACTGTACTGCTCTCGCGTTCGGGCGATTGCTATATTAAGCGCCTTGTGAGCTGCGGCAAGCGGTATAGCCACCGCCATAACACCACCAAGCACAACGGCTGCTGGACCGGCCGACGCTGCCAGTGCCACATAACTTGCCCCGGTCATCGACGCTGCAGCACTAACGCCGCCAAGGGCCGTGCTGACAAAGGGCAGCCGCACCCCCATTGCAGCCAGGCCATTATTGAGTGACGCCGCCTTCATGCCTGCCCCAGACATCGATCGCGACATCGAAGCAGACCGACGCACAGTCCGATCCGCCCCCACGTCAAAGCCCCGACTGTCCATCGTGAGTTTGGCGTTCAGGTTGGCGATCGTCTTTGCCATGCTCTACCTAACCGTCGCTACGTTGCTGTACTGCCTGCACTGCCTGAGCCCAGGCGATCAGATTCGCCTTTACTTCGCCCGGTTTTTTCTGCGGCATCTTGCCAAGCAGATAGTCGTCCGGTTTCGCGTTCCCTTTATGCTTCGGCGACGTATTCCATATCGAAGCTTGCAACCTGGCCCACCTCACGTCATCACACCACGGGCCCCACGGCGAGCAGTTGTAGTAGCGCTTGAGGTCTGCATAGTCTCGCGCGGACAGCCTTGCCTTTAGCTCGCCTGGCGGTATGCCGTAGGTGATCGAGAGCGTCAGATCAAAGCGCCTCGCGCTTGCTACTTTCCCTCCGGCTCGCTGTCATCAATAAAGCCGTTCAGCTCATAAAACGCATCATTGATTCGGCTGGCCACACCTGCGGGCAGATCGGGCGCGTCCTCGGGCTTGTCGAATAGTGACTCGCCATTTTCCCGAATGGCAAAGCGGCCGATGACCTCGCGGGCAGTACGTCGCGCAAGCTCGCGGGGTGATTCATCGTCGCGTCGATCCATCCCCTCAAGTTCATCGGCAAAGGCGGATCGCAATCGGATCACGCCGCCGACCTCGGGGCAGGGGATATCGACTGTGGGTAGCTTGATGTCTGCGGGGTTGCTTATGATGCCCATTTAATGTCTCGCTATATAAGGTGGTCGAAGCAAAAGCCCGGCCAGGCCGTTGGGCCAGGGCGGACCGCGAGAATGGATTTGTTAGGCAGACGGCGTAAACGTGACCGGGCCGCTTACCTTGATGGTGAGCGTCATCGTCACGATGCCCTCTCGCTCGACAGGCGGCTGAATGCCCTTGAGATAAGACGACTCGATCACGATCGTAGACGCATCATTAAGCGTGATGCGATAAGCCCGCGACACGCCGACCAGAGCAAGCAAGGCGGCGTACTCGGCCTTGGTGTACTGGGCGACGAACTCGATCCTGCCAGGGTCAACAAAGCCGGCGATGAATCGCTTAACGCGATCCGCGTGGCTCATGTTAGTGATGTCCACGTCGTCAGCCTCAAGACCGGGCGGGGTGAGATCGACCACTTGCGTGAGATCGGTGTACGTCGCGCCAGAGTCCGCAGCTTGGTTGGCGTAGGCAAAGACGCACAAGCCAGTTGTTACATTTTCCGCCATTGGGTAGCTCCCTATTCGATGGTGATGAAGTCGCAGTCAAGCAAATAGCCGAATACCTGTCTTTGTTTGCCAGGTTGCGGTTCTCGTGGGATGGACGCCACCCGCACAACCTCGAAGCGGCCAACCTTCACGCTATTCACGGTCACGCCACGCTGATTGTCAACGACGGCGCGGCATGCGTTGGCCAAGCTATTCGCCATAGCCTTATCATCGGCAAACACGTTGATCCTGAGTCTACCGCGTGACCACCCGGCATCTCCCACATGCGAATGTATCGGCTCGATGTCGGCCTCACCGATGACGATCGAAGCCTCTCGTTCGTCTTGCGGCTTTTGCTCGTGATGGATTCGATCGGCGACGACATTGGTAACTGCCGAAGCGCCAGACAGCCAGTTGTAAACCACACCCTCAATCACCGACGCCTCGCTTTCCTTGCTGCTTTGTCTGCCTCACGCGCTATTCCCTGCCGGGTTTTGCTTTCGACTTCGCCTGCCATATCATCGACGGCGATGTCGATGCCGATCCTGAGGTATGGCGATCCCGGGGTAAACGAACCATCTTTGTTGATGTGGCCATCGTGTACCAAGTGGTCATAGTTGGCCGGTACTTCGCGACCACCCCCGGGGCCTGAGTAAGCCGCCTTTTTGTTGGTGCCGATTACCGCCACCGTGACTCCGCTGTTTTTGTAGGTTTTTACCTTGTGCGATTGAGCCCTGCGGAGAAAGCCATAATGACGCGGCGTAACTGCCTTAACTGACTTTACGCCAACACGCGCTGCGCCCGACATCGCTGATCGATTCACTCGATTGCGAGCGCCGGCCTTAAGTGATCCAAGTGCATCCCGCAGCTCGGGGATGCCGTCAAGCTGCAGCATCGGCTTTTTGCTCATGCCTGACTCTTCGCTCGCTTCTTGGTCGATCTCGGGCCAAGCCGGCCAGCGATATTTACTGCTTCACCTTCTTTGCCCTTGAGCTTGGCCTCCTGCCGCTTAACCGCAGATATCACGACCTCGGGCCACTCGACCGACTCCCCCTTCTTGCCGGTAAAAAGCTGGCCAGGTTGTGCCACCGTCGTATTGGTGGCGAGTGTGTGCTTTACCTTTGTCATGGCTTCGCTTCCTTCAGCTCTTCGATTACTTTGATTTCAGTCCACACGCCCATAGGGTCGGTCCACATCCCAATAATGTTGAACCAGGTAGAGCGCCATCCGATGCGATTCTTTTCGCTGAGCGTGACTTCGCCCCGAAGCCGGACCATGTACGGCCGCTGCGTCTCGACGCCGGGATCGCCCCGATCCTCATCGCCCATAACCTGCTCGACCTCGGCCGGGATATCGCTGTTGTCGGCAGTCCAAACCGCCGGACCAAGCGCGCCGGTATCCGGGTCTTTGGCCTGAACCAATAAGTAAATCGTGACGCGCTCGCGACAACGCCCTGCATGCATGCGACCGCCAGGCATTAGTACGCCCTCCGCGTCGTCACAAGATCGATCAAGCCCATCGCCGACGCCGACAGGCGTTCGGTCCAATCATCGCCACGGTTCGCGTAGCGGACCGCACAGATCGCCAGCGCCGCAGCTCTGGCCGTGCCATCGAGAGCGACTTCGGCCTCGAACTCGAACCGAACCGGCATGATGCGGTCGCTTTCGATCGTCGGCAGGCCCGCCCCCTGGCCGGTCACGACAACGCGATCCCCGATTTCTTCAACGCGATATAGGGACGTGCCGACAGTCTGCAGCGTGTCGGCCGCGTCGTAATGTTTGAGCGCCCACCCCGAACGGCCCGTGTCGGCAACCTCAAAGTCGAGATCGGCAAAAGCCTCCGCTACCACGACGTACTGCCGCTTAACAAAGCTGCGGCCAGTACGACGGGTGAGGTAGTCGAGAGCGTCGGGGATCACCACGTCATTGATGAGCGAGTCGTCACCTGTGAGGTACGCGGGGATATTCAACCACGCCTTGACCTGAGCAGTCGTGAGCGTGGGCGTTTGCGGATCGTGGCTAATCGTGACCTCTATCGCCATCGCTTGCTAGGCCTGGCCTACTTGCTCCGGGGCTTGCCCTTGGAGGCTTTTGCCTTGGGGTTAGTCGCCGCCAGCTTCGCCGAAGGTGCCTTAGGCTCCCATCGCTTGCCAAATCGTCGGGGTTGGTATTTCATAAAAAAAGGCCCGCCCGCTAAGACGGGCCTTTTTGGTTGCTTGAATCAGGCGATTAAGACGCCAAGATGCTGAGGTTCGCGATGGCGTTGGCGTCGGCCAAGTCGCCATCGGCTTCCCAGAATGCGTTAAAGTGGATCGTCTCATCATCCGCCAGGGCGGTTTCGCTACGCCGCACACGGGGGTTGCCAACCAGCCGGAGCTGATACGCCTTGAAGTAGCCAAACAGGGCATGCACCGAATTGTCGGCGAGCGTTGCAGCCATCTGCGGGGCAACTCGGACGCGGAAATCGTTGAAGTACCACAACCCGTTTCGGGTTTCGAAAATCTCGTGATACTTGTTCTGCGATTCCTTGAGCTTGAGCATCGTCACAAACAACTTGTGCGAGATCAGGTAGCTCGCAACGTCCACATCCGCGTATGCCGAGTCAACCGCGCCCATAAGGTCGATCAGATCGCCGAAGCTGTTGAAGTTGCTTGCGGCACTGGTCGGGACATTGATGCCCGATGCGCTAATCAGGCCATTGATCTTGCTCGATCCATCGGCGGTAATCATGTCGCCGGCCAGTTTGCGAGACAACCGGCGAAGCAAAACCTCCTCGACTTTAGACTCGACGGGGTAGCTGCCGTCTCGAAGCAGCGGATAGCTGACCTTAATCCGGTCGGCCGCGAGCGGCCATGCACCAAGCGAAAGTCCGGTGATCGTCGGGTCCAGATCATTTGCGGCTTCAAGCTCGCTTGCCCGCTGCCGACCGCTATTGGCAGTGTCGTCCAAAATCGGAATCGGGATTGTCCCGCCGGTGCTAGTCGGGTGAACCTCAACCAGATCAAGCAACGGCTGAAAGCCCTTCATCTTCTCGAAGAGCTTCCCGGTGCTTTCCTCCGGCACCTGCACGCCACTACCGCTGGCGGTACTCAGTGCGTTCTGCAGCTCACCAGTACGGTAGTAGTGGTTGATTGCTTGGCGACGTTCAGCGTAATCGCCTGAAGCGCCACTCTCACCAGGCTGGGCGGGCCGATTAATCGCGTTGCTGATCTGGCGGGCCCGACGTTCAACATCGGCCTCAAAAACCTCGCGCTTGCCGCGCTCATTTCGGAGTTCACGCATCTGAACCATAATGGCATCAACGCGTTTGTCCTGAACATCCGTGCGCTTGTCGGCGGTGATGTTGAGCAGGCGCTTGCCTTCATCGTGCAGCTCGTCCATCGCGGCATCGATCAGCTCGACAGTGCGGTCCTCCTGAACGGCTTCATTAAGCGATTCAACGGCAGACGGTGAGTCATCGCCAGCCTTCGGCTTATTCGGGGTGATGTTGACCGGGCCCAGCGCCGCAAGCAGCGCAAGTGTGGTCATGGTTTGTAGGTTGGTGGTCTTCATGGCATAAATTCCTGATTGGTCGAAGTAGATTGCTTGCTTGCCGCTCAACACGCCTGGCCAACGGGCACTAACGCATCGCAATAGCATTCAGTTCATCAAGCCGAGCATCAACGGATGGCTTGGCCTGCTGCACTTCAGACTTATCGGCTTTGCGTTCGCTATTCTCTCTATCGGCGGAAGTATCGCTGCTCCGATGCTCAATCAAGCCCCGAACATAATCAGGCACCCTGTTGAATCCGCCAAGGTCGCAATTGACCGCATACCCCTTTGCCTCGATCACCTTGTCTGCGAAACCTTTACCGACAGCCTGACCGCCCCGTAGCCACGTCTCGGCTGTCATCATGTCGGCGATCTCGGACTCTTCGATGTTTGTTCGTTTGGCAAACGTCTTCGCGATCGAGTCTTTCATCCGATCGAGCGTATCGGCTTCCCGACGCAACTCTGCTGCGTTGCCACCGGCAAAAGAATGCGGGTCATGCAGCATCACAAAAGCATTCTCGGCGATGCTGATTTCGTCGCCGGCCATCGCAATCCACCCGGCCGTCGATCCGGCCAGGCCATCGATATATACGTTGACCTTGGCCCGGTGCTGGCTGAAGTAGTTATAGATGCCCAGGCCTTCAATGATTGAACCGCCACCGCTGTTGATACGCAAGTCAATCTCATCGACCGCATCGTGCTTGTCCAGCTCGGCACGGATCGTGGCAGCATCGATCATGTCGGCCCACGCCGGGCCGATCGACCCTTCAAGATAAACCTCGACACGATCACCGCCGGTGCTAGACTTGCCAGAGTTGGCCAGTCTCATCGCCCCGGTCATGCTGCCTACTGTGTTGACACTATTCATCATTGCTTGCTCCGATCAGCCTGTTAATCGCCTGCACGATGCGATCTGCATCGCCTTCAGCTCGGTTCGTCCAAGAATTTAAAAGCCCCGGCACTTCGTTTTCGCGAATCGCCGCAAGCGTCGCCCCGCGACTCGTAACGCTAGAAGCGGCATCAAGTACGTCATCCACAGACAAATTGAGCTGTTTAGCGATCCAGCCGCAGATATACCTGTGGGCGTCGCGTACACGATCGACGTGCCGGTCGTAGAATACCTCGGCCCACTCGACCGAAATCGAATCGCCTCGACGATCAATCTCGCGAGTCTCAATTTTCAGCATTCGCTCGCACGCATCGACAAAAAGCGGAGCGTAGTTATCTGCGGACCTCGGTGGCTCGACGACCTCGGGCTCGGCTGCTGCCACCGACTCAAGCGGCGCAAGGTTGTTTGCAGGAACCAAGATACGATCGCCACCCTCGACCGGCGGCAAGTCGATCTTGGCCCGCCCCTCGTTAATCGTGCGAAGCCCGCCGGCGATCTCCTTAGTTAGAACATCGACCCGCGTCGTCGCGTCGCCACGCAACAAGGCATCAACGTTGACCATGTACCGCATGCCTCGGCGACGGTCGGGGCGACTCAGCGTCTTCATGCCGAACTCTTGTTCGGCGCGCACGATCCACGGCCGCAGCGATCCAACCACAAATCGAATCTGCTCTTGCTCGATCGAGCTGTAGCTCGTTTTCGCGTTGTCCCCGAGCAAGTGCGGAGGGAGATTAAAGATGCGGGCTACGACTCGTGTTTGGTGCAGTTGTTGCTCGACGTGCTGGGCGTCTCGCATGACCGCAGTGGGCTGAATGTACTTTGAGCCCGGCGGCAGGATGCCGGTTTTGCCCGCATTCTGCGGACCGCTGAATTGGCCGCGAAAACTCTTGATGAACTTTTTGCGATCCTCAGCTTCCCACTCGATTTCCTTGTCAGTTTCGACATGCCCGCTCATACCGACGGCCCGCCGATAGAACGACTCGGCAAACGCTTCGGCCGACAGCGAGACGCCGAGGGCTTTAGCGCACATCGCAATCGGCGAATCGCCTGCATTGCCGCAAGCGCTGGGTGCTCGAAGATGAACAACCTCATCGCTCGGTACACGAACGCCGCCTGGCAACGTATACCACTCAGCGTCGCTCAAGCATTCGTAGCTAATGCGGTGCCAGGGCAGCAGCTTGAACCCCTTGCCGGGCTTCACCCACGCCGCCGCGTTGCCAAATAGCAGCGCGTTCAGGTAGAACGCATCAAAAAATCGGGCGGGAGTCCAGCCAACTTGCGGCTCATGGTGAACTGCGTAATGTTGTAACCTTGATTGTGCGGGCACCGACTGGCCATCACGCAAATCCATTAGACTCATAGGCAGTGTCGCAAGGGTGCCGCCAAGCAAGTTGATCGCGCTATAGACAATCTCGATTGTGCGGGCACTGCCAGTCGTTACAGACGCATTCGTCGTGTCGGTGAAACCGTAATCAGGATCGCGCAGCGACCCCTGAGCAACCGCCGCATTCTGTTGCCGACCAGCCCGCCTGCCGAGAAGCTTGAACGGGTTAAGCATCATGCGAAGATCGCCTCTGTATCAGTGCGCTTGAAGCGGCGCTTTTTACCCTTAGCCTCGATCCCATTTTTGGCGATCGAGTGGCCCAAAATCGCTGCAATCAGACCGTCGATGTTTTGATGTCGGCTCCGCTTAATCAGCGTGATCTGACCCTCGGCATCCTCTTTCGCCATTGCATTCGCCACGTTCCAGGCAAGCACGGGGTGCCCGTTATGCTGCACCTGGCCCTCAATCACTGCCGACTCAAAACCCCGCGTAGGCTCATTCATCGACCAGGGCTTCGGGCTGAATTTCACCACGTCCAACCCGAGATCGTCACTGCAGCGCTTCCAAATATCCGCCGTGCCCACCGGGTCGTGGGCGATGCCTCGAACATCAAACCGCTTTGTGCATTGCTCGATGTACTCGTAAACCCGATCAAAGTCGGTAACGCCGCCAGCGAACACGTCGAGATAGCCATCGGCATGCCATTGATCGAACGGTGCCCCGGCCGCTCTCTGCCGCTCAGCGAGTGATTCACCGGGTATCCAGTATTTCGGCACGATCAAGGCTGATCCGTCTACCACCGGAAAGATAAGCACAATCGAACACATATCTTCAACCCAAGCCAAGTCACCGCCCATGTAGCAGGGCTGTCCCTCAAGGTCGGCCAGATCAAACGGCTCTTGATTTTCAGACCAGGTTGCGGGACTCATAAACGTCTCGGCCTCATTGGTCCAGACGTTCATAAAGAAGCGCTCGAAATTCGGCCGCTTACTAGGCAGCTCAATTGCCTGAGCAATTTTGCTGCGAATGAAGCTCTCGCGAATGATTGTGCCTGCGCCGGGATTGCATTCGCAATACGCGCTCCACATCGCATCTTCGCCATCGTCCCAAGGAACCGGGCCCGTATGCTCATATATGATGGGCGCAAAGGTCGGGTCTACGATCACGCCGTCGCGAACCTTGCGCGACCGGTCCATCATCTTGAACGCAGCCGACCCGGGGATGTATGCACCAGCCGTCGAGATCGAAACGCCGAGCGGGTGGGGCCGCTGGGCCATCCCGTTATGCAGCGTGTCCCAGATATCCTGCGTGCGCTTTCCGCCACGATGTATCTCGTCCATGACAAACAGGGACGGGTTAGGCCCGTCAAGCTTGTCGCCGTCTGCCACGACGCACTTGTAGAACCCCGGCCGAGTCTTTTCCCTCGATTCAACCTTATAAATATTCTCGCGCACCCAAAAAAACTTTTGCAACGCCGGCGTGTTGTTAATGAACCCCGCGACTGCACGAAACACCAGCGCGCTCTGATCTTTGCCCGTACCCGACGCAGAATAGACCTCGGGGCTGAGATTGTTGGCCAGCCCATGCACTAGCTCGGCCAAAACCAGCAGCGCGGCCATCATCGTTTTGCCGTTCTTTTTGGGTATCCAAACCGCCCCCGTCTCGACATGGGGGTCACACAACCGGTGAATGATCTCGACCTGAAACGGGGCGAGCTTCAAACGCTGGCCAGTGTGTGGGCCGTCACCAAAAGTCAGGCTATTGGCAAGGGCTACAACCTGATCGGCGGTGAAACGCCCCGGCCTGTCACTTGCCGGCATTGCCGCCCCCCATAAGGTCGCCGAGTGACGGACCGTCTTCGCCACCCTTGGACAGCTTCGCGTTGCTTTTAGGGTCAAGGCCAAAAACAACAGACAGCGCGATAATCTGGGCGCGTGTGTTGTTGAGTTGTGTTGCCAGCGGGTGGCGGCGCAGTTCCCCTCTTTGTCCGTACATCATGCCGTTGGCTACGTCGCTTGTCTTCTTTATAGTGGCTACAAGCTGTTTTTCTTCGGCGATCATCCGGCAGAGCCGGGCAAGTTGTACGGCGTAGCAGTCTGACCACTCCACCGGCAAAACATCCCGCAACTCACGCCAAGTCTTCTTTTCTGCAGTCGTCAGACGGGAGTATTCAAGGTCGCTTTGGGTCTTTGCCTTTGCCATTCTCTGTGTACTCGCTGTACTTTTTCATGTCTTCAGCCGTCTTTGCGGCGTGGCACCGACGACACAATGCTTGCAAGTTCGACGGGTCCAACCTAGCGCCGCCTGCTATGAGCGGCCGAATGTGATCGACCAATTCACTTTCGCAACTCTTGCATCGCTCGCAGATCGGATTGCGACGACGATAACGCCGGCTCAACCTGGCCCACGTTCCGTTGTAGGCCGCAGCGCGTTCACGCGCCGCAGCGGGCTTCGGCCTCTTCTTTTCATACTGAGGCATTGCTATGGCCTAAAAACCGAAAGGTCATGCGTCGCGCGCCAGCGCAAGGATGGGCTTACTGCCTCGGCTAACTGAATTTTCAGATAGCCGGATGGCAAGTCGGCTTTCCCCACATAAGCCGCGTCGGTTATGCCATTAGCAATTACCAAAGAACTGCCATCTTTCATGTCAATCGCCGACCCGTATGTGCCCCCTTCAGTGTCGCAATAAAGGAGCGTAGCCGTACCACCGCCAAAATCACCCTGAAGCAATAAGCGAACAACATTCCCTTCGTGCGGAATTGGATCGCTTAAACCATTGTCGCTAAACATTCCCCCTTGATTCAGTTTGACATCGGGCGGCATAGCTGCTCCTTATTAAGTAAAAGATCGAATTGAAGATTGAATCGCCGCCCCGATCGCGGGCCGGATTGCACTGCCGCCACCCACCGCAGCCTCCGCCAGCATCGCCGCTTTGAGCTCGGCGATCTGCGTGCCGGTGTAGTCTCCGTCTGGGTCGCCGCTGA
>JBCDHS010000032.1:0-42352 GCA_038749735.1 Planctomycetota bacterium
GAAGTCGTGGCTTCGTCGGATCGAGGCGAAGACGTTCGACACGCTGAGTGATGCGGTCGCCACGGCGCTGCGTGCGGTGACGCGAAGCGAGTGCCAGAACTACTTCAGCTCTTGTGGATGGGGCCATAAATGACGACAGTTAGTCTAGAGGCATTCATACCACAAGACTCAGCATTACTATTAGGACTGATTGAAGATTGGGCTCAACCTGCGGAGCGCCCGGGAGACCGAGCTGGCGGATCAGTACCCCATACACGTAGTCTGCAAATGGATCGGGAACTCGGCGGCCATTGCGGCGGCGCACTATCTGCAGCTGACAGACGAGCATTTCGCACGTGCAGTAAAAGAAAACGACCCATCAAAGGCGATGCAGAATCCGACGCAGAAGGTGCACGAAACGGCGCGAAACGGGTAGAACGGCCAACAAGAGCAGGTTAACGAAAACCTTCAAATTCAAGGGATTTTGTAAAAAAACGCCTCTCTGCAGATGACTGTGAGAGGCGTGAAGTGACCCCTACGGGATTTGAACCCGTGTTACCAGGATGAAAACCTGGTGTCCTAGACCAGACTAGACGAAGGGGCCGCTATTTGAGTCGGGTAGTATAGCAACCTCGATCGGCCGGGCAACCAGCCGGGCTTGAGCCTTCGTGGGGGCCTGAGGTACTGGTGTTCTTGGCTTGGTGCGGTTAGTGGTGTTTACTGGCACGGTGGCGGATGTAGATCGCTACGGCGTTGAAGCTCAGCAGCACCATCAGGAGGATAATAATGCCCGCTGCGGCGATGTCCTTGAAGTACGCCTCGGGCTCCTTGGTCCACTGGAAGATGGTCATGGGCATGGCCGAGAACTTGTCCATCAGGTTCTGGGGCGTACTGGTGATAAAGCCCGTGCCGCCGAGCACGAGGATGGGTGCGGCCTCGCCGATGGCCCGGCTGATGGCGAGGATGACCCCGGTGCAGATGCCGGGGATCGCGGCGGGCAGGGCGGTCTTGCTCACCGCCTGCCACCGGGTCGCCCCCATCGCCAGCGCACCCTGCCGGTAGCTGCCGGGCACGGCTCGTAGCGCCTCCTGCGACGCCACGATCACGATCGGCAGGATCACCAGCATCAGTGTCAGCCCGCCCGCCAACACGCCCCGGCCAAACGGCAGGGAGAAGTGGTACCAGGCCTTACGGTCCACCCGGGTCGGGTTCTGGCCGTTGATGATTTTGCCGTCGAGCTGGGCGAGCAGTTCGGCGCTGCTCGCGGTGTCAAGAAACTCGGTGCGGGCCGTACGAACGTCGCCGCTGCTCTTACCGTTGAGCGCCATCATCTGCTCGATCAGCTTCGGCCGAAGCTGCTCGATGGTCGCCGGCTTAAAGGGGTATTGCGCCATCGCCTCATCGACGATCGTTTCGACCGTCGCCTGCTCCTGACCATCGGGGAACTTCAGGAACCGTTTACGGTTCTCGTCGCTCACCAGGTAGTCGCCCATCTCCCGCCGAATGACGGTTTTAAACGCATCAAGCTGCTTATTGATCTCGGTCTTGATCGGCTGGAACTCGCTGCGAAGGACGATGCTCGGGCTTGAGCTCGCGGCATCGGAATCCTTCGCAGTTAGGAAGCTGGTGACCGGTGCGCCGTACAAGGCCAGCGAGTCCTTGCCGACGTTCATGACCATAAACTCGCTGTAGAACAGGCGGTTGAGCCCTTCGTCGAAGAAGTGTGCGTAGCGGACGGTGTCGCCGATCCTGACCTGGGTGTGGTCGCCGGCCTTGGTGCTGTTGAACTCGATCAGTTCGCTCTGTTCGTCGCTGAGCTTGAGCAGCCACTGGCCATCCACGACGTCGAGGGTTGCCAAGAGTGGGGCTTTTTCGTCGATCAGGGGCTGGATGCCGTCCCGTTCCTCGTCCTGGTCGACTAGGATTTCCGCGGGGGTGCGGAAGTTGGTGTCGACAAAGACCGGGTTCCAGATCAGCCGGCCCTGGTCGTCCTTCTCCCTCCGCCACACCTCCATCTTCAGTGGGTCCCCCACCGGCCCGGCATACAGCGGGACGGTCGGGACCTCCCCGTTCTTCACCGGCACAAAGAGCTGGGTGCCGGTGGCATCGACGTACTGGTCGTACCAGTCTTGACCGATGGCGAATCGGCCGGAGTCGATCGGCCCGAAGACGCCGAACATGGTGGCGAAGACGGTCACGCCCAGGATGCCGTAGACGATCGAGGGCACGCCGGCGAGGTTGCGGATGTTGGTGTCCACGATGCCGTGGGCCTTGAGCAGCAGCGGGTGCTTGGGCTTGAACTCTTCGATCAGCACGGCCGTGCCCACGCCCAATGGGATCGCGGAGAGGGCACAGATCGCGCAGATCAGGATCGTGCCGAACAGCGAGGTCCAGATCCCCGCCTGGTGCGGGTCGCTGGAGTTGAGGCTGGTGATGAAGTCGAGGCTGAGCGCGCCGATCCCCTGCGACAGGATCGACAGCAGCAGGACGATCAGGATGCTGATGGCCAGCAGCGTCGCGGCCACGCAGATGCCTTGGAACACAACGTTCTTGCGCATTCGGCCATCAACCGACTTGACCGCGCGGGCGGGTTTGGCGTTTAGGTCTTTGCTGGCTTGGATGGAAGTCATCTGGATACCACTGGGGTAGGGTTTTGGTCGAGGCGTTTGGCGCGAACAGGGGGGTCAGTCGTATTTCTCTCGGAATCGTTTCTGGACCATATTGCCCAGGATCGTCAGGCCGAGCGTGATGACAAAGAGCGTCGCGGCGACGGCGTATGACGAGAAGTACTCGACGGTGCCATAGGGCGCGTCGCCGGTAAAGATCTTGACCATGTACCCGGTCATGGGCAGGACTGATTCGTTGAGCGCTAGCGCGCTGCCGAGGTTTTCGGTCACG
The DNA here is from genome assembly GCA_038749735.1 of Planctomycetota bacterium. GTDB lineage: Bacteria > Planctomycetota > Phycisphaerae > Phycisphaerales > Phycisphaeraceae > JAHQVV01. Next base: position 2,878 of record JBCDHS010000032.1, read on the forward strand.
CTGCCCTGGCCGATGAGTTTGACCGGCGAGGCCCCGGCCGCGAGGGCGACGATCATCGTCTCCCCGACCGCCCGGGCGATGGCCAATAGGAAGGCCGCGGTCACTCCCGAGAGCGCCGCGGGGACGACGACCTTGACCGACGTCTCGAACTTGCTGGCGCCCAGGCCGTACGACCCTTCCCGCAGCGCCCGGGGGACGGCACGCAGTGCGTCTTCCGACAGCGAGATCACGATCGGCAGGCACATGATGCCCACCGCCAGGCCCGCGCCTAGGGCGTTGTAGGTATCTACCTCCAGGAGACCAAATAAGCCGGCGGGCTCGGTGAGGAATTCGCCGTCCTCGCCCTTTAGATAGGTGCCATCCTCTGCTTTGATCTTGGTTTGCAGCCACTCCCAACGCAGCACGACGGGGGTCAGGAAGGTCACCGCGAAGAAGCCAAAGACCACCGTGGGGATGCCGGCGAGCACCTCGATGATCGGCTTGATGAAGCCGCGGACCTTGGGCTTGGCGTATTCGCTGAGCCAGATCGCGGCGATCAGCCCGATGGGCAGGGCGAAGATCATGGCGACCAAGGCGACCTTGAACGTGCCGAGGATGAGCGGCCAGACGCCGAAGTGTTTTTCGTTACCCAGCAGCGGGTTCCACTCCAGGCCGAAGAAGAAGTCGCCGGGCTTGACGACCGAGACCTCGTTCTGGGCGTTGAGGTGGCCGGCGGGGTCGAAGAAGGCGATGGTCTGGCTGAGCAGGATGAAGACGATGCCGAGGGTGATGCCGATGGTGATCACCGCGCAGCCGATGAGCGAGCCGACGATGGCCCGTTCGCGCAGGTCGCGGAGCTTGTCGGACTTGGGTGTGCCGAGGTCTCGGATCTGCTTTCGGGCCGGGTCGGCGGGCGGGTTGCTTTCGGGCATACGGGCCTCGGACGGTTGAATGCGAAAGGTCGTTTTCTGGGAGAAAAAACGGCACGCCACGGTCAGGCGGCGTGCCGAGAAGATGGATCAAACATGCCGGCTAAACCGGCGGGGTCTTACGGCGTGGGTCGATTTGTTTACTGGTAGACCTCGGTGACCGGGCCTTCGACCTTGTTGCCGTCCGCGTCGAGGTACTGCGAGCCGGTGCGGCGGCTCTGGATATTGGCCTTGGCGCGGTCGTAGATCATGTCGGGCAGGGCGACGTAGCCGACTTCTTCAGCAAACTCGGGTGCGTCGGCGAGGTAGAAGTCAACGAACTCGGCGACCTCCGGGCGGTCCAGCGACGTGACCTTGACGTAGATAAACAGGGGGCGGGAGAAGGGGTTGTAGCTGCCGTTCTCGATGGTCTCGGCGGTCGGGGAGACGGCCTCACCATCTCCGTTGACGATCGGGACTGAGCGGAGCTTATCCTGGTTCTCGAAGTAGTAGGCGGCACCGAAGAAGCCGATCGCGCCGCGGTTGCCGACGATGCCGGTGACCAGCACGTTGTCGTCTTCCGACTCGCTGACGTCGTCACGGATGGCGTCTTCGCTCTTGCCGACGACGACTTCCTTGAAGTAGTCAAAGGTACCCGAGTCGGTGCCGGGGATATACATGTCGATGTCGATGGCCGGCCAGGCGGGGTTCACGTCGCTCCACTTGGTGACCGAGCCCTTGTTTGAGGCCAGGAAGATCTTCTGGAGCTGCTCAACGGTCAGCGAGTCGACCCAGGTGTTGTTCTTGTTGACCACGATGGTCAGGCCGTCGTAGGCCACGGGGACTTCGATGAAGGTGATACCGGCGTCGGCGAGCTTCTCGGCTTCGCTGCCCTTGATCGGACGCGAGGCGTTGGAGATGTCGGTCTCGCCGGCGGCAAACTTCTTCATGCCGCCGCCGGTGCCGGAGAAGCCCACGGCGATGTTGACGTCTTCGTTCGCGGCGCTGAACTCTTCGGCGACGAGTTGGGTGATCGGGTAGACGGTCGAGGAGCCGTCGATGTTGATCTCGCCGGAGAGGTTCTGGCCGAATGCCGAGGCCGAGAAACCGGCGACGGCACCGACGGTCAGTGCGGTACGGGTGAGGGTCTTGATCATCTTGCGTTCCTTGGGAAAGGGGTAGGCGTGTTTCGTCATTGGATCAAACCCAGCGCCCCGCTGAGCTTGTCCTACAAGCACAGAAGGTAGCGCGGGTGTGTTAGCTAAGGGTTAGCAAGATGCAAACTTTGAGTAAGCCGGCCTCGGCTCGGCTTGATCATAAGCCTGACGCCATACCCCGGCAGTGGCCGAGCAAGCGTAAGCCTGCACGATTGATGAGGTCTTGGCTTTACTCGCCTGGATGGGGTCGGCCGGGTAAACTTCCGAGATGCTGCGATGTTTGACACGCTATACCGCGCGATCGTCCAGAAAAAGCTGGCCGGACCACCTTGCTGGCTGGGTCATGGCCCTGGGTTTGTGCGCCCTGATGCTCGGGTGCAAAAGCACCGGCAGCGGCGAAGGGGACGGATTTTTTGACGACGCCTTCACCAGCGCCCCCAGCCCGGTCGAGGCGGTCGCCATGGCCACCGACACCACCGACCCGGACCGGCGGCGTCAGGGCATCCTCTGGCTCAGTGCCGCGCCCTTCGGCGGCGAGGGGGTCTATCTCGAGCTCTACCGCCTGTTCCACAACGACCCGAACCCCAATGTACGAGCCGCCGCTGCTCGCGCCCTGGGCCTGCACGGGACAACCGATGACGCGGCCCTGCTCATGCTCCTGGTTGAAGACGAGGACAGCTTTACCCGATGGCAGGCGGCCAATGGCCTGCGGATGATCCACAACCTCGCCGCGGTCGATCCGCTGGTTGGTCGGCTCGACCCCCTGGCCGAGGAAGACCCCAACGTGCGTTGTTGCGCAGCCGACGCACTGGGCCAGTACCCGTCGATCACCGTGCTCAACAGCCTGATCGTCGCTTTGGAAGACCGCGACTTCTCGGTGGTCGAGGCGGCCCGGGGCTCGCTCCGCACGCTGACCGGGCACGACGCCGGGCTCGACCCGAGGGCGTGGGCGGCGTGGTCATCAGAAAACGCCAACAACCTCTTCGATAACCAGCAGCCCTACACCTACCAGCCTTATATCCGGCCGCGCTACTGGGTCGATTACATCAGCTTCTGGGACGAGATCTACCGCGACGAGCCACCGCGCGTGCCGACGGGCTTGGAGGGCTGAGCCAAGCATGTGCCGGTTTAACCCCGTGAGGACCACTCTTCTTCATAGGGCGTAAGCTCGGCCTTGAGTTTGTCGTGTCGCTGCTGCAGGCCGCTGAATTTTTCCGCGTCCTTGTATGTCTCCGGGTTGGCGAGTTGTTGCTCGACCTCGGCGATCTGTTTTTCCAGGTCTTCGATCTTTGATTCCAGGCGTGGCAGGTCCATGCCGGACAGCGCCTTGTTCCTCTTGTTCCCCTTGTTCCCTTTGTTTCTCTTGCACTTTTCGCTGTTCTTCCGACTCGCTGGCTTAGGCGTCGGTTTGGCGGGCTTGGCCGCTTTGGGCTTCTTCTCGACTTGATCCTTGTTATCGACAAGCACGGCCGCGCCGCCGGTCGCCTCGATGTACTCGCTGTACGTACCCAGGAAGTGCTGGACGCCGCCCTTGCCGTCGAAGACGAGCAGTTGGTCCACGAGGTGTTCCAGCAGCATCCGATCGTGGGTGATGAGGATGAGTGTGCCCTCGCCGCCGCCTGAGCCCGTGGTCGAGTACTTCTTCTGGGCCTGGTTGTAGCGGCGGAGTGCCTCTTCCAGCCGTTCGGCCGCGGGGATGTCCAGGTGGTTGGTTGGCTCGTCGAGCACCAGCAGGTTGTGGCCCTGGCTCATCAGCCCGGCCAGCACGGCGCGGGCACGCTCGCCGCCGCTGAGCACCGACATCTGTTTGTCCTGCTCGAGACCGCTAAACAGGAACGCCCCGGCCAGGTCGCGGGCCTCCTGCTCGGTCCCGCTGGGCACGAACTTGCGCAGGTATTCGACGATGCTCTGGCTCAGGTCCAGGTGTTCGTGGGTCTGGCGGTACCAGCCGACATCGACCTGCGAGCCGAGCTTGCTCGTCCCGCTCGTCGGCTCCTGCTCGCCCAGCAGGCAGCGGATCAGGGTGGACTTGCCCGCGCCGTTGGGCCCGATGACCCCGATCTTTTCGCCACGCTTGAGCGAGATGCCAAAGTCCTTGAACAGCGTCTTGTCCTCGTAGCTGACCTCTAAGTGTTCGGCGATACAGACCTGGTCGCCCGCGCGGGCCTTGGGCACCAGCTGCAGCTTCATCGTGTCCAGCTCCATCGGCGGCTCGATCGACTCGTCGCGGATGTACCGCTCCAGGCGTTTCTCTCGGCCCTGGGCCTGCTTGGCACGCTGGCCGGCGCGGTAGCGGTCGATGAAGGCTTTTTCCTGCTTGATCTTGGTCTGCTGCTTCTCGAACGAGCGGCGCTGGTCCTCGATCCTCGCCGCACGCAATTCACGGAACTTCTCGTAGTTGCCCGGGTACTCGACCATCTGCCCGCCCCCGGAGGTGGCCTCGAGCTCGTAGATCTTGCTCACCACCCGGTCCAGCAGCCAGCGGTCGTGGCTGATCAACACCACCGCGCCCTTGTAGCCCGCCAAAAACTGCTCAAGCCAGACCCGCCCGGCGATGTCCAGGTGGTTGGTCGGCTCGTCCAGCAGCAGCACGTCCGGCTCGCTCAACAGCAGCTTCGCCAACGCAAGCCGGCCCTTCTGCCCCCCCGAGAGGTCGCCGCACCTCACGCTGAAGACCGCGTCGCTCAGGCCAAGCCCGTGCAGCGTCTCGTCGATCCGGTGGTCGACCGCGTAGCCCCCGGCCGCCTGCATGTCGTGCTCGACCCGCTCGTACTGCTTGAGCAGCTTGTCCAGCGCCTCGCCCTCGGCCTCGCCCATCTTGTTTGCGATCGCGTCGAGCTTGTCGTGCAACTCGGCTAGCTCGGCAAACGCGGCACCGGCCTCTTCCCGCAGCGTCCTGCCTTCGTCGTATTGGTGATCCTGACGCAGGTAGCCCGCCGTCGCCCCGCGAGCGAGCTGGATCTGCCCCGCCTCGGGCTTGTGCGTCTCGACCCCGGCGACCAGCTTGAGTAAGGTCGACTTGCCACAGCCGTTGCGCCCGACCAGCCCGACGTGCTCGCCGGCCGATACGGTCAGGTTCACCCCGTCGAGCACGGCCCGGTCGCCGTAGTTGAACACCAGATTGGCTACAGAGAGCAACGCCATCGAGCCGAACAGCGTAGCAGCGCCGACTCATCGCCGCACCCCCACATACTAGCCGCCCCCGTTTAGCGGCAGACGTGAAGCGTTCCCTGCGAAAGTACTTAATCACCCCGTCTGGGAAGGGCGGCTGCGCCGCTCCCGCTAAACGGTTGTCACTCACCCGTAGATATCCGGTGGCGGCTCGGGGACGTAGACCTCTTCCCAGTACTTTGCGTTGCCGTGCTGCTTGATGCCGTCCAGGTGGATCTGGATCTGGTCGAGGTCGTCCTGCAGGAACTTGATGCGGTCCGGGTCGGCGTAGAACTTGATCATCGCCGCGCGGATCTGGGCGATGCCCGACCGGATCCGGCTGAGTTCCGTGCTGCAGCGGTCCACGTCCGCCTTCCACTGTGCCGGGTCGGCGAGGATCGTCTGCCCGTTCCTGCCCGGGAAGTAGGCGTGCCGCTCGGGGTGGTTGTCGAGGATCGTTATCAGGGCCTGCTCGATCTGCTTCATCCCGGTGATCGCCTGGCTGATCGCCTGCTTGGCCTCACGAAGCTCGCGGTAGTCCGGGTCGTTGCGGTTCGGCTCGTCGAATTCCCTGTCGATCTGCTCGACTTCGTCGATCTGAGGCGTCAGCTCAGCGAGGATCGCGCCGATCGGGTGGGCGCAGTGGGCGTAGCGGTTGCCCAGCTCCCACTGCTCGATCTCAAGCTTCTCGCCGATCGACCAGGCGTCGTAGTCGTCGATCGGCTGGGCCAGGCGGATGCGGATCGCCGTCTGCTGGTCGAGCGTCAGCGTGTCGCCGAACAGCGCCGACTCGATCCGTTCAAGCGACTGCACCGACTGGGGGTCAAGCGGTCGGTCGTTGGAGACCCGGACCTCGCCCTCCTCCCGCCAGTAGAACAGCTCCTTCTTGCTGTCGACCATCGCGCGGGCGATGTCGGGGTTGTGCCCGTGGCTCTGGGCGGCGGTGGCGAGCTGGCTGGCGGTGATCCCGACCAGCTTCGCGGTGACCTCCGTGCTCCCCGGGGGCAGGAAGTAGTGCATCGACATCCCGCCGATCACCGCGCCCTCGGTCATGTAGATGTTGTCGCTGGAGAAGATCGGGAAGACCGCGAAGTTCAGCCCGGTCTTGACGATCGAGTGGACATTGAGCTCGCCCGGGTAGGCATCGACGACTTCCTTATCCAGCTTTGCGCCCTGGATCGGGGTGGGATCGACATCGACCATCAGCACAACGTGGTCGATATGGGGGTCGGTGGCCGCGGCCACGAGCGACTTGCGGACGCTGTCGGGGGTGCAGTTCTGCCCGATCGTCCCCTCGATCCGCAGCTCGGTGTACAGCGTGATCTGCTCGGCAAGAGCGTCGAAGCCCACGCGGGTGACCACGGGCGTCTGCGCTTGCTTTTCCTGGGCAACCGCAGTGCGTTTGGTGGCCTGGGCCGAATCGGTTGGGTTGGCGGCGTGCAGGATGCTGGCGGAAGCCAACAGCAGGGCGGACGCGGCGGACAAGACCAGGGGGGTGGTGTTCTTCATCGCAGGGGTTGCCAAAAAGAGGTAACTCGTTATTGCTGCGCGGCCCAGTACCCGGCGTTGCCCAACCGGGCGATGCCCTGGACCTTGGCCTTGATCCGCTCGAGGTAGGCGTTGATGTCGTCGGCATTGCTAAGGTCCTTATTGCCCATGCGCAGCGCGGTGCGGAAGTCACGCATGCCCTTGTCGAGCTGGGCACACAACGCCATCGCCTCGGCCGCGTCCGCGCGCCACTGCTCGGGGTCGGCGACGACGGTCTTGCCGCCCGGCCCCTCGAACCAGATATGCCGCTCGGGGTGGCAGTCGGGCAGCCGATTCAGCGCGTCGGTGATCTGTTCGAGCGCGACGACCATCTTCTCCAGCGACCGCCGCTCTTCCTGGAAGGCAATAAAGTCGGGGTTGTTGCGCAGCTCACGGGTTGGGCGGACAAACGGGGTGTTGATCTTTTCGATGAATTTTTCATCGTAGAGGGGCATGGTGATGTTGTAGATCTGCGCGATCTCATCGATCACCTGGCCGTAGTGATTGGCGCGGGTCCAGTCGGGCACGCCGATCTTCTCGCCCACCAGGCCGGCGTCGAGGCGATCGATCGGCTTGGCCAGCCCGATGGCGATGGCCTGCTGGCTGGTCAGCGTAAGGACCTCGTCGCGTCGGTCCATGGCGTCGTAGCCGTCGGCCGAGCGGGGGTTGCGCGGCGGGGTGTTGGACAGCACGGACCGGCCGTTTTCTTTCCAGTAGTGCAGCTCGGCGGGCATGTGCATCATCGCCGGGACCAGGGCGCCGGGGTGGCCGTTGCGTTCGGCCAGCTGCTGGAGCTGGGCCGCGACGATCGGGATATGCGGCGACTCCTGGACCGACCCGTCGGGGTGGGTGATGTACATCACCGCGCCGCCGATCGAGCCCCGCTCGGTCATAAAGATGTTGTCGCAGGAAAACACCGTCCAGATCCCGGCCGAGATCGCGTCCTCGATGACGATGTGGTATTCCATCTTGTCGTGGTACTGCTCGATCACGCGGGCCATAGCGTCGGCGTGGAAGACCTTGCCGCCGCCGGTGTCCATCCGGAAGACGATGTGGTTGATCTCCGGGTGCAGCCCGGCGAATCGGACGCTATTGATGATCGACTCGGCGGTGATCGCGTCGCCGATCCCGCCGAGGCCATCGACGTCGATCATCGGGACGTCGAGGTAGAAGGTTTTGCCCGCGCTAAGGTCGTCGTAACCCTCATCGGTCACGGGCGACAGCGCGGGGTCGGGGGCCTGCTTGGTCAGTTCTTGGGCAGGCTTAGCCGAGATCGTGGGAGCAGCCACAAGCGATGCGGCGAGCAGAGCGAGCAGGGTCATGCAGAACTTCATGAGGCTTACCCGAAAGCGTACGGTCTGTTGGATGATGGTCGGAATGGACCCGAATCACGATGAGGCCTATTGCCTGTCTGAAGATACACCGCCTCCGCTTGGACCGCAATAGTTGGGTTGCGCAATAGACGGTAGGGGGGTTGTTTAGTTGATGGTTGACATATGAAAAGCCCCGCCTCGGATCAGGCGGGGCTTGGTGAGGGCGATGATTGGGAGCTTAGCCGCCCTGGCTGGCCAGGACTTCCTTGGCGATGTTGGCCGGGACCTCGCGGTAGGCCAGGGGTTCCATGGCGTAGGAGGCCCGGCCCTGGCTCATGCCGCGGAGGGTGTTGGAGTAGCCGAACATTTCGGAGAGCGGGGCCTCGGCGGTGATGACGCGAGTATTGCCACGCTCTTCGTCACCGATGATCAGGGCCCGGCGGCGGTTGAGGTCGCCGGTGACATTGCCGAAGAACTCGTCCGGGGTGGTGACGACGACCTTCATGATCGGCTCCTGGAGGCTGAGTCCGGCCCTGCGGGTCGCCTCCTTGAAGGCGATCGTGCCGGCCATCTCGAAGGCGATCTGGCTCGAGTCCACGTCGTGGTACTTGCCGTCCAGCAGCTTGACCTTCACGCCTAGCAGCGGGTAGCCGGCGAGCACGCCCGACTTGGCCGTGGCCCGGGCGCCCGCGGCGACCGAGGGGATGTACTCCCGCGGGATCGCCCCGCCTACGATGCCGTCTTCGAAGGCCACGCCGTCGGCGAAGGGCAGCTCCTGCTCGGCGGCCTCTTCTTCGGTGATCGGGGAGACCTCGATCGTACAGTCGCCGAACTGGCCGCGGCCGCCGGTCTGCTTCTTGTGGACGCCCTGGGCGGTTGCCGTGCCCGTGATCGCTTCCTTGTAGGCCACGCGGGGCTGGCCCACGTTGGCGCCGATCTTCATGTCACGGGTCAGGCGGGTCTTGATAATGTCCAGGTGCAGTTCACCCATGCCCGCGATGATCGTCTCGCCCGTCTCCTCGTCGTAGTGGAAGTGGAACGACGGGTCGGCCCGACGGATATCGGCCAGGGCGTTGGACAGCTTCTCCTTGTCGCCGGCCGTGGCGGGCTCGATCGACATCGAGATCACCGGGTCCGGGAAGTCCATCCGGTCCAGCACGATCGGGTCGTCGGGCGAACACAGTGTCTCGCCGGTGTAGCTGTTCTTCAGCCCGACCACCGCGACGATCTCCCCGGCCAGGGCGAAGTCGCGTGGCTTGCGGTCGTCCGCGTGCATCTCGAAGATCCGGCTGACGATCTCACGCTTGCCGTTGTTCGAGTTGAGCACGCGGGTGCCTTTTTCCAGCTTGCCCGAGTAGATGCGCACGTAGGTCAGGTCGCCGTGCACGTCGTTGACGACCTTGAAGACCAACGCCGAGAGCGGGGCCTCCTCGTCGTGCGGACGGGTCAGACGCTTGTCCGCGTCGTCCGGGTCGGTGCCCTCGGTCTCCTCGACCTCGGTCGGGTTGGGCAGGTAGTCGACGATGCCGTCGAGCAGCTTCTGTACACCGACGTTCTGCAACGCCGAGCCGCAGAAGGTCGGGTGGATGTTCCGCTCGATCGTGCCCTTGCGCAGGGCCAGGCGGATCTCGTCGTTGGTCAGCGTGCCTTCTTCGAGGTACTTCTCGGTCAGCTCGTCGTCCATCTCTGCGGAGGCCTCGATCAGCTTCTCGCGGAGCTCCTCGGCCTTGTCCTGGTATTCCTCGGGGATGTCCTCTTCGGTGATGGTGACACCCATGTCTTCTTTGGAGAAGTAGTAGGCCTTCATCGACAGCAGGTCGATCACCCCCTCGAAGCTGTCCGCCTTGCCGATGGGGTACTGCACCGCGATGGCCGGGGCGGCCAGCCGCTTGCCGATGGTGTCAAAGGCGTAGTCGAAGTCGGCGCCGAGCTTGTCCATCTTGTTGATGAAGCAGATGCGGGGCACGCGGTAGCGCTCGGCCTGGCGCCAGACGGTCTCGGACTGTGCTTCGACGCCTTCCTTGCCGTCGAACACGACGACCGCGCCGTCGAGGACGCGCATCGACCGCTCGACTTCCATGGTGAAATCGACGTGGCCGGGCGTGTCGATGAGGTTACAGGTGTACTCGACGCCGTCCCGGGTCCAGGGGCAGGTGGTGGCGGCGGAGTTGATGGTGATGCCGCGGTTCTGCTCGTCGGGGTCGAAGTCCATGGTGGCGGTGCCGTCGTGGACCTCGCCGATCTTGTAGCCCTTGCCGGTGTAGAACAGCACACGCTCGGTGGTGGTGGTCTTGCCCGCGTCGATGTGGGCGCAGATCCCGAAGTTGCGGGTCTTTTGGAGTCGGCTGAGCTTGGCGGGTGCGGCGGTGGACATCGGTGTTCCCGTGGTCAAAGGGGGGGTGGGGGGACAATCGGCCTGGGCCGGACCGGTCTAGCCGGTCGGCGGGCGTTGAGGCCATCCGTGGCCGAAAACGGGTCAACTTCACTCTCCATGGCGGGCCCGCGCATACCGCGCGGCCCCCTGCAGGGAGAATCGAGCATGTTAGCAAGATGAACCCCACGGTCAAGGGTGAGCGTTGGGTTAGGGCGCGAAGTATTTTAGATAAACACATGTGCAAATGGCAGTGATTAATACTGTGGCTGGCGGGACGAAGTAGGAAAATCGAGGATCACTATTCGACTTTCTTGAGATGACGATCATGATCCCCCAGACCAGTGCGGCAACACCGAGGAATCCCACCAGTGTCCAAAGGTTCTCTTGCTTCTCAAATCCATCAACAAATGCCATTCCGCAGGTACTGCCCGTAGCAACAAATAGCAACATCAGTAGCTTCATCTTTAGCTCCTACCGAACTGCCGTTCCAAATCTTTCAGCGTCAGCCGTAGCGTCGTCGGTCGCCCGTGTGGGCAGTTGCTGGAGCGCTCGATCTCGTCGCGTTTGGCCAGCAGGGCGGCCAGTTCTGTTTCGCTCATCTTGTCGCCGGCCTTGATCGCGGCCTTGCAGCTCATCATGTCTAGAACCTCATGCAGCGCCGCTTCTTCGGGCAGTTGGGCATCGCTGTCGCCGGACGAGTCGCCCAGGTCTAGCTTGTCAAAGCCACCTGCCTCGGCCTTATCCAGCAGTTCGGTCATAAACGGGCCGACCTTGACGTTGCGTGAGAACAGCAGCGAGGGGAAGGCGTGGATCGCGACCTGGTTCGGCCCGATCGGGTCCGCCTCGATGCCCAACCGGGAAAGCAGGGACTGGAGCTCGTCGAGTGTGGCCTGCCGCGCAATATCCGCCTCGATCACCTCGGGCATCAGAAGCCGCTGGCTCTCCAGCGTGCCACGGTCTTCCAGGACGCGTCGGCGCAGCTCTTCAAACATCACCCGCTCGTGAAGCGCGTGCTGGTCGATGATGACCAGGCCCTGCTCGTCCTGGGTCACCACGTAGCTGTCGTGGACCTGCAGGATGCGTCCGCTGTCCGATGATCGATGCGCGGCGTCCTCTCCCATCGAAGCCGCTTGCCGGCTTAGCGCCGTGTCCTCGGCCTCGTCGGTCTGGTCAAACTCATCCGGGGCCTGCTCCCGCCACTGGCGCTTGACCTCCTGGTAGACGAAACCCTTCTGCTTGGGATCCATCTGCCGGAAGTAGTCGACAAAGTCACTGGGGTTGCGGATCTCGGGCTTGGGATTCGAGGGTGCCCCGACAAAAAGCGGGTCGCGCGATGCCCCGGTCTTGGCGGGGGTCGTCTCAGCGGCCCCTGTGCCCTGTAAGCTATTGGGCCTGAACCCGACGCTCGGCGTCAGGTCCGCGCCCAAGAGCCGTTGCCGAAGCGCCGTCAGCACCAGGCCATGGACGTGCGAGGGGTTGCGGAAACGGACCTCGGCTTTTTGGGGGTGGACATTCACATCGACCTGGGCCGGGTCAAGGTTGATGAACAGCACGACCATCGGGAAGCGGTCGGGCGGCATCAGCCCGCGATAGGCCTCGCGGACCGCGTGGGCGAGGTTGCGGTCTTTGATCGGCCGGCCGTTGAGCGTGACGTATTGGAACTTGGTCGTGGACCGCGCCAGCGAGGGTAGACCGGCCAGCCCCCAGACGTGGGCGGTCCCCCGTCCGGGCGCGTCTTGCTGGTCGAACTCCAGCAACCCGTCGGCCAGGTCTTTGCCCAGGACCGCGATGCAGCGCTCACGCCGGGTCTGGTTCGGTGGCAGCTCGAGCACCTTCCGCCCGTTGTGCGTCAGGGTGAACCCCGCGTCACGGTTGACCAGGGCGATCCGCTGGAGCGTGTCGTTGATCTGCCCGAACTCGGCCGAGGGCGAGCGCATGAACTTACGCCTTGCGGGGGTGTTGAAGAACAGGTCACGCACCTCGATCACCGTGCCCGGCTTGCCCGCCCCCGGAAATGGGCCGCGGGCCTGGCCGCCTTCAACTTCGAGCACGCCCGCCGCCTCGGCGATGCCGGCCTCGGTCGTCGCGCGCGAGGCGATCTTCAGACGGGACACCGAGGCGATGGATGCCAATGCTTCGCCACGGAACCCCAGCGTGCCGATGGCTTCGAGCTGGTCGGCGGAGGTGATCTTGCTCGTGGCGTGGGGGGCGACGGCCAGGGTCAGCTCGTCGGTTGGGATGCCGATGCCGTCGTCGCTGATGCGGATGAGCTGGGCCCCGCCTTCCTCGATGGCCACACCGACCCGCGTTGCCCCGGCGTCGAGCGCGTTTTCGACCAGTTCCTTGACCACCGACGCCGGCCGTTCGATCACCTCGCCCGCGGCGATCTGGTTGATGACGAGCGTGGGCAGGGTGCGGATGGGCATTAATAGGGATTGTAGCTGCCGCGTTGCGCCTGGGCGGGTTAGTCGCCAAGGCTTTGTCGATCTGTATGTGACATCGCAGCCGTTTTTCGCTGCCGCAACCCTGTATGAAGCAGGTAGGCGATTGCGACAAGCAGGCCGATTCCACCGCCGAGGTAGCTGGCGTTGTGCATCACGCCGACTTCGAGGAAGGCCTCGCGGTCGGAGACACCCGCTGGGAATGGGGCGTTAGGCGCGTAGAGCTCCTCGACAGGGAAGGGGATGGCGACGGCCAGGCCGATGGCCCCGGTGATGGCTGCCGTGGCAATCGCGATCACAAACGACTTGATCACCGCCCGGGCGTAGGGGGCGATACCTGGGACCATCAACCCAGCCAGTGTGAGCGGCGCGCCAATGCATAGTCCCATCCACCATGTCGCCATCCAGCCAACCTGAGCGACACCGACGCGGACGTGCGGATCGTGCCAGATGCCAAACTGTTCAAATTTCAGGTGGTGGAAGTAGTCTGGACTGAGTGTGTATGAGAGCTGATCATGTGCCATGCCGTAAAGCCCCGCGAACAAACAGGCCACCATGACGAGCGGTGGGATGAGCAAGAGTCGCATGGTGGCCATTCTACTTCTTGACCGTGCTGGCTTGACGCTAGACCCTGCGCCCTAGACCCTACGCCTATCCATGGCTCAGACCCTCAGCGACATCAAGCGCCTGCTCGCCGAGCACGGCCTTCGGCCGAAGAAAAAGTTTGGGCAGAACTTTCTGCACGACGGCAACCACCTGGCCAAGATCCTTCAGGCCGCCGTACTCGCCCCGGGCGACCTCGTGCTGGAGGTTGGGCCGGGGACCGGGGCGCTGACCGAGCGGCTGGTCGAGGCGGGGGCGCGGGTCGTCGCGGTCGAGATCGATACCGATCTAAAGCCGATCCTTGAGCAGCGCGTCGGCGACCAGGTGGCCGTGCATTTCGGTGATGCTTTGTCGGGCAAGCACGCGATCAACCCGGAGGTGCTGGCACTGCTCGATGGGCCATTCAAGCTGATCGCGAACCTTCCTTACAACGTCGCGTCCCCGCTGATCGCCAACCTGGCGTTGGACCACCCCGCGATGAGCCACGCGGTGGTGATGGTGCAGAAGGAGGTCGCCGATCGGCTCGTCGCGCCGCCGGGCAACAAGCAGTACGGCACGCTGGGGGTCTTGGCCCAGGCGATCTTTGAGGTCCACCGGGTCTGCACGCTCTCCCCCGGCTGCTTCTACCCGCCGCCGACAATCGATTCGTCGGTCGTCGCCATGGCCCGGCGGGACAGGCCGTTGTGTGACGATCCGCACGCCCTGAGCCGGCTGCTGCAAACACTATTCAGCAAGCGACGCAAGCAGATCGGGTCGATCCTGGGCCGAGACCAGGTGCTGCCGCCCGGCGTCAGCGCAGACCAGCGGCCTGAACAGTTGACGGTCGAACAGCTTTGCTCGCTTACACGGCGTTTTACCTCGGGCTAGCCGGTCTCGCTACAGTGCATGTTGCCGATCGTGCGCGCCCCGCCTACAGTTGATTTAACTTGTTGGGAGTGCTGCATGAAGATTCTGGTCGCCGTCCCCGTCTACAACGAACAGAAATATGTTGCCCGGGTGATCGAAAAGATCACCCAATATGCCGAGTGTGTGCTCGTGATCGACGATGGCTCGACCGACTACACGCCCATGCTTTTGGCGATGAACCAGGTCGATGTCGTCCGCAACAAGACCAACCGCGGCTACGGCAGGGCCCTGCGCACCGCCTTCCGCTGGGCGCAGATGTACGACTACGACTGGATCATCACGATGGACTGCGACGAACAGCACGAGCCCGAGTCGCTGCCCGATTTTTATCAGGCGATCGCACAGGACGACGCCGACGTCATCTCCGGAAGCCGTTACCTCAGCGTCGAGCGGTGCGGCAGCCCGCCGCCGATCGATCGGCGCAAGATCAATCAGACCGTGACCCAGTGGGTCAACACCGGGCTGAACCTGGACATCACCGACGCGTTCTGCGGGTTCAAGGCCTACCGGGTCTCGGCATTGGACAAGATGAACCTCACGGTGGACGGCTACGCGATCCCGCTTCAGCAGTGGGTGCAGTTCGCGGCCGCGGGTCTACGGGTCTGCGAGGTACCGATCAAGCTGATCTACAACGACCCGAACCGCTCGTTCGGCGGGCCCTTGGACGATGCCGCCCAGCGGCTGGCGCACTACCGCACGGTCTTCGAGCGGGAACTGGGCCGTCACCCCGGGCTGAGCCGGACGCGGGTGGCCGACTTATTCACCCCGCCCTGTGAGTGTGGCGCGGCGATCTGACCGGCGTGGCGAGCGACCCGACGAGTACACGGCAGGCGATACGGGTCACGGTCAACCCGCCGATGTCGCAATGGGCCCCGTCTACACCGAGCCTGGTCGCGGTTGCCGCCCGCCGGGAGCTGCTGGATCTCGCCGCTCGGCGTGCCGATCGTCTGGGCCTGGTCAAGCCCGGGGGCCTTACGGACACCTCGCCGGGCATCGTCGCCACCGGGCATCAGGCCTACCCCTGGCACCCCGGCATCCTCGTCAAGGATTTCGCCGCGCTCGCGGCGGCAGGGCAGCATCAGGCTACGCCGCTTCACCTGGTCGTGGATCAGGACCAGCACCCGGTCTGGCAGATCGATCAGCCGACGGTCACCGGCCAGCGGATTGTCGTCGATCAGCTCCGGTTGACCAGCCCCCACCCCGACGTACCCACGGGTTTTCAGGCCCCGCTTGACCCGGAGTCTTTACGGCGATGGCTGGGTGAGGCGGGCTTGCCCGTGGTGCGCGGGTTGGGTGAGGCGCAGACCCTGGCCGAGCAGGCCTCGGTCGTGCTGGACCGCTGGCGCGCGTCGGTTGGTGCCCGGCTGCCGCTAGTCTTCGCCTCGGACCTGGCCCTGACCACGGCGTTTAGAGACTTGATCGTGTCGTTGCTCAATGAGGCCGAGCCAGCGGTTCGGTCGTACAACCGCGCGGTCGCGGCGCTGCCCGGGGCGGGGGTGCGCCCCTTGACGATCAGCCGGGAGTGGGTCGAGCTTCCGCTCTGGGCCTGCCGATGGCAGCAACCCAGGCGGCGTGTCTACGCCGACCTGGGGGACCGCGTGCCGATCCTGGTTGATGAGGCGGGGACGCCGCTCCCGTTCGAACAAGCCGGGGCAGCGCGAATCGACTCTCCGGGCGATGTCACGCTCATGCCCCGGGCTCTGCTGATGACAGCCTTGATGCGCTTCCTCTTCTGCGACCTGTTCATCCACGGCACCGGCGGGGAGATTTACGACCGGGTAACCGAGCGGTGGTGGCGCGATTGGCGGGGTGAAGCACTGTCACCGATAGCGATGGTGACCGCGGACGCCTACCTCGATCTCGACGCGCCGACCGCAACCCGCATGGACCTGCAGCGCGCGGTCTGGTACGAGCACCACCTGCCCTTCAACATCGATCGGTTTGCGCGGGTTGACCCCGAACTGGCGTTGGAGAAGCGAAGCCTGATCCAGCACATGGATGACGACCGGGACGAGGTCCGCCGGGCCAATGCGTTCCGCCGCATCCACGACATCAACCGCAGCCTGATCGAGTCCTATCCCCAACTGATTCTCGATGCCCAAAACAATCGGCGGCTTGCGCAGGCCGGGGTGCAGAACGCCGCGGTGCTGGCTCGTCGGGACTGGTGTTTCGCGCTCTATCGCCCCGAGGCAATCGCAGAACTGCGAAACGGCATCCGGGATTAATCAGGAATCGCCGGAGGATGCCATCCCGCGGTGGTTACAATCTTTGGTATGAGACACTTAGCGCAGACCGCAATCCTGCTGGCCTGTTTTTCGATCACCGCCACCGCCGCATGGGCCCAGGACGGGCCCGCCACGACCCCGACGAATATCGCGGAGCTGATCCCCGAGGGCGGGCTTCAGAAAATGGATTTTTTCCTGCTGATGGAGGAGGGCAACTTTGATGGCCCCGATGCCACGTTCATCCGCTGGCAAATCGAGGCGGTTGACGAAGGCCTGGCGTTGAGCATCAACAACACCTCCCCGGGTGAAGAGGGGTTTACCCATATGCAGCAGATGGTTTTCAGCCCGGACGGCAAGCTCAAGCGTTGTTCATCGCTGATGCGGGGCGGGGGCACATTTGAGAACCGCGCAACCGGCACGGTCGAGGGCGATACCCTCACGGTGGTCAACACCAACAAGGACCCGGGATTAGATGGCCTTGGCGGTATCCCCGCCGACAACACCGACACGATCGACCTGAGCGCGTACGACGATGTTATCCCTACGGCCGCAATGCCCTTGGCGATCGGCTACCACCTGCGGGAAGAGACCTTGGCATTCGAGATCCGCATGGCCGACTACGGCGGACGATACGGAACCCAGGTCATGGTCTTCGAGGACATCGGCACGGAGATGATGGATGTGCAGGGCAAGCAGGAGCGCGTCCATGTCCTGTTCGGCAAGATGAGCTTCGAGATCGCCGAGAACGATGACCCCAATGTCCAGGTCCAGGGTCCGGACGGACAGGTGATGCACCTGCGCTGCCTGCCCAGTGGGGAGATCGTGCAGATGAAGATGGTCATGAACGGGCTTGGCGATGCGGCGACGATGACCGCCCAAAGCGTGCCGGAGGCCGAGATCCGCGAGCGGTTTGGCGACGCGGCGGTAGACGGTGCGGCCCCCGGGGAAGAGGCCGATTAAATGCGTGGCCTGCTTGTTATCGCGGCGCTCGGTGCCTTGGGCCTGTGTACGATTGGATGCCAGGCCCGGGACAAAGCACGACCCGCCGCGACCCCGTTTGCGTCTGAGTCGGCCGATGAGGTCCTCGCCGACGAGTGGTACCGCGTCGCGATCAATGGCCAGCCCTGCGGCTATGCGCGTTACCGCTCCAGCCTGCGCGACGCTGTTATCACCACCACCTATGAAGAACGGGTGATCGAGTCCCACGGTGGTCAGCCGCTTGAGATGGTCTACCTTGGTACCTGGGAGGAGACGGCCCGTCACCAGCCGATGCGCTACATCGTCCAGCAGCGCGACGGCGCGGCCGGGGTCGTGGACACCTATCGGTTTACGCCGGACCACATCGAGAGGGTTTCCCGTCAGGGCGATCGGCAGACCACGGCGACGCTGGCCCATCCCCGGGGCGATTGGCTGACCCCGGGCCAGGTTGATGTGGTGTTGAAGGAGGCGATGGCCGAGGGGCAGCGGCGTATCGCGTTGAAGGTTTACGACCCGCAGATCGTGGATAGGCCGTACACGGTGATCTATGACGAGCCGGCCCATGGCCAGCGTGTCGAGATCGCGGACGGTTCGCGGGTGGAGGCAACCCGGTGGCGGGTGGCGTATTCCTACCTGCCGGGGATGCCGGCCTACGAGTACTACGACTCGGCGGGGGTGGCGGTGAAGTACGAGATCGACATGGGCGGCGGGGCGGTGGTGACCCGGACGCTGGCCGACGCTTCGGTCGCGGAGGCCGAGTTTGATCCGCCGGAGATGGCCGACCGTTCGATGGTCCGGCCCGACCGCCCGATCGAGGCGATCGGGCGGGTCAAGCTCGCGGTGTATGAGCTGACTTTCGGTGACCCGGCGGACGGCCCGCTCGGGGTCCAGCCCCCCAACACGCAGTACCAGCGCGTGGCTCGGCTGGGTGACCGCCGGGTGCGTCTGACGATCGATATGCGGCGCGCCCCCGACTTGGCCGGGGCTGATCCACCGGGCGATGCGTATCTCGCCGCGTCCATCGCCGTGGACCACACCGACCCGGTCGTTCAGGGTCTGACTCGTCGGGTCGCCGGTCAATTGAAAGCCGATCATGGCCCGGCCGACTTTGCCCGGGCCGCCGAGCTCTTTGTCGCCAGCCACATCCGCGGCGGGAGCCTCTCGGTCGGCAGCGCCACCGCAAGCGAGGCCGCTCGCACCCGCGAGGGCGACTGCACCGAGTCCGCCGTGCTGCTCGCCGCCATGCTCCGTGCCCGCGGGATCCCGAGCCGGTGCGTCTACGGCCTGGTTTACACCGAAGACCCCTTCCTCGACCAGCCCGGCGTGTTTGTCTACCACATGTGGACCCAGGCCTGGGTCTCGGCCCCCATTCCCGCCGACGACCCCAACGCCACCGCAACCGATGGCTACTGGATGGAGGTGGATGCCGCGATGCTGGGCTACACCGCCGGGCATCTGGCGTTAGGTTTGACCGCGATGGGCGAAAACGCCGATGCGGAGGCACTGCGTCTGGTCCCGATGACTGCGGACCTGGCAGTAAAGGTGATCCGCATCGAACGCTAGCCAAACCACCCGTGACCCTCCATACGCCGGCTATCGTATATTGCCTAACCAAGCCCTCAACACGGAGAAGCCATGCCCCTTCACACTCGTTGGTTGACCATGCTGTTTTTGACTGTGCTTTGGCCGGTCGCCGTCGTCGCTGAGCCAGTAGAGGTTGAGGTCGAGCCCTTCGACATCTGGTACGTCATTCAGTTGCAGGGTCAGAAGGCCGGCTACTCCCACGTCAAGCTCGAGCGCATCGACGACGCCTGGGTCACGACCAGCCGAACGGAGATGTCCATCGGCCGGGGCGCGGTCGCGATCGATATCGTGCAGGACTCGGTCTTTGTTGAATCGCTGGACTACCAGCCGATCCGGGCCGAGGCCACGATGCAGATGGCGGCCACCTCGACCCGGCAGACCGTCGTATTTGGCCCCGAGCAGTGGAAAGTCACCGAGAAGGGCGTCGGCGGGGTCCGTGAACGCATGGTGGATGCGCCGGATGAGGCGTGGGTGACCCCCGTCGGGCTCGCGGTAATGATGGGGCGGGTGATCGCCGAGGGCGGGGAGACGATCGAGGCGACCACGCTCGATCTCGCGACCGGCCTGTCGCCGATGAACATCCGCATGTCAAAGATCGGAGAAGGCGAGGTCGAGGTCTTCGGCCGGGTCATCCCCGCAACGCAGTGGTCCACCTCGATGGCGATCCTGCCCAACGTCGAGGTCACCCAATGGATTGATGCGACCGGCAACGCCGTGCGTCAGACCATCCCGATGATGCCCGGCATGGAGATGACGATGCTGCTGGCCGATGAGCAGCTTGCGCTCGCGGAGTTTGATGCGCCTGAGCTGCTTGCCGCGACGCTGCTGACCCCGGACAAGCCGATCCGTCAGCCCCGCAACCTGGAGCGGGCGACCTTCGAGCTGGTGGCAGACGACCTGAAAGAGCGCATGCTGGGCAGGACACCGGCGGGGGCTCATCAGCGCAGTACCTGGGTAGACGGCCGCACCCTGCGGATTGAGATCGATCTGGCCGGCGACCCGGTCCCCGCGGATGTCCCGGGCGGGGTTTACCGGCAAGCAACCGCCACGCTCGACAGTGAAGACCCCGTCATTATGGAACTGGTGGAACAAGCCCTCGATGGCAAACAGGAAGCATCAGTCGCCGAGCGCGCCGAGGCGATCCGTATTTTTGTTCGCGAGTTCATCGACGAGAAGAATCTCTCGGTCGGCTTTGCCAACGCCAGCGAGGTTGCACGCACCGCCGAGGGCGACTGCTCCGAGCACGCCTGCCTGCTCGCGGCGATGCTCAGGGCCGACGGTATCCCGGCCCAGACCGTGACGGGTTTGGTCTACGCCGATCAATTCGCCGGCCTCGAAAACGTCTTCGGGTTCCACATGTGGGCCCAGGCCTACATCGCCGACGGGAACGGCGGGGGCTACTGGCTGGACCTCGACGCCGCCGCACCGGGCAACGTCAACGGCTTTGACGCCACCCACATCGCCTTGTCCACCTCGGCGATGGACGGCGATGCCATGACCAACGAGATGGTCAGCATCCTGCCGATCATGCAGGGCGTCGAGATCCGTGTCATCCAGGCCCGGTAGACCTAAATCTGATGCCCAAGCCCTACTGGCCTGTGCAGAGTGTTCCTTTGTCGTGCAACGCCGAAGGGCGCGGCCCCGGGGTGGGGGGAGTCGGGTGAATCGTTATGGCAGGCCTCTCTTGCGTGGACCTGCCGGGGGGGTGTCCCCGGGCCCGCGCCGAGCGGCGTCCGCCCGACACATCAGAATTTGCCAACCTCCTGCCGCCTCGGAAACCGGCAGTTGTATCGATATCGGGCATGTTGCCGCCCGCGTCTGGCACGCAGTATCGGCATGGGTGGTGACAACTAGCTGTCACTTTCCCCAGACTGGGCCCAATTTTTTTACGATTATGTCGTGAAACAGCCGCCCAACCTCCGTTCGGTCCTCGATGATCTCGCCGCCGGCCGAGTAAAGGCCGATCAGGCCGAGGCGATGTTGCGTGCCTTAGACGCCCAGCCGCTGGGATTTGCAACGGTTGACCACCGCCGGGCCGAACGCTGTGGCGCACCCGAGGTGATCTTCGCGGGCGGGAAGACCGCAGAGCAGGTGGTCGAGATAGCCCGAGCGATCCTTGATCGCCATCCGGGCGTCTTGATCACCCGGGCGACCGCGGTTCAACTCGACGAGGTTGAGCGGGCCTTTGTCGGCCGAGCGATCAAGCGGGGCCAGCTCAGCGGAACCATGATCGTGGGTGAGCCAACCCCACCGGTTGAGCGGGTGTCACCGATCCCAATCGTCACCGCCGGGACCAGCGACCTCCCGGTAGCCGAGGAGGCGGCGATGACCATCGGCGCGATGGGTCAGCGTGTCGCGGAGGTGCATGATGTCGGGGTCGCGGGGCTGCACCGTATCCTGGGGAAGGTCGATGCGATCCGGGCGGGCAACGTGGTGATCGTCGTCGCGGGGATGGAGGGCGCGCTGCCGAGCGTGGTCGGCGGGCTGGTGGACAAGCCGGTGATCGCGGTGCCGACGAGTGTGGGTTACGGCGCGAGCTTTGGCGGGGTGGCCGCGCTGCTGGGCATGCTCAACTCGTGCGCCTCGGGGGTCACCGTCGTGAACATCGACAACGGGTTTGGGGCCGGTTTCTCCGCGGCGCGGATCAACCGGCTGGCTTCCTGCGACAACGAGACGCCATGATGCAGCAGCGGACCTCCATCCCCACGCCTCCCCAACGCCCCGAGGACGGGCACAAGGGCAGCTTCGGCACCGTGGTGGTCCTCGGCGGCAGCCCGACCATGATCGGGGCGCCCGCGCTTTGCGCCCGCTCGGCTTTCCGCTCGGGGGCGGGGCTGGTCAAGATCCATGCTTCGCCCGATCTCCTCCCTCACATCCTGACCCTCATGCCCAGCGCAACGGGCCTCGCCGCAGATAAGGTGTCTGCCACTTTTCTTGCGGTCGAGCCCCGGGCGGTGCTCGCGGCCGGACCGGGTTGGGGCGTGTCAGAAACAACGGGTGCGGTGCTGGATCAGGTGCTTGGTTTGCCTAACCGGATGGTGCTGGATGCGGACGGGCTGAACCTGCTGGCCGATCGTCTGGGTCCTAAGTCAGGCAGGCTGCGTGAGGCGGACCTGATCCTGACCCCGCACCCCGGCGAGTACCGCCGGCTGGCCAGACCGCTGGGGATCAAACTGGACCCGACCCACCCCGACCAACGCATCGAGGCGGCCGGTCAACTGGCCCAGCGCCTTGGCGCGGTGGTGGTCCTCAAGGGATATCAGTCCGTGATCGCCGACGGGCGAAACTATGCCGTGAACCGGACCGGCAACCCCGCGCTCGCGACGGCCGGGTCGGGCGATGTGCTCACCGGTCTGGTCGCAGGCCTGATCGCTCAGGGGATTTCTGTTTTCGATAGCGCGGTGCTGGGGGCACACGTCCACGGCCTTGCCGCGGATCGATGGGCTGGTGATCGGGGCCGGCCGGCCGGGATGCTGGCGAGTGAACTGGCCGACCTGATCCCCGAGGCGATGGCCGGCGTCGCTTAGCAACACGGTTATAGGTTCTTGCTCTTCTTGGTCAACCCGCTCGGCGGGGTCTCTCGGCCACAAGCCTGGTCCGCCTCTTGGGTCAGTGCCACCAACTCCGTCTCCAGACGCAGGGTCGCTTCTTCCAGGTCGTCGCGTTTACCCAGGGTGATCGGCTGGCCGTAGGTGACGACCCCACGGGTAAAGGGGTAGGGGATCAGGAAGCGGTCCCAGCTCCCGGCGTGTTTGCCGCGGGTCACGGAGTAGGAGATGGGCACGATCGGTGCACCGCCTAGCCTGGCCAACTGGACCACACCCCCGGCCGCCTGCATCGACGGGCCGCGTGGACCGTCGGGTGTGACGGTGAGGCTGTCGCCCTGTTTGAGCAGCTTGACCATCTCGCGCAGGGCCTTGCTCCCGCCCTTGCTGGTCGATCCGACGACGGTCTTGATCCCTAGGTACCCGACCGCGTCGGAGATCAGCCGGCCATCGCGGTGCTCTGAGATCAGGGCGTACATGTCCTGGCCCGGCCGCCGCCAGAGCATCGCCGTCATCATCAGACGCCCGTGCCAGAACGCGACGATCAGCGGCCCGTCGCCTTGGACCAACGGCTCGACGCGCTCGCGGTGGCGGTGTTCCCACCGGCTGGTGTACCAGACCACACGGATGTACTGCGCCACCAGCCAGACGAGCAGCGCCTGGGTCAACCGGTGCTTCAGGATGCGCTTGCTCAGTTTCATCCGACGGCATGGTAACCGCCAAAACTATCCGTCTGCGTATCGCTTGGCCGCCTGCTCGTGTTTCGCGCGGACAAGTTCGGCCAGCTTCTTGGGCTTGCGCACCACCACCTGGTCCGCATACCCGCAGACCCACCAGGCGATCTCGTTCAGCCCGTCGACCTCGAAGCGCATGACGCATCGGCCGTCTTCCAGAATCTCGTGTTCCTGGCTGAGGTGCCACTTGACCTCGCTGACATTGGTCGCGACCTTGCGGGTGAACTCGAGCTCGACCTTGTGCAGCCGGCCCTCGGGGATCAGTTGCCAGGCATTGCCGAGCTTACGCGCGACACTGAAGCTACCGGGCCGGGCAAAGACCTGGTCCGTCGGCTGCAGGTCCACGATACGCATCACCTTGAGCACCCGGACCTCCTCGTGCAGGTCGGTCCGCCCCAGCACGTACCACGCGCGGTTGGCGTGGTGCAGGGCGTAGGGGTCGAGCTCCATCACCATCGGCTCGGTCTCGATCGGCGGCTGGTAGGTGACCCGGCAGCGCCGCTGCCGCTCGATGCACGTCTGGAGCGTGGTGTAGTGGCGCGACTCCGCGTCGCCCTCGATCATGGCGCCGGGGTTGACCGAGACGTTGGCCATCATCTCCGAGCAGACCCCGCGGACCGGGTCGGGCACGGTCGAGATCAGCTTGTAGATGCCCGAGAGCGCCGCGGCGTGCAGCGGCCGATCGCGCTGCGCGCCCGTCGCCTTGGCCAGCTGCAGCAGGCCCAGCACCTCGGCGACCGACAACGAGGTCGGCGGCAGGTGGAAGCCCTTATCGATCCGGTACCCGCTGCCATTCGCCAGCCCCCGCCGGCCGTCCGGATCGACCTGGCGGCAGGGCACCCCGGCGTCCTCCAGCGTGTTCAGGTCGCGGTAGACCGTCCGCTTGCTGACACCCACCTCGTCGGCCAGTTCCTGAGCCGTCCGCGGACGGCGCGCCTGCAACAGCATGATCAGCCGAAGCAGCCGGTTGATGCGTTCGTTGGCCATGGTGGGGTACTCGGGGCGAAACGTGACAAGACTAGCGTAGCAGCCAGGCGACCCGGGGGCTGTGCCCCCGGTTGGCGGGAAGCACTCAAAGGCGTTGGCTCGCGATTGATGTCAAAAGCCAATGACCGGGGCCACAGGCCCCGGCTCGCTTTAATCGATCCCCGACCGCTTGAGCAGGTCCATGAACTGATCCGTGAAGACAAAATTGTGTTCGGGGAAAGCGATGCCCTTCATATTCTGGTCGATGTGGCTGAACATCATCTCGATCTCGGCCAGTGGTTGGGATTTGCCGGTTAGCGGGTCGAGCAGATCGACGCTGCCCCGGGTCGAGGCACCACGATCGTCCAGGTGTCGCAACTCGGCGGTGTAGCGGACTGTGGTGCCCGGCACGGCGTTGACGCCGGTAAAGCTCGCCTTGCCGATCTTGGCGAGGATAACCTTCTCCTTGAAATCCTTGGCGTGGCCGACCAGGATCCCCGCGGTCTGGGCGAACCCCTCGATGATCAGCGAGTTGGGCATCACGGGATAAGCCGGGTGCGCCGCGTCCGGGCCGGCACCGGTTGGCCCGCCGTGATACCCCTGCTCAGCGCGACCCCCGCCGGCCGCCGCTGCGAAATGGTCGTGCAGGACATCCTCGGCGGCGGTCACGTTCTTGATCGCCACCATCCGCTCGGCCTTGTTCAACTCAACGATCTTGTCCAGCCAGATCCAGCGCATTAAAGCCTTCAGCTCTCAGCCCTCAGCTTTCAGCTCAAGCCAGGCATCATCAGCGGTGGGCTGACGGCCGACGGCTGAAAGCTGACCGCTTAATCCAGCTTGCCCTTGACGAACTTGCAAAGCATGTCCACGGTGAAGATATCGCCGAACTGCTCGACCTGCGGGTCCTGGGCGAAGCGATCGAGTTGTTCGCTGGCGTGGGGCATCTTCGTGCGCAGCTCGTTCATGCCCGTCTCGGTCACCTTGCCGTCCTGCACGTACTGGGGGTCGGACAGGACCGACTGGTCGAACATCTCGGTCTCACCGATCTTGACCCCGAAGGCTTTCTCCAGGCGGAAACTGATGTCCAGGTAATCGATGGACTCGGCCCCGAGGTCTTCGCCCAGCCGGGCCTCGGGGGTGACCTCATCGTCATCGACGCCGAGCGCGTCTTCGAGTACTTCCTGGACTTTTTCAAAGATTGCTTCGTCGGTCATGGTGTTTGGCGGGTGCGGGTATCGGGTATGGGCTTGCCGGAGCACACATGCTACAGGCTAGGGGGAATCGGTCATGGGCGACAGTTGGAACCGTCCCTGGACCGCGATCTGGTCGCCGACCTTGCCGGCCCCCTGGAAGTCGTAGACGTGTCCGTCGCGCTTTCGGAGGGTGACCTGGACGTTCAAGGATTCCCCCGGGCGGACCATGCCGCCGTAACGCACGTTGCGGACTTCGCTGATCACCAGCGGGCGTTGCGGCGGGTCCTCGGCGTCGGCGGCAAAATGGCGTCCGGCCTGGGCGAGGGTCTCGAGCATCATGACGCCCGGCAGGATCGGGAAACCCGGGAAGTGATCTCCCAGATACTCTTCGGCGGCGGAGACGTTTTTCACCGCCGAGAGCGTGGTTTCGTCGCGGCCGAGCACACGGTCGATCAGGTTGAATTTCACGATGCGGTTTCCATATTCAATGGCCGATCCGTCGGCCAATCAGTCAAACGAGTTTATCGGGCGCGGCGGGGGCCTGCAACGCGGCCAATGTGGGTTAGGATGGCGGCATGGATCTGACATGTGATGTCAATGACCGCTCTTCTCAGTTGGTCCGCGCGGTCGTTGCTTTCGAGCAGCGGTTCGGCCACCCGCCGACCCACGCCGTCAGTGCCCCGGGCAGGGTCAACCTGATCGGTGAGCACACGGATTACAACGGCGGTTTCGTGCTACCCCTGGCGATCCAGCGGCAGAGTGTGCTCGTGGCACGCGTCCGCGATGATCGCCGCGTCCGGCTCGGTTCGACCACGCTGCCGGGTGTTGCGGTATTGGACCTTGACCAACCGATTCTTCAGGGCGAGCCGCCGTGGTCGGGTTACCTGCGCGGCGTGATCGCGCGGTGGATGCAGGGCCACGAGTTGCCCCACGGTTTCGACGCCTTGCTGGATAGCCATGTCCCGCTTGGTGGAGGGCTGAGCAGCAGCGCGTCGATCACGGTTGCGATGACACGCCTGCTTGAGGCATTCACGGGGACGGACCTTGACGGCAAGCAACGCGCACTCATGGCCCATTGGGCCGAGCATGGCTTTGTGGGGATGCCCTGCGGGATCATGGACCCGTTTGCCTGTTCGCTGGGCCGGGCCGATCACGCGCTGCTGATTGATTGCCGCAGCCGGGAGGTCACGGCCGTGCCGCTGCCCCCGGGGGTGGCAGTGCTGGTCATTAACAGCAATAAAACGCACGAGTTGGTCGGCGGGGAATACGCCGTGCGACGCGAGCAGTGCGAAGCGGCGGCGAAGCAGCTAGGCGTGCCCGCGCTGCGCGACGCGGACATGCGCATGCTTGAGGCCGCGGCCGACAAGCTTGACGATGTGACGTACCGTCGTGCCAGGCACGTGATCACGGAGAACCAGCGCACTTTAGCAACGGCTCATGCACTGCGTCGCGGAGATTGGTCAACCATCGGGCAGTGTATGTTTGCGAGTCATCGATCGATGCGAGACGACTTCGAGATCACCACGCCAGAATTAGACGCATTGGTTGATGCCGCTTCTTGTTTCGGCAAGACCACCGGGCCATCCGATGGTGGTTTAATCGGTTCGCGCATGACGGGCGGGGGGTTTGGTGGCTGCACGGTTTCTTTGGTGAAGGCAGAGGTTGCTGATCGCGTTGGTGCGGAGATAGCTTCTGTATACAAAAGAAAGTTTGGGGTCGAGGCATCGGTTTTCACAACGAAAGCGGCCGGCGGCACGTGTGAGTTGGAGCTTTGACCCCCGCCGTCCCGATATCCTTTATCGATCACCATGTTGGACATTGTTTTTCTCAACGGCAGCTTCCTCCCGCGCGACCAAGCCTTGCACTCGGTCGACGAGCGCGGCATCTACTTTGCCGACGGTGTTTACGAGGTCGTCCGCTACTTCAATGGCCAAGCGTTTACCCTCGACGAACACCTGCAGCGGATGAAGCGCTCGCTCGACGGGATCGACCTGGTGTTCGATGCCGACCCGCTGGGCTCGATCAGCGACGACCTGGTCCGACGCAACGGGCTGAAGGAGGCGCGGGTGTACTGGCAGGTCACGCGTGGGCCTGCCCCACGCAACCACGTCATCGACCCGTCGATCGAGCCGACGGTCTACCTGTACGCCGACCCGGCCGAGCCATTGGCCCAGGATGCCGAACTGCCCACGATCTCTGCGGTCACCGCGTTTGACGACCGCTGGCACAACTGCTGGATCAAGTCGCTGATGCTGCTGCCCAACACGCTGGCCAAGACCCGCGCCGCGGCCAAAGGCGCGGGCGAGGCGATCTTCGTCCGTGACGGCCGGGTCACCGAGGGCAGCTCGACCAACGTCTTTGCCGTGTTCGACGGCGAGCTCTACACCCACCCCGCCGACCGCTTCATCCTCGAGGGGATCACGCGCAACGTCGCGATCGAGCTTGCCGGGCACCTGGGTATCCCCGTGCATGAGCGGGCGTTTCGCAGCAGCGACTTGATGAGCGCCGAGGAGGTTTTTATCACCGGTACCGGCACGCTGCTAGCCGCGGTGGCGGAAGTGGACGGCAACCAGGTCGCAGGTGGCCAGGCCGGTCCGATCACACAGCAAATCTGGCGGGCGTTTGTTGATCGGGTAGACGCGCCCTGATCGGGATCACCGAATAACCGTTCTTCAAGTTTGCAAACGTGCAAAGATCAGCCAGCGGATTCCAAGTTGTGCTAACAACTAGCCCTTATGCTTCAGTCATGACTCTATTGATCAACAAGTGGACCATCGGGCCTATCTTGCTGTCGGTCGGGCTGATGATCGCGTCGTTCGTCACGGTTGCGATCCACGCGTCGTGGGCCGAGCATCTTGAGGCCTTGGTCTTTGTCGTGCTCGGCGGGCTGACCGTGTTGTTTACCGACGAAATGATTGAGCACTTGAAGGAGTACGGCATCGGTGGGGTCTGGCTGGCCGAGTGTCCGAAGTACGCGAAGATCGGTGGGCTGATGACCGTTTTGATCAGCTCGAATGTCATCCTCGACATCGTTTAGCCGTGGTTGCGTTAATCCTTTAAGACCGACTTGCCGTCATGAAACTTCATCACCACCGACTCGTCGTGGGTTTCCTGCAGGTGGGTTTTAAGCATGGCGATGTAGCTGGACTTGATCACCGGGGTATTGGACAGGGCCAGCTTCTCGCGGACGGCCAAGACTTCCGCTTCGCTGGGTCCCTCGATCTCCACAAATGAACCGAGGACCGGCAACTCGTCCAGCTCGACCCGGCAGGCATCGAGCACGTACCGTGTCCGCCGCTTCTCGAAGGTCAGCACGTGGTGGTAGCCCAGGGCCCCGAGCAGTTCGGCCGCGTCGCGCGCGTTGTCAACGACCAGCTCGGATTCATCGCGGGACTTCAGCACGCCGTGGGCCCTCGGCCCCTTGTGGGTGATCGTGGTGACCACCCGCTCGTTCGGCGAGCCGGCGTTCACCACCTCGATCCGCGTCCGCAGGCCCTGGTCCGTGCTCTTCAGCTCGCCGTCGGCGGTGTCGAAGTACGAATTGGTCTCGCTCAGCTCGGCAACCGGCTTGGCCCCGGCCTCCTGGAGTCGGCTGATCATCTGCTCTCGGCTTGCCAGACGCATCTTGGCTTCGATCTCAACGCCCATGGCGGTCCTCCGTGGGGGGAAAGCCATTGATTATCGCAGGATCAGCCGGCGGGTGCAGGGCGGGAGCCGCAGAGTTGCCCGCGTGGCGAGGAGGCCGATGAAACGCCCCGACCGTCTAGTTCTCGGCTATTGCAACAACAACAAGACTTTGCTACGATAAGTAGCTCGAAATGAACAGAAGAACGCCTCAAGCGGTCAAGAGGGCTGCTGAGTGACGGGATAGCAAAACGATGAGTATTACCGCCCAAAAGAAGCAGCAAGTCATCGCCGACTATCGGCGTGACGACAAAGACACCGGCAGCCCCGAGGTACAAGTCGCGGTCCTGACCGCACGTATCAAGGAGCTGACCGAGCACCTCAAGCAGAACCGCCACGACTACGCCTCGCAGCGTGGCCTGCTCCAGATGGTCTCCAAGCGCAACCGCCTGCTCCGTTACCTCAAGCGGACCAAGCGTGCGTCGTACCTCGAGCTCATTGCTCGCCTGGGCCTGCGTAAGTAATTTGAACTTTTGCCGCTAGCCGTTAGCCCCTGGCGTTTAGTCCACTGTATTGCCCGCCCGGTAATCTTGGCTAGACGCTGCCCGCTAACGGCTAGCATTTTTTTAGCCCCGTGGGCCCGCAAAGGAGCGGGCGGCAGGGTCAGCGGAGTACGGAACGCAGCATCGTCAATGACCACAGCAGCAGCCTCGGACACCAGTCCAACGCGTCCCTGGTCATCGACGATCCTGCACTTCCTCATCTCTCGCCCCACCTTGCTTAACCACGGGACAACCCGACCGGCGCAATTGACGACGCGATGGCACCGCGCCGGTCGGCCGTGACAAACCGCCATCGCAGCAAGGAAAATCCTATATGTCCTACGAGACCCACCGCGTCGAGCTCGAAATCGGCGGACGCACACTGTCGATCGAAACCGGCAAGATCGCCAAGCAGGCCGACGGCGCCGTTTTCGTCCAGTACGGCGAGACCGTGGTGCTCGGCACCGCCGTCCGCTCGGACCCCCGCCCCGGGCTCGACTTCTTCCCGCTCACCGTGGACTACCGTGAGAAGATCTCCGCAGCCGGCAAGTTCCCCGGCGGCTTCCGCAAGCGCGAAGGCGCACCGAATCAGAAAGAAATCCTCACTATGCGGAACATCGACCGGCCCATCCGGCCGCTGTTCCCCAAGGGCTATATCGACGAGGTCCAGATCCAGTGCTGGGTCATGGCCTATGACGGGCAGAACGAGCCCGATGTGCTCGCAGGCATCGCCGCCGCAGCCGCGCTGTCGATCAGCTCGGCACCGTTCGACGGCCCGATCGGCAATGTCCGCGTCGGCCGGGTCGATGGCGAGCTGGTCATCATGCCCACCGCGGCGCAGGACGCCTACTCCGACCTCGATATGCTGCTCTGCGGCCACGAGGAAGGCATCAACATGATCGAGGTCGGCAGCTACGAGATCCCCGAGAAGGAGATCAACGAAGCAGTCGCCTTCGGCTATGAGTACGTCAAGCAGATCACCCAACTCATTAAGGATCTGCAGGCAAAGTGCGGCAAGGAAAAGGTCGGTGGGCCGGTCGTGATCCCCGAAGACATCGTTGACATCGTCGATAGCAAGCTCTCCGAGCCGCTCAAGGCCGCGAAGACCAGCGACGGGAGCAAGCTCGAACGCTACGCCGCGGTCAACGATTGTAAGAAGGCATTCCTCGCCGAGAACTTCCCAGAGCCGGGCGAAGACGCGACGCCGTTCCAGATCAGCGCCTTCCGCGATCGGCTCAAGCTCGCCAAGGTCGCGATCCATGACTTGGAAGAGGTGATTACCCGCGAGATCATCCGTTCGGGCAAGCGCACCGATGGCCGAGCCGCCGACGAGCTCCGCAACATCGAGTGCGAGGTCGGCATCCTCCCCCGTGTCCACGGCTCGGGCCTGTTCACCCGCGGTGAAACCCAGTCGATCGTGACCGCGGTCCTGGGCACCGGCAAGGACGAGCAGATCGTCGACGGTCTCGGTGCCGAGTACTCCGAAAAGTTCTACCTGCATTACAACTTCCCACCGTTTAGCGTCGGCGAAGCCAAGCGCATCACCGGCCCCGGCCGCCGCGAGATCGGCCACGGCAAGCTGGCCGAAAAAGCGCTGCTGCCCGTGCTCCCCGCCGTCGAAGACTTCCCCTACACCGTCCGCCTGGTCTCGGACATCATGGAGTCCAACGGCTCGTCCTCCATGGCCTCGGCCACCGGCGGCACGCTCGCGCTCATGGACGCCGGCGTCCCGATCATCGCGCCCGTCGCCGGCATCTCCATCGGCCTGATCCGCGCCGATGAGCCGGGCCAGGAAGACGTCTTCCTCACCGACATCCAGGGCGAAGAAGACCACTACGGCGATATGGATTTCAAGGTCACCGGCACCCGCGAGGGCGTTACGGCCGTGCAGATCGACATGAAGATCCGCGGCCTGACTTTGGAGCAAGTCGAGAAGGCCTTCGAACTTGCCAAGAAGAACCGCATCGAGATCATCGAGATGATCGAGAAAGCGATCCCCGAGCCCCGCAAGCAGCTCTCCGAGCACGCCCCACGCATGCTCACCACCAAGATCAACCCCGACAAGATCGGCAAGCTCATCGGCCCGGGCGGCAAGCAGATCCGTGCCCTCGAAGAAGAGACCGGCGCCAAGATCGAGATCGAGGAAGACGGCACGATCTTTGTCTCCGCGGTCGGCGGCGGCAAGGCCGAGAAAGCCCTCGAGCTGGTCGAGCAGATCGGCGCGGAAGTACAGCCCGACAAGATTTATAGCGGCAAGGTCACTTCGATCAAAGACTTTGGTGCCTTCATCGAGATCATCCCGGGTCAGGACGGCCTCTGCCACATCTCTGAGCTGACCGAGGGCTACGTCGATAAGGTCACCGACATCCTGAAGGTGGGCGAAGAGGTCCGCGTCAAGGTGATCCTCGTTGACGATACCGGCCGAGTGAAGCTGTCCCGTAAGCAGGCCTACAAGGAAGAAGGTATCGAAGACCCGTTCGCCAACCGTGAGCGCGCCGAAGGGGGTGGCGGTGAACGGGGTGACCGTGGCGGTCGCGGCCGGGGCCGAGGCCGGGGTGGGCGTGGCGGTCGGGGCGGGCGCAACGACGGCGACAAGCCTGCGGGTGAGAAGCAAGACGGCGGCGCCCCCAACTCGGGCGGCTACGAGAGTATGAGCGACGACACCGACGCTCAGCCGGCCAATTCCTAAGCCAGCTACTGCTGACAGAAATTCAAGCGGCGTCCCAACGGACGCCGCTTGTTTCATTTCGGTGTGTCGCCGATGACTGGACAAGCCAATCGGGTTCGAGATACTACTTGCATGATCCAGGGTCTTATGCAACGTATGTCGGCTTGGTGTCTGGTCCTTGCGGTTCTGCTGGCGGGTGTCTTACCTCTGGCTTGCCATGCCGAGGAGGATGATCGGCCTCCGAATGTCGTCGTATTTTTCGCCGATGACCTGGGCTACGCCGACCTGTCCTGCTTCGGCAGCGAACGCTGCGCGACTCCCAACTTAGACCGCCTGGCGAAGAACGGGGCGAGGCTCACCAGCTTCTACGTTGCCAGCGCGGCCTGCACCCCGAGCCGGGCGGCGCTGATGACCGGCTGCTACCCCGTCCGCGTCTCGATGCCCCAGGTGATCGGGCCCGGTTCCCGCGTGGTGCTTAACCATCAAGAGACCACGATCGCTGAGATGCTCAAGCCTTTAGGGTACGCCACCGCCGCGGTCGGCAAGTGGCACCTGGGCGACGGGCCGGGCAACCTGCCCACTGATCATGGCTTCGACGAGTACCTGGGCCTGCCCTATTCCAACGACATGTGGCCTTTCCACTACGGCGACCACGACCGCGGCGCGATCGGCAACCCCAACTGGCCCGACCTGCCGCTGCTCGACGGTCACGAGGCGATCGAACTCAACCCCCGCCAGGAAACGCTCACCCCACGCTACAACGCGCGGGCCCTGGACTTCATCGAGCGCAGCAAGGACCGCCCGTTCTTGCTCTACTACGCCCACTCGCACCCGCACGTCCCCATCGCGGCCAGCGATACGTTCAAGGGCAAGACCGGCAAGGGTCTCTACGCGGACATGATCCTGGAGATCGATGACTCGGTCGGCCAGGTCGTGGCCAAGCTGGAAGAACTTGGCCTGGCCCAGAACACCCTGATCGTGTTCAGCAGCGACAACGGCCCGTGGGAAATGTTCGGCGACCACGCCGGCGAGGTCGGCCCCCTGCGTGGTTCTAAAGGAATGACCTTTGAGGGCGGGATGCGCGTGCCCTTCGTCGCCTACTGGCCGGGCACGATCCCCGCCGGGACCGAGTCGGATGAAGTCGCCTCGGCGATGGACCTGCTCCCGACGATCGCGGCGATCACCGGCGCTGATTTGCCCGACGTCACGATCGATGGCCACGACATCGGCCCGATCCTCCGCGGCGAGCCGGGCGCGGTCTCGCCCTATGACGCGTTTTTCTATTACTACCCCGCCGAGTTGCAGGCCGTGCGCGTCGGCGATTGGAAGCTGCACGTGCCCCACAACCACCGCACCGTGCCCCGAATCGGCAACGACGGCAACCCCGGCCGCCAGGGCCGCGGGCGGATCGAGCTATCGCTCTACAACCTGGCAACGGATCCGGGTGAGACCACGAACCTGGCCGAGCAACACCCCGAGAAGGTCGCGGAGCTTCTTGAACACATCGAGCGCGCCCGCACTGAATTGGGCGACTCGATCACTCGGCGCAAGGGATCGGGTGTCCGTCCGCCGGGTCGGCGGGAATAGGTTGCTGATCCTTAGGCTGGATGACACCGAGCCCTGTCGTCTGGTGAGCACTGTTATCGTCTTTCGGTGGCCACCTCGATTCCAGTACCCCACCGATGATTCGGTGGGCGTGACGTCAGAGTTGCTTGCGAGTTGCTCACATATCAAAGGATCGTTTTTGTGCCTGAACCTCAAGGGTAATTGAGGTTCGGTTTTGTTGGTGGCAAACGGGCCGGCGGCTTGGCTTGGTTCGTATGGCTGAACTGCGATAGAACAATTTCATATGCAGTAAATGAATTTCGGTATTGCTTAAGATTTTCAGGCGTATTCAGGCAAGGATTCAATCGCTCTAAGATATTTATTCACAATGATTTGAGTGCATATATACCAATTTTATTGAATGAGCGTGCTTCTAATCCTAAATGGTTAACAAAAAGGTCTAGACTCAGGCTCATAATCTGTTTATTCTGTTAAGAACGCGGTTCGGTGTTTCTTTTCTTGGCACCGGGTTGTGGGGTGAAGCGCTGCCGCCTGGCTTGAAGCGTGGCGCAACTCGTGTTGGGGTAGGCTTGTCCTTTCTATTAGGCCGATGACTTGCAGTTTCGTGTCTTGGTATCCCGCTTGATTGAATCATGAATAGGGCGTGTGCCGGTCTGGGCACTTCTTTACGTTGGGTATCAAGTTATTGGCAGGTCCCCCCTCATTTCAGGAGTACAAGCATGTCGATTCACGGACAGGTCAAATGGTTCGATCCGAAGAAGGGCTATGGCTTTATCATCGGGCCGGAGGGGCAGGATGTTTTTGTCCACTTCAGCCAGATACAGGGCGATGGCTTCCGCTCATTGCGGGATGGTGAAGAGGTGGAATACGAATTGACCGAGGGCGACAAGGGCTATCAGGCGCAGTCGGTCACAAGGGTGCACGAGCAGGCGCCCACCCCGCAACGCGCTTACTCCGAAGGCTGAACCCTCTGGATGCTTGAATCACGGGCTGGGGGCCCGAATCCGTTGGCAATCACGCTCCAAGGGGGATGCGTGATCGGCCTTCGGGTTTCTTATTGCGCCAGCGCTTGGTGATCCGTATATGTATCGCTCTTCGGGCCAAAGAGGCGTTGGCTCAGGCTGTCGATCCGGGATCGAACACGGTCCCGGCCGGCGGGGCTGAGGTGCTTGGCATACGCGGCGGCGTGGTGGCGCAGCGTCCCTCGCGCCAGCAGCAGGGCGATCGGCGTGTCCAGCTTCTGCCGACGGGCGATGCGCCAGAGCAGGTAGCGTTCGCCCCAGCTCAGCCCGGCTTTGCGGGCGATTGCGCTGAAGATCACCAGCGGGCTGGGGTCTTCATTGCGGCGCTGCCACCACCGGTAAAGCGAGACCGCCGCGATCGCGGCCAGGACCGCGCCGATCCCCACCACCACCACGTCCCACGGCAGGTCATAACGGTTGCTGACGAAGTTCTCGCTGATCTCCGATGGCTTAGCCAGGGGCCGGGGCGGGGACTGTGCAAGCTGGATGAGGCCCGATGGATTCATGCCGCCTCCGTCGGGTTCTGCCCGTGCTCGCTGACCTGCCGCTCCAGGTCTTGGATCAGGTGCTGGATCACCAGGCCCGCCCGGTGCTTGACACGCTCGTCTCGATCAGTGATCGATAGCTCGGCGACCTGTTTGGCCAACTGCATCAGGCCCAGGTCGTCAATCAGCCAGAGGGCCGAGACGCGGTGGTCGGCCCGCTCGTCGTGAAGCATCCGCATCAGGGCGGGCAGGGCGACCTGGGCCCGCATCTCCATGAGCGCCTTGATCGCGTTTGCCCGGGGCCGCTGGGCGTCGTCACCGGTCATCTTGATCAGCCGGTCGGCGTGGTCGGCCGCGTCGGTCTGGCCCATCGCCTCGATGGCGTTGGCGCGGATGCGAGGCTCGTCGTGGTCCAGCGCGATCTTGACGACCTCGCGGGCGCGATCGCTGGTACAGCCGCCTAGCGCCTTGATCGCGCTGGCGACCACCTTCGGGTCCCCGCTGCTGCAGAGTTCCAGCAGTACCTCTTCAAAGTATGAGCCCTGATTAAGCGTCGCGATGATGCCCAGGGCACGAAGCCGATTGACGGGGTCGCGTGAGGCGAGCCGGGTCGCCAGATGGCGGTGCAGGTCCGGGTCGATCTTGATCAGGGCACGCCCCGCCGCGATTCGGCGTTCGATACTGAGTTTGGGCCAGGCCGCCCAGAGTTTGGCAAACCCCATGGGTGCGAGCCGACGCGCGGCGACCTGGCGGATGGTGGCGTGTCGGGAGTTGACCAAGTCGGCGAGGATGCGGGGCAGGCCGGCGTAGTCGCAGCGGATCAGGTGCCAAAGCGCCGTGCGG
Organism: Planctomycetota bacterium; assembly: GCA_038749735.1. Taxonomy (GTDB): domain Bacteria; phylum Planctomycetota; class Phycisphaerae; order Phycisphaerales; family Phycisphaeraceae; genus JAHQVV01. The sequence goes on from JBCDHS010000032.1 coordinate 39,211, forward strand.
GCGATCGCGGGCTCGGGGTCGTTGGTGAAGGTCGCGATCGTGTCGTTGGCGTTCTCTACTGCGGGCTTATGCTCGGGGACCACATCTCGGCTGATCACCAACAGCTCACGAAGCACGGCCAGTCGCACCTGTGTAACCGGTCGCCGCGCCAGCCGGGCCAGATGCATGACCCGGTCGGTCGCCTCCAGGGGCATGGCGCCCAGCAGGTGCGGGTAGTGGCGTTGGGCATAGGGCTCGGCCGTGTCGAGTTGTCGAGCGTTGGGCAACAGCGCCTCGGGTTGGCGTACACGGCGCAGCTCCCGCCGGGTCGCAGGCAGGCGGAAGAGGTGGCCCCTTGAGAGCAGGTCTTCGAGTCGGTTCTGTTCGACCGCGGCTTGCATCCCCGCGCGGGCATGCTCGGCGAGCGGCCGGACCGGTAGCAGCAGGGGCAGGGCGGCGCGGGCCTGGGGCGACTTTGCCTCGGCGATGATCCGGCACAGCGGGGCGTTTGCCCGATGCTCGGCACGACGCAGGGCCTCCAAAGCCTCGGGCATCCGCCGGGGCAGCAGGGTGAGCATCGAGCTGAGGACCGACTCATGATCGTGATTGGAGTACAGCACCACCGCCTGCTCTACCGCTTCGAGCAGGTAGGCCGATGAGTCGGCGTCGAGGTGAGGGTGATCGGCCGGCCCGGGGGTGGAGGCGCAGCGGCGGGCGAGGGTCTCGAGGCAGTGCCCGGCCCGGTCACGAACCTCGGCGTGGCTGTGGCGGATCAGGCCCGTGACGAGGTACGCCATGCGGGTCGAGGCGGCCTGCTGGATGATCAGCAGGGCATGTTTTGCGCCACGATGTCCGTGACGGGTCGCGGCCTTGCGGATCGCGGGGGCCAGCTCCTCGGCCCGCTCGGTGATCTTATGCCGCAATGCCTCGGGCAGCCGATCCAGTTCCACGATCAAAGTCTCGGCGTTGCTCGGTCGGCCGCGCTCAAGTACGGCCGCACCCAGTTCCCCAAGCTCTTCAGGCTCTGCCGTCTGTAGCGCGGTCGCTAGCGCCGAGTCGATCGCCCGGCTTTTCAACGAAAGGACCACGGGCAGAAGGTCGCGGATACGGGACATAAGAATAGCTAATAGTTAAGGTTAAATTAAAATTTAGCCCGATCTGTTCTCCCCTTTGTTATCGGCCTGCCCGATCAATGTGCTGCAAATACCGGCCCTGGCGGTAGATGGGGAAACCCGACTGAAGTCTGATTCGTATGAATGGTAGGGCGTGGGTATACGCTCTCAAAAACCTCGCAAAATTCGGATGATCGGGGGTTCCAATCACAGACAGGACACGTATAATCTTTTTCCGGATCAAGCATGTCAGGTCTGGTGATATCCAAGATTTGGATTCGATTCTTCAACAACCCACTACATATTGAGGTTAGACCGATGAGCGTTAATGGGAAAACGTCCATTGCCCAGTTACCCAAGTTGATGATCTACCGCCGGGCCCTGCACCCGGAATTGTTTAGCTTCCACGCGCGAAGGACCGACCGGCACGGCGACTACGAGGTGGATTCCTGGCTGGTCGAGGGCGGACACGTCGTGCGATTCGCGATCGATGGCCAATCTCTGACCGAGGCGGTGCTCGAAGGCAACGACCACCTGCCCGAGGCCGGTCTGGTCCACGCGATGCCCTGCCTGGGTGAAAAAGAGTTCGAGACGGGCGCGGATGACCCGGTCGGCTACTTCACGACTTTGCAGACCGAGACCCTGACCGAAAACCTCTACCTCGCCACCTATCGCGAGATGAAGGGCTTCGCGCTCGAAGCCGGCGGGCTGTTCTTTGAGGAGCAGACCCCCTCCGGCCCGAACCTGAACATTTTGGATGCGCAAAAGTACAAGCGGGAGTTTCACGTTCAGGGGTACCAACTGACCGCGCACAACAGCTCCGTCCTGCGGACACAGTCGGTGTTTGAGATCCACGAGTAACCTACCTAGACCAAACTCAAACCAAAATGCCACCCGTATCCGGGTGGCGTTTTTTCGTGGCATGCTCCATGCCGATCTATACTGGTATAACGTTTTGTAGTTTGCCCACCGAAGAGTTAACCACGCATGCGAGTAGCAATTCGAACCGCGTTGACATCAACCATCCTCGTAGGCCTTGGCTTCGGCGGGCCAGCACCCGCGGATGACAACGTGATCCCGGACGGCCCGGGCTGGCACAACCGCGACGACTTTGTGATCGGGCTGCTGAAGTATGAGGCGGGGACCAAGATCGACTATGGGAACGAGGACGAGCCGGGCGAGCATTTTTTCGAGATGAAGGGATGGATCAAGCCGCCACGCGACCTGGACGTGGTTTGTGTCGCGGAGGCGCTCACGGTCCGAGAGGTCATCGATGACGAGCGTGACGACATCCTCGTGCCCCAGCGGCGTCGGCGGGAATCGGAGATCGGGGCGTTAACGTTCTCGCCGGTCTTGGATCAGTATTACTTTGATCCGCGTGACAATGAGATCACCCGCGCGCTGATCGAGGTGGACGAAGTGGAGATCCGTCGGCCGGCCTACGTGATCGACCGGGTCGAGATGCGCGTCGAGGCCGTGATCGCCAAGCGAAAAGAGACCGTCGAGATCCCCGCGATCGTGACCGACAACAACACCCGGCTCGATCTCGGCGTCACCGTTCGGCTCAGCTCCATGACGATCGAGGATGACGGGACCGTGAAGGCGACGGTCCAGTGTGAGCGGGGCCGAGGCACGGGCCAGCCAATCCTCGACGCCATGTTCGGCGTGGACGACCGGGGCCGACGTATCGGCGGGGGGCGCTGGGTCAAGCCGGTCGAGGTCTTCGCGGAGGTCGTCGAGTTTGAGGCCGAGTTCCTGATCGATTCCGACGCGGATATCGATCACCTCGAGCTGGTTTTTGTGACCCAACTCGAGATCGAAGAGATCACGTTTGAGATCGACGAGATCTTCCAGGAATAGCTGTGGGTACGCCTGTGCGATGCGATGGATAGCGAGCCGGGACCTTCGGTCCCGGTCTGTTACAAAGCCATCGTTAGCGCAGACTCAATCCACGGGTAGCGGGCGACGCGCAGCGGTCCGCGGTGGCTTATTTGCGCTTCGAGCGGGACGCAGCGCGGCGCCCCCTACACGTGGATTGATTAAGCGCTAGC
>JBCDHS010000033.1:0-40266 GCA_038749735.1 Planctomycetota bacterium
CCCGTCGGCTATAGCGGTGGGCGTAGCGTGGAAGCGACTTCTGCCCGACCTCATACGCGGCCCGGGCAACAGTCAACGGCGACTTGCTGGTGCGGCTCATGCCCTACGAATCGGCAGGCCGATAAGCTTTTCTACAAGGCATTGCAACGGACTTTTGAGCAATACATCCCCTCGTCCACGATGAGCTCACGCCACGCGATCGGCGTGAATCGTGGCGTCACTGCCACTGAACACGCTCGATCACTTGTGACAGGATCTGATCGATCCCAACACCCTCGCCCGCGGCGGCAAAATTGGTTAGCACACGGTGCCGAAGTACCGCGGGAGCGACGTGACGAATATGCTCCGGGGTCGGCGTCGGCTCGCCCTGCATCGCGGCCAAAGCCTTGGCGGCGTGGACCAGCGCCTGGCCCGCCCGGGGGCCCGCGCCCCAGCCGACGTGGCGTGAGACCGTCTCGGGTGCTTCAGGGTCGCCCGGCCGGGTCGCCCGCGCTAGCCGTACGGCGTAGTCCACCACCAAACCGGTCACCGGCATCCGCCAGACCGCGTCGGAAAACCGCATCAGCTGAGCCCGATCAACCACCGGCTCGATCCGGGCCGAGGCGGCGGCGATGTCCGGGGTCCGCCCCACCACCGAGACCTCTTGCTCCAGCGTCGGGTAATCCACCTTCAGCCCGAACATGAAGCGGTCCAGCTGAGCCTCGGGCAGCGGGTAGGTCCCCTCCTGCTCAATGGGGTTCTGCGTCGCGACCACCACGAAAGGCTCGTCCAGCTTCATCGATCGGCCCGAAACGGTCACCTGCCGCTCGGCCATCGCTTCCAACAATGCACTCTGGGTCTTCGGCGGCGTGCGGTTGATCTCGTCGGCCAGGATCAACTGGGCGAACACCGGCCCGGGGACAAATTTCAGGTGACGCTCGCCGCGCTCGTTCTCCTGGATCAGCTCGGTGCCGAGGATATCGGCCGGCATCAGGTCCGGGGTGAACTGGATCCGCCCGAACTGCATGCCCACCGCCGAGGCAAGGGTCCGCACCAGCAGCGTCTTGGCCAGGCCCGGCACGCCGACAATCAAAACGTGGGCCCGGCACAGCAGAGCCGCTAGCAGCAGCTCGATCGTGTCGGTCTGCCCCACGATCACTGAAGACAGGGTCTGCCGCAGGCTCTGCATCGCGGGAGCGATGCCGTCGAAATCTTCGAGTGTGGCGGGTTGATCTACCGGGTCGGTCATGTCCCCAGTGTAGCCGAGCCGCCCACGGACCACGCAGGACGCCGCACCGGGTTGGCCCGGGGAAACAGATGGATTTCCCAAACGATCTGGAAGGGAACGCCGTACCATAAGTCCAACTGGGGGCACGCAGTAGGGATGTTCGCCGCGATCAGGGGTCACCGACCGAGATGCCCAACCAGCACCCGATCTTTCGGCACATGCAGGCCGACGGTCATCCCGCCCGCCCCGAAGGGCAGGCCGGTCAAGGCTCAGCCCGGCATGAGGACCTTGAGGAGGCCAGCGCCGACGAGCTGTCATTCGATGTGAACAAACTCGTCCATGCCGCCCAGCCGGTCGACGGCACAACCGCGGGGCTCGGCACAACCGGCCCGGGTGCGACCGAATCGAACCACTTGCCGATTTCTGACCAAGACCAGCCCCCCAACCCGCCGATGAAGACTCGGCCGGGGCGACTGCGCCGCGCCCTGGCCCGACTCATGCCCGGCCGTACACCCCACCAGAACACCGCACCGCAACACCCGAACACCGAGCCCTCGGTACAGGCCCGCTCCGCTGCGCCACCCCACGCGTCCTCAGCCTCGCCCGCTGCGGCCCGAACGATTTCACCCAAGCTCCGCGAGAAGCTCGTCGCCGCGTTGGAGTCGCAGTGGCTCCGCAAAGAAAAGCGCGGCCGACTGGCCTCCCGCGCCGGCAAGGCGACGCCCGGCCTGCTCATGGACGTGCTCGTCGCCTCACCAGGCGAACCGAAGCTGCCCGACGAAGTTTTTCCCAGGCTGCGCTGGGGCGGGCTGTTCGCCTACATCGCGCCCAACGAGAAGAGCGTCCGCAACCTGGCCGAGGCCTTCGACAACAAGCGGGGCTTCGCCATCGAGCAGGATGTCGCGCCCGTGCACGGCCACGCCATGGGCCTGCGCATCCCCGGCATCACACCCAAGGGCTACGCCTTCACCGCACGCAAGCTCCAGTTGATCCAGCCCGGGGACACGACCGAACGCTTCACCTACAACGTCGAGTTGACCCGCTGTGACCGATCCCCCGACACGCCCGACGGCTACCTCGTCACCAAGCGCGTGCCGACCCACGAGAACTTGTTCTGGCGCCTCAAACAGAAGTTCCCCGAGGTCGACGAGCAGGACCTGCGCAAACGCGCCCACAAGCTTGTCGACCACGTCTTCCCGACCTTCCTCACCCGCGAGGCCGCCATCCTCGGCATCCTCCGCCAGAACCTTGACCCGAAGTTCCGTGAAAAGGTACCCAAACCCCTGGCGATCGAGAAAGACGCCAACGGCTTTGTGCGGACCCTGCACATGAACTGGATGCGCGTCGGCGGCGAGCCCATCACCCAACTCGAGTTTGCCCGGCAGTCGGCCGAACTGCTCGACGCCCTGCACGAGCAGGCCCGCATCATGCACCTCGACCTGCGGCTGGACAACATGGTGATCACACCCGACGGCGTCGGGTTCGTTGACTTCGGCAGCGCCTGCCGCATCGGCGAGCAGATCGACCGATCGCCGATGCTCAACACCCTCTTCTCCGAGATGATGCGCACCAGCCAGATCCAACGCATGCTCGGGAAGATGATCGAGCGCGGCCATGTCACCAACAACGCCATCTCCGAGGTCTACGGCAAAGTCGATAAGACCGTCGACGCGTTCTACCTCGCCGTGCAGATCACCAAGCCCCACGGCAACCCCGAGCTGCGCCAGCTCATCCGGTTCGACCCCGAATCGAACCAGGCCAAAGCGCTGTCCAGCCTCACCGCCGCCGTGCTCCGCCCCAAGAACCCGGAGATGGCCCAGTACAAATCCGCCCGCGATGTGCTCCGCGGCATCCACCGCATCGAGCGCAGAGTCGAAGCGTAGCGACTTCATACACGAATTGGCCTAACTGCGGTCCTTACGTCTCGTAAGCCGCATACTTTCTTACATCATTAATCCCAGTACTGTCACGATGGACTGGCACACAAAACTCTGTAAAGGGTGTGAACCTTGCTGGGTGTCACTTCACTGCATAGCCAGTGAGATTGTCACTAGGTCTCGTATCAACTCCACCCAAAGGTAGGTGCCTGTCATGACCCTCGAATCAAGCTATGTACCAACGGCTGAACCGCGGGGAGACAAACTGGAAAGTAGCCGGGCGCTGCTGTGGATCGCGATCGCGATCTACCTTGTGTCTGGCGGTTTCACCCTTGTGATCGCTCTGGCTGGCATGGCCGACAAATCCTGGAACTGGTCAATCGTAGATTGGCCCAACTTTCTGATGGATAAACTCAACACATTCATTGGCTTTACGGCGATGATTGCCTGGCTGCTGGGATTCACGCGGATACGATCACTACGCGAACAAAATCTGGCCAGCCAGCATGGCCTGGGACACTTAGCAGTTTGCTCGATCTATCTGATCGGCATCATAGGTACGCTGCTCGTGTGTTTTGACGTCAATCTCGAAAAGTGGATCTTACTGGGTGAACTCGAGTGGTATCCACCCGGGACCTGGATCAGGTATTTCTGGGGCGCTTGTCTGGGTATGCTCTTGATGGCGATCCTCGCAGAAGTCACCGCTTGGGTCGATAGATAAAACAGATATTTCATGATGCACGAGGACGCCTCGTACCTGTCGCCCCTTGCGTATCGATCACCTCAATAAGAAAGAGACGCCTACGTGCAATAGCGCATGGGCTAGTGCGTTAAGCAGGCGGAGGATTTCCCCCACCGCACACCTGTAGGAGTACCTGATGATCTGCAAGACTCAACCCCTGTTGACTCAACCCCTGTTGCGTTACCTGTTTGCTGGATGCTTAGTGATGGGAGCTGTCGGCACCTCGCTTGCCCAAGGCACCACAAATGACAACGACCGCCCAACCCGGGAAGAGATCAGGCAGCGGATCCTCGAGAAGGCGGACCGTGACGGCGATGGCGAGCTGAGCCCGGCCGAACGCCGCTGGGCCCGCGACCGGGCCGAGGATGTCCGGGACCGCGCCGAAGACCGCCGCGATGAACGTGAGGACGTGCGCGACCGACGAGAAGACCAGCGTGACCGGGCCGAAGATATCCGCGACCGACGTGAGGACATCCGTGACGCCCGAGAGGATGTGCGAGACGAGGCCCGCGACGGCGGTCGGCGGGATCGGATCGAAGACCGCCGCGACGCCCGCGAAGATGTGCGGGATGAGGCGGAAGATGTTCGTGATCGTCGCGAAGACCGCCGTGACCGGGCCGAAGATGTGCGCGACCGTCGTGAAGACCGCCGCGACCGCGCCGAGGACATCCGCGACCGCCGGAACAACGGACGTCAACGTTCCAGAACACGCGCCAGCCGTGGCAGCGCAGGGTAAGGCCGTCGCGATTCAATGGATTGCACCAGCCCCGGATGCCATCGGCTCCGGGGTTTTAATATGAATATGCGCATGGGGATCAAATTCTCCAGATCCTCCATCAGGCATGGCTTTTTCGCATCACACACCGAGGAACCGGTATCTTGCGTATAGCCGATGACCGACCTCACCTCAATCGACAAAACCAGCAGCACTTCCGCCTCGCCGGACGATGTGCTGCTGCGCGCCGCGGGCCTGGTCAAGCACCTCGGCGGCAAGCGGGTGGTGGATGGGATCGATCTGAAGGTTCGCGCCGGCGAGGTGCTGGGCTTACTCGGCCCAAATGGGGCGGGCAAGACCACGACGCTGCGGATGTGCTACGGCTACCTCCGGCCGGATGAAGGCACCGTCACCATCGCCGGGGCCGACCTGCAGCGCGATCCCGACCGGGCCCGGCGTCAACTCGGCGTCTGTACACAGGACGACACCTTCGACACCGACTTTACCGTCAAGCAGAACCTGGTGCAGACCGGCCGGTACTACCGCCCTCGTCAGCAGGACCTGCCTGAGCGGATCGAACGGCTGCTCGATCAGTTCGGCCTGCGGGAGTACGCCGACGCTTCGCCCGAGACGCTGTCCGGTGGGTACCGGCGGCGGCTGATGATCGCCCGGGCGGTGGTGCACGACCCGAAGGTGGTCTTCCTCGATGAGCCGACGACGGGGCTTGACCCGCAGGCGCGCGTCGCGGTCTGGGAACTGGTCAGCACGCTGCGGCAGCAGGGGCTGGCGGTGGTCCTGACCACGCACTACATGGATGAGGCGGCCCGGCTGTCGGACCGCCTGCAGGTGCTCCAGCACGGCAGGGTCCGCGCCAGCGGGAGCGCCGACGAGGTGCTGGGAGACGTGGTCGGTGAACACATCGTCCTGCTGAGTGACGGCGAGCCTAGAACCAGCCACGCCCTGACCTGGATCAGCCGTGAACTGCCGAACAAGGCCAAGCCGTCGCAGGTGCTGGCGCATTGGCACGTCCCGCTCGACGCCGAGGGGCTGTCGCATTTCGTTGCGGCGTTCCCCGAACTGCGCTACGAGGTCCGCCCGCCCACGCTTGACGATCTGTTCCTGGCGCTTTCAGAAGAGGGCGAGACCCCATGAATGCATCCATCTACAACGCCGCGGCTCAGTGGCAGTCCCGCGCCGTCGTCGCGCGGCACCTGAGGGTTCACGTCCGCAACTGGCACACGATGCTGCTGCCGCCGGTCTGCGAGCCGTTGATCCTGCTGCTCGCGTTCGGCGTCGGGCTGGGGCGGCAGATCCAGGGCTTTAACTGGCAGGGCCACGACCTGAGCTACCTCAAGTACCTCGCGCCGGGGATGCTCGCCTATACCGCGTTTATGACCTCGTTTTTCCAGGCCCTGTTCGGCGCGTTCGTGCGGATGCACTTTCAAAAGTCCTGGGAGGGCCAACTCACGACGATGGTCCGGCTCGAGCACGTGGTCTGGGGCGAGGCGTTCTGGGCCGCGCTCTATGCCACCGGGTACGCCGTCGTGCTCGGGGTTGTGCTGGCGTTATTCGGGCTGTCGGGCAGGCTCGAACTGCAGTGGCACTGGCTGCCGCTGGTCGTGCCGCTGCTGTTCCTCGCGTCGCTGGCGTTTGCCTCGGCGGGGTTGTTCTTCACGGCCGTGGTCCCCACGATCGACCACATGAGCCTGCCGTTCTTCCTGGTCATCATGCCCATCGCCTTCGCGTCGAGCACCTACTTCCCCCTGCCCGACGTCCCGGGCCTGCGCGAGATCGCGCTGGTCAACCCCCTGCACCACCTGGCCGAGGGCCTGCGCTGGCTGCTGGTCACCGGCCGCTTCACCTGGCACCTACCGGTATCAGCGGCGCTGTGCCTGCTGCTGCTATGCCTGCTGATCCCGCTGGACATGAAGCTGCTGCGCAGGCGGATCTTTGGCGAGAAGTAGAGCGACGCCGGATCGCTTGTTCGAGCCAAGCGGGATCCTTGGTATTTTTGGGGCAGATTCGAGGGGCAGATGAAAATGTATGTTTTTTCGATTGAATCCATTTTTGATGTACAGACTTTCCTTTCGGTGATCGTTTCAGTATTGCCAGATGTCAGAAGCGACCTACAGCCGAGAACAGACCCTCCGCCTGCTGCTTAGTCGGCGTAGCGCGCTGATTGCGTATCTGCACGTCTACGTTTGCGATCTTTACGCGGCAGAAGACCTGTTCCAGGAAGTCGCGCTCCGGGCGCTGGAGAAGCACCCGGACATCCGCGATGAGGCTTCGGCGTATGCCTGGCTCCGGAAGGTTGCACGCAACTGCGCGATCGACTGGCTCCGCCGAAACAAGCGGCAGCCTATTACGCTCGAAGCCGAGACGCTCGAACTGCTCGACCTGCAGTGGGCCCAGGACAAGACCCGCAACAGCAACGAGCTGCACGAGTCGTTGTCCGAGTGCATCAGCCAGCTCACGCCGCGTGCCCGTCAGCTCGTCGAGCAGCGTTTCAAGAACCAGATGACCACCCGGGAGATCGCCGAGGCCAGCGGCCGAAAAACCGACTCGATCTACACGGCCTTTAGCCGGATCTACTCCGCCCTGGCCGACTGCTTGCGCGCGAAACTCCACTCCACGGAGGTGGGCCATGGCTGATCGACTCACCCCCGAGAACCGCCTGGACTGGCTGAACACGATCCAACGCTACTTCGATGGGGAGCTGTCCCCCCAGGAGTTGGCAACGTTCAACGCCGCGCTCCAGGATTCTTCCGCACTGCGTCGGCTTTTCCTGCAATACAGCCAGCAAAGCTCGGCCATCTTGGAGGTGATCGGGGTCCGGTCCTATGGCTCAACGCAGTGGGTTGGTTCCACCGCCAAGCAAGAGGATGAGCTGGGGTGGATCACCCAGTACGACCAACAGAGTCGGGGGGAGTTGCGAGGCCTCCGGGCACGAGCCACTGGCTTGGACAAAAACGCGATCACTGCCCGAGAGTTCCTCTCACTAGCCGGCTACGTGCTTGGCCAGGGGGTGACCTCCAAGCCGGCGTACAAAATCTATGGCATCGCCGCGGCGCTGGCGGTGGCGGTGACGCTGTTTCTGGTGCTAAGCGCCGGTGACGAAAAACCGGCTGACCCTTTGGCAGGAAAGCAACCGGTTGATCGCGCCACAGACGACGCCCTGCCCGGTGACGTCGGTGCCACGGCCCCGATTGCGGTCGCCAGTCTCACCGCCGAGTTCGGCGCGGTATGGGATCGCCGGCCGGGGCAGGAGCTCTATGCCGGACAGCGTTTTACGCTTACCCAGGGCTTCGCCGAGATGAAGACTCAACGCGGTGCCGTTGTCATCCTTGAGGCACCCGCGACGGTCGAACTCATTGATCGTCCTAATGCAATCCGCCTGTATGCGGGAAAACTCGTCGCCATTTGCGAGGCCGAGTCTTCCAAGGGATTCCTGGTTCATGCCCCGCACACGGATGTCACGGACCTGGGCACCTGCTTCGGAGTTGACGCGAGCGACCCGTCAGTGACCGAGGTCCATGTCTTTGATGGGCTGGTCGCGGTTGCATCCCAGATCAGCCGCGGCGGGGCTAGTCAACCCGTTGAATTGAAGAGCGGCGATGCGATCCGTATCGGGGCCGGCCAGGTCGTGAAAGAACGGTTTATAGCTCGTCACGATGTATTCGAGTCGCTGACCCCACGCGCATGGTCGGCGCTGCCCGGGACGGGCAAAGATCTAGCAATCGAACAAGTCGATCCGGCCTGGCAGGTCGTGTCGGTGAATGGGCAGCGTCTAGAAACGCCTGGACAGCTCCGGGTGTCCGACGTTCCTCGTGATTTCCGAGACCGTTTGATTCCCAACGACCCCCGATCCTCACAGTGGATCAGGAGTAACGGGGTCTACCCACAAGCGAGTGGACAAGGGGATGTCTATACGGTTGGGCATTCGTTCGATTTACCGGAAGGGATTGGGCCCGGGGTTGCCTGGCTCCGGGTGCGATTTGACGCAGATGACCGGCTGACGCAGGTACGGATCAACGGCAAGGCCTACACGCCACCCGTGAACTCTATCGGTGACGAGAACAGCGGCCTCGCCGAGATGACGATCCCCGTGACCCTGTTGAGGGAGGGAAACTCGGCGGAGTTTGATGTGCTGGACGTGGTGCGCGACGGGGGCACGACATGGTTTTTTCGCATGGATTGGGCGATCCAGCAGGGCGTCACGATTTCTATTGGCCCACCGGATTAAGACGGTTTACGCAATGCGTCGGCCGCAGGTGTGTCGGCGCTTGTCGAATTAAGATTTTTCCCCCTATAAGGAGATCAGATGATGACGAATCACAAATTACTTCTCGCCGCTGGTGTTGGGCTGCTCGTTGCAGCCCAGCCAGGCACCGCCGACACGCTGCTCGACGATCACTTTAGTAACAGTGACCTTGGCACGAACCCTGATACCGGCGGCGGCTTTGTCTACCAGAGCAACGGCGCCGGCAACACCGAGGGATCGGCTGCTGAGGCCGGGTCGCTGGCACAGATCGTTGATGGCACTGAAGCGAATACGGCCGGCATCCGCAGTTCCAGCGCATTTGACCTCTCCGATTCGGGCCTGACCTACACCGTGACCTGGGAAGTCGACAGCTGGGATATGGTCCCCAATGCGAACCCCGAGAGGGTCTTTTTCACCCTGCAGACCAACGATAGCTGGGTGTTTGCCGGAGACGCCGAGGAGAGCAGGATTGTTCTTGCGATCACCGCGAGTAACACCGACGGGAGTGGGGAATCCAACACCGCTTCTCTTCGATATCAGAACCGTTCCGCGAGTAGCAATACCAACTTTTTCACAGATCTATTTGATCTGGGTAGCGTAACTGATGACCCGGATGGATTCACCGCGACATTGACTTTCGACGCGACGGGCTTCAGCTTCACGACGACCGGGCTGGACGCGACCAACCAAGTGAACATCTCTGATACATGGGCGGACCTGGGAACAGACTTCGCAACCGCTTTTGGTACCGATGGCTCTGTGCACGTTGCCGCGTATGTCCAGGACGGCGGCACGAGCGGTGGTGAACTTGATATCGATCGCATCACCCTGACTGCGGTGCCCGAGCCCGGCTCGCTGGCGCTGGTTGGCCTAGGCGGTTTGCTGGTCGCGGCACACCGTCGTCGTAAAGCGTAAGTACATTTTTGTTTCTCCTTCTGGTGCTGCGTCTGTAGCCAGACGCAGTGCCATTGAGTCCGGTCAGCTACTTATTAACTGGAGACCTGTCCCATGCGTCGTGCGTTCACACTCATCGAATTACTGGTTGTTATCTCGATCATCGCGCTGCTGATCGCGATCTTGCTGCCCGCACTTGGCGCGGCCAGAGACTCCGCCAAACGGGCGCAATGCAGTTCGAACTGCCGGCAGGTCGGGGCCGCCAACACCGCTTGGGCGACAGATCACCGCGGCTCTCTCGTGCCCGCTCAGCCGGCGATACAGGGCAGTGGTGTGATCACAATATGGAACACAAGCCACACGGACCTGCCCGTTTTCGGGCGTTACCGAGGTGAAGGCGTCCTGGCGGATCAAGGGTACTTCAGTCCAGAAGCCCTTTATTGCCCAAGCAATACGTTTGACGTGAAATATGGTGCGCAATCTGCCCAATACCCGCTCGTGGGCGGTTGGTTTGAAGACCCGAACAGCCTGCCGGCCGGAATGGTTAGCATCGAAACGCACTACATCTACCGCAGCACCATCCCCGCGGGGCAGGCCAATACTTGGCGACCGGCTACGCTTGAAGACCCGCCGGATTGGGCGGTCTACGCCGACTTCTTTTCCAATCATATCAGCGGCCGGGGCGTCGATTCACACCATGAGACGGGCTACAACGTGCTTTACCTTGATGGGCATGTCTCATTCAACCAAGACAGTGACCGTGTCCTTGTCGACCAGATCGCGGGTGGCGCAAGCTACCACACCAACTACACGGCCATTGAAGAGGCGTGGGATTGGATCGAGGATGGTGAGTTTGATTAGTGCGAATTGATGTAATTAAGAAATAGAGAAGAAGGGATAAGAAGGTTCTCGCTCCGTAGAAAGACCTTGCCCAACGGTATCAAGCCGCCGTCAGGTTGTGAGTGGAGTTCGTGAGGCTTCAGATCTGTGCTTCAAGTCTTGTCGCTATTTGCGTTGGTCGCTTCGCCCACAGGCGGGCCTTGGGCATAACAAACAAGCAGGCGACTGCGGGCTTATACGTATCCCACAAAAAACGAAGGCGTTCATTGCTCCATGAGCCGCCGCGTAACACCCGGCGGACAAGCGACAGGTTGCTCGTCCGCCACGTGTGACGTGGCGGCTTCCCAAGGCCTGACGAGCGTATGAGTTTTTGGGGATGCGTATGAGCAACTGTTTTCAATCGGCGGATCGGAGATGTTTCTACCGAGCACGCCCGACCCCGCTATAGCAGGGACCGTGATGGTCCCTCTCGTCATCTTACCGCCAGGGCGCGGATGATCACGCCGGTGGCGCCGAGCTGGTCGCGGTAGCGGGTGGCGGACTGGTAGCTGGTGAACTGGCCGACGTGGACGAAGGTCATGGAGGTGCCGTCGGCGGCGCGGCCGGGGACGAGGCGGGGCAGGCCCAGGCCCATGTTTTGGGCGCGGCGGGCGACGGTCTCTGCCTGATCCTGGGCGAGCTGGGCGTCGGTGAAGGCGCCGACCTGCAGGGTCCAGCCGGTGACGGCGATCTGCTGCTCGATCTGCTGGCGGAAGCCGGCGTCGGCGGTTGCGCCCCGGGCGAGGATGAGGGTGGTCCGGGCCTGGCTCCAGAAGCCGAGCTTCTGCTGGGCGATGCCGGCGTAATAGTAGGCCTGGGCGGCGTCTTCTCCGGTCATGCGCGGGGCGGCCCAGAGCAGGGTTTCGGCGGCGGGGCGGTACCTGCCCTGCTGGGAGTAGACCAGGCCGAGGGTCGCGGCGGCGTCGGTCTTGAGCTGTTCGTCCTTGCTCTGCAGGGCCTGGTTGAGGTACTTGGCCGAGGCGTCGAGGTAGCCGACCTGCTTGCCGGCGAGCCCGGCGATGTAGGCGGCGTCGATCCGATCGTCGGCGAAGATGTCATCGGCGATGGGCGCGGCGACCTGGTAGGCCAGGTCGTACTGCCCGTTGCGGTAAGCGGTGCGGGCCTGGTCTACCGTGCCGGTCGGGCCCTGATCGACATAGGTGCCTTCGAGTGCGGTCCCTTTGAGCCCGGAGTTGCGACAACCGGCGAGCGGCAGGGCGAGCAGGGCGGCAAGGCAGAGGGCGGTGGCGGTAGCGGGTTTCATAACGGGCTCCAGTTGCGGATGCAGCGGCCTATTCTAGACGACTTTGCCCCGCGGTCACGCCCGGTTGAACCGTGGGTTTCTCGCGGCGAGCCGGGGCCTGTGGCCCCGGTTGGCACCAAGTGGTGTTGAATGCGTTGCTACAGACCGGGGGCACAGCCCCCGGCTCGCTTCACCGGCTCGCTCCAACTGATGGTCACGGAGCGATTATGATGCGTCACCAATGGCATTGCTCCGCCCCATCATGGCCCGCTGTCTCAAGCACCCCCGCCGCACCGCGGTGGTCGGGGATACCGCTTCGCTGACGTACCTGAAGCTGCTGGCAGCGTCTTTCCACCTGGCTCGTCATATCGGCCGGCTGACGGACAAGCCCAACATCGGGCTGATGCTGCCGACGTCCGGGGCGTTCCCGGTTGCGCTGCTCGGGGCCTGGCAGGCGGGCAAGGTGGCGGTACCGCTGAACTACCTTCTGAGCAAGGACGACCTGCACCACGTCATCGCGGATGCCGAGCTGGATACCGTCATCACGGTCGGCAAGCTGCTCGACACGGTCGGGCACGACATGATCCCCGAGGGGATCACCGTGGTGAAGTTCGAGGAGCTGTCGTTCAAGGGCATCCCGCCGTTCCGCTGGCCGGCCAAGCCCAAGGACGATGACCTGGCGCTGCTGCTCTACACCTCGGGCACGTCGGGCCGGCCCAAGGGCGTGATGCTCAGCCACGGCGCACTGCAGAGCAATGTCCACGCCGTGATCGAACACGCCGAGCTGACCGCGGCCGACACGTTCCTCGGCGTGCTGCCTCAGTTCCACGCGTTTGGGGTGACGGCGTTGACGCTGTTGCCGATGTTTCTAGGTGCCAAGGTGGTGTACACCGCCCGGTTCGTGCCGCGCAAGCTGGTGGACCTGATCCGCCAGCATCGGCCGGACATCTTCATCGCGGTGCCCTCGATGTTCGGCGCGTTGCTGAGTGTCAAGGGGGCGACGGCCGAGGACTACGCCTGCCTGAGCTACGCCGTCTGCGGCGCCGAGCCGCTGCCCCAATCGATCTACGACGCGTACAAGGACCGCTATCAGCTTGGCCTGCTCGAGGGCTACGGCCTGACCGAGACCGCGCCGGTGACCAACTGGTCCACCCCCAAGCAGAGCCGGCTGCACTCGGTCGGCCGATCGCTGCCGGGCGTGCGCAACTTCATCGTTGATGAGGACAACAAGCTGCTGGGCCCGGACGAGGAGGGCGAGATCCTCATCGCCGGGCCCAACGTCATGATGGGCTACTGGCACCTGCCTGAGCAGACCGACTCGGTCATGCAGTACCTGGAGATCGAAGGCGAAGATCAGCCGGTCCGCGCCTTCCGCACCGGCGACATCGGCAAGCTCGACGCGGACGGGTTCCTCTACATCACCGGCCGTAAGAAAGAGATGCTCATCGTCGGCGGGGAGAACGTCTTCCCCCGTGAGATCGAGGAGGTGCTCAACCAGCACGCGTCGGTGCGCGCCTCGGCGGTGGTCGGCAAGCCCGACGATATGCGCGGCGAGGTGCCGATCGCCTTTGTCGAGACCGAAGACGACGCCGAGTTCGACGACGCGGCACTCCGCAACCACTGCCGCGACTTGCTCGCCCAGTTCAAGGTCCCCCGCGAGATCCGTCAGCTCGATGCCCTGCCCCGCAACCCGACGGGCAAGATCCTGCGGCGGGAACTCAAGGGGCAGGTGTAGCCGTTGCCTGGCCGATCCCGGCGTGGGGCGCGCCGTAAACCGGGCGGTATCGTCCGCTCAACGGCAAGGTCGCCTGGCGATAACATGACCACCCATGCCGCGTCCCCTCCAACTCGCGCTATTGCAACACGACTGCCCGACTTCGAATACGAAGATGCAGAACGTCGAGCGGTGCTGCGCGATGGTGCGTGAAGCCGCGGCCGGGGGTGCCGAACTGATTGTGACGCAGGAGCTATTCGCCGGGCATTATTTCTGTCAGGCCGAGGACGAGGCGTGGTTCGACCTGGCCGAGCCGATACCCGGCCCAACGAGCCAGGCACTCAGCGCGTTGGCGAAGGAACTCGAGGTGACGATCAGCGCGTCGCTCTTCGAGCGTCGTCTGCCGGGGGTGTATCACAACACGACGCTGACGCTGGGTCCGAGTGGCGACCAGGTCGGGCTATACCGCAAGATGCACATCCCCGACGACCCGCGTTTCTACGAGAAGTACTACTTCACGCCGGGCGACCTGGGCTGGCAGACATTCAAGTGCCCACAGGCCGAGGTCGGCACGCTCGTGTGCTGGGACCAGTGGTTCCCCGAGGCGGCCCGGCTGACGGCGATGCGCGGCGCCGAGCTGCTGCTCTACCCCACAGCCATCGGATACTACAACGATTCGGAACACGGTGAGCCAACCGACGTCCGTGAGCAACAGCTTGATGCCTGGCAGACCATCATGCGTAGCCACGCCATCGCCAACGGCGTGTACGTCGCCGCGGCGAACCGGATCGGCGTCGAGGACGACCTGACCTTCTGGGGATCGTCTCTCATCGTCGGTCCGGACGGCAGGGTCCTGGCCCAGGCGTCACGCGATCAACCTGAAGTGCTCACCGCCGAGATCGACCTGGAGCTAATCGAAGACCAGCGCCGGGGCTGGCCCTTCCTGCGTGACCGGCGGATCGACGCGTACGACCCCCTGTTGAAGAGGCTGAGCGTCTCATGAGCCCGTTGTACTTCGCCCTGCCCGTGCTGCTCGCCTACATCGTTTGGCGGGCCTACGCGCACTGGAAGGCCGGGCGCAAGCAGTTCTTTATCGTGACTTGTTTCATCGGCGCGGTCGTGGCGTTTGAGGTCGTGTTCGGGGCGTACCGTCACTTCTGGGCCGGGCCATGATCCAGCCGCACCCGACCATCGACGGTTTTGATTCGTTGACCCGGCAGAACCAAACCGCGGCCGCGTTGGGCTACCGCATGCCCGCCGAGTGGGAGCCGCAGGCGTGTGTCTGGGTCGTCCCGCCACACAACCCCGAGACCTGGCCCGGCTGCTTCGATCAGGCGCAGCAACAACACGCCGACTGGGTGCAGAAGATACGTCAGCACGTCGAGGTTCGGACCCCAAATGAACTAGGCATCGAGACCGATGATTCGTGGGTCCGTGACTTCGGGCCGATCTTTGTGGTCGATGGCCGGGGTGGGCTGGCCATACATGACTTCCACTTTAACGCCTGGGGTACAAAGTATGAGACGGTCCGCGCCAGGGATGATGTCGTCCCCCAGCACCTGGCCAAGCACCTGGGCCTACCGCTGTGGGTCCACGACTTTGTCCTCGAAGGCGGCAGCATCGAGGTCAACGGCAAGGGAACGGTGATGACCACCCAGCAGTGCCTCTACAACGCCAACCGCAACCCCTGGGCAACGCCAGAGCAGATCGAGCAGACCCTCCACGACGCGCTGGGCACCCGCCACGTCATCTGGTTGCCCGGCGGGATCGCGGGCGATGACACCGACGGGCATATCGACGATGTGGCGCGTTTTGTCTCGCCGGGCTGTGTCGCGGTGGTCTACGCCCCCCAGGGCCACCCGGACTATGAGGTGACCCAGCGGAACTTCAGGGCCCTGCAGGGCGCGGTCGATCAGGACGGCGAACCGCTGGACATTGTTGGCCTGCCGGTGCCCGAGCCGATCATCTACGACTTCCCCGCCCTGCCGAGTGTCGAGCAGCCCGGGCCCAGCCCGGTGCCGGCAAGCTACGCGAACTTCCTGATGACCAACGGGGCGGTGCTGGTGCCGGTGTTTGGCCAGGCGAGCGACGATGTGGCGTGCGGGGTCCTGGAGCGGGTCTGCCCGGGCAGGCGGGTCGTGCCGATCCGGGCGGAACACTTGGTGGTCGGTTTGGGGGCGTTGCACTGTTTGAGCATGCAGCAGCCGCGGGTATGAGATGCAGGCGGTTCACGGGCACAGCGTTGACTTACAAAGCCTTTTGCGTAGGGGGTATTCGTGCATGGATGCGCTATAATCAAGGCATGAACACGAAGGCCTGTCGTCGCGCGTTGATGGTGTGGTGCCTGCTGGTGTCGCTGGCGACCTGGCCGGGCGGGGTCGCGTCGGTATTCGGCCAGGACGGAGCCGAATCGGTTGAGCCGCAGACCGTTGAGCCTGCCCCCGCAGATGCGGACGTGAACATCAGCGCCCCGGACAGCCGGCCCGACCTGCAGTCCCTGCCCGCGGGCGCGACGGTCGCGATCATCCCGATCCAGGGCACGATCTACGGGTTCACGCTCGACAGCCTCAAGCGGCGGGTGGAACGGGCGGTCAACGCGGGGGCGGACCTGATCGTCATCGAGTTGGACACGCCCGGCGGGCTGGTCGATGCGGCGCTGGACATCAGCTCGTACATCAACACCATCCCCGTCCCGACGGTGGCCTGGGTCAACCGCGAGGCGTTTAGCGCGGGGATCCTCATCGCCTCGGCCTGCGACGAGATCGTCATGGCCAAGTCGTCGTTGACCGGCGACTGCGCCCCGATCGTCCCGGGCATGAACCTCGCCCCGACCGAGCGCGCCAAGCAGCTCTCACCCCTGCTCGAGGCCTTCCGCGCCAACGCCGATGCGAACCACGGCGGGGCCAGCGGCAGCGACTACGCCATGTTCCACGCCATGTGCGTGCTGGGCATCGAGGTCTACCAGGTCCGCCACAAACAGACCGGCGAGGTCCGGCTGGTCAACGCGGTCGATTACACGGTCATGGTCAACGGCCAGTCCCCCGACGAATTTGTTGCCCCCGGGATGCGTGGCGGATCGACACCCCGGGCCGGCGAAAGCGTCATCGACCGCCCGACCGATTACGACGAGGTCGCCGGGGCTTCTCTCACCATCGCCGGCTACGACGATGTTGGGGCATGGGAGCTGGTCCGCCAGGTCCACGACGGCAACACGCTGCTGACCGTGAGCGACAAGCGTGCCGCGGAGATCGGGCTCAGCCGGGCCACGATCTCCAACCGGGCCGAGCTGCTGTCGGCGTACAAGGCCGGGGCCATCATCGAGGTCGAGCAGACCTGGTCCGAGTCGCTCGCGGGCTTCTTCGTCAACCCGTTTGTCCGCGGCATCCTGCTGGTGATCATGATCATCGGCTTCCTGCTGGAATACTTCAGCCCCGGGCTGATCGTCCCCAGCGCGGTTGCGCTGCTTGCGCTGGGTATCCTGATCGGCGCGCCGTTTGTCGTCGGGCTGGCATCGATCTGGCACGTGCTATTGCTGGTGCTGGGGTTGGCCCTGGTGATCATTGAGCTGATCGCGACGCCTACGTTTGGTGTCCTGGGTATCGTCGGGATTGTCATGATGATGGCCGGACTGGTCCTCTCGGTCGTGCCCACCGGCGGCGGGCTGCTCCCGGCTCAGGGGACGGCCGGGCAGGTCGTCGCGGCGTCGATGTCCGTGGTGGTCGCGCTGGTGCTGGTGATCCCCGCGTTCATCGTGCTGACCCGTTACTTCGGGGCCCTACCCATGTTCAACCGGCTGATCCTGGTGGATGAGACGGATCAAGGCGGGGTGACCCCCGACGGCCGGCCGGTTGAAAAACCCTACCGACACCTGTCCGGGGACGAAACGATCGGCGCGGGCAAGGTATCCGTCGGGATGGCCGGCGTCGTGAGCTCGACCGGGCTACGCCCCGGCGGGCGTATCGAGATCGGCGAGCTGCTGATCGACGCCACCGCCCCGGGCCAGTGGGTCGAGCCGGGCACGCGGGTCAGCGTCACCGAGGTCCACGGCAACATCATCGTCGTTGAACCCATGGATGAGGGGTAATACGCATCCCCAAAAATTCATACGCTCGTCAGGTCTTGGACAGCCGCCACGTCACACGTGGCGGACCAGTTACATGAAACTTGTCCGCCGGGTGTTACCCGGCGGCTCATGGAGCAATAAACGCCTTCGTTTTTTATGGGATGCGTATAAGCACGACCCGTCCTGATCCAGGAGCAATGACACCGGATACCGCTGAGTCTGCTTTGTTTCAGGCCGCGACGCTAGGCGAGGCGTCTCCAAGCACATGCCCCGGAGTTTTGTGAGGTGAGTCGAGCAGCTTCTGTCCGACCGGGCTGTCGCCGGGGCTGGCGTCACGCTTCTTCCAGGGCTTGGGCATCTGCTGTAGGGCGTACCAGAGGTCCGGCAACGGGTCGCGGCGGACTTGCCGGAGGGTCGCCCGGTACGCCTCGGGAACACCGGTGGGCGTATGAATCAGCCGCCGTAGGCCGGCCGGGTCCAGTGTGATATCCGCCGGCTCGATGACGCCGGTGGGCGGGGCAATCATCGGCTCGACCGTCTCGCCCCCCATGATGCGCAGGCCCAGGTCGGCGAAGTTAACGCCCAGGGCGAAGGAGTAGCGCATCGAGTTCCAGAAGCGCGGGTTGGACTCGATGGCGTAGACCTTGCCGTCGCGGCCGTCCACCCGCAGGTCCAGGTGCATCACCCCGTGGAAGCCGCAGCCCGCGCTGATGCGCGAGCAGGCCTCGGCCACGCCCGGGTGATCGAGGAACTCGAGCATACCCCGCCGGTCGGTCTTACGCTGGATCGTGTAGGCCACCACCCGGCCACGGTCGGCCAGCAGGCTCAGGTCGATGTCGCTGCCCGGGACAAACGACTGGACCAACTGCGGCCCACGCTTGGGCACGATCTGTTCCAGCCGCCTTGCCACCGCGTCACGGTCGGCGAGGGCGACGACGTCTTCACCACCCTCGCCCCTCGGCGGCTTGACGATGTAGGGCCCATCGAACGGAATCGATGCGGCGTCGTCGGCCGTCGCGGCCACGCAGTGTTGCGGCTGATCGACGCCGATGCGGTCCAGGAACTCGGCGAACCGCTGCTTGTCGCGCATCAGCTCGATCGTGTCCGGCTCCGCCAACGGGTAGCAGGGTGCGGCCAGTTCGTCGCGGTACCGCCCGACCAGATCGACCGCGCGGGTAAACGCCGGGACGATCGCCTCGATGTGGTAACGGTCGATCGTGCGGTTGATGCGATCGACCAGTGATCGGTCGCCGGCCTTGAGTTCATCGGCCCCAATCGCCAGCACCTGCTTGCAACACCGGCTGAAAGACTCGGGCGAGCGGCGGCGCTCCGCGGTCGTGTAGACCTCGTGGCCGGCCAGGTTCAGGCCGACCGAGAGACAGCGGGTAAACCGCCAGTTGGTCGATAGGATCAGCACGCGCATGACAACGTGATTATCGTCGCTGGCACCGCGTGACCTAAGCGGAATCTAACCTAAAAGCGAAAAAAGGCGTGAATTATCGCTGCCTCAGCCTTCCTCGATCACGATCTGGTTCATCGTGTCGCCCTGTTCGATGGCGTCGATGATGTCCTGGCCCTCGATGACCTGGCCGAAGACCGCGTGCTTGCCGTCGAGCCAGGGGGTGGCGACATGGGTGATGAAGAACTGGCTGCCGTTGGTGTTGGGCCCGGCGTTGGCCATGCTGAGCACGCCGGGGCCGGTGTGGGGCTTGGCCAGGGCGGACGGCTCGTCCTTGAACTTGTAGCCCGGCCCGCCGGTGCCCGTGCCCTCGGGGCAGCCGCCCTGCACCATGAAATCGGGGATCACACGGTGGAACGTCAGCCCGTCGTAGAACCCGTCCTTGGTCAGCTTGATGAAGTTATCGGTCGTGGCCGGGCAGTCCTCGACGAAGAGTTCGAGCTTGATATTGCCCTTGTCGGTATAGATGGTGGCGGTCGTCATAGCGGTTCCTATCGCGGTTGGTGTGCCAACAAACAAGCCCACGGTCTATGACCGTGGGCCATCCGAGGGGGCAAGAGTATAACGGCTATTCGTCTTGGGCTTCTTCAGCCTCGTCCGTCACGATCGTCGCCGTGATGATGTGGTCCAGGTCGGGGAAGCGATCGTCGAGGTAGGCGTTGCCGGCCTGGTGGATCTGCATCTGGTTGGGCCGTTGGCCGTACTTCGCTTCGATCTCGTCGACGACGTCCATGCCCTCCACGACCTCGCCGAAGGGGGCAAAGCCCATCTCGTCGAGCCGGCCGTTGTCCTCGAAGTTGACGAACAACTGAGTCGTCCGCGCGTTAGGCCCGGAGGTGGCAAAGACGACGCGGCCACGGGTGTTGGACTGCTTGACCTCGTCGTCCTGGATCCGGGCACCCCGCTGGGTCCGCCAGGCCTGGTTCACCGCCGGGTCGCCGTGCATCCCCCACTGGACCACGAAGCCCGGGACGACACGGAAGAACCGGTTGCCGTCGTAGTACCCGTTGTTGACCAGGTTGTAGAAGCGGTTGGCACCAAGCGGCGCCCAATCGCGGGTGACCTCGATGACAAAGTCCCCGGCCGTGGTATGGAAGTGGGCCTTGTACCGGTCGGGCGCGGTCTGGGTCATCGCCTCGTGGCCCGGGTCGGAGATCACCTCCAGATCGACCTCGCGGGTCGGGTGGTCCTCGGCGGCGTCTTCCTGGGCACAGGCGGGAAAGATGAGCAGGGTCAGCAGGGCTGTGAAGGACAGGGTCAACAAACGCATCGGTCGGCCTCCGGGGCATAGGGGAGAATAGATCGCCGTATGATAGCCCGTCCCAGCACGCCCCCGCCAAGCCGGGCCAGAGCGCAGCGCCAGGCCGGGTCTCATTTGCGCTGCTTGTTTGTTACGACTTGACAGCTGTCGGGGGACGGCGATGCGCGCTGCCCCGGCTTGGCGGGGGCGTGCTGCGTATGGCAAGACGCTCGTCCCTACCCGCCCATGTCGTAGAAGAACTCTTCGCGGACGATCTTGCCGTCTTTAACGGTGTAAAGGCCTGCTTCCTGCATCTGCATGCGCTGGCCGGCCATCGGGCCCTGCTTCGCGGTGATGTCCATTTCGAAGATGACGATGAATCGGTCGCCGTGGGGAAACGGGCCCGTGGCCGAGTGGCTGTGGATCTCGTGGTTGTCGTACCACCACTTGCTTTTGGCGTGGATCGCCTCGATCCCCTTCATCTCTTTGTCCATGCCCACCTCGGGCATGCCCACCACCTCGACGCTGACAATGTCGGCGGCGTAGTACGCTTCCACAAACTGCTCGGACTTGTCCTGATTGCACATCTCGACCAGCTTCTTGCCGACAGCCAGACTTGGGTTAGGGTCGGTGGGTTCGGACATCGGTTGCCTCCTGGGCTTGGGGTGAGTGTGGTTAGAGGTGCACTGTACCGGGAGGTGCGGTGGGGGCCAAGGGGTCATGATTTTTGAACCAAGCCGGTAGTCATCGCTTCGCGGGGGGGTGGGGCTGGGTCATTTGATCTGGTGGAGGGGGTTTGCGGGAGGCGTCAACGGCCTCAGCCGGCAAGACACGATGTTTCGGGCCAAGCCGCCATGCATCGATACATCATCATGGGCCCCCAGGACTGCGGCAAAGGCACGCAGACGAAGCCGCTCCAACAACGGAACGACCTGACCGTGACCGCCCTTGCGTTGTGCGAGGGCAAGGCACGGGTACACCCGATTGAATTGACAGCTCCGTCGAACGCGCGGTCGTCTTCGAACAACTCTGCGAGCAACTCGGGGTGTCATCGGACCTTTCTCACATCAGCAATTTAAAGCACTTTTCCGGCCAACAAGAACTCCGCACCGCTCCTGACATCGTCATCACAACTATGGGGCTAGGCCACTTCTGAGCCATGGAGCGATCAAGCAGCTCTGCTCGAGTGTCGAAAGATGATTTGAGGCATTGGTGCCCAAAATCAATCTTGAGGCAGTAACTTTGTATTCCTGAGAAAACGATGACGGCAGAAATACGCCCCCACCCCGACGCGACCTCTCGGGCAGCCGATTCGCAGCCCGCGTGGTCTTTCGTCGTGAAGAAATATCGATCCGTGGGCCTCGCCGTCCTCGTCGGGCTGATTGGACTGGCGGTCACCTTCTTCGCATCTCGTCACGAGTTTGAGGTGGCCCACCGTGAAGACCTGCATCACTTTCAGCAGCTCAATGACCGGGTGACCGCCGAGGTTCAGCGGCAGATCAGCCTCTACCACTACGGCTTGATGGGCACGCGCAGCGTGTTTGCCGCCAGCAACGATGTCGATGGGCAAGCGTTCCTCCACTTAGTCCAATCCCGCGAGATGGAGAAGGAATTCCCCGGGGCGTTGGGCATCGGTTATATCCACCGGGTGCCCGACGACGGGCAGGCCCTGGACGCGTTCCTCGACCAGGCGCGGGGTGAAGTCCAGCTTCCGTTTGAGGTCTCGCTGCCGCCCGGTGCCGCGGCACTGCCGGGCACGCCGACCGGCGACCGCTATATCACGAAGTACATCGAGCCTCTGGCCCGAAACCAACCGGCCCTTGGTTTGGACATCGGAGCCCACCCGGTCCGCCGGGAGGCGGCCGACCGTGCCATGCGGACCGGAGAGGCCGCGCTGACCGGCACGATCCATCTCGTCCAGGACCAGAGCAACGCGCCGGCCTTCCTCTACATGCTGCCGGTTTATCAGCGCGACGCCCCGCTCGAAACCGAGCGGCAGCGGATTGACGCGCTCGTGGGCTGGGTCTACATGCCGCTGCTGGGCCCGGACGTCTTTCAGGGCCTGACCGAGGCCGCCAACCACGAGGTGGACGTCCACGTGTTCGACGGCACGATCTTGACGGCCGACACGCTGATCTATGACAGCGCCGGGAATATGCAGAAGAACAACCTCACGATCTACAACAACGAGGACATGGCCGACCGCCTGTTCCACGACACGCGCGAGATCGAGATCGGCGGGCGGGTCTGGACCGTGACCAAGGGCACCAACGATAACTTTACCCTTGTCCCGCGGACCACGGCTTGGCTGGTGCTGTTTGGCGGCTCGATCATGTCTGTGCTCGCGGGGTTGCTGGTGCATGTGCTCGGGACGACCACGGCCCGGGCGCTGACCATGGCCGACAGCATGACCGCGGACCTGCGGGCCTACGCCGACGCCGCCCGGCAGGCGACCCAGGCCAAGTCCGCTTTCCTGGCCAACATGAGCCACGAGATCCGCACACCCATGACCGCGATCCTCGGCTACGCCGAGCTGCTCGAAGCGCAGATCGATCATCAGGACCATGAGGTCTTAAGCTACACCGGGACGATCCGGCGCAACGGCAACCACCTGATCTCGATCATCAACGACGTGCTGGACCTGTCCAAGATCGAGGCGGGTAAGTTCACGGTTGAACGTGTTGATACCGACCCACGCCAGCTGGTCTGCGATGTCCTGTCGCTGATGCAGGTCAAGGCGTCGGCCAAAAGCATCAGGCTCGAGGCGACCTGCACCTCACCGGTCCCCGAGCGGATCAAGACCGACCCGCTGCGCCTGCGGCAGGTCCTGGTCAACCTCGTAGGCAACGCGATCAAGTTCACCGAGGTGGGCGGCGTGCGCGTTGAGATCGGCTTTGATAACGAGCGCGACCTCCTGGTCCTTAACGTCACCGATAGCGGCTGCGGCATGTCGCCCGAGCAGGTCGACAAGCTCTTTCGGCCGTTTACTCAGGCCGACGAATCCACCTCGCGCAAGCACGGCGGGACCGGGCTGGGCCTGCACATCAGCAAGCGGCTAGCGGAACTGCTCGGCGGGCAGATCAGCTGCGTCTCTACCTTGGGCAAGGGCAGCCGGTTCCAAGTCACTTTGCAGACGGGCGATGTACAAGGGGTCGGGCTGATCCAGGCCGGTCCGGTTCAGGCGGTTGAAGTGGATCGTCGGGCAGCGTCCGACCGGGCTAGGCCCGCCGGAAATGCTCAATCGTCCCAGGCCAAGCGGTTGGACGGGTTCCGCGTCTTGTTGGCCGAGGACGGCCCGGACAATCAAAGGCTGATTAACTACCACCTGACCAAGGCCGGGGCCCGGGTCACGATTGCCGAGAACGGGCGGGTTGCGGTCGAGCAGCTGACCTCCGATGGCACACTCGACGGGGCACTAACGGAACCGCCGGTATTCGACGTCATGTTCTGTGACATGCAGATGCCGGAGATGGACGGCTACACCGCGGTCTCGCTCTTGCGGGAGAAGGGCTCGACGCTGCCCATCATCGCGCTGACCGCCCACGCCATGAGCGGTGACGACCAGAAGTGCTATGACGCGGGCTGCGACGCCTACGCCACCAAGCCCATCGACCGCGAGACCTTGGTCCGCGTCTGTCTTGAAGCCCGCCCCGCAAAGACCGCGGCCTGAGCGTCCTGCCGAGGCTGATGAACCGTCTAAAAGTTGGGTTCTTGCATCCGATCCGCGACGGGCCGGGTCTGGCCCGCCGGCAGGCGATCGACCTCGGTCGCGATCCGGTGCCACTCCGCAGACATCGACTCAACCAGGCCCGGGTGACGCTCCGCGATGTTGTGCAGCTCGGTCCGGTCTTTGGAAAGATCGTATAGCTCCCACGGGCTGCCACGGAACGAGACGAGTTTCATGTCCCCGACCCGAAGCGCACGGTTCAGGCTGAAGTGGAAATACAGCGGGTTGTGCGGGTCGCGCACCTCGCCATTGAAGATCGGCACCAGCGACTTACCGACCAGCGGATCGACCGGGCCCTGGTGGTCGGATTCGGGGTACTCGGCCCCGCCCAACTCGACCAGCGTCGCCATCACATCGATCAGGTGGGCCGGCTGGTCGGTGATCGACCCGGGCTCGGCCTTGAGCCCGGCCGGCCAGTGAACGATCGCCGGCGAGCTGATCCCGCCCTCGTGCTGGTTCTGTTTGTATAGGCGCAACGGTGTGTTGCCCACGTGCGCCCAGCCCGTGCTGTAGCACCAATACGAACCGGGGTCCCAGGGCATCTTCGACAGCCCGCCCCGGCGTGTCCGGTCGAACGGGCACGCGCCGTTGTCCGACACAAACAGGATCAGCGTGTTGTCAAAAACCCCTTCTGCCTTGAGGTGATCGATCAGCCGACCGGTCTCCTGATCGATCCGGTCGACCATCGCGGCGAAGGCCGCCATACGCAGCGCCTCCCAGCGCCGCTGCTCGGCCGAGAGCGTCTCCCACGCGGCAACATGGTCCGGGCGCGGCGCGGGCTCGACGCCGGCCTCGCCAAACAGCCCCAGCTCGCGCTGCTTGGCCTGGCGCCGGGCGCGGACCACGTCCCAGCCGGCGGTGTAGGTGTCCTCATATCGGCGAAAGTCCTCTTCCAGGCAGTGCAGCGGGTAGTGCGGGGCGTTGTGCGCGACGTAGAGCACAAAGGGCTTGTCCGACGCCAGGGCCTCATCGACAAAGCCGATCGCGTAGTCGGTGAAATCGATCGTGGTATAAAAATCCTCATCAAAGTTGTCCCACTTTTCGCCGTTGAGCCGGAAGGTGTTGTCGCCGCGGAAGAAGTTGGTTGCGCCCGACAGGTGGCCGAAGTAGCGCATGAAACCGTGGTCGGTCGGCTGGTCGTGCAGGTGCCACTTGCCGACCATCGCGGTGAAATAGCCGGCCTCGCCCAAGACCTGCGCAAAAGTCGCCCCGTGTTTAAGCGAGTTGCTCCCGGCCTGGTCGCAGTACAGGCCGGTCAGCAGGGAGACGCGCGAGGAGTGGCACTTCGCGGTGTTGTAGAACTGATTAAACCGCAGGCCATTGGCCGCGAGCGCATCGAGCCGGGGCGTCTGGATCTCGCCGCCGTAGCAGCCCAGGTCGGAAAACCCCAGGTCGTCGACCATGATGACCACGACGTTGGGCCGGGCCTGCGCCTGGGCGGTAGCAGCGGGTGCTGGCATCAGAAACCACACCGCTAAGATCAGGATGATCACGCGCATCACCATTGCATTGCTCCATTGAAGGTCGATAATCAGCGATAAGACCGCCCCACACCGTCACACATTACCCGTTTTGTGCCGCCCCATCTCTTCAAGCCATCTGAACCTATGCCGCCCGCCGAACCCTGTATGCCCCCGGACCCATCGCCGCCAAACCGCAACCGCCCGACCAAGGGAGACCCGCCATGAAACCCGCCACCCCGTGGACCCTGGCCCTGATGCTCGTGCTCGCCCCGGCGGCCCTGACCGGCTGTGGCGAGACCGACCCGCCCAGCAGTTCGTCGTCCTCCAACTCTTCATCCAGCAGTTCGTCGAGCTCGAACACGGACGACAACAACCTATCGGACAACGACCAAACGCAGGACACCCAGCGCGACCCGTTTAACCCCGAGCACGCTCAGCCGGGCGATCAAGCGGACCCCAATCATCCGCCGCAGACCGAGCCGGTCAGCAACGCGGATGACCCGCTGCCCGGCTGGAAGACATACGAACACGCGTTGGGCGCGACCTTCCGCTACCCGCCGAATTGGACGGTCCAGGAGACCACGGCCGGCGTCGTACTGGCCCCCGGCGACGCACTGGCCGGCCAGGAGATGATCGTCGTGACCGGCACACAGGTCCAGGGCCAGACCGACCCAACCTCACCACAAGTCGCGGCACACATGGACCAATTGGTCGCCTCGATGATGCCCTCTCTGCGTCGAAGCCAGTCGCCCGAGCCGGTCCAGACGCGGCACGGCCAGGCGGCGCTCTACCGCTACCAGGGCAACACCTTTGACAACAAGACGGTGCAGGGCATGGTGTACTTTGCGGTCAAAGACGACATCGCGCTCGGACTGACGCTGCTTGCCGAGCCGTCGCGGATCGGCGCCCGGGCCGAGGTCGTACAGACCATCTTCTCAACCCTGGGGATGCGGGCCCAGCAGGCCAGCACCCCCGGCGCTGAGGCGGGCCGGGGCGGTGCCAGCACCGACGACCCGCGCCTCATCGGCCGGTTCCGCGGCGAGGTGCTGAACAACAACACCGAGATCTACATCAACACGCAGCTGGTCTACATCTTCAACCCCGACGGCACGTTCTACAGCGGCGCACAGAGCCACTTCAACGGCAGCGAACGCGACTACAACCAGAACATCATCTGGTCGGTCAACGAGAGCACCGACGGCAGTGTTCAGAGAGGCCGGTGGTCGGCACGCAACGGTATCGTGACCATCGTCTGGGACGGCGGCGGCCGATCCGTCTTCGCCTACAACTTCGAGCCCGACGGGACCCTCGCCGCCCGCGACGCAGTGACTCGTAAGCTGATCAACATCTACCACCGGATGTAGGCCCCCGCCGCTCGCCGACCGCATCGCCGCTTACAAACCAAGAAGCGACCCAGGCCGGCAGCGCAAACAACAAATAGCTCGCATCCGCCAGCCACGGGTTCGTGATGCGCCGGGCGATGGCCGGGCCGATCCGGTCATAGACGCGCCGCATCGCACGGTGCAGCCCAGGGCAGCGGGCGGCGATCGCCAGTTCGGCCCGCTTGAGCACGAGCATCTGCCGGGTGACGGGGAAAGGCCGGCCCTTGGCATCGAGGGTAAGGAACAGCGGCCGGGTCAGCCAGCGATGCCCCCGAGCCGAAGCGGTGACGACATAGCAGTGCGGAGGGTGAGTAGGCAGCGAGCTGTAGACGATCATGGCCTGGCTGATCGCGATCGGCCACGCCGCCGCATATCCCGCCGCGGCAAGAGTCACAGAGACCGGTCGGGCCGGCTCGGGAGGCTCGTCGAAATCCGTGCGGTAGACCCGGCACAGCGCCGCGAGCATGCAGAAGGCCATGGCATAGGGCGATAGGAATAACGCAAAGACGATCCCGACGCTGATCCACGCCGCGCAGAACAGGCTGGCCGCGACGATCGCGACCGTCCGCCAAGCCATGGAAGGCTTGGGCCGTGGCGGTGGGGTGTAGCCCTCCTGACGCTCAGCCAGGGACAGGCCGATGGCCAGCGTCAGCGGGGCGCTGAGTACAATCACTCCAATCAAGGCCGGAACGACAACCCCATCAAGACCAACAAAGCTGATCGTCAAGATCAACTGGTACTGCACCCCAAGCAGCACGCCCAGAATCAGCCCGACTCGGACCCAGGACCGCCGGGCCATCGCCACCGGCTGGACCAGCAACGCACCAAACGCCACATACGCCCAGACCAGCAGCGGGTAGAACGCCCACATCGCCCGACCCGCCAGCATCGTGCCGACATAGTCCTCGGTCCTCCCCGACTGCCACTCGACAAAAATCGTTGCCATCGGGTCGATCGACGCCAACAGCACCACCCCCGCCGGCGCGAGCAGCCCCACCACCCAGCCGAATATCCGCGAAGCCGGCGACAGCGTGTGCAACGAAAACCGCTTGGCCCGCCGGCCCCGCGCCCGCTCCACCGACTCCGCCACCGAGAACCCACACTCCGGGCACTCGCCATTGATCGAGAGCGTCCGCAGGTTGTACGCGCACTGCCAGCAAGCCAGGTCGGTATCGATCGTGGCGTCCTCGCGGATCGCACCGACACCCAGTAACGATTCAGCGATCGGCCGACCACATTCCGGGCAGGCCCCGCCGGGTTGCAGGCCCCGGAGTTTGTAGCCGCAAGTCACACATACCAGATCGGTATCGATCCCGGCCGATGGCTTGAGATCGGCGGACGCTGTGGCGGCATCGTCCTGCGTCGGGTCGTCGTTCACACCGACATGCTACCGTGGACCGCTCGGGGCCGGCTCGCAGCTTGTCTCTTGATCCGGCCGAGCCCGAACCGCGGGCGCAGCCAGTTCCACCGGATACGACGAAGCAGCAGCCCATAGCTGAGCGGGCTCAAGCGGCGTGCGTAAATCATGGCCGTTGCCGCCTTGCCCCACCCTCCCTCTCAGGGAGGCGGCTGGGGGAGGGTCGGGTGTCCGGAATCGAAGCGGAGCTTGCGGACAGAACGCTTGCGCCGCCCGCCGATGTGCTGATCGTAGACCGCGGTTGATCCGAAGCTTCGACCCTCCCCCCGTCCCCCTCCCTGGGAGGGAGGGGAGCAAGGCCATACCAGAGAACGGCGAGGTGGCTAGAGAGCCGCCACGTAACACGTGGCGGACAAGCCATCGGGGTCGTCCGCCGGGCGTTATCCGGCAGCGATGAACGCCAATACATGCAAGTTAAATGGGGATGCGGCTCAGTACGCCCGGACGACGCCGATGCAGACGCCCTGGATCTGCAGTTGGTCGCGGGGGACGGTGCGGGGCGCGTAGCTGGCGTTGGCCGGTTCGAGGGTGACGGTGCCGTCGCGGTTGGGGCGGTAGCGTTTGAGCGTGGCTTCGCCGGTGTCCAGCAGCGCGACGATGATCTCGCCGTTGCGCGCGGCGTTGCGCTGCTCACAGATGACGTAGTCGCCGTCGGCGATCTGGTCGTCGATCATCGAGTCGCCGCGGACGGTAAGGACGAACTTGTTGCTGCTGCGTGAGCCGGGCGGGGAGAAGAGGGCTTCGAGGTCCAGGTGCTCGCGGTCTTCGACGGCTTCGATCGGCGAGCCCGCGGCGATCGACCCAACCAGAGGCAGCCGGGTCGCGCGCTCTTCGTCGGGCAGCTCCATGTCAGGCGACAGCTCCAAAGAGCGCGCCTTGTTCGCATCCCGGACCAGGCAGCCCTTTTTGATGAGCGCTTCGACGTGCTCGAAGACCGTGACCTTGGACACGCCGAGGGCGTCGCCCAGTTCCTGCATGGTCGGGGAATAGCCACGGGACAGCCGCGAGTCGCGGATCATCGTGAGGATCTTCATCTGCTTGGGCGTGAGGTTGGGGGTGGACATCGGTGGGGCTCGCGCTGGGGGGTGGGGTGGTGGTGGCGGTGTGGATGACGTGCAGCTGCGCGTCGAGTTGGGTTGGCTCGGTGGGCTGATCGGCCAACGGCCTAGCGCACGCTTCGGGGGTAACCACGGGCTGATCCGTGAAGACGTGCTCCGGGAGCGGCCGGGACGAGTGAGGCGTGTTGGACGTTGTCGGGTTGACTGGCCGGGGCAGGGTCATCGTCGAGCCGTTCCAGCGGATGACGCGGACCGTCGGCTCGCCCGCCGCCGCAGAACGCCCCGCTTCCGCGATCAGGCGCTCGGCCTGGGTCTGCTGCGAAGCAAGCTCATCGATCGTCTTGCCCTGCCTATCAAGCCATTGTTCACCGGCCTGGATCAACGCGAGCTTTTGCTGGAGCTGGCCGGGAGTGGCCTTGGTGTAGGTCGCGGGTCTCTGCGGCTCGACGTGTTCAAACCGGTCCGCTTCACGGGCAAACGGCGTTGGCTGTTCTTCCGTCGCTGGTTTTTTCTTACGACGACGCAGCCGAGCCCAGGCAGACAGCGTCCCCGCCGAGTCGGCGTTCGGGTCGTAGCCGGAGGTCCGCGTCGCTTGGCTCCTGACCAGGGCACTGCCTTTCACATCAAAGCGGGTGACGTAGTCTCCGCCGGGTCCGAGCATCATGAGGGGGGTTGCCATCGGTTGCTCCGTAGGTTGGGGTCTTGATTTGACGATCCCCAACATGTTGGGGGATTCGCTCCGGGGTCCGATGGTTTATCGCCTGGGTACGATCGGGCCCTTGAATCCCAATCGACGACGATGTACGGATAACGTTAACCGAAAGATACCCGAACGTCAAGTCTTTTTGTCCAAGCACAATCACCCCCGCTTTTATCGGGGCGCGAGCGTGTGTTTGGTTTATGGATGGGTTTAACGCCGTCCCGCATTATCGGGCGATTTAAGGTTAACCGTAGAGTGCCAACCGAACCGGGATTTTGTGACAGTAATTCGGATTTCTGCACCGCGCACGACGAAGCCTCCGGTTCCCCGCTGTTTGGTTTTCCTGGCATCAATGCCCGGTTTGAATAGGGTTTGAAGCCTATTCGATCTCCAGTCAAACCGGCTAGGTGTACGCGCTCCACTCGCCGTTGATGGCGAGCTTGAATGCCCGCGCAGCAACGGCATCACTCGACGGAGAAGCTGCCCGAACTGATACGCCGCCTGATCAAAATCATCACCCCGGCCGGGGGCATCGTCTATGACCCGACGATGGGCAGTGGCAGCGTGGGTGAGGCCGCGGTGGCGATGGTCTACCGCTTCATCGGCATCGACCTGGACAAGCACAACTATGACGTGGCCAGTTCGCGGATCTCAGCGGCCGCCGCAGCGACCCGGCCACCCAGGCCCTGCATGGTCCGGCCGACCCACTACAACCTCGCGCATAGCGTAGCATAGGAAATTCATGCCTTTTACCTCCGTCCGAATCACCTACCAACGCTTCTACAGTACCTGGCGATCCAGCAGTGGACCAGGGGCAAGAAAACCTAACAGGCTGCTGCAAAACCCATCATTCAGACCCCCTTTATTTGATCGCTGGGGGTGATCGAACGGATCGTTGCTGGGCGCTGTGTCTTTGAGGCTGCGGTCTGCTCGGCCTGCCAGCAGCAGCTTCCGCATCCGCACGCGGTGGTACTCCCCAAACCAGGAAGCGAACGGGCGTCCGGAAGATCGGACACAGATTCGCGGGCTTCGTTGTAGGCCTCAACTCCAAGGCCTTCCAAACGATAAATCCGCTCCTTGATCGCGTATCCCTCAACCGTTTTCTCGGGCTAGCGCGTTTTCACTTTCCCTGTAGCGTGTATCCGCAGTGTTTGAAGTAGCCCCTGGCGTCGCGTGGCGTGATCAGGTCGAGCATCCTTTGGACATCACCCCATAACGCTTTCACCTCGCGGTGCCCGGCCGAACGCATCAATTGCTTGAGCTTGCTGAACGCGTTTTAGATCGGGCTCAGGTCCGGGCTGTACGGCGGCAGGTCCAACACGCTTGCTTTTACCGCCTCGATCGCCTCACGCACGCCTTTGATCTTGTGCGAGCTGAGGTTGTCCATCACGACGACGTCGCCGGGCCTGAGTGTGGGTGCCAGGATGCCTTTGCAAAACGCGACGAAGTGATTGCCATCGACCGCGCCATTGAGCGTCATCCCACAACGCATCCCCCGGTGACCCAACGCCGCGATAAGCGTGGTCGTCTGCCACTGGCCGTGCGGCACTTTCTCAACCAGCCGTTTGTCCTTGGGGGCTCGGCCAGGCAGACGCGTCGTATTCGTCTTGGCCCACGTCTCATCGATGAAGACCGGCTTCTTCGGGTCAAGGCCCAACTGCTCTATCCGCCAGCGGGCCCGACGCTCGGCGGCGTCCGGCCGATCCCGCTCGGCGGCGTGGAGCGTCTTTTTTTGTGAATGATCTTGAGATCATGCAGCGCCTTGTGGATCGCTGACAACGTACAATCAACACCCAGTTGTTCACGCAGTTCTGCAAGCGTCGCGTCCGGCTTCTGCTGAACCAAATCGGCCACCAACTCGGCCAAACGCGTCCGACAGAACTTCCGGGGGTAGTGCCCACCGGTGCGTGGCTCAAGGTCACCACGTTCGCGTCGTTGCTGGATCAGCCGCCTGACCCACGCCGAGCTCACCGAGTACTTCAAGGCGACGGCCTTGGCCCCCAGCCCCGCGTCATGATCTGCGGCAACACGCTCTCTCAAAACCATCGAATAAGCCCTAGGCATCGCGACCTCCGTGTCGTGGTGAAGCCCTATTCATAACCGATCGGAGAGCGTGGCGCTAAAAGGAAGGTGAATCTGGCTAAACCCACGCAAAGCTCGATGCCCATCACCTCCTTAAAGAAGTGGCGGATCGTGTTGTAGGACAGGTGGCACGCCCCTTTAAGATAAGTGATTCGCTCAATCACGCCTGGCGGCAGCAACTCGCCACGACGCCCCGCGGCAAAGGTGCCACCACGATGCGTCCTGTATAGATGCTGCGATAGCGGCGTGCCCGGTGCTCAACAATCTATAAGGAAAGGACCCGCCCGGCCTAGTCGATCTACTGAACCCGCTCCTCCACTATCTCCATCAGAAGCGCGATATGCACCTTGAGGAACCGCACGTCGGACTCGGTGTACCGCTTCGGCTCGGCGTCCTTGCATCAACGCAAGGTACACACGCTCTACAGAGAGCGCAGATCTGTGAACACTTACTGTGTTGATGGTTTTAATCGGCCGCCGGGGCGTGGAGGGTGGCTTGCCATTGGATGATGGCGGGGCCGGTGTCGGGCAGGGGGGTGTGGACGACCATGTCGAGCCATTGGCCCGGGGCGATGAGCAGGTCTTGTTGGGTGAGGCGGAAGCGGGCGACGGGGTGGCCGTCCAGGTCGGTCGCGGTGAGGACGAGGACGGCGTCACCCAGCCACTGGTCGCGGGGGTTGCGGACGCTGACGCGGACGGCGGTGTTGGGGCCCTGGCCGACGGGGGCGAGTTGGACCTCATTGAGGTGGGTCAGGGACGGCGCGTCGGAGAGGACGATGGCCCGGGTGCGGTGGTCGCGGCAGCGGTCCCAGAAGCGTTGGGGGATGCCGAGGCGGACCTCGCGGGTCTCGCCGGCAGCGAGGAGGGCAAAGGGCAGGTAGGTCTCGGCGAAGACCCGCCCAGCGGGGTCGAGCAGAGCGAGGTGGGCTTGGCCGGCGACGACGGCGCGTTCGCCGCGGTTGGTCAGGGTGGCGCTGAGGATGGTGGTGCCCTGCTGGGTGGTGTAGGCCTTGGTGAGTGCGGAGAGTTCAACATCCCCGGCGGTGCCGGCGGCATCGATCGCGCCGCGGGGCGGGGTGAGGATGTACCAGCCCTCGTGGGTGAGCAGCTGGGCCTGGATGAGCACGGCGGGGACCTCGGCCGGGGGCCGGTCGCGTTGGCGGTCGGTACGGGGGGTGTACCGGGGCTCGGGGTTTTCCGAATAGTTGTTGCCGACGCCGAAGAGGCTGGGCTGGTTGGGGTTCGTAACCTGCGGGTCGGGGTCGTCCGGGTCTGGTGGGAAGAGCTCGATCGGGCCGGGCTGGTTGTTCTGCTCGCGCTGGGTCTGGCGTGGGTTGTTGTTGTCGGCCGGGCTGGCGTTCAGGTTGGTCTGGCTTTGGGTATCGTCCCCGTTCTCGCTGCCTAGGACGACGATGAGCACGAGGAGCATGACCACGACGCAGGCGGCGGCCGAGGCGATGATGAGGGTGGTTTGGAGCTTTCGTTGGCGGGCGCGTTGCTGGGCGCGTTCCCGTGCGGTGATGGTCGGCTCGGTGGTTTTTTCTTTGGTTTTGCTTGGCTTGCTCGATTTACTTGGCTTGGAGGGGGGTGGTTTTTCTGGCTTATGCTTTGGCGTGCGGGCCGGGGCTTGGCGGGTGATCCGGGCGGTGGGTGGCGGCTCGGCGGCTTTGGAGCGAGCCCTGGCGTCGGCCTTGGCCCGTTCGGCGTCGTTCTGGCGCATCAGCTCGGTGAGCCCGGAGAGGCCGACGACCTGACCGGACTCATCGATCTTGACCGGCGCGGCATCGGTGTCCGGCTCGAGGTCCGTGCCGTCGCCGGCCAGGAGCGGGTCCATCTCATCAAGGGTACGCGGCCCGGTGGTGAGATTTCGGGTGACGTGGCTCTGCTTGATGCGGTACTTACCCTCGCAAGCGGCGCAACGGACGACCGCGCCGGTCCTCACGAAGGAAGCGTTTTCGACGGACGAACATAGCGGGCATTGCAGGGCGTACACCGGTTCTGCATTGTAATGGGTTATCAAGGCTTGGGATGCAGTCAACCCTGAGGCTTTGCGCGGCGTATCATGTTGTCCGGTTTGGGTTGTCCCGGGGGTTGGGTCCCGCACATCGGTCCAGGTTGGCTGTCGGCATGTTCATCCAGCTTTTTTCCATCTCCCGCAATACTTTTGTCGAGGCGATCCGTCAGCCGATTTTCGTGGTGCTGCTGTTGTGTGGGGCGTTGGTGATGGCGATGGCGCCGTTCATGTCGGCGTACTCGATGGAGCCGGGCGAGGGTGACAACAAGATGCTGGTTGACCTGGGGCTGGGCAACCTCTGGCTGGTGGGGATGTTGCTCGCAGCGTTTATCGCGACCGGGGCGGTCAACGCGGAGATGGAGTCGAAGACGGCACTGACGGTCGTGTCCAAGCCGGTGGCCAGGCCGATCTTTGTGCTGGGCAAGTACCTGGGCGTTTGCGGGGCGCTGTTGATCGCGAACCTGCTGCTGCTGATCGTGCTGTTGTTCACGATCCGGCACAAGGTGATGCAGAACGCTTCGGACGACCTGGACTGGCCGGTGCTGATTTTTTCCTTGGGCGGCTTTGTCGTGGCGTTGTCTTTCGCCGCGGCGGGTAACTACCTGTACAAGAAGGTCTTCACCTCGCTGTTCACGCTTGCGCTGCTCTGCACACTCCCGCTTGGGTTTGTGCTGGCCATGTTCATCGGGCCGGGCTGGGTGTTTCAGCCGCCACTGACGGACTGGCAGAGCGATGAGGGGCAGATGGTGCAGATCGCGGTCGGAGCGCTGCTGATCACCCAGGGGGTGCTGGTGCTGACGGCGGTGGCGGTAGCGCTTTCCACACGCTTCGGCACGGTGATCACGCTGATCGCCAGCGGGGTCGTGCTGATTGTGGGGATGCTGGCCGGATCGCTGAGCCAGATGGTGAACCAGAACATGGGGCTGCCCGCGGACATCGGCTTGTTGACTGCGGTCGGCGACATCTTCCGAAGCGGCGAGCTGTCTTTTGGCCGACAGGTCCTCTACGTGCTGGTCAAGGGGCTCTACGTGGTCGCGCCGAACTTCCAGTTCCACTGGCCGGCCGACGCGATCAGCCAGAAGCAGTCGCTGGTCCACACGCGTGACGGCGCCTTCTCGCTGAGCTACCTCGGTACGGTCTCGGTCTACTCGGTGTGCTACATCACCGCCGTCCTTGGGCTGGCGGTGGTGCTGTTCCAGAAGCGAGAGGTGTCCTGATCGGCTCGCTTAGACGGCCGGCGGCAGGGCTCGGCGGCAGATGTTCAACAGCTCGTCGGTCTGCTGCTGGATAGTCTGCTCGTCGAAAGGCGGGGTGCCAAGCTTGAGGGTCAACTCCAGCTCACGAGCCGCGTCGCCGATCGG
The DNA here is from genome assembly GCA_038749735.1 of Planctomycetota bacterium. Taxonomy (GTDB): domain Bacteria; phylum Planctomycetota; class Phycisphaerae; order Phycisphaerales; family Phycisphaeraceae; genus JAHQVV01. The sequence goes on from JBCDHS010000033.1 coordinate 35,498, forward strand.
CTCGTAGCCATACCCCGCGGCCGCGCCCTTGAGCTGGTGGGCCACGGTGCGCAGCTTCTCGTAGTCCGCGATCCGGGCCGACTGCGCGATGGTATCGATCCGGTCGGCCAGGTCGCTGACAAATAGATCGATCAGCTCCTGCATGTCCGGGTCGTCAGCGAACGTGCTGAGTAAAGGTCTCTGGGTTTGATGTTGATGCTGAGAATCTGAAGTCATCTGGGTCTCCTGGAGACCCCCCCTTCACCGTTCCCCCGGTGATGTAACTCATGAATTGTCGGTTGACCGCTCATGCATCTTGAGAAAGCACCCAACAATCTGTGGGAAAGATGTGGATTCGCGGGTTCCAGGCCGGCTTAACGACTCAGGGTCGGACGCTCGACGGGCACGTCCGGGCCGGTGGACGGAAACTCGGGCTCGGCCGTCTCGGCGTAGGGCGATTGCGATCCTGGTTGGTTGGGGTCGTAAAGCCCCGTATCGTTGTTATTTTCTGCGGGCATTGCGGAGTTTAAATCGTGGATGACCCGGGGCTTGGGCTCGGTCGGGACCGGGTCACCCAGGCGGGGCCTGACCTGCGGTGAGCCTTGCTCGGCTGGTCGCACTTCGTCAGGACCTGGCTGAACAGTTGAAATTACAGGCTGCTCAACGCTCGGGGCGGCGTTGTCCCATCCTGCGGCAAAAGAGGCGTACTGGCGGGACGGTGTCTGGTCGGGCCTATGTGCCATCGGGCGACGGTCCGGGCTGGGCGTTTGCTCAAAGCCCAGCAATTCGCAGTTGTTGACCTGGTTGTAGAGTTCGAGGGTTCGGCCCTCGCTGAGTTGGGGCGCCACCCGGGCACGGAACACGCCGGTGGTGGGGTTGTACCAGAAGGCCGCCTGCTGGTCGTCGAGGACGATGGGGTCAGGTGGGTGGTCGTTCAGGTCGCCGGGCGGGGCTAGGTCCAGCCAGGGCCGGTCGCCTTCAACAAGTTGATTGACCGGTAACTGCTCGCCGAACCAGACCGGCTCGATGTAGACCAGCACCTGCTCGTGGCCGGCGATCGCGGACTTTACGGTGGACTGGTAGGCGGTCTGCGCGTGCAGGGCCGAGAGGGCCTGCTGGGTCTGGGCCAGGTCCTGCTTGTCACGCTCGCGATGGGTGTGCAGGACCACGACCCCGCCCAACACCACCAGGAGCATCACGACAATCAAACTGTCAATCACCAGCCGCATGAGCAAGGTCCTCCATGGATCGTGGTCCAGCCCGGAACGACCTATCCAAGACTGGCTATCGCATAGCGTCGAATACCGGGCCTGAGCCGTGCAACAGAAAAACGCCCCCTCGTGTGGGGGTTGAGCAGATGGGTCCTTACAAAACGTCCAGGCGTTGCAGGCCGTCGAGCTACGCTACTCCTGCGGCAGCAGGTGGCGGAGGTCGGGGCTGGCCTGGTAGCGGATGCCGTTGTCCCCGAGGATGTCCTCCGTCGCCGCCTCGACCTCGCTGCGTTTGAACACGAGCGTCTCGCTCACCCGCCCGGCAAACTCGAAGATCACGTACGCGTCGTCGAGGTCACGGAGGATCGTGCCGACCGATTCGAGGTTGGTCACGACCCGCCCGTTGATCTTGCTGAGGATGGCCAGGTGGTGGCGGTCGTATCCCTTGGTCAGGGGATGGTCAAACATGGGCGCGGCGACAATGACCAGTTCCTCGCCCTCAAACGCGGGGCGGTCACCCATGCGGGTGACCAGCGGGCTGTCGATGAAGTTAAGGACCTGGATGTACTGGGCGGGGATTGACGAAGCCATCTCATCGGAGACCTGCGAGAAACACAGCGGGCCGTAGATGAAGTAACGGGGGTAGTCGTTGTGCCGGGTGATGGCGGGCATCAGGGCGGCGGGCTCGATATAGGTCTGCAGCTTGACCTTGATCGGCTCACCGTCGCGGACGACCGAAAGCTCAACCATGCCCTGTTCATCGGCGACGTCATCGACGAAGTAGCGAAAGTCACCGCGGAGGTCGCTACGGATCGGGCAGTTGCCCTCGTTATCGATATCGTGTGGGCCGATGTGGGTGACAACGTCCCAGGGCTCTAAGGGCGATTCAAGGCCGGCCGGCTTGTTGGTCACAAGCATCCCGGTGACCGAGCTGTCCAGGCCCAGCTTGGCACGCAGCGCGGGGTTTTCGAGGGTCTGCATCGAGCCGACCTGGATCTCGGGCTTGCCTTGGTAAGACCCGTCCTCCGCGTCTTGGAGGAAGGTCATGATCTCGGGGACGGGGATGAGGTAGCCGATGTTATCGGCGCTGCCGATGCCGGAGAAGACCAGCCCGACAATCTCGCCGTTCATCAGCGCCGGCCCGCCAGAGTTGCCGGGGTTCAGCGCCGCGTCGACCTGGATGCGCAGGCCGATGTGGCTGTGCTTGTAGCTGGCGACCTCGATCCGCGAGACGATACCCCGGGTGACCGACAGGTCGGTCCCCCCGACCGGATACCCGAACGCCGAGACGTCGCCCCGGATCGGCGGCAGCTCCTGGGCAAAGACCAGCGGCGGGCGCTGGGCGAAGAATTCGGGGTCCTGCTCTTCCAACTCAAGCAGCGCCAGGTCGACCCCGGGGGCAAAGGCGACCACCTTCGCCGCGATCTTATCCGCCGACTGGTACGGCTGGATATAGACCTGCGTGCCGTAGGCCACGACGTGGGCGTTGGTCAGCACCTGTCGGTCATTGATGATCACGCCGGTGCCGGTCGACTCCCGGGCGTTCTCCTTACGCCAGGGCTGAAACAGCGAGGGCAGCCGGGCGGTCGTGTGGATTTTCACCACCGACTCGCGCACATCTTCGGACGGCTCTTCGGGCGGCAACAACTGACCGACGGCGGGCGGGCCTACAAACAAGATCGCGGCCAACAGCAGCGTCAAGAACAAACAATGAGCGGTCTTCAAGCGTGGCTCCGAGTAGCGGGGGGCAAACAGGTACGGTCTCAGTTTATACGGAGCCGACGCGCCCCTGTTCGCGGCCCGATGCAATCTGGCCTACCGAAAGAGCCGATCGCGCAGGAGCGTGATCATCTTGCGGGTCGCATCGCCGCGGTGGCTCAGCTCGTTCTTCACCCTCGGCTCCAGCTCGGCCGAGGTGCAGCCCCGTTCAGCCAGCCAGAACAGCGGGTCGTACCCAAAGCCGTTCACGCCCCGGCCCTTCTCGGGCTGGGCGGGGTCGTCGGCCTGGTCGGGCGTGATGATCCGGCCCTCGAAGGTGCCCCGGGCCGAGAGCGGCGGCTGATCGGCCGGGTCCGCCGCCTCCGACCCGCCGGGCCAGCACATCGACATCGCACAGACAAAGCGGGCCGCGCGCTCATCGGCCGGAGTCTGGCCCAAGGCCCGCATCAGCTTTGCATTGTTCGCCGGGTCCACCACGTCCCGCCCGCCGGTGACGCCCGAGTACCGCGCGCTCAGCACGCCAGGTTGCCCCCCCAGGGCATCAACCTCCAGCCCGCTGTCGTCGGCCAGGCACGGCAGGCCCGACGCCTGAGCGTAGTACGTCGCCTTGAGCAGCGCGTTACCCTCAAAAGTAGGCTGATCCTCCACCGGCTCGGGCACGTCCACGCCCTCTTCCTTCAGCGAGACAAACACGATCCCAATCTCCCCCGCCACCGCGCGGATCTCCTCAAGCTTGTGCGCGTTACTGGTGGCAATGAGGATTTTCATGATGAGTAAAAGTATCTCGTGATATGTGAGAGCTACACGGAGTCTAGCCCACTCCCCATTGCGTCGCAGCGCCCGATTTGCGCGGTGCTGTTTCGTCGGGTAGCTTGTGCCTGGCCGAGGTCGGCCGCAAGGCGACAGGCATACCGTCGATGATGATGGGCGAACGCAGGCGGATCATGAAGCCCTACGATCGGGGCTGGACCACGCTGCAGATCGCTGAATCGCTGGGACGCAGCCGGTCGGGTGTGCGACGCATCCGTCAGCAGTTCCGTGAACGCGGTGAACTCAAGCCGATGAAGCGTGGTGATGGGCCGAGGCCCAAGGTCGGCATGACCCACCGCGAGCGACTTGCCCAACTCGTCGCCGAGCAGCCCGACGCACATTGTATAAATTGCGTGAACGCATGGGCCTGGACCTCTCGCTCTCGACGGCCGATCGGCACCTGCGCACAGTCAAGCTCGGCTTCAATAAAATACGGATCGCCGCGGAGCGGGCCCACGTCGATGTCGCCAGGCGTCGATTGCCCTGGCATGGCCCGCGGCGTTACCCCGACCCGACACAACTCGTTTTGATCGATGAGACAGGTCCAAAACGAACACGACCCGCAGACGCGGGCGCCGCCCACGCGGCGAGCGTCTGGTCGAGAAGGTCAGCCACGGCCACGGGAAGACCACCCCCTCATCGGCGCCAGATCACCGAGGCATCCGCTGCTCGAACATCATTGACGGCGCGATCAACGGCGACGCTTTCGCCGCATCCGTCGAGACGACGCCGGTGCCAATACTCAAGCCCGGCGACATCGTCGTGCTGGACAACCGGCCGAGCCACAAGCGTGCCGACGCCCGGGCGGTGATTGAACACGCTGGCGCGTCGCTGTGGTTCCTGCCGCCGTACTCGCCTGATCTCGCGCCCCACTGGACCCCCCGATGGAGAACGCATTCCGCAAACCGCGTCGGCTGTAAGAATCGGCCGGCCGGCGCACGATCGGCACGGTGCGGCAGAACACCCAGATGCGGCTGGACGCGATCACACCGTCCGCCACGATGGGGTCTTCAAGCGCGGTGGGCATCAAAACGCTACGAAGATGCGGGA
>JBCDHS010000034.1:0-39359 GCA_038749735.1 Planctomycetota bacterium
CAAGCGGACCGCCAAACGATTAGGCAGGGAGGTCCAGATCGTGAAACGCAACGACGGTGTGCAGGGCCTTGGGGTGCTGCCCAAACGCGGGATCGTCGGACGGACGTTCGCCTGGCCTGGCCGGTGCCGCCGCTGGAGCAAGGACTACGAAAGCAAACCCGAGAGCAGCGTCGCGATGATCCAACGGGCCATGATCAACCTGATGGTTCACAGGCTAGGGCCCGGGTAAAATGACTTCTCGTACATGATCTCAGGCCGAACGGGCATTTAGTGCCTCGGTGTGACACCTAGTCTTGAACCTGATTTCTGCTCCACAGCACATTGAGTTTGCCAGTCAAAACACCACGGCTCCGGCTCAGGGCATGGTCCGCTGGCTCGTCTTCGCCCCTGTTTTGCCCCGCCCGAAGCGCAATCGTGGAGGCGCACCATCGGGCCGTCGATGCACACAATTACTTTTCTGTCTTGACCGCGCCCTGCAGGCCCACCAATACTTTGGAGAGCGGGCCGTCGGCTTTCCATGTGTCGAACGGCCCAAACGCCATGGCCCGGAGCCCGAAACACTGCGCAGGTCACGACATGTCGAGCCAATGCTGAGTGCTCAGAAATAGCCCAGGACCGGGTGACATCGCCACTCGGCCCATTGGCCCCCAGTTCTAATCACCCTGCGCCTCGGGTTGCCCGTCTTCTTGCTCGGGCTGATGTTGCTCGACAATCGTCTCTAGGGCGCGGCGGATGTAATCATCCAGGTCTTCGCGACGAGTTTGGTCCACCAACTCGATGAAGTCCGTCTTGCTATAGCCGTGCTGTTCCAAGGCGTTAAGCACATCCAGCTCAGAGATGCCTCGTCCGATCCAATCAGGGTTAACCGCAGTGACAAGATGATCATCGACAGAGAGGATGGCAAGGTGTAAACCTTGATCTCCTCTAGGCCAGTGCTGTGCTTGTCTAGCTCCCTGGATTTCAAATCCTATCATTCGCCACGATAGCGCCGCAAACCAATCCCTTGTTTGCTGTCTCCTAGCATATTTGCGATCGGCCATGCGAAACCGATTAGCTTCGATCAGAGATTCGGCAAGAGGCTCACGATAAACACCCCCTTTGTCTCGAAATCCCGCGGGTAAACACGCACTGATTTGCTCATTCATCCAGGCCTGTCGTTCAGGCTGCTTTGCTTCAATCGCATCCCAATCTACAAGCTTTACTTCAGTAAGCTTGAATTCAGACTCTTGTATTTCGTCCAGGATGCCCGAATGGATGTATCCATAAACACCCGGCTTAGGTATATAAATCAGAGATGTCGCTGCCTGGGCATCTTCGATTGATTTGGTCACAACGAAAACATTATTGTCGCGTTCTGGGCTACGGTATCTGAATTCGTACGCCGTATGCCGGATGTACTCTTCCGTTGTCATCGGGTGTGAACTGGGGCGGTCCGGGTCGTAATTAGGGAAGCAATAGTAGTTGCCCTCGAACTTGACGAAACAATTTGCAAAATTGCGCCATTCACGGTTCCAGCGGCGCTCGATCCGTCGCAGCTCGGCTTGGGATAACTCGCGCTCCGGGGCTTGAAGCGTGTCCGGGGGCGGCGGGGCTGATTGAGCCGACGTCGAAGCGAAGGGCAACAGCGCAAGACAGGAGGCCTGCAAGACTGGGAAGAACCGTTTCATTTTTATATCTTTCCACATTACTGCATCATATTCAAGGGAAATTCAAAATTGAGCCGGAGGTACGGTAGCGTAAGCAGCAAGATAGGCGATCTGACCTGGCTAAGGTTAAGAACGTGTACGAGAAGTGCCTAAGGTGGGGCAGGCTTCCAGCCTACCGTCACGACGACGTCGTGAAAAGGCCTGTTTCGAGCGGCGCTCGAACGGCGGGCAAGATGCCCGCCCCACCTTCTCGTACACGTTCTGAGAGAGCAATTGGTTTTGCTTCGATGCATTAGGACCGAAGTCGTGATGTCAAGCGAAATTGTTACTGCCTTCGTAGAGCCCCGGCAAAACTGACAACTCATATAACGACAGTTTGGATTTAGGCCTCCCTAGAAGTGAACTTTGCGGCTGCGGCGACCATCGCGCTGGTAAAGAACAGCAGGGTCACCGCGCTGATAGGCAACGGTAACAGCAGGCCGGCGGCGTCGTTGCCGTGTAATAAGCCGATCATGACTTGGTGGCCGTAGGTCAGCGGGTTGAGGTAGATGACCGGCTTCATCCAGAGCGGTGCGGTGGTAGCGGGGAAGACGGCGCCGCTGAGGAACCACATGGGCATGAGCAAGACATTCATCAGGGCGTGGTACCCGGCGGTGGAATCCATCGGCCAGGCCATGCAGAAACCCACTGCGGTGAGCGCTACGGCGATCACCACCATCGCCAGGACAGCACCGAGCATCGCCGCGGTGCCGGGCCAACCGCCCATGACGATCGGGTAGAGCAGCAGGAAGATCAGCCCCTGAACGCACGCCAGGGTCGCGCCGCCCAACACCTTGCCCAGCACGATGGCCAGTCGGGGCGCGGGGCTGACCAGCACGCCCTGGAGGAAGCCCTCCCGGCGATCTTCGATGATGCTGATGGTCGAGAAGATGGCGGTGAACAGCAGGATCATGATCAGTGCGCCGGGGAAGAAGTACACCAGGTAGCCCATGTCGCCGGAGGACGACCCGGCATCGAAGACCCGGTTGGCCCCGAAGCCCAGCAGGACCCAGAAGATCACGGGCGTAGCGAAAGCGCCGACCAGGCGACTGCGTTGACGGACAAATCGGAGCAGTTCGCGCTGCCAGATCGACCGGACGGCGGGGGCCAAGGCGCGGGCTGGGGTGGGGGGTGCAGCGTCCATGATTTTGTCATCCTAGCGGATTTACCGGCCTTGAATTGCCGTAGAGAGCGGCGGGGAATATGCCGATACCGAACCAGAGACCCGTTAAGCCGGCTGGCCTGAGATCGCGACCGAGGCGGCCATATTGGTTGGGCCAGCTAGAATCATGCGTAACCGCCCGGATCAGCAGATCGGAGCCAGGCCCGTTTACCCCGAGCAGATGGAGACCAGCGAATGTGTGGGATTATCGGAGTAACCTCGGGGACAACCGTGGCAGACAAGCTGGCGGACGGGGTTCGGCGGTTGGAGTACCGGGGGTACGACTCGGTCGGCCTGGCGACGCTCGATCAGGGTGCGATCAGGGTGCTCAAGGACGTGGGTAAGGTCGATGAGGTCGATACCAAAGTCAACTTTGCTTCCGCGCCGGGGACGACCGGGATCGCTCACTGCCGATGGGGGACACACGGCGGGATCACCCAGCGCAACGCCCACCCCCACCTGTCTCCCGGCGGTAAGGTCGCGATTGTCCACAACGGCATCATCGAGAACTTCCTCGAGCTCAAGCAGGAACTCGAAGCCCGGGGCAACCGATTCGCTTCGGAGACCGACACCGAGGTCATTGCCCACCTCATTGAGGGCGAGTTCGAACACGCTTCGACCCTGGCGGATGCTGTCGCCCGCGCGACCCGCCGGCTCCAGGGCAGCTACGCCCTGGGCGTGGTCTGTGTGGATGAGCCGGGCGTGCTGGTGGCCACACGAAACGAAAGCCCGCTGGTCATCGGGTTTGGCGATGGTGAACACTTCATCGCCTCGGATGTGGCCGCCCTGCTGCCGTACACGACGACGGTCGTCTACCTGGACAACCGCGAGATCGCCACACTCACGCCCCAGGGATGCGCGGTCGTCGATGCACAGGGCAACGCGGCCACACACGATCGGCACGAGATCGACTGGGATGTGGAGGCGGCGGAGAAGGGCGGGTTCGAGCACTTCATGCTTAAGGAGATCTACGAACAGCCGGCCAAGCTGACCGACACGATCAAGCCCCGGCTGCGCGACCATCAGGTCGTCTTTGAGCCGGAGGTCGGGCTGACGGCGGAGGTGCTGCGCGGGGTCGACCGGGTGATCTTCCTGGCCTGTGGGACAAGCTGGCACGCGGCGATGGTCGGCGAGTTCCTACTCGAAGAGTTGGCCCGTATCCCGGCCGAGGTCGAATATGCCAGCGAGTTTCGTTACCGCAACGCGCCGATCCCGCCGGGGACACTCGTGATCGCGATCAGCCAGTCGGGGGAGACCGCGGACACCAACGCGGCGTTGGAGGAGGCCGTCCGCCGGGGCACGCGGACGGTCGCGGTCTGCAACGTACGGGGCAGCTCGATGACGCGCATCGCCCACCACACGCTGCACACCCACGCTGGGCCCGAGATCGGTGTCGCCTCGACCAAGGCGTTTACCACCCAGCTCGCCGCGCTCTACCTGCTGACCATCGCCGCCAGCCAGGCCCGGGGCACGCTCAACCAGAACCAGATCGACACGATGATCCACGGCCTGAGGCAGGTCCCGCTTCAGGTCGAGGCGGTGCTTGATACCAACGACCACATCAAGCAGATCGCCAAGCAGATCACCAGCCGCAGCAACGCGCTGTACCTGGGCCGTGGGGTCCACTTCCCGATCGCCCTGGAGGGCGCGCTCAAGCTCAAGGAGATCAGCTACATCCACGCCGAGGGCTACCCCGCCGCCGAGATGAAGCACGGCCCGATCGCCCTGATCGACAAGCAGATGCCCGTCATCGTCATCGCCCCGCAGGACAAGCTGACCTACCAGAAGACGCTGGGCAACATCGAAGAGGTCAAGGCCCGGGAGGGCACCGTCATCGCCGTCGCCACCGAGGGCGATGAGCTGATCCAGAAGCTGGCGGACCACACCATCTTCATCCCCGAGACGCTCTACTCGCTGGGGCCGCTGCTTTCGGTGATCCCGTTGCAGTTGTTGAGCTACCACGTCGCCGAGCTGCGCGGGTGTGATGTTGACAAGCCGCGGAACCTGAGCAAGGTCGTGACGGTGGAGTAGATGGGTAGGCCGGGCTTGAGCCCGGCGTTGTAATACGGGACACGGTTTGATTTTTCGTCCCCCTCTCCCCGCAGCAGAGGGCCGGGGTGAGGGGCCGACTGCGGGTCGCAATGTTTTGCATTGATCTCACGACTTGGCCGTCCGCTCACCCTAGCCCTCTCCCGTGGGGAGAGAGAACCAGGCCGCGCAGATTCAAAACGGGATGGGTATAATACGTCCCACAAAAAACCAAGGCGTTCATTGCTTGATGAGCCGCCGGGTAACACCCGGCGGACAAGCGTCAGGTAGCTCGTCCGCCACGTGTGACGTGGCGGCTTTCCAAGACCTGACGAGCGTATGAATTTTTGGGATTCGTATAAGTTCGCCGCGAGTCGATCCGGGCTGAAGCCCGGCCTACGCGCTGCGATGTTCACCCGCCGCGCAACCTGAACAAGATGATGACGGTGAAGTGGGGGCAGGGGACCGCGCTCCTCCCGCTCAACGCAAACGCTCACGGCACCTTCGGGTTGGGCGTTGGCATCTTCGCGTCCACCTCGTCGCGCCAAGCCTGTAGCAATGCGTGCAACTCTTGAGCCCTCTCCGGGTTCGCCTCCGCGAGGTTGTTCGTCTCGCCGATGTCCTCGGTCAGGTTGTAGAGCTCGAGCGGTCGGCCGGGGGTGTACCACTCGATGAGTTTCCAGTCGCCGAGACGGATGGCGCCGCCGGGGCTGCCGCCCTGGTTGCCGTAGTGCGGGTAGTGCCAGAACAGTGGGCCGCGGCGGTGGTCCTCGACCTCGCCGGTGAGGATCGATGCGAATGACGTGCCGTCCACGTGCTGTTCGGGCATCGCCGCCAGGCCCGTCATGTCGAGCAGTGTCGGGTAGAAATCGTTCGAGATGATGGGCACGTCGCTGGATGAGCCGGGCTCGGTCCGGCCGGGCCAGCGGACGATGCAGGGCTCGCGGACCCCACCTTCGTACAGCCAGCCCTTGCCCGCCCGCAGCGGGAGGTTGCTGGTCGGGTGCCCCTCGCTGGTCGATAGCCCGCCGTTGTCGGAGAAGAACACGACGACCGTGTTGTCGGCCAGGCCCTGCTCTTCAAGGGTGTCCAGCACATCGCCGACCGCCTGGTCCATGGCCTCGACCATCGCGGCGTAGACCGCGTGTTCCTGCACCAACCGCACCTTGCGGGCGCCTTCGACGCCCCAGACCTCGTCATCGATCTCCATTTGTGACCTGATTTGCTTGTATTTCTCGACCAGGTCGGGTCGGCCCATGAGCGGGGTGTGGACCGAGTAGAACGAGAGGTAGGCGAGGAAGGGTCCGTCCTTGTGCTCGGTGATGAACTTGCTGGTCTCCCGGGCCAGGCGATCGGGCAGGTGGTCGCCCGGCTCGCTGGTCATGTTCGGCAGGTAGTTGAGCGGGTGGAAGTACTTGCCCCCGCCGTAGGGCCCGCCGCCGCGTGTCCCACCGATGTTGATGTCAAAGCCCTGTTTGGTCGGGCCAAAGCCGGTGCCGCCCAGGTGCCATTTGCCGGCAAAGAAGGTCGCGTAGCCTTCCGCCTTGAATGCCTCGGCCAGCGAGACCTCATCCAGCGGAAGTTGGGGGACATAGTCGGCGGGGATCAACGGCTGGCGCGTCCAGCGGTTGTCCCGGCCCTCCGCGATCATCCGTCGGACGCCGCTGCCCTGTAGCGCGCCGAAGAAATCGGTCGTATCCAGGCGGGCGGGGTGCTTGCCACTCATGATCGAGACACGGGTCGGGCTGCACACCGGGCAGGCGGCGTAGGCGTTGGTGAAGACCATGCCCGAGGCGGCGAGCTTGTCGATGTTGGGGGTCTGGTAGAACGACGAGCCGCCGTAGCCCGTGTCCATCCAGCCGTAGTCATCGACGAGGAAGAAGACGATATTCGGCGTCGGTTGCGTATGCTGCTGGGCGGGGGCGGCCGAGCAGACGAACAGGGATAGCAGGATCGAGCAGGCAAGGATCAGTCGGGTCATAGGGCTGCCTTATTGGAGGGCGGGTCCGCGGTATCGAGACGTACACTGATTAGACGGAGAGAGGGTTCAGACTATACAGGGGCCGGGTCTCCATGCCCGATCGACCGACCCGAGGCGACTCCGCCCGCTACAATCTAAGCCGATAGCGGGCCGACCCAGGGCCCCACCCGATTTCCACGCATTTCCACGGAAGGAACCCCAAGGCGATGAGCAACCTGATCCCCATGGTGATCGAGAAGTCCGGCCGCGGCGAACGGGCTTACGACATCTACTCGCGCCTGCTCAAGGACCGCATCATCTTTATGAACGGCCCGGTCACCGACGAGATGACCTCCCTGGCCACGGCCCAGCTCCTGTTCTTATCGAACGAGGACGCAGAATCGGACATCCATGTCTACGTTAATTCGCCGGGCGGCAGTGTCAGCGCGGGGCTGGCGATCTACGACACGATGCAGTTTGTCCGGCCCGACGTGGCGACGTATTGCATCGGGATGGCCGCGTCGATGGGGTCGATCCTGCTGATGGGTGGGGCCAAGGGTAAGCGGTACGTGCTGCCCAACTCCAAGGTGCTGCTGCACCAGCCCCTGCTCGGCGGCATGCGTCAGGGCCAGGCGACCGACCTGGCGATCGAGGCCAAGGAGATGCTCAAGACCCGCGATCGGCTCTACAAGATCATCCAGCACCACACCGGGCAGGACTACGACAAGATCAAGCAAGACTGTGAGCGTGACTACTGGCTCGACGCGGAAGAGTCGGTGGAGTACGGCTGCGCAGACCAGGTGCTCAAGCACCTGCCCGAAGGCGTGGCCGGGTCGGGCCGAGACGAGAGCGATGAAGCTTGACCGGCGACAAACCACCGCGAAACTAAGCGCGCGCCGTCGCGGCGTGGGCCTGTCTCTATTGCTCATCACACTCGCCTTTAGCCTTACCGCCTGCACCGGGCCGCGCGAGCTGGTCCGGCAGAATGATGCGCTGCGTAAACAAAACCTCCGGCTCACTCAGCAGCTCGAGCAACTCCAGGCGTCGCTGACCCTGCGCGAGTCCGAGCTGCGAGCGACACGCGAACAGATCAACGGCGGGCCGCTGCCCGAGATCGAGCCGCCGCGCATCGCCGGGATCGTCGTCGGCCGGTACTCCGGCGGGATCGACAAGTCCGGCGACGGCCGGCCCGACGAGCTGCGCATCTACCTCCGCCCGGTCGATCCCAAGGGGCGGTTTATCTCCGCCGCGGGCTCGGCCCGGGTCCGCCTGTTGCACACCCCCGCCGATGGCGACCCCATCACCCTCGTCGATGTCGCCTACGACCCCGACGCATTCGACGCCAGCTACCGCAGCGGCTTCACGGGCACGCACTACACCCTCGCCGCCGACCTGCCCGAGGACCTGCCCGACCAGGCCCTGCTCCAGGTCAGCTTCAACGAGGCCGGGCGGGGGCTCAATTTCAACGCCCAGCGCGTCCTGCCCTTGACCAAAGCCCTCCGCCCGATGAACGAAGACGAGTAATTCAACTTTCTCATCTCAATGCACCCCAAGCCGGGGCAGAGCACAGCGCCGCCCCGGGTTTTAGGCCGCGCCCGCGTCGTTTCTGAGATCTGGCAAGGCCGCCCACGACGGTACTTTGCGCTGGCCCGGCTATTACCAATCCAATCAACTATCCTCTCAATCGCATGTCTACCACCACCCTCCTGATCGCCTGCGATGACCGGCCGGGCCTGGTCTCGACCTTCTCCCAGTTCATCGCCGCCAACGGCGGCAACATCCTCGACGCCGACCAGCACACCGAAGACCAGACCGGCAAGTTCTACATGCGCCTGGTCTACGACACCGCCTCGTTCGCGCTCGACGACCCCGCCGCACGCTCAGCGCTCGACGGCTTGTCACAAAACATCGCCAACATGCACTGGCAGCTCCACGCCGACGATCCGGCCCCACGTGTCGCCCTGTTCTGCTCCAAAACCGCCCACTGTGTCTACGACCTGCTGGTCCGTGAAGCCATGGGTGAACTGCCCGGCGAGATCGCCGTGGTCATCTCGAACCACCAAGCGCTCCGCGAAGTCGCCGAGCACTTCGGCAAGCCGTTCGAGCACGTCCCGGTCGAGAAGCAGAACAAGCCCGCCGTAGAAGCCAAGCACCAACGCATCCTTGAGGCACACCACGTGGACCTGGTCGTGTTGGCCCGCTACATGCAGGTCGTTGGCGAGGGGTTCTGTAAGGCATGGGCCGGCCGGTGCATCAACATCCACCACAGCTTCCTGCCCGCGTTTATTGGGGCCAGGCCCTACCACCAGGCCTTCGAGCGCGGCGTCAAGATCATCGGCGCGACCGCCCACTACGTCACCGCCGACCTGGACCAGGGCCCGATCATCGAGCAAGACATCGCCCACCTCGGCCGACACAGCTCGGTCAAAGAACTGACCCGTTTAGGCCGGGACGTCGAACGGCAGGTGCTGGCAAGGGCGGTCCGCTGGCACCTGGAACACCGCGTGATTATTCATGGAAACCGGACCGTGGTGTTTGCGTAGGTGTTGTCATGCATTGCAAAAAATGCGGTTACAACCTGAAGGGTATCGGGTCGGGGGCTTGCCCCGAGTGCGGCCGACCTTTTGATCGTGACAGACCATCAACGTACCTGCGGCATGCAAGGGCATCGATTCACGCCGAGACCCGTCTCGCTTTAAGGCTTCAGTTATATGTCTACTTGGCCATCCCTGTCTATGGCCTGCTGTGCCTGGCTGTCCCCGCTCTATTCCATAAGCCTTATAACCAGATGATCATCGTGGGGTTAATCTTTTGTCAAGTCATCGCGGCATTCATCGGACTCGCCTCGATTGGCTTGAACTACAAGAACATAGTACCTGGCCACCGCAGGCGCTTCACCCTGATATCCATGACACCCTGCTTGGGATTGCTATCGCTCGTTGGGATGGTCTACGTCTTGGAGAGACTCTTCTAGCAAATCGGCGGCAGCCCAGACAAGTAAAGCATTTCAACGTCGACCAACTACATCCCAGCAAACAAGCCCGGCTGCTCGCCCTCAATCTCGACCGGCTCGATGCATCTGGGCCCCTCGTTGCCGGTCTTGTTGACGTAGGTCGAGACCGGCCAGGCCTCCATCCGCTCGGCCGGGTATGGCCGCAAGAGTGTTGATGCTGCAGCGGCGTCTTGCTGGTTTGGATTCAGCCAGCGGGCGTAGTCCTTGGGGTCCAGGATCACGGGCATGCGGTCGTGCAGGTCGGCGATCATCTCGTTGGGCTGGCAGGTCAGCACCGTGCAGGTGTCCAACTCGTTGCCGGCCGGGTCCTGCCAGGACTCCCACAAGCCCGCGAGGCCGAAGGCCTCGGTATCAGACACGCGGATGTGGTGGGGCCGCTTCTTGCCGCGGGTTCCGGTTGGCGGGTGTTTCCATTCGTAAAAACCCGAGACGGGGACGATGCAGCGCCGGTACTTCATCGCCCCGCGGAACCCAGGCTTGGTCGCCGCCGACTCGCCGCGCGCGTTGATCATGTGGGCGCCGATCGCGATATCCTTGGCCCAGCCCGGCACCAGCCCCCAGCGCACGTGGGCCAGCTCGCGTCGAATCGTTGCCGGCGACTCGCCCGCCTGCCCCACCTCCCGCTCGCGGACGATCAGCACCGGCGAGGTCGGGGCGATGTTATACCGAGGCACGTATAAATCCGGCCGCTCGTCAAACATGGCCCGGAACAGCTCGGCGAGCTTCTTTGCCGTAACGGAAAGCTGGTAACGGGCGCACATCGATATAGATTCCAACAAATCACGGCAATAACCGTAATAGAGCACCCTAATCGGTTCCCTTCGCTGGGGCTAATAAAGCGCCACACTCTGGGCAAACACTTCCTTGGCTCGCGCGTAAGTCGTAGTCACACTGGCCACAATATGCGGGGCGTATCCCCATCGACTCAAGAACCTCGGCCAAGCGTCTTTTTAAAACGATGCGCTGGATCAGGACACATGACCAAGCACCCACCACAACGATAAGCATCATGACCCAACGAATCGGCTGTACCGTTGGAAGAAAAACCAAACAGACCAAAACAACGATAATGATCACGAGATACAAAACAAAGAAGACGCGATAGATCGGTGAAGTCCAATGCGCCTTCCAGTAGATCCGATACTGCAGGCCCATAGGGAGATCGCGGATTGCCCGGGGCCTACTCAGCATCAGTCCAATCTTACTCCAACTCCCCCAATCGCTCGTACCCCGCTTCGAGGATCTCGGCGGTCTTGTCCCAGCCCAGGCAGGCGTCGGTGATGGATACGCCGTAGGCCAGCTTGCCGCGGACCTCTTCGCCGGGCTGGACGGTGGGCAGTTTCTGGTTGCCCTGGGCCAGGTTGGACTCGATCATCGCACCGGTGATGAAAGGCCGGGGCGGGGTCGCGCCGGCGGCGATCGCGCCTTTGGCACGGGCGACACGCTGGTCGATCAGGCTCTTGAAGACGGCCTCTTGGCGCTCGTGCTGCTTGTCGCTGTTGGCGTGGGAGCAGTCGATCATGACGCCGGGGTTCAGGCCCGCGTCGCCCAATCGCCGGGCGGCGTCGGCGACATTTTCTGGGTGGTAGTTGGGGGTGCCCCGGCCGCCGCGGAGGATGGCGTGGCCCCAGGGGTTGCCGCGGGTGTGGACCACGCAGGTCCGGCCATGGTCATCGATGCCCAGGAAGTGGTGGCCGGACTGCGCGGCAAGCATGGCGTCGATCGCGACCTGCAGGTTGCCGTCGGTCCCGTTCTTGTAGCCCACGGGCATCGACAGGCCGCTGGCCATCTGCCGGTGGGTCTGGCTCTCGGTGGTCCGCGCGCCGATGGCCGCCCAGGTCACCAGGTCGGCGATGTATTGTGGGGTGATGGGCTCGAGGAACTCGGTCCCGGCCGGCAGGCCCAGCTCGTTGACCCGCATCAGCAGTTCGCGCGCCAGGCGGATGCCGCGGTCCATGTCGAAGCTGCCGTCCAGGTTCGGGTCGTTGATCAGGCCCTTCCAGCCCAGCGTGGTGCGCGGCTTCTCGAAATACACCCGCATCACGATGCACATCCGCTCGGCGAGTTTCTTGCGTAGGGTGGCGAGTTTGCCGGCGTAGTCCATTGCCGCGTCCACGTCGTGGATCGAGCAGGGCCCGACGACCACCAGCAGGCGGGGGTCGTCGCCGCTGAGCACGCGCTTGACCTCCTGCCTTGCGGTGACCACGGTCTGCTGCGCGGCATCGGTGACGGGCACCTGCTCGGCCAGCTCGGCCGGGCCGATCAGCGGCAACAACGAAGCGACATTCAGGTTGTGCGTCTGCACGGGCTCGGGCACGGTCGGGGCTTCCCCATCGGGACGGGTCATGAATCGGTCGATTTAAAGGCTTCGGGGGTGCTCGGGTTGACCGCCGGTTACGCGATTGGGCTACAGTACACCCACAACACCGAGAAGCGGGGGATTGTACCCAAACGCCATGCGACGCGTGCCCGACGGCTCGACCTCGGAACGGGGCAACCCATGCCAAACGCCACATGGTTTCAGATACCCCCGACTGGAGAATCCAATTGAATCGGCAAACAAACTCCGTCTTGCGAATCCTGTTGCTTTCCGCGGCGCTGCTGTGCTGGGGCACCTCGGCCTTGGCCGATCTCGCCGAGCGGGTGACCGTCTTCAAATCAGGCGAGGACGGGTACCACACCTACCGCATTCCTGCGGTCGTGCTCGCGGCCAACGGCGACCTGCTCGCGTTCTGCGAAGGCCGACGCAACAGCGCCTCGGACTCGGGCGACATCGACCTGGTCATGAAACGCTCGACCGACCAGGGGGCGACCTGGGGTGATCTTGAACTGATCTGTGACCACGGCGAGGGGGTCATCGGGAACCCGGCCCCGGTTGTGGACCGCGCGACCGGCGACGTGATCGTGCTGCTCACCCGGCAGGACCCGGGGACGCATGAAGGCGCGATCCGCGCGGGTCGTGACCGGCCACGCGAGCCGATGGTCATACGTTCCACCGACCATGGCCGGACGTGGACAGAGCCCCGCTCGATCGCCGCGACCGCGACCCGCCCCGGGTGGCGCTGGTACGCGACCGGGCCCTGCCACGCGATCCAGTTGGAGCAAGGCGACCACGCCGGGCGGCTCGTCGTCCCCGCCAATTTCTCGGCCGAGGGCGGGGCGGTCAACCACCAATACAGCGCCCACGCGCTCCTGAGTGACGACGGGGGGATGACTTGGCGTATCGGCGCGGTCGATGAAACGAAACTGGGGGACAACCACATCAACCCCAACGAGTCGACGGTCGCCGAATTGCCCGACGGACGATTGATCTTCAGCACCCGAGACCAGCGCGGCGAAAGCCCCGCGACCCGAGCCGTCGCCTACAGCAGTGACGGCGGCGAGTCCTTTGATCGGCCCTACGCCGAGGAGCCCGGTCTGATCGGCCCGGTTTGTCAGGGGTCCCTGCTGGGGATTCGTAGCGAAAAGACATTCCGCCTGCTGTTCAGCGGGCCGAGCAAGCCCGGGGCGCGTGAACGTATGCAGCTTCGGATCAGCGATGACCACGGGGCGACCTGGCACAACGGGCCGATCCTTTACGAAGGAGTCGCGGCCTACAGCGACCTGGTCGAGCTACCCGATCAGCGTGTGGGCTGCCTCTACGAGATCGATCGTTACCGCGCGATCGTGTGGAGCGACCTGCCGATCGAATCACTGCCTGAAGCACCGGCCGAGGGGGGTGGGCGGTAATAAAATCCAAATGCCGCAACCCGACTTGGGCGCTGTATTGGCGGGCTAGTCCGGTCAGGTCTAGGCATGTCCAAGGTCCGTTTTCGCTGAACTTTACGCAGACTAGCCACGCATCACACCGTCCGGTATAATCTTCGATCCGCTCCCGTACCTTAACGGGCTTGCCGGGCCGTTGGCGCAGTTGGCTAGCGCGCCTCGTTGACATCGAGGAGGTCACTGGTTCAAGTCCAGTACGGCCCATCCCCCGCCCCGCCCCAAGCGGGGCGTTTTCATTCAAGCATGACTGGTTACGACCCGGTCATTGAAACGTATCCGCTCGGGCATCGCGCAGGAACAAGGCGGGGCCGAGAAGCGGTCTGTAGTGCATTGTAAATACGGGATGGGACCCCCTGCACGCCCAACCCCACGCGGTATGCTTGGGTGATCTCAACCAATGGAGTGAACCACGATGAAAGGCATCATCCTCGCCGGCGGACACGGTACGCGGCTCTACCCGCTGACCCTCGCGGTGAGCAAGCAGCTCCTGCCGGTTTACAACAAGCCGATGATCTACTACCCCTTGTCGGTCCTGATGATGGCCGGCATCCGCGAGGTCCTTATCATCTCCACGCCCCAGGACCTGCCCCGGTTCAAGCACCTGCTCGGCGACGGCAGCCAGTGGGGGGTCGAGTTCGCTTACGTCGAACAGCCCAAGCCCGAGGGCCTGGCCCAGGCCTTCCTCCTCGACAAGGCTTTCATCAACAACCAGCCCTGCTGCCTGACCCTGGGGGACAACATCTTCTACGGCAGCGGCCTGCGTAAAACCATCACCGACGCCGCCCAGCTCACCGACGGCGCGACCGTCTTCGGCTACCCGGTCAAGGACCCCGAACGCTACGGCGTGGTCGAGTTCAACCAAGAAGGCAAGGTCATCTCGCTTGAAGAAAAGCCGACCAAACCCAAGAGCCACTTCGCTGTACCCGGCTTGTACTTCTACGACCACCAGGTCACCGCGATCGCCGAGCAGCTCGAGCCCTCACCCCGCGGCGAGTTGGAGATCACCGACCTCAACCGCGTCTACATGGACCAGGGCAAGCTCAATGTCTCGCTCTGGTCGCGGGGCACGGCCTGGCTGGACGCGGGTACGCACGAGTCCCTGCTCCAAGCCGGGACATTCGTCGAAGCCATCGAGCAGCGCCAGGGCACGATGATCTGCTGCCCCGAAGAGATCGCCTGGCGGATGGGCTACATCGACGACGCGGAGCTGCAGGAGCGTGGCGAAGCGATGAGCAAGAACGAGTATGGCGAATACCTGCTGGGGCTGCTCAAAGACGACCACGTCGAGCCGTGGCTGTAGCTCATAACGGCTAAACCGGCCAGCGATTGCAACACGCCGCCGCTGAGTTAAACGAGGCGTCTGGTATCCAGTTACCCGCCCCAGCACAGACTCAGCTACACCCAAACCGCTTGAGCGACCCCTTAACGCGGATGTGGAAGCTTCGGTCGCTGTCGCCTTGGGATCCATCGGCCCGCGTGGCGGTGCGGACGACGCAGTCGTCGTCGAAGCGGATCACCTCGCCGAGGACGCGGTGGCGGGCGGCCTGGCCGATGACGCCCTGCAAGACGTTGTTGAGGTTGATCTTCCCGCTGCCACCCGGGCAACTGCAAAATGCCGGGGGCGGATCGTCGAGATCAAAGAGGCGTGCGGGGGGCTGCGAGCAATCGCTGCCGATCTCCCGGACTTCGACCTCAAGGGAAGAACACGCATCAAGCAGACGGCCAACAGAACGGGATGAAAACGGGCTTGTCGAAGTGACCATGGGGGCTCCGAAGGGATAAACGATGCGAAAGAAAAAGAATCCGTGACATGAGCTTGGCCGGCCACATCGTGAACAGCGGTCAGCATTGTCCAAACTTTAGGCTGCAATCCAATTCCGATCCGTGATTAGCCTTATCAGGTTAGAGGTTGCGGTTCTTAGCGGACCTCCAACAACCCAGCGCCCCCACTACAGGCACGGTCCTGAGGCCATTTCAATTGCAGAGCGAAGCTTCGCAGCCTTCTTCATTGATTAACCTAATGCATTAGAAGATTAGATTTGCTTTGGTAGCACCTGCAAAATTGAATCCTGGCACGTGACCTGGGGCGTGCTACAATTGGTCGTTATGGCCCAAAGCCGGTTCCGGCAGGGATCTGGGTCGGGTGGCTGATACCTTGGTGGGTTTCAGATTAGCCTTGTATTGCCTTTATTTTCGAAGTAGTTGGAGACGCTGATGTCGACCGCCGACACGCACGATGCGGGGGAAGCCGCCGGGCACGGACAGGACCCCGACCAGACCGGTTCGCCCTCCTCGGCCCTGGACGCTGACCGCGGTGACGTCGGGACAGTGAGCAAGCTGGCTCAGGGACAGGCGATCGACGGGCAGGAGCGCAAGGTCGATCTGCAGATTATGGCGGTGCTGGTCGGGGTGACCGTCCTGATCGCGGCGGTGATTGCGCGGTTTATTTTTGACAGCGAATCCCACTCGGGGTTCCTGGCGATGGTCGCCTCGATCTTGCTGGGCGGGCCCATTGTTTACGGCGCGATCAAGTCCCAGGTCACCGGGCGTTTCACCCGTGATCGTCAAACACAGGATGCGGGCGGGCAAGACTTGGGCCCTTCACACGAGCACGACACACACGGCTCGGTCGGCGGGTCGCACATGGAAGACCTGGTCGCCATCGCCATCATCGCCAGCTTCGCCCGCGGGGCGGCGGGCTACCCCGACGGCTTTCTGGTGTGTGCGGCGGTCGCGTTCTTCATGCTTATCGCCTCGCTGATCGAGCACCGCACCGCGGCGGGAGCGCTGAAGACCATCGAGTCACTGATCCGCATCACCCCGACCAAGGCGGTCGTCATCAAGGACGGCCAGGAGACCGAGGTCAGCGCCGCGGACCTGCAGCCGGGCGACCGTGTGCTCGTCCTGCCGGGCGACAATATCCCAGGCGACGGCGTGGTGCGCGAGGGTGTCTCCACCGTCGATCAGGCCAACATCACCGGCGAGTCCATGCCGGTCGAGAAGGCCGCGGGCGACGAGGCCTTTGCCGGCACGATCAACGAGACCGGGCGGCTGGTGATCGAGATCACCCGCGCCGGTGAAGACTCGACCCTCGGCAAGGTGCAGTCGCTGATCCTCCAGGCCGCGCAGTCCAAGCCGGCGGTGGCCCGCGAGCTGAGCAAGTACTCCTCGTACTACACACCGGTCGTGCTGATCCTGGCGTTCATCATGTTTGTCGCGACCGGCGACCTGAACAACTCGATCTCCCTGCTGCTGATCGCCTGCCCGTGCGCCCTGATCCTCTGCGGGCCCACGGCGATCGTCGCTTCGCTGTCGTCCTCGGCCAGGCTTGGCGTCCTCGTCAAGTCGGTCAGCGACCTCGAGGTCATGCGACGCGTCACGGCGATCGTCTTTGACAAGACCGGCACGCTGACCACCGGCGACCTGAGCGTGACACGGATGAAGCCCGCGCCGGGTGTGGATGGGGCCGACCTGCTGCAGTTCTGCGTCAGCGCCGAGACCAACTCACGCCACCCGGTTGCCCGCGCGGTGATCGATGTCGCCGAACGCGCCAAACTCACCCCCACGCCTACCACCGAGTTTGAAGAGGTCAGCGGCCGGGGCGTGCGTGCCACGCTGGACGACGGCTCGGTGGTGCTGGTGGGCCGGGAGGCGTTCCTGACTGAGCAAGGGGTCGATCTTTCGGTTCTGGATACGAGCGAGACCGAGGGCTTGAGCCTGCTGTTCGTCGCGAAGGACGGCCAGGCGGCGGGCTGGCTGGGCCTGGCCGACCAGCCCCGGCAGACCGCGGGGGCGGCGCTGTCCGAGTTGGATGAGCTTGGGGTCAAGCGGCGGGTGATGATCACCGGCGACCGGTGGAGCCCGGCGCGTCGTGTGGCCGAGGCGTTGGGCCTGACCGACTTCACGGCCGAGGCCTTACCGGGCGATAAGCTGGAACTGGTTGAACAGCTCAAGGAGGAAGGGCACACCGTCGCGGTGGTCGGCGACGGGGTGAACGACGGGCCGGCGCTGGCGGCGGGGGATGTCTCGATCGCGATGGGCGCGGCCGGCTCAGACGTGGCGATCAATTCCGCGTCGATCGCGCTGATGAATAACTCGCTCAACCGCATCCCGTTTATGGTTGACCTGTCGCGCAAGACCGTCTCGGTGATCCGCCAGAACCTGGCCGGGACACTCATCTACGTCCTGTTCATGCTCGGCCTGCTCTTGGCAGGCCTGATGGTGCCCCTGATCGCGGCGCTGGGCCACGTGGTCAGCTCGATCATCGTGATCTTCAACTCCGCACGCCTGGTCCGAGAGGGCGAGAACCTGCACGAGCCGGAGGGCCATGTCGAGACCGGACGACGGGCCCGACGGCTGGAACATGTGTCGGGCGCAAGCCCCGCAACCGCGTAAGCGCCCATGGTTGTGCGTTATTGGCGCAGTAGGTCATTGCTCTGTTTTGAGAGCAGATGACCCGAGCTTTAGCGCATCGCCCAGCCCGTGCCGATAACATAACGGGTCACCTAAACTTTGGTCTCCTCTAATGCGCAACCCTTCCAACAAGCGCCGGACAACCCTCTCCAAGCCCGCCCTGGCGTTCGCGGTGGGCGTGATCGGTCTGTCGCAGATCGGGTGTGAGGCCAACGACTGGGTCGGCGCGAACGACCAGCCCGCCCCGGTCACACCAAGCGATTTTGTTGACGAGTCGAACCCATCGCCGACGGTCTCGAACACTTCAACAACTCAAGACACCGCAGATGGACCTGGCACCAGCGACCTGCCGCCGGGCCCGGTCAGACCGATCAGCCCGGCCGAGCAGACGTTCGTCGTCAACGCGATGATCGGGCACATCAACGGCGAGGCGGTGTACGCCGGGCAGATCCTTGAACCGATCGAGGCGCAGCTGGCGGCGATTGGCCGGCGGGAAGGCCGTGAAGCGTTCCTGGAAGCCGCGGTCCCGCTGGTCTACGGCCGCCTCAACGAGGTCGTGCTCAACCAGTTGGTGCTGGGCGAAGCCGAGCGTGACCTCGGCGAGCGTGATCGCCAGCGGCTGGACGTGCTCGTCCAGCGGGAGCGCGACGAGAAGCTGCGTTACTACGGCCAAGGTTCGCTCGCCGCGGCCCAAGCCAACTACGAGGCGGAAACCGGACGAACCCTGGCCGAGCACCTGCGAGACTACCGGGAACAATGGACGGTGCGGCGCTACATCGAGATGACCGTTCGGCCCAAGGTTGTAGTAAACCCGCGTGATGTCGAGCGCTACTACGACGATAACCTGGACGACTTCAACCGCCCCGGCAGCCGGGTGCTGCGCCTGATCATTGCGCCCGACCCCTACAGCGCGGATGTGGTCCGCGAGCGTCTGGACGCGGGGGTCGACTTCGAACAGTTGGCCCGGGACGAGAACCTCAACCGCTACCTACCCGCAGCCGCGGGCCTTTTCAATGGGGGTGACCCGATCAGCAGTGATTTCGGCGTTGCCGAGGTCCATGCCGCGCTGGCCGATCTAGACAAGGGTGGCGTTGTCGGCCCCATCTACGCCAACGACCGCCACTGGTTCGTGCAGATCGTGGCGTACAGCCCGGCCGTCGATACGCCTTTCGAGGAAGTCAAGAACCAGATCGAGGAACAGCTCCGGGCGGAACAGTTCAAGTTCTACCTGGACCGCTTCCGGGCCGAACTGATCGAGCGGGGCAGTTATACACCGATGAATCTGATGATGGAGAAGCTGGTCACGATCGCCGAGGCGCGATTCGACAGCGAGCAATAAAGGCTGTTTGGCCATCCCTGCGTTTCATCACGGGGGGGCTGACCCCGGGGTTTATACTTGGCCGGGATGTTTGACTCGCTCCGCAAATTGATCGGACGGCCCGCGACGCCCGGGCGTCGCGGCGAAGACGCGGCGGCGGGCTTCCTGAAAAAACAAGGCTACCGGGTCATCGCCCGGAACCTGAAAGACCGGCTGGGCGAGATCGACCTGCTCTGTCTCAGCCCCGACGGCAACTGCCTGGTCATCGTCGAGGTCAAATCAGCGCTCGCCGACGCGGCGGGTCCCTCGCCCGAACTGCGGGTCGGCAGGCAGAAGCAGCGCAAGCTGACCGCGCTGGCCATGCGCCTGGCCCAGCGGCACCGGCTTGCGGGCAAGGCGATCCGGTTTGATGTGATCGGCGTGACGCTTTGCGATCAACAGCAGCCACAGGTGCGTCACTACATCGGCGCGTTTGAGGCGGCGTGGGTGTGAACCGATCGATCCAGAGGCGCCTGGCCGTTCGCTAGGCCCCAAGCCGATCCAGCAGGACCTCCCGGAAGGCCACGAGCGGTGCGGCTTGCCCGGTCCATAGCTCGAACTGCGCCGCGGCCTGACGCACAAACATCTCGGTGCCCGACACCGTGAGATCACCAAGCTGCTCGGCCCGCTCCAAGAGCCGGGTCCGAACGGGGTTGTAGATCGTGTCGAAAACGACCCGGGGGCCGGGGGCATCCGCCGGGGTGCCGGGCAGGTCGACCGGGCTTGCATCCACGTTGGGGTGCATCCCGATCGGCGTGCAGTTGATGAGGATATCGAACTGAGCGGTGCGGGCGTCGGCCAATGCGGCGTGGTCGGCACCAAAGGCCTGCGCAAGCACCTTCGCCTTGTCGATGGTGCGGTTGTAGACCGTGACCCCGGCGTTGTACTGGGTATAACCGGCGACAGCGGCCCGGGCCGCGCCGCCCGCCCCGAGCACCCCGACCCGCTTGCCGGCCAGGCCCGAGCGTTCGATGCCCAACGCGTCGCAGACCGCGTCCAGCGCCGCGGCGTAATCGGTGTTGCCCGCGTAGAGCGTGCCGTCGTCGCGGCGGTGCAGCGTGTTCGCCACGCCGATGCGCTCGGCCAGGGGCTCGACCTCGCCGCCGCGCTCACGGACAAAACGCAGCAGGTTTTGCTTGTGCGGGATGGTCACCGACGCGCCTTGGAAGCCCAGCCTCGGGTCGTCGAGCCAGCTGCCGATCGTCGCCTTGAAGTGCTCGTACTCGGGCGGGATGGGCATGGGCAGGTAGACGCCGTTGAAGCCGACCGCGCCGAACCCGGCGTTATGGATCGCGGGCGACATCGAGTGACCGACGGGGTGCCCGACGACCCCATAGACCGTGGTTGAGTCGTTGATCGTGTCCCAGTGGAACAAGCCCTTGAGGTTGTCCAGTGTCGGCTGGCCGGGCGCGGTGCCCTCGCCGTCGCCCAAAGCGGCAAAGGTCAACAGCGCCCCGAATTTCTTCGCCAGCACGCGGGACGCCAACCCGTACTCGCCCATGCACAGCGCGATCGTGGGCTTGACCCGGTCGGCGATCAGCTCGAAAGCCTCGAGGTTGTCCCGCAGCGACCGGGCCAACCAGGCGAGCTTGACGACCTTGCATTGCTCGTGCTGGTTCATGGCCGCGACCCGGCGGAGCAGATCGGGAGGCCGGCCCTCAAAGTCATGCGACGAGAGGATCAGCGCCGCGGTTGACTTGCGCGGCCGATCGTCACGGTCGGCGACGAGGTTGATCTTCTGCCGTAGGTTGGCCGAGCGGTCGTACGCGGCGAGCTCGAAGTCGAAATAGACCGGCCCCGTGGTGGCGTGCAGCCCGATGTGTTCCAGCAGCGCGACCCGTGTCTGTTCGTCGCCGTCGTAGACCCCGCCCTCCCAAATCGGCCTGCAGGTCACGATGCATGGCAGCGGGCAGGCGTCGACCAATTCGACCACGGCCGCGGGCTCATCGGTGAACTGATCGATCCGCAACTCGATGAGGTCCGCACCGCCGGCCTGGGCGCGACGTGCGTCGGCCAGGGCCTGCTCGAAGTCGTGGACAAAAATGGGGACGCAAAGCCGGGTCATCGACGCGACAGGGTAGCCGCCGACCCGAGAACATGCGAAGCGATCACGCTCAGGCCTGTGCCAGCGGCCCCTTGCCGTACTGCCGGACACGATCGACGCGCTGGGCATAACGAGCCGAGGCATCGACATCCCCACGCAGGGCACGGTCGAGTTGCCGGCTGCGCAGGCGGGCCAGGAGTTGCTTGATACGTTGGTCGGAATAGGTATGGAGCGTGGTCATGTCAATGATCCCCGGTGGTTCGAACTGGAAACGGGTTACAACGCCCGTCCAACTGGTCTGTGAATCTAACGGTCCAAGCACCTGGTTTTATGCCCGGCGGTACAGGGTTTAAAGACGTTTCGATATGAAATTCGTTTCCGATGACATCTGGATTTGACCAAAATCAAAGATATATGGGACCGGGGCCCGGCGGAACACCCGCCGGACCCGTCGGTCCTCCAACACCAGGAGCCAGCTTTAGCGGTTGCCCGGCCGCAGGATCCAGTTCCACTGGTTGTTTGCTCGACGGATCATGTCGTCATGCCCTTCCCGCCTTGCTTTCTTCTCCCATTGCGCTTTGGTATCACCCCAGATACCTTTATAGAACACATAGAGCCGGTCATTAATCAAGAGATAATTGTTTGGATCGATGTCGGTCTTGTCGCCATCCCGCATGGCCCAGGCACACCAGCCGCCGTAGGCGGGCTCGAAAGCCTCGGGCCTGTCAAGGAAGCGCTGCTTGTTGCGTTCATCAACAAAGTAATAGGTGATGCCCCGGTGGGAGGCTTGGTAGCGAGAATTGCCCCGCCGTGCCCCACCGTAAAAATAGCTGACCGGGTCATAGCCTTTGAGCGCCAAGCCGCGGTCGGTATTGAAGTGGTGTCGGCGGTTTGCATCCGACCGGTCCTGGGCCGTCGCCGGGGGTGCCAGCAGCAATGAGCCCGTCAGGGCGAGGATCAAGACAAGCGGGGAGATCAGGCCGGTTTGTGAGATCGTTCGGTTCAACATGGTTTGCTCCAAGCGTTTGGGGGTGCAGGGTTGGGTGAGTACGAAGCTTTTAAGTTAGCAATTGCTTACTTTATGAACCCGGGCACGCCCGTCTTTGTTCCCCACGGCCCGCATTTTTTCGCTAGCGCCCGGTTTGGATGTCTCAAGGCCGAGCCGGTCGGCCTTGCCCTACAATCACCGGCATGCCTTCCCAGAACGGGGCCACGGACCTGGACAAACTGAAGGACGAACAGCTGGTCGTTGCCTACCACACGGGGACGAGCGATGCCTTGGCGGTGCTGATCGACCGGTACCAGATGGAGTTGTTCCATTTCCTGCTGCGATTTGTGGGCAACCGCGCCTCGGCCGAGGACCTGTTCCAAGACACCTTTTTGCAGGTCCACATCTCGGCAAAGACCTTCGACCCGACTAAACGCTTTAAGCCCTGGCTGTTCACGATTGCCGCGAACAAGGCCCGGGACTACCTGCGTAAGCAGAAGCGACAGCGGGCGGCACCGCTGTCTGCCCTGATCGACTCGAGCCAGGAGGGTGGGGCGAGCTTTATCGACCTGCTCGAGGCAGACCTCCCCTTGCCCACGGCCGTGGCCGAGGACGCAGAGCTGGGCGAGTTGATCCAGGCGATCGTTGACCAGATGCCCGATCATTTGCGAGAGGTGCTGGCCCTGGCCTACTTCCACCAGTTCGCCTACAAGGAGATCGCCGAGATGCTCAGCATCCCGCTGGGCACGGTCAAGAGCCGGCTGCATGCGGCGGTCGGCACCTTCGCCCAGCTCTGGAAGACCCGTTATCCCCAAGGCCTCGAGGCCCGGCCGCAATGACCCGCACTTGCACGGCCCCGGCGCATCTACCACGAACCGATCAAGCCGACCCGGCGTACCTATCAGCCAAACCCGATCGGGCGGACCGACGTAATACTTACAGAAGATATGAACCCTGAACCTGACGAGAACCCGACCGCCACGCTTAGCCCGGCAGACGCCCGGCTGCTGGACCTGCTGATCGAGCAGGGGCCCGCCGCGCTGCCCACGGGTAATCTGCGGGCCGAGCGGCTTTTAGCGGCCTGGCGGCTGCTTGAGCACTGGCCGGCCGAACGACCGGGCCCTGACCTGGCCCGCCAGACCCTTGAGCGGCTGTCACGCGCCAACGCACCGGCCACAAGCGTACGCCTGTCCGTTGAAGACGCCGAGTTGCTGGACAGCCTGGTCGAGCTTGGCCGATTGCACCGGGACCAGGGCCCGCTCCCGGCCCGCTCGTCCGAGCGTGCCACCGCCTTGCGCGGGCTACTTGCCCTGCTGGATCAGGTGCCCGGCGAAGCAAGCCCCTCAAAAACTCTGGCTGAGCAAACCCTTGCACGGGTCATGGATCATGAGTCGCAACAGCTTACGCTGCGTCAAAACAACTTGCCTGCGATGACCGAGCCAACGGCGAGTTCCGCCGCCCTGCTGGTGCGGCGGCTCGGCTCGGTCGCGGCGATCGCTCTCGTCTCGTTGTCGGTCCTGCTGCCGATGCTCAGCAAGTCGCATCGTGACGGCCAGATCCTGGCCTGCCGAGACAACCTGCGCGAGGCGGGGCACGGCCTGACCGCGTACAGCGAGGCGAACGATGGCCTGCTCCCGCAGAACGCGGCGAACACCTTCTCGCTGCTCTCCCGCTTTGCCGGCGACTCGACCGCGCAGTCGCCGGCCGACGGTGCGGTACCCGCCAGCCGGATCAATCTTTTTGTGCTGCCCAAGCAGGGTTACCTGACGACCGCCGCGCTCGCCTGCCCCGCGGCCGACCCCACGGCACGACAAGCCGGCAGTGGGTACTACAACGCTCAGAACGTCATCGCTGGCGGGCCGATCCGCTTGGATGAACTCAGCGCCCCCCTGCTGGCCGACAACAACCCACACTACGCCCTGACCGGCAATGGGCTGACCCGCGTCGGCGATCTGCCCGATGACACGGCCAGTCCGAATCACGGCGGCACCGGGCAGAACGTCCTGGCACGCGATGGCAGCGTCCGATGGATCATCAAGCCCCGAGTCCATCGCCACGACCGC
This sequence comes from Planctomycetota bacterium, assembly GCA_038749735.1. Lineage (GTDB taxonomy): Bacteria > Planctomycetota > Phycisphaerae > Phycisphaerales > Phycisphaeraceae > JAHQVV01. The sequence goes on from JBCDHS010000034.1 coordinate 24,479, forward strand.
AGCGATAACCTCTGGGTAAACGACGCAGAACCCGACCAATCCGACGCCTTTCTCACCCCCTAGCCGTGGCGGTTGACCAACAAAAATGTGGTTATTTTAAGGATCACCCTTATTGGTTGGCTCAAGGGTGATGTTAAAATAGGAATCGATCAGGGGTGACCGGATCACCGCCTGACCCATGTGGCGGACAAGCGTTGGGTCGCTGGTTCCAGAAGCATGTCTCTGTTGGGGCGTAGGCCACGGCGGGCATCAACCCTCGCCCATCCTTCGCCTTGAGGTGCATCGATTCAGACTCACTTCTTCCCGAAGGATTGGGAGGCCCGCGATGACACTGGCGCTTGAGCAAGCCGCACGAGAACTGTTTCAACGGGAGCTCCAACAACGCAGGCTTGAACACCAAGGCAGCGGCCGGTTCGGGTTGACCCTCCAGGCCAGCCCCGTTTCCTGGCTACTGCCGCGGCTGCTGAGGCTGGTGCTGAACAACACCGACCGCACACTCGAAGACCTGGAACCCCTGATCCGCACGATGCTGCGTGAGCAGTTCTTCGCCAGCACCGGCGGGCAGGGGATCGATGCCCAGCAACTCGAAGCAACGATCGATGAAACCGTCTCGATCCTGCTGCGGACTTTCGCCGAGGTCCGAAACCAAGCTGAGCAATCCCTGTCAGCCAAACCCTGAACGCAAAAGCCAAACAGCCTCACCCGTTCCAGGGCATCGTGCCGGCCCGGGTGCCGTAAATGATTGACCCGGACCGGCTCTGCGCCCTGGCCCGGGTTGGTTGGGGTGCCGTAATTTGCAGCAGGGCGTACCATGCCGATCGGGCCGGCTAGAGTTGCGGGCCGATTGATCCCCGGAGCACCGCCATCGATACCAAGCCTAAACCATCGATCCTGCCCTGGCCCATGCCCGACCCGCTGCACCTGTACATGCTGGTCGCGGGGATGGCGCTGGGCATCCTGTTGGGACCGGCGGTACTCGGCAAAGCCTCACCCGGCCTATACGACAAGCTCTTCATCGGCACGGGCGATACCCGCGAACTCGACCAGGCTAAGCAGAACATGGCCGACTTCGAAGAAAACAACGATTACTCCGAGAGGGTTGCCAAGGTCAACAAGCAAGCCGAATTTTTTGACCCCAACGATTCCACCGCCCTGAGCGTGAAGGAAGAGATTCTCCGCCTGACCAACGAATACGCCCTAGAACGCGAGGAACACCAGGCACTGTTTCAGGAGGCGTTGATCACCATCGAGCTGCGTCGCAATGAACACACCGAGAAACTCGAGGGGCTTGTGACGTTGCTGCTTTTGCTGACGGTGGTGGTGATGCTGGTTGAGCCGTTGCTGTCACCTTCGCGGAGCGAGCTGGACGAGACCGGTCGGGCGGAGATCCCCGCCGCCCTGCCCCGGCTGATCACCCTGCGCTATGCGCTGATCGCGGGATGGGTCAGCTTCGCCCTGGCCAAGCCGGTCTGGCTGCTTTCGATTAGCCCGGTGTTCGCGATCATCCTGGCCGCATTGGTCGGGGTCGCGGCGTTCGTGCCGCTGGGCAAATCAAAGCCATCTTCAGACTGATCCTTACCGGGCGTGATCCACACCTCAACACCGCGCGCAACCCGCATTAAGAACCTGTACGCGAAGTGCCTTAGGTGGGGCAGGCTTCCAGCCTGCCGTCACGACGACGTCGTGAAAAGGCCTATTTCGAGCGGCGCTCGAACGGCGGGCAAGATGCCCGCCCCACCTTCTCGTACACGTTCTAAGCTAGAGCAACTGGCCTATTTCATGGCCTTCACGCCTTGCTCCCCCTCCCTCCCAGGGAGGTGGCGGGCAAAGACATGCCGGGGATAACGCCAGTTGCTCCAAGCCTCACCAACCCATCCAAACGCACAATTCAGTCAAATCGTTCAGAGACAAATACGAACGATTTGCTCACAACATGAACCAACTGTGTCCTGCCGCCGATTCTTTTCAGACCGAAGCGTCCTGTCGCTGACGACGGGACCACCCGATGCCGGCGCTTTCGAGTCGGCCTGCGCTTGAGGCGACCATGCTGAGTAACGGCAAAGCCATCCACGTCCGGGCGGGTACCTCGCAGGAGGATCTGTTCCCCGGCCGGCTGTTGATCAGCAAGGACGAGCTGCCCGCGATCCAGTTCTCCCGCCCGACCGCGCTGCCGATCGGCGTCGAATTGGAGCTGCTCCTGCACGACCAGGAAGGCCGATTCTTCGGCGCCCCGATCCGGATCACGCGGATCGACGCGGCGGGCGATCAACCCATTGCGCAGATCGAGATCGTGGGCGAGCTGACCAACCGCGAGCGTCGCGTGGCCCCCCGGATCGAGGTACCCGACGACCTGATGCTGGTTTGCATCGACAACGAGCGGACGGGCAGCGTGGTGGATATCTCCGAGCAAGGCATGGCCGTGCTGATCGACACCGACTCCAAGCCGATCGGCAGTTGGCTGGAAATCGACCTGACCTACAACAAACGGCACGTGGTGGGAAAGATGCAGGCGAAATCCTGCAAGGCGCGTGGCGAGGGCTATTTCCAGTATGGACTGCTGGCCAACACCGAGCCGGGCGATACGCTACACGCGGCGCTGGGCGCCTTGACCCGCGAGATGCATCGTTTGGCCGAGGAAACCACGGCCCGCGCCGGCGGCGCGACCCAGGAAAACCTGCGCCGCCACCCCCGCCGGGCTTGGCCCGGCACGGCCCGGGTCTTCATCCGCGAAGACACCAACCTGCGGGTGCTCAAGGTCAACACGCTGGACCTGTCCGAGGGCGGGCTCGGGTTTAGCTGCCCCCAGCCGATCTACGAGGGCAGCGAGATCGTCTTCGAGAAAACCGCGCCAAACGGCAGCGCCTTCTGCATCAACGCCGTCGTCCGCAGCGTATGCCTGCTGCCCGGGGCCCGTTACCGCGTCGGCGTACAGTTCATTGGTAAGGCCTTGGCCCCGCACGAACTGTCCGATGAAATCCGAACGCTGATGCAAGCCAAGGCGGCTTGAAGAACGACGATCCATGCAAGCGGCATCGTGGAGCAAAGATCGTGAGCAAAGCTTGGGCAGATACACCGGGCATGCTCATAGGTACGGCCCGTCCTCGACCGGCGGCAAAGCATGTTCAGTGATCAGGGTAGATTTCGTGTTCGATCGGGCTTAGCTGGATCTGTTTGCCTTCCCACCCGCCGAGATCGAGTTCCATATCCACTGCCTTTTGATCGGACGGGATGCCGAAGCCCTCGGGGCGATAGGTCAGGTGGAGGCGGTAGGTCCCGGATGCGGGATGGTGCCAGTCCATGGTGTGTTCTGGAACGACAAAGCCGCGACGTTGCCGGACCGCTTGTTGCATCTCCTGCTCAAGCTGCCGGATGATGCGGAGGCGCAAGATGTAGATACGAACCTCGCCGGGCTCTAATTGACGCTCCATCTCACGCAGTTGATCGAGGCCGTGTAGCACCTGGGGATGGTCCTGGGCATGGCCCAAAGGCTCGGCGACCACACGCAGGTTCATGTACCGCCCCATCGCAGGCATCTCGTCACCCGGTAGAGCCGGGGCACGCACGGCCTGCTCGGGATGCAGGCTCGGCAGATCCACCGGCTCATCCGTGGTGTTCCAGGCAACCAAGAGCAGGCGCAGGTCTTTCGCCGGGTGGCCGTCCACCGGCTCGACGATACGGGCGGACATCTGCACCCCGTTGACCGGCTCAGACCAGTCGCCCTCGATCGGCGGCCTCGCCTGGGCCGCCGGGCTCTGTATCGTCTCAGGCGAAGCGGCTTTGTCGTGCGAGGCCGAGACCGATGCACGTTTGTTGCCAAGCCCCGCGCTGACCGACATGTGGCAGCCGGTGAGCACGGACATGGCCAAAGCGGGAAAAACAAAGATCAGAAAACAACGCATACAGCCCCCTGACGAGATGGGTCGCATTGACTTGATACGCGACCGCGTTGGACCAAGTTCAATCGTACGGGAGCGGTTAAAACAACCCGTCGTCTTCGTCGGCCCGGCCCGGTAATTTCAACCCCACGTGCTCGGCCCCGGCCTGGGTGAGCTGCCGGCCCTTGCGGGTGCGTGCGAGAAAGCCTAGCTGCAACAGGTAGGGCTCGACGGCCTGTTCAAGCGTGCCCGCGTCGTCGCCCAGCGTCGCGGCGACCGCTTCCAGCCCGACCGGGCCGCCCTGATAGGTCTTGGCGATGCACATGAGGTATCGGCGATCAAGTTCGTCCAGCCCCAGGGCATCGACGCCTTCGAGCTCAAGCGCCTCGTCAACGACCTGCGGGCTCAGGCGGTTGTTGTGCTTGACCTGCGCATAGTCACGGACCCTGCGGAGCAGGCGGTTGGCGATACGCGGCGTGCCGCGGGCGCGGCGGGCGATGGTGGACAACGCGTCGTGATCCGGGGATTCGTGGCGCTCACCGCCCGGCTTGGAGGGGACATCCATGCCCAAGAGCCCGGCGCTGCGGGCGAGGATGCGGTGCAGGTCTTGATCCGAGTAGAACTCGAGGTTGTGGTTGAGGCCGAAGCGGCTGCGCATCGGCCCGGAGATCAGGCCGGCGCGGGTGGTCGCGCCGATCAGGGTGAAGGGCGGGACGGGGAGGGTGATGGTCTTGGCGTGCATGCCGCTGTCGATCTGCACATCGATCTTGAAATCTTCCATCGCCGAGTAGAGGTACTCTTCGAGGGCGATGGGCAGGCGGTGGATCTCGTCGATGAACAGGACATCGCGGGCCTGGAGCTTGGTGAGGATGCCGACCAGGTCGGTGGGCTTGGTGAGCGCGGGCCCGGCGGTGACGGTGAGGTGGGCCTGCATCTCGTGGGCGATGATGTGGGCGAGGGTGGTCTTGCCCAGGCCGGGTGGGCCGTGCAGGAGGGTGTGCTCCATGGGCTCGCCCCGCTGCCGCACGGCGGCGAGGGTGATCGAGAGCTTTTCGGTCAGGCGGGGCTGGCCGACGTATTCCTTCAGCGTTGTCGGGCGGAGGGCGAGGTTGAACTGCTCCTCAGCGGGCGAGGCCTGGTCGGCGGAGATGATGCGCTGGGTGGCCATGGCCCGCACTGTACCAGTGGGCGTGCCGCCGCGCCCGGTACGGACGCGCCGTGTGGCGGCGCATGGAGTATGCGGTAATGTATGGCTCGAAGGCCGATCTGCTCGATCTATACCAAACAGAGCGAAACATGACCACCCCATCCCCTGTCTCACAGAAAAAACCCGCCCCGCTTTCACCCGATGAAGCCTATTCAGCGGCGCGGCAATCGTGGGCTTCGTCATTAGTGATCGCCGGGATCGGGCTCGTGCTCATCATGGGCATCCTGCTCAAGCGCGACGGCTGGGCCTGGGCCGCCGGCGCGGCGGGCGAGCCGATCAATGATTCGTCTTCGATGGTTGGGGGACTTATGGTGGGGGTCGCGGTGGCCTGGCTGGCACTGCTGGGGCCGATTGTGCTGGTTCTCCGCAGTTATTGCTTCTTCAGGTTGCCGGAGGAGCGCGGGGGCAGGCCGGTCGAGCCGGGCAGTTATTTGAAGGGCATGGCGTCGGTCTGGGGGGTGCTGACGGTCGGCGCGATGCTGGCGTTAATCGGCGCTGCGATCGAGGGGCAGGTGATGCCCGGGGGGCTGGTAGCGCTCGTGGCCGTGATGGTCTTGGGGATGGTCCAACCCAACAAACGCGCGTTGGGTTTAAGCTAGTTTTTATGCCCTGTTTTTGATACTGAATCGCAGCGATGATCGTTTTGTCACGGCGCGTGAAACAGGCTATCGTGTCCGACATAAGCCGGTCCACACACACCGGCAGATTCACCAGCAAGGGTAAGTAGATTTTGTCCTACCAACCGACCGACAGATTCGTCTTCCCGAAGTGGGCCAACTACTTCTTGCCGCTGATCCTGATGACGGGCGTCGGTGCGGGAACGGTCGTCCCGCCGATCGTGCTCTGGGGCGGCTCGGCCGAGACGCTCAACGTCGGGTACCAACCCACCCAGCCCGTGCCATACAGCCACGCCCTGCACGTCGGGCAGCTCGGGCTGGACTGCACCTACTGCCACAACACGGTCAAGGACGCGGGCTTTGCCGCGATCCCGGCGACCGACGTCTGTATCAACTGCCACGCGCCGGCCGAGAACATCGATGGCACGCCCACCCGTGTCGCCGGCGTCCACCAAGCATCACTGCACCTGCGGCCGGTCTGGGAGAGCTACCAGACCGGCAAGCCGATCCCCTGGGTCAAAGTCCACGACGTGGCCGACTACGCCTACTTCCCTCACTCGGCCCATGTGAACAAGGGGATCGGGTGTGTGAGCTGCCACGGCCGGGTCGACAAGATGGGGTCGCCGGTCACCGGTGAGACGATCGTCGGTGTCTACCAGGCCGAGAACCTGTCGATGGGCTGGTGTCTGGACTGCCACCGCGCTCCAGAAAAACACCTTCGGCCGACCGAGATGGTCACGGTGATGGACTGGTCGCCGCTCGACGATGAACGGGTGCAGGCGGCGATCGCTGATGGCGAACTGGCTGAGGGCGATGTGCAGGCGGCGCAGTTGTGGCTGGGTAACAAGCTCAAGGCCGAGTACCAGATCAATAACGCCGCGTACATGCAGGCCTGTTCGACCTGCCACCGTTGAGTCAAAGGCGGTGCCCCGCGCCAACGCGTTGTCCGGGGCCGGCCTGGACGGGAAAGAGGCCGGGGACTGGGATCGAGAACCACGAACGTAGAGGCAACCGCCCACGTGACGACCTTGCAAGACAACATCACCGGTCAGCAGTACTGGCAGTCGCTGGACGAGTACGCCAACTCACCCGAGTTCCAGTCCAAGCTGGGTGAAGAGTTTGCGGGCTACGAGCCGGACGAGATCCAGTCGATGTCGCGGCGCAGCTTCCTCAAGCTTGCCGGGGCCTCGATGGCGCTGGCGGGGTTGACGATGACCGGCTGCCGGCGCTGGCCCGAGGAAAAACTCGCGCCGTTCGCCAACCGCCCGGACAACTACCTGCCCGGCGTGCCCAACTACTTCGCCTCCCTCTCGGAACGTGGCGGGGTCGCGCACCCGATGCTTGTCTCCTCGTTCGATGGCCGACCCATCAAGGTCGAGTCCCACCCCGCCGCGGGCTACGCCACCGACGGCTACGACCAGGCCCTGACCCTCCAGCAGTACGACCCCGAGCGGCAGCGCAATGTCCTGTTCGGCAAGGCCGGGGCCAACGGCACCGGCGGCCGGGTCAGCTCGTGGAAGGCCTTCGAAAAATGGTCTAAGCAGCACCTGGCCGAGTTGGAAGGCGGCAAGGGCGTGGCCTTCCTCGCCGAGCCCAGCAGCTCGCCGACCCAGATCAGGCTGCGTAAGAAGCTGAACGAGGCGATGCCCCAAGCGACGTGGGTCACGTGGGAGCCGCTGGGCCAGGGGGCGGCGATCGAGGGCAGCCGGCTTGCCCTGGGCACGCCCGCCCGGACGCATTACAAGGTCGATCAGGCGAAGATCATCGCCTGTTTCGACTGCGATTTCCTGTGCAGCCACCCCTCGGCCCTGAGCAACGCCAAGGGCTGGGCGGTCGGCCGAAAGAGCGCGGACAAGGGCATGCTCAAGGGCGAGCACCACCCCGAAGCATCCACGATGAACCGGATGTACGTCGCCGAGCCGGGCATGACGATCACCGGTTCGGCCGCGGACGAAAGGCTACCGATCAAGCCCTCACGGGTGGCCCACCTGCTGACGTACATCGCGGCCGAGTTCGGTGCGCTGTCGGGGGCGGGCGCCGTGTCCCCGAGTGATGACGAAAAGAAGTTCGCCGGGCTGCTGATCGAAGACTTGAAGCAGCATCCGGGCGAGAGCATCATCGTGGTAGGCGCTAATCAGCCGGCGGATGTCCACGCCCTCGCCCACGCGATCAACCGCAAGCTGGGCAACCTCGACAAGACGATCACGCTGACCCAGGAGCCCACCGCCGATGACCGCGATCAGCTGCTCGCCCTGGTCGGGTTGGTTCAATCGCTCAACGCCGGCGAGATCGACACCCTCTTCATCCTCGGCGGCAACCCCGTCTTCAACGCCCCGGCGGACCTGAAGTTCGGCGAGGCCTTGGCCAAAGCCAAACACGCGGTGCACCTGAGTATCTACGACGACGAGACGAGCGCCGCCTGCGAATGGCGGCTGCCGCTGGCGACCCACTTCGAGGCCTGGGGGGACGGGCGGTGGTACGACGGGACGCTGGGCCTGCAGCAGCCGCTGATCCTGCCGATCTTCAACGGCCGATCGACGATCGAGCTGATCGGCTCTTTGATAGACGAGGGCTCGCTGGCCCAGCCGACCGGCTACGAACTGGTCCGCGGCACCTTCCGTGAAGACGCCGTGCTCGACGGTGTGGACTTCAGCGAAGCGCTGGACGCCGCGGGCTACGACACCGACAACGAACAGGCCAGCGGGTTTGAGAAGAACTGGCGTCGGGCGCTGCACCTGGGCTATGTGCCCGGGACCTCGCTCGCGGGCATCGATGCACAGGTGGGCCGCGTGGCTGCGCCGGTGCTGGCCGAGCCGGCGGCGATGGAGATCAGCTTCCGCGAGAGCGCGGTGTACGACGGCCGCTTTGCCAACAGCGCCTGGCTGCAGGAGATCCCCGACGCGCTGACCAAGGTCGTGTGGGACAACCCGGTGCGGGTCAGCGTGCCCGACGCCAAAGCCGCCTCGCTGCAGTACGGGGACATGGTGACGGTCGACGCCAACGGCTCGACGGTGGACATGCCCGTCTTTGTCCAGGCCGGGCAGGCCGAGGGCGTGATGGTGGTGGACCTGGGCCAGGGCCGGACCCGCTGCGGCAACGTCGGCACGAAGGTCGGCTTCGACACCTACCCGCTGCGATCCAGCGGGGCGATGGGCTTTGCCGTGGCCGTCATGGGTCCTAAGCAGGCCAAGGGCTATACCCTGGCGACCACGAGCGTCCACCACCTGATCGAGGGCTTCTCGCCGGAGAAAGACGCGACCGCCCAGTGGGGGGTCGAGCTGCGGGCGGGCAAGAAGGGCGCGTCGGGCAAAAAAGGCAACATCATCAAGGAAGGAACGCTCAGCGAGTACAAGCACGACCTTGGCCACATCATGGGCCACGACCACGGCGACTACGCGCTGCAGCTTTTCGACCCGCCGTCGGTCTCTCCCGGCTCAGACTCGGCCGACTACGACCGCAAGCACCCCGACGGCCCGGACGCGTACAACAACCCCCACGCCTGGGGGATGACGGTGGACCTGACCTCGTGCCTGGGCTGCAGCGCGTGCGTGATCGCCTGCCAAAGCGAGAACAACATCCCGGTCGTCGGCAAGGAGCAGGTCTGGCGCTCACGTGAGATGCACTGGCAACGCACCGACACGTACTACAAGGGCAAGCCGGAGAAGCCCGGGGATATCCAGGTCGTCCACCTGCCGGTCTCGTGTGTCCAGTGCGAGAACGCGCCGTGCGAGCAGGTCTGCCCCGTGGCCGCGACGGTGCACGACACCGAGGGCCTGAACACGATGGTCTACAACCGCTGCATCGGCACGCGGTACTGCTCGAACAACTGCCCGTACAAGGTGCGCCGGTTCAACTACTTCGACTACCACGCCAAGAGCCCGCGCAAAGACGTCGCCAACCCCTGGCTGAACATCCCCGACACCCAGCAGGGCCAGGCCATCGACAAGCTCAAGGCCATGGTCTTTAACCCCGATGTCACCGTGCGGATGCGCGGGGTCATGGAAAAGTGCACCTACTGCACCCAGCGGATCCAGCGGGCCAAGATCACCCGCAAGAACGAGTGGGCGCGGAACAAATCGGGCGAGTACGGCTTCGAGCACGCGACGACCAAGACCGTGCCCGACGGCACGGTCGTCACCGCCTGCCAGGACGCCTGCCCGACCGACTGCATCAGCTTTGGCGACCTCAACGACCCGGAATCAAAAGTCAGCCAGGTACAGAACAAGAACAAGCGCGTCTACGCCCTGCTTTCCGAACTGAACCACCGGCCCCGGACCAAGTACCTGGCCAAGATCCGAAACCCACACCCCAGCCACGACCCGCACGCGGCAGAAAGCAAAACCAGCGACCACTGAGCAGCACCGCCCGCCCGGCGTCGTGAGTGACACGACCCGCCCAAGCGCCCAGACCTTAGACCCGACATGGCAGCGATCCACCCAGGCAGCACGATCCCCACCGTCGAGACGGACAACACCGTCGACGACCCGAGGCGCCGCGCCCCGCTGGTCACCGGCGGGCTGGACTTCACCGGCGTCACCGACACCGTCGCCCGCGTCGCGACCAGCAAGCCCACCCGCCTGTGGTGGATCGGCTTTGTCATCCTCTCGTTCATGGCCCTGGGCTTCTTCAGCTTCATCGGCTACCTGGTCGTCACCGGCGTGGGCATCTGGGGCAACAACCAGCCGATCGCCTGGGGCTTCCCGATCATCAACTTCGTGTTCTGGGTCGGCATCGGCCACGCCGGCACGCTGATCTCCGCGATCCTCTTCCTCTTCCGCCAGAACTGGCGCACCTCCATCAACCGCTTTGCCGAGGCGATGACCATCTTCGCCGTCGTCTGCGCGGGCATGTTCCCGGCGGTCCACGTCGGCCGGGTCTGGTTCGCCTACTGGTTGTTCCCCTACCCGAACCAGATGGGGATGTGGCCTCAGTTCCGCTCGCCGCTGCTCTGGGACGTCTTCGCGGTATCGACCTACGCGTCCGTCTCGTTTTTATTCTGGTACACCGGCATGGTCCCGGACATCGCGACCCTCCGCGACAAGGCCAAGAGCCGGCTCGGGCAGATCTTCTACAGCTTCCTCGCCCTGGGCTGGACCGGCAGCGCCCGGCACTGGCACCGGTTCGAGAAGGCCTACCTCCTGCTCGCCGCGCTGTGTACGCCGCTGGTGCTCTCGGTTCACTCGGTCGTGTCCTTCGACTTCGCCGTCGCGCAGCTGCCCGGCTGGCACACCACCGTCTTCCCGCCCTACTTCGTCGCCGGGGCGATCTACGGCGGGTTCGCCATGGTGCTCACCCTCGCCATCCCCTGCCGCCAGTGGCTGGGCCTGAAGCACATCATCACGATGCGGCACATCATCAACTGCGCGAAGGTCATGCTCGGCACGGGCATGATCGTGATGTACGCCTACTCGATCGAGTTCTTCGTGGCCTGGTACTCGGGCCACCACTTCGAGCAGTTCGTCTTCCGCAACCGCCCGCTGGGTAACTACCAGTTCGGGTTCTGGCTGATGGTCTGGTGCAACTGCGTGGGCCCGCAGGTGCTTTGGATCAAGAAGTGCCGCGAAAACTTGTTCTGGATTATGTTTGCCGCCATGCACGTCAACGTCGGCATGTGGTTCGAGCGCTACGTCATCACCGTCACCTCACTCAGCCGGGACTTCCTGCCCGGCTCGTGGGCGCAGTTCCACCCGACCTGGGTCGATATCTGCTGGTTCATCTGCTCGTTTGGGCTGTTCGGCTCGCTGTTCTTCCTGTTCCTCAAGTTCCTGCCGGTGATCGCCGTCGCCGAGGTCAAGACCATCATGCCCGAGGCCCACGCCAGCCACGGCCACGGGGAACACGAGGGGCACGCGAAAGAGGCCGAGGAGCCCGCCGATACCGCATCGCAGCCGAGCCCCCCTGCCGACGACGACACCACTCAGCCGGAGGGTGCCTAAGCCATGACCGTGATCGATACCCAAAACCCGGATGTGCTGGCCGAGGTCGCCGTCGCCGCCGACGAGCCCGCGGCCTTCGGCCTGATCGGCGAGTTCGACAACGTCGACGACATCATCGCCGCCGCCAACGCCGCGCGTGAGGCCGGCTTTAAGAAGATGGACGTGCACTCGCCCTTCCCGGTGCACGGCATCGACGAGGCGGTCGGCATCAAGCCGACGGTCCTGCCCTGGATCGTGCTGTTGATGGGCCTGACCGGGATGACGACCGGGCTGATCCTGACGACCTACACGATGGGGGTTTGGCAGGAGCCGGGCTTTCTCCCGGTCAACTTTGAGCCTTACGAGTACCTGATCTCGGGCAAGCCCTACAACTCGCTGGCCGCGTTTATCCCGGTGATCTTCGAGCTGACCATTATGTTCAGCGCCTATACCGCGGTGTTCGCGATGTTCCTGCTCAACAAGCTGCCGATGCTGCACAACCCCCTGCTCAAGAGCGAGCGGTTCCGCCGGGCGACCAGCGACCGGTTCTTCCTGATGATCGACGCCCGTGACCGCCAGTTCGACGCCGAACAGACCAAGGCCTTTGTGAAGGACATGCACGGCTGCCGGGCGGTGGAGATCGTCGACGTTTGACCGGACCCGAAGCGAGACCGGCGTTGCCCGGCTCTGGATAAGAAGCGATGAAGCTACCCGACCTGGATATCGACCTCCGACTGTTCACCGCCCCGCCGATGTGGCTGATCGCGGTGATGGTGACCGGCGCGTTCGTGCCGATGACCCTCGGCGCGGCGATCTGGTACAAGCGCAACAGCTTCTCCGAGAAGCCGCGCATCCACCTCTTACAGGACATGGACAACCAGGCCAAGTACAAGGCCCAGTCCACCACCGAGGTCTTCGAGCACGGCCTGGCGATGCGGCAATACGCCCCCGGCACCGTGGCCTGGGGCCGGACCGTGCACCAGCCCGACCCGGGGATGCTAATGGACAGCGACCTGGCCTACCGCGGCTTCGCGGTGGACCCGGCGACCGGCGAGACCGTGGTCGAGGACGACGGGCAGGGCAACCTGGTGCCGAAATACCTCGACGGGTTCCCCGAGGTTGTTACAGTCAACACGGCGTTTCTTGAATTGGGTCAACGCCAGTACAACAACTACTGCGCGACCTGCCACGGCTACGACGGGCTGGGCAACGGCGCGACGCACCGGGCCGCCAGCACCCTGGCCGAGCAGCCGGGCAACCCGAGCAACACCAACTGGGTGGCGCCCAAGAACCTGATCGACGCGACGTATACCCGTGCCGGGGGGTACGAGGACGGCGAGATGTTTAACACGATCAGCATGGGCAAGAACAACATGGCCGGATACTCGGCCCAGATCAGCGTCGAGGACCGCTGGGCGATCGTCGCCTACGTCCGGGCGATGCAGAAGACCGGCGAGGCCCCCGAGCCGGCCCGGGCCAAAGAACCCGGAGCCGAGCAGGCCCGAACGGATTGAGACGCGGGGCCCGGCCCCCGCCCGATCCCCGCTGAAGCGGCATCGGCCAAGAACATGGAACGAACGCGACTGAGGACCCCCTGTGGCGCATGGACCGGTGAAGATCGACGAATTGGACAAGACCCCGCTGGGTAGCCGGTTGAGCCCGGCCAAAGCGATCGCGCTCGGCGCGGTCGGGGTCGGCGGGCTGCTGCTGATCACCGGCTTCTTCGGCGGCCGATCGACCCTGCTCGGCGGCGGGCTCGAGCGCATCATGTTCGCCTACCTGATTGCCTACGCCTTCTTCCTCGCGCTGACCGTCGGCTCGCTGGCGCTGGTCGTGCTCACCACGCTGTTCCGGGCCGGCTGGGTCGTGGCCGTACGGCGGGTGCCCGAGACCTTTGCCGCAAACTTCCTGTTCATGGGCATCCTCGCCCTGCCGATCATCTTTGTCGCCCTGTTCGGTAATGGGATGCTTTACCCATGGTCCAAGGACATGGAGCAGTTCGGCGAGGAGGTCCACCAGGCCGAGGAGTTCCTGCACGACCTGCACGGTGGTCACGACGACCACGCGGCGGACACGCCCAACTCGATCGCCGGCCAAGAAGAGGACGAGGACGGGTACCACAATGCCGTCTTCGTCGCCGACACCGACCCGCACGCACGCGACGGGCACGGCGGCGATGAGCACGCCGACCACGGGCACGCGCACGACCACAGCAACCAGCACCCTGCGCCGGGCATGGCCTACCCCGACGACCCCGAGTTAGCCCTCAAGATCCAGCAGGCCAACTACACCACCCTGCTGGCCTACATGCTCGACTACAAGCGCTACGGCGGGATGCTGCTGGGCAAGGAGCAGATCGCCGAGGGCAAGGGCTGGCTCTGGTTCCACCCGATGGCCTTCCTGGCGCGGATGGTGATCTACCTGGCGGTCTTCACGTTGATGGGGCTCTTCTACTGGAAGAAGTCGGTCGCCCAGGATGCCTCGGCCGACGCCGGGCTGACCACTCAGCGTGAGTGGTGGGCCCCGGCATCGACGATCGGCTTCGCGCTGACCGTCACCTTCTGCAGCTTCGACCTGCTGATGTCGTTGGACCCGGCCTGGTACTCGACGATGTTCGGGGTGATCTTCTTCGCCAACAGCTTCCTGACCGGGATCGCCGTGACCATCCTCGTCTGCATGCTGCTGCAGAAGCAGGGCCTGCTCAAGGTCGTGAACGTCGAACACTACCACGACCTGGGCAAGCTGCTGTTCGCGATGACCTTCTTCTGGGGCTACGTCAGCTTCAGCCAGTTCATGCTGATCTGGTATGCCTCGCTGCCCGAGACGACCTACTGGTTCGAGATCCGCGGGGGTACGACCGTCTCGACGGCGCCGCAGTACGGCTCGGCGTGGTCGTGGATGATCCTGCTCCTGCTGTTCGGCCACCTGCTGATCCCCTTCGGCTTCCTGCTGAGCCGACACGTCAAGCGGAACATGACCTGCCTGGCGATCGCCTGTGTGTGGATGCTGGTGATGGTGTACCTGGACCTGTTCTGGTACGTCATGCCGGTCTACGAGAGCCCGGGCTTTACCCTCGGCCTGCCGGAGCTGGGCGCGGTGCTGCTGGTCGGCGGCGCGGTAGTCTGGCGGTTCCTCAAACGCTTCGGCGAGAACGCCCCGGTCGCCCACAACGACCCACGGATCAGCGAGACGACCGCGCTGGATACGAACGTCTGGGCCCCGATTTATCACTGAGTGTTCGGTGATAGGTGGTTGGTGGCTGGTGGG
>JBCDHS010000035.1:0-34868 GCA_038749735.1 Planctomycetota bacterium
CCCGACTCGGCCTGCCTCAACGCGAACGCGATCTGGGCCTCGGTGTGTCGCTTCTTGTTCATCAAAAGGCTCCTTGTTGGCATGGCCAACATCTTCCAAAAAGCCCCACTTGTTGTGGAGCAGGAGTAAGGGTTAAGACCAGAGCCTTGAAGGCGGGGAGAGAGCTTGCTGTGCTTCAGGCCCATTGGCGTATCCTGCAGACTGGATAATCTCCTAGGACAGCCCCTAGAAAAAACACCGATGTTAGGTGGTTTGTTCGCGTTATCACTTCTCCGCGTGCGGCCGTGATCTCTTAGTAGTTAAATCGCTTTAAAGGATTTCTCAGCACAGTTTTACAAGTTGGAAAATGCCGCATCATGTGACCAAATGCCGTGTAATGCCACGTCCGGGATATCTTTTGTATTTACATTTTCAATCGTGGCCAATCTTTGCCGCGATAAGTTGCAAGGCGTCGAAACTTATTGCAAGTGAGTCACAGGAACTTGACAAGGGCCGTAGACTTCGTATGATCCCGACCTGTTGCGAGTGACTCTCACTTACGAGACCTCGCAAAAATGGGGCGACCGGCTTCCCCAGCAAGAGATCGCCGGCCGCCCACGAGTGACGACGACCCTGCGGTGTTGTCATGGGTCCATTCTCGGTAATCGAGTGGGTCTAGCAACCCAAGGGTGATTCAGGGGGGCCGGGCCGGCGAGGAGATCGGCCCGTCGTCGTCGCTCCCGCCACGCGGGCGCAGTTGTTCGCGGGCACTTTGCTAATCACCGGCTCAAATCGCCGGATGGAGAATTTGATGATGGTGTTTTCGAAGCAGAAAATTTTAACCCTGACACTGGTTGGAAGCCTTGCATTCGTGGGTTCCGAGGCCCAGGCCGCCTCCACCCAGATCGATCCCGCCGAGGACGTAATGACATCGGCGTTTTTCTTCGGCCCCAATTTTGTCCGTGGCTACACCGGTGATGCGCGAAACGTGCATCGGGTCGCGACCGACAATGCTTTCGGTGCCGGTCCCGAAACGATTTACATCACATTTAATTCGTCCGATTTCTCGGGTTTCTCCGGACCAGCCCCTAGCGCAATCCTGACTTTGGAGAGTGCGTCTGGCGGATTTGGTGCCGATGCATCTGCGTCAATGCCGTTTACAGTCTCTGCTCATGCCGTTGATACTGATCCGCTCCCTGCGATTACCGACGACACCAACCCTGGCGGCCCGATCGACTGGTTGACGTTCTTTAACAACAACATCCTGCCCGCCGATCCGGCCGCGATAACCTCGGTGGATGGATTTGGGCCGGTCGAGTTCGACGTGACCGACATCGTTAACGACTGGATCAGCGGGGACAATACCGTTTTCGCCATTGCTCTGACAGGTAAGAACGACACCAGCGGCAATGACTTCCTCCACGGTTTCCTAAATAACACGGAAAATCCTGGCAGTACCTTCCTGACCGTCGTACCCGAGCCCGGGTCGATGGCTCTGCTCTCGCTCGGCTTTGTCGGCCTTTTGCGGCGTCGCAGGACTAGGGCTTAATGCAACTTGGTGTGTTTGGCTTGAGCTTTCAGCGAGGCAGCTATCGGGGCTGACATAAAGAGTTTGTAAGTCGAGAAGCTTGTGACTGAGATTGATACTCAAGCACTTGACAACGAAAGCCAGAAACCTAAAATCCTAAGTTTTTGTGAATGAATTTCAGGATCAAAAGATCTTCAGCTTACCAAGCGATCGTCCTGAAGGGGAGGACGATGGTCAACCTGGCAGAACATGACTCCGCTTACTTACAAGTCCGCTCATACCAGATCAGGGGGATCGGACTTGACTCTGCGGGTCAGAGTCCTGCCATCACCGAGCTTCGCGGGCGACGTTGCCCGCGAGCACTTCACCCAACCACCGGCCTTTTAAGCCGGAAGGAGTTTGAGATGCTTCGTACAGGTTTTATTGCTACGCTCGCACTTGCTGCGGGTACCGCCTCGGCTTCGACTACGGTGCTTAACCAGCAGACCGACATCGTCGCGCCGTCATTCCGCGGCGATGCGAACACCACGTATCTGGGCTGGGATGTCTTTGATGAGGTGACTATCCAAAACAACATCCCGGTGATCACCGACCTGAATCCCGACCTCGGCACCGCCGGTGGGTCATTCATCACCAACAACGGAGCTGACCACCAGTCCAGTTCATTTAACTACTACAGTGGTGGCAGTTCCGTGGATGAGACCATTACCTTCGACGCGGCGACCGGCCCGGGCGGGTTCACGACCGTGATCGTCCAGGGGATCACGCTCTTCGGCGCACTGGGGGCCCCGATCCAGTTCAGCGAGATCAACGGTTTCGCTCCGGTGGTGAATGAGCAGATTCCCTTCCCTGATGGCAACGCCGCGGGCAAGGGATCGTTCTTTGTGAAGTACGAGATCCCCGGTTCGATCGCCGCTTCGTCTTCATTCGATATCGACGGGGGGTCCTTCACCTCCTTTGATAAGTTTACCGTCGATACCCAGTGGTCCGCGACCGGCTTTGCGCCGGATACCGCTCTCGTCCCCGAGCCCGGCTCCATCGCGTTGCTGGGCCTCGGCGGCTTGCTGGCTCTGCGCCGGCGTCGTGCCTAAGCGCTATGCTTTCCATGGCGGTGCGCCGTCCACAGGCGGCGCGTCGCTTTTTGACTTAGTCTAGAATCCGGGGCGGGTTGGGACTTACCGCGAAAAAGTGGAAACAAGACCCATGCAGCACAAACACGCTTTTACCTTAATCGAATTATTGGTCGTGATCAGCGTCATCGCGCTGCTGATTTCGATCCTGCTTCCCGTTCTTGGTGCCGCTCGCGACAGTGCGAAGCGGACCAAGGAATTGTCAGCAGCACGGATGATCACCGCCGCGAATCGGATGTGGATCGACGATCACGACAGCACGCTTTTCAAAACCACTGACTACTCGCCGCCCCAGACTATCCGCAACAACTACGGCGACATCGTTTGGAACCACCTGACCCAGACCGGCGATGCGGGCGCGTTCCTGGGTTATTCGTGGCGGCTTGCCCCCTACTTCGATTACAATATCGAGGGGGCGCTGCTCATCAATGAGCAGGCGGGCGTTCTTAATGAATATGAGCCTTCGGCCCCAACGCTTTACAACTATCTCACTGGGGACGGGCCGTCTTTCGGTATGAATTTTTATATGGGCGAGATGTCGGGGCAGTCCCCTCTCTATCCATACGATCTGGTGTATGAACGCCAGGTGCAGCAACCCAGCGGGATGCTTATCGCTGCCTCCGCCCGCAATCCCTTCACCATCGGCGATTTCGACAAGTACCCGGCCGGCTTCAGGTACGTCAGCCGGCCGACGGATCAGTATTACGAGGCGCGAACGCTCGCGCAGTTCTTCGGCTACATGCACCTACGGTGGGACCAGAAAGCCGTCATCGCCTACCTCGACGGGCACGCCGACATGATGGGCGAGCAGGAGATTAATGACACGCCCACGCTGTGGGACGGGTCGAAGTAAATCATGGTATTTTTAACCATGGTGTAATAACACGCCATGGAGCCAAGGCAACAAACGAACTACACCAACGGTGCATGCTCTGCACCTGAACCATAAGGGTTATCATGATGAATGCGATTCCTTACCGTCCGATCCTCACCCTGGCCTCGGCCGCCATGGTTCTGGCCGCCCTCTTTGGGCTGCTGGGTTGTACCTCGGCTCAAACCGTTGCCACGTCCGGCGATCCCGAATCGTCCTGCAGCGACTGCTCGGGCTGCGCGACCCTCAGCGCGAAAGAGAAATTCGAGCAGGACCGCCGTGCGATCCTCGCGATGGCCGGGGAGTACCGGGTGACCTTTGAGTTTGAAGAGACCATGGCGGTGCGTGAGGGCTACGAGTTGAAAGAACCCTACACCACCGGAGCCCACGAGATGGTGGTGGTGGCTGAGGACACCGGCACGCGGATCGCGTTGCAGCACCTGTTGGTGGTCGGACACGGGGGCCAGACCCACGTGATCAAGCACTGGCGTCAGGACTGGGAGTACCAGGTCACCGAGGGCTACAGCTTCCAGGGCGACAACGAGTGGGAGCCGGCGACGATTGAGGCGGGTCAGGCCCCGGGGGTGTGGATGCAGTCGGTGTACCAGGTCGATGACTCGCCGCGTTACTGGGGGGCGGGCCAGTGGGTCCACCGCGACGGGGTTTCGACGTGGACCGGCTCGCTGACCAACCGCCCGCTGCCCCGGCGGGAGTACACCAAGCGGAGCGACTACCAGATCCTCGGCGCGGTTAACACCCACGTGGTGTCCGAGGGCGGCTGGATGCACTACCAGAGCAACTATAAGCTGGACACGCAGAACGCCGAGCAGCCGGTGATCGCGTTGGAGTCGGGGACCAACACCTACCGCAAGACGGAGGACTTTGATTTCTCCGCCGCGGAGGAGTACTGGGAGAACACCCACGCGTACTGGGCGGTGGTCCGTGAGGCCTGGAGCGAGGTTTACGCGGAGCGTGAGACCGTTAAGCTGCGTAAGACCTGGCGGGGCGACCCGATGTTCTCGCACATCTTTGATCTCGCCGACGAGTACTGGGGCGAGGAAGACCCGGCCGAGGCCCGGGCGAAGATCGACGCGGTGATCAGCGAGTTCATGAAGCCCGACGCGGTGGCCCTGCCCTAACCCTTGATTGAATTTTCACTTCGCTCGGCTATCGCCGGGCGGCGTGCTTATTGCGGTCGGTTTTTCCAGGACGGGGCCGAGGGTCTCCGGGCTGAATACGTTGGGGAACACGATGAATTGGTGGTACGCGATCGAGGGGCGGCGCTTGTGCCGGGTCCGGCGGGTTGAGAACCGTCAGCACCGGGACGGCACGGTCTGTCTGACCCTGCCGAACCAGACGGACCTGATCGACCCGACATCGGGGGGTCTGTTTGAGGTTCATGACGATCTTGACGGCCAGGTTTATCTCGCTCAGGCGCTTTCGTGTTGGTACGAGGCGGATGCGCTGATGATGGTGTGTACCCCGCTGGGTAACCTGATCAACCGCGGGGAGACCGAGTGGGAGGAGGACTACCTGGTCTGTGGCGGGCACGACCCGGTGCCCTTGATCTCGCGGGTCCGGGCCAAGTCGGCGTGCCCCAACGGCGATCATATCCGCCTTGATCTGGACAGGTCGGCCTGGAACAATTTGCCGCTGTATCAGGGAACTGGTCCTGCACTGCCGTGTCGCCGGTGTGGCGGCCGGATCGATGCGCTGCCTTTGATCTGGGAGTTCTGCCCGGTGGTCAAGGGTTCGCAAGCTGAACATGAGCCACAGGTCGACCTGATCCTGCTCCGCGAACGCCTTAGGCTTAATGTCTCGCTCAACATGGTACGGATCGGGGAGTTCTCGGTGACGCTGATCGGGCACGTGGTGGATACCTGGTCACTCTCGAACCAGAAACCTGTCCGGTCAATCTCCGAGGCACAAAGATGATGAACCGCTCTGTCATTACCGCGCTGGGGGTGATTGTCATCCTTGGCTTGATTGGCTTGGGGGTGTACGTCTCTACCGGCGATGCCAAGGAGCCCCAGCCAAACGCAGATCAGGATTCTACGAATCCGCCACCTTCATCATCCAATGTGATCGAGGTCCGTGATGCTCTTGGTGACGTCTATCGTTTCGAAGAGCCGCCGGCGAGGATCGCGGCGCTCTCGGCCTTCTCGCTCGAGATCCTAATGGAGATGGGGGTCACGCCCGTAGCCCGCTTTGAAGACCCGTTCCTCTATCCGGCCGAGGCGTCCGGCATCCCGACGGTCGGTCGCTCGCACGAGACCGGCCCGGATATCGAACAGCTTCTGGCGGCAGACCCCGACGCCATCCTGCTGCACTGGGTCTACCGCAACAAGGCGGAAGAGGTCAGCGAGCAGGTAGGCTGCCCGGTGCTCGTACTCAACATCAGTGATATCGATGCGATCCGTGGCACGTTCGAGCTGCTTGCCGGGCTGATCGGCGATCCGCAGAAGGCCGAGCCGATGGTTGAAGACCTCGAACGGACGCGGGCCTGGCTGGCCGCTCATCAGCCCGCGGAGGGTCGGCCGGTCGCGCTGAGCCTGTTGGGTCAGGAAGACACGTGGTACGCCCACCGGGACAACCATTTCATGGGCAGTGTTCTCAAGGAGGCCGGCGCGGTGAATGCCGCGGGTCAGGACGAGCCGCACGGCCGGTTCCGCTCGCTCTCGCCGATCGATCTGGAGATGGTGATCGCCAAGGACCCCGAGGTGATCTTCATCATGCCGTACGGCGATGCGGATCAGCGGGTGGTGATCGATAACTTCAACAACCACCCCGCGACCGGCTCGCTCCGCGCGGTCCGCAACAACCGGGTCCACGTCCTGCCCTATACCATGGCCTCCCAGCCCGGCCCGCGATCGGGCAAGTCGCTACGCTCCATGTATAAACTCATATACCCAGAGCAGCCCGGCCCAGACTGGTGAACCGCAGACCCAACTCGTTCAATCAAGACAAGCCCACGGGCCCAAGCCGGATCGGTTTGAGCTGGCTTTTGAGTCGCCGTGTCGTTGTGCTGGTGGTGCTCGGGGCCCTCTTGGTCGCCGGGGTGTTTACCGCGGCGGGCACCGGCAGTTCACGGCTCGGGTTTGATGAGGTGCTCACCGCGCTGGGCAACCGGGGTGCACTGGGCACTCCTGAAGCAAGCCCGGCGGACAACATCGTCTGGAACGTCCGCCTGCCTCGGCTGATCCTCTCAATCCTGGTCGGGCTCAACCTCGCGGTGGCGGGCGTGCTGCTGCAGGGGATCATGCGCAACCCGTTGGCCTCGCCGGGGATCATCGGGGTGACGGCGGGGGCCGCGTTGTTTGCGACTCTCGGCATGCTGGCCGTGCCGGCGATGGCGGGGCTGGTATTTCTGCAGACGCTGTCGGTGCCGGTGATGGCGTTTATCGGCGCGGTGCTGGCCGCGGGGCTGGTCTACGCGATGTCGTGGCAGCCGGGCCTGGGCACCTCACCGACCCGGATGATCCTGGCCGGCGTCGCGGTGACGGCGATGGTCGGCGCGGTGCAGAGCTTCCTGGCGGTGTACTTCGCCGACCGTATCGCGGGGGTCGTCCTCTGGCTGGCGGGCTCGCTCAGCGCACGAAGCTGGCAGCACCTGCCGCTGATCTGGCCGTTCTCGATCGGGGGACTGATGCTCGCGGCGATGATCGCCCGGCCCCTGAACCTGATGCAGATGGGCGAGGACTCGGCCCAATCCCTCGGCGTCGGCGTGCAGCAGACCCGGCTGATCGCCATCCTCGCCGCCGCGCTGCTCACGGCCTCGGCGGTCGCGGTCGCGGGTATCGTGGGGTTTGTCGGGCTCGTCGTGCCCCACATCCTCCGCTACACCCTCTCGCACAACCACCTCTGGCTGATCCCCGGGGCCGCGCTCGGCGGGGCGGCGCTGGTGTGCTGGTCCGATGTGCTGGCCCGGCAACTCGGCGAGATGCCGGTCGGCGTGCTGACCGCGGCGATCGGCGGGCCGTATTTTGTCTTTCTGCTTTACAAGACCCGTCTGATCTGAGCAAGCCACGTAAGCCATGCCCCAGCCCCATGCTGACAATCCGCCCGGCATCCTTACCGGCCAAGACCTTCAGGCCGGCTACGCCGCGCACACCGTGCTCGACGGCGTTGACTTGGCCATCGCCCAAGGCGACTTTGCCGCGCTGATCGGCCCCAACGGGTCGGGCAAGTCAACCCTGCTGCGCGTGCTGGCCCGCCTCATGCCCGCCAAGCAAGGCCGTGTCATCCTCCACGACCAGCCGATCAACCAGCTCTCAGCCAAAGCCCTGGCCCGCAAGCTCGCCGTCATGCCGCAAAACCCCACGCCCCCGCCCGGCGTTACTGTCCGCGAGTTGGTCGGCTACGGCCGGGCACCCCACACCCACTGGCTCAAGCCCGCCTCCAAAAACGAAAACGCCCTGATCGATGCCCTGCTAAGCCGCTGCGACATCCGCCACCTGGCCGACCGCCTGGTCCATACCCTCTCCGGCGGCGAGCGCCAGCGCTGCTGGATCGCCATGGCCCTGGCCCAGCAGCCCGACGTGCTCCTGCTCGACGAGCCGGTCTCGGCGCTCGACGTCGGCCACCAACTTGAGGTCCTCGACCTGCTCACCGGCATCAACCGCGAGCAGCAAACCACCCTCGTCATCGTCCTGCACGACATCAACCTCGCCGCCCGCTACTGCCGGTCGCTGTTGACCGTCCGGGCCGGCCGGGTCGTCGCCGCGGGCCCAACCGATGCGGTGCTCACCCCAGGCCTGCTCAAAGAACTGTTCAACGTCAACGCCCGTATCCTGAATCCCGACGGGCTGAGTTATCCGGTATGCGTTTTTGATCGCGCAGAGATTTGAGACTGGTTACCCGTATCCGTTGCGTGGGTCGTAGGTGCGCTGCTCGTTGGGCGTCTGGCCGCGGTGGACGGCGCGTTTGCCGAAGCGGTTTTTGATCTGGTCGAGCGTGGCTTCGACCCGCTTCTGCTTCTCGCGTTTGGGGTCGACGAAGAGGTCCTGCTGCGGGGGCTCTTGGGTGAGCGGGCCGGCGGACACGCCAACGAGTCGCACCGGCTGGTAAGAGGCGCGGGCCCACTTATCGAACAGGGCGAGTGCGGGGTGGTAGAGCTCGTCGGTCAGGTCGGTGGGGCGGTCGAGGGTGCTGGAGCGGGTGATGGTCTGGAAGTCCCCAAAGCGGATCTTGACGGTGACGCCCCGGGCGAGCAGTTGTTTGTGGCGCAGTCGTCGGGCGACGTCCTCGGCCTGGGTGAGCATGATTGCGCGGACGTGGTCGGGGTCTTTGAGGTCTTCGCGGAAGGTCTGCTCGTGGCCGACGGACTTGGCCTCGCGGGTGGGGACAACGGGTCGGTCGTCGATGCCGTGGGCCAGGCGATAGAGGTGGCCGCCAAACTCGTTACCGAATCGCTGGGTCAGTCGATCGGGGCTGAGTTGTTGGATGTCGCCGATGGTACGGAGTTGGTGGCGTTGGAGTTTTTCCTCCGCGGCGGGCCCGACGCCCCAGACCCGGCCGACCGGCAGATGCGCGATGGTCTGTTCGATGCGGTCGGGCGGGATCACGGTGAGCCCATCGGGTTTGTCCATGTCGCTGGCGAGTTTGGCGAGGAACTTGTTGGGCGCTACACCGACGGAAGCGGTGAGTTTCAACTCGTCATTGATCTGCGTCTTGATCTGCTGCGCGATCCCTTCCGGCGGGCCGAGCAGGCGTTGGCTTCCGGTCACGTCGATGAAGGCCTCGTCACAGCTCAGGGGCTGGACCCGCGGCGAGACCCGGTCGAGGATGTCGAACAGCCGGCCGGACATCTCGCGGATGCGCTCGCCGGGCACTTTGACGACCACGGCGTGCGGGCAGAGTCGCATGGCGACGGCGGTCGGCATCGCCGATCGGCAGCCGTACTTCCGGGCCTCGTAGGAGGCGGTAGACAGTACGCCGCGTGGCCCGGTCCCGCCGACGAGCACGGGCTTGCCCTTGAGTGATGGGTTATCCAGCACGGCGATGGCCGCGAAGAACTGGTCCATGTCCACGTGGAGGATCGCGCGCTGGTCGGTAGGCCAAGGCATCGGCTCATCGTAGCACGAGGGCGTCCGGGCGCGGCCGAGGCAGCGACGGGCTGACCGGGCTACACGTGCTTGGGATTGGGGACGACAAACCCTTCGTGGTTCTCGTCCTTGAGCAGCCGGTTGGCGGCCTCGGCGTGTTCGCCGGTAAATCGTTCGGTTTCGGGATCGAACGTCAGCATGGGGCCGACGGTGTAGTTGTTGCCGTCCTCGGGGACGCCGACCCCCTGGGCCATGACATCGTGCAGGATGCCGAAGTGCTCGGCCGCGGCGGCGTTGTCGCCGAATCGGCCGGCCTGTTTGTTGAACGGGGCGTCGGTTCCCAGGCGGTAGGAGTTGTTCATCAGGTGGCCGAGCACGCAGCTGTAGTGGGCGTCCAGGGCGGTGGCGTTGGACATCGAAGGGTCACCGGCGCGGCAGGCGTTGACAAAGCTGCCGAACGTGCCGCCGGGCGTGACCCTGCCGGGCTCTACCCTGACCGGCTCACCCTGGCTCGAGCCTTGGGGGTAGTACTTATCCTTGACGATCTTGCCGCCGTCTTCGAAGTAGTATTCGTTCTCGACCTGGCGCTGGTAGCCGCGGTAGTTCACGTTGCGGACGTTGAAGAAGACCTGCTGACCGTTGGAGTATTCGGCCATGGCGAACATGGTGTTGGGTGTCTTGCCCTGGTCGTTCCACTGGAAGCGGCCGCCGATGGCCATCGCCTTGACCGGGTGGGTCTGGTCGTCGTCGATTGCCCATTGTGCGACGTCGAGTTGGTGAGTGCCCTGGTTATTCAGGTCGCCGTTGCCGGTCTCCCAGAACCAGTGCCAGTTGTAGTGCACCAGGTTGCCGTGGTACGCGTCCAGCATCGCCGGCCCGCGCCACTGCTCCCAGTCCAGGTGGTCCGGCGGGGTCTGGGAGCCTTTCTGGCCGATGCCCTCACGGGGCTTACAGCAGTACCCGTAGGCGATCTTGAGCCGGCCGAATTGCCCGGCCTTGATGGCTTGGGCCAGCCCAGCCTCCTCGGCGCCGCTGCGGCGCTGCGTGCCGTGCTGGACAACTACCCCGTATTTCTTCTGCGCCTCGACCGCGACGCGGCCTTCGGCGACGTCGTGGGACATCGGCTTCTCGACGTAAACGTGCTTGCCCGCCTGTGCCCCCCAGATCGTCATCAGGCTGTGCCAATGGTTTGGCGTGGCGATCGATACCGCATCAATCGAATCGTCCTCGAGCATCTGGCGGAAATCGGTGTACCCCGTCGGCGCCGCACCCGTTCGCTTCTCCAGGTCGGCGGTCTTCCTGCCCAGCACACGCCGGTCGGGATCGACCAGGGCAGCGATCTCGACGTTGTCCTGGCGCAGCAGGCCCGAGATGTGCGCTCCACCCCGGTTGTTCAGCCCTGCGACGGCCACGCGAAAACGGTCGTTTGCGCCCAGCACCCGCGCGGTCGGGCCGAGCATCAGGCCCCCGGTGACCAAGGCGCTGCTCTGAAGAAAACGTCGGCGGTTCAGGGTTGTCATGGGAGACCTTTCGCAGAAGAAGGCAACCGGATCAAGAGGACGATGCAATCCCAAAGCGTGATAGCTCGATGCTGTAGACGCGCTAAACCTGGATTATATACACCGGGCCTTGATATGCCTTGCCGGTGCGCGTCATTGATGCTGGTGGGGCACGCCCCGGTCGTTTCCGGGATTTGAGGACGGAGACTTGCCAGTCCAACAAACAACCCCTGGCTTGCAGGGGCTGGCCGGATAAATCGATGGTCTTGAAAGTGTCTCGTATTACGCCTTGGCGCTCTGAGCCTGCTTGGCCTCGGCTTCCTTGTCGCGCTTGGAGTCGGTCGCGTCCTTCTTGCCCTTGTCCGGGGCGAGGACCATGGTGGCTCGTCGGCCCATCATCTTCGGGTCCTGCTCGATCTTCGAGACATCACTGAGGGTCTGGATGATGCCGCGCATCTGATCGAGGGCCAAGCCCTTGTGGGCCATCTGTCGGCCGCGGAAGAGCATCACGAACTGGACTTTGTCGCCGTCTTCGAGGAAGCCGCGGGCCTTGTTGACCTTGATCGACAGGTCGTGGTCGTCGATGTTGGGCCGGAGGCGCATCCCCTTGAGCTCAGACTTCTTGGCGTGGGCCTTGGCCTTCTGCTCTTTTTTTTGTTGGGCGTATTTCCACTTGCCGTAGTCCATGATCTTGCAGACCGGCGGGCGGCCGTCGGCACCGGGTTTACCGGGGGCGACCTCGACCAGGTCGAGTTCGGCGTCACGGGCGCGCTGCTTGGCTTGATCAAGATCGACAACACCGACTTGGTTGTCTTCGTCGTCGATCAGGCGGACAGGGGAGATGCGGATCTGGTCATTGATACGCAGGCGTTTGCTGGTATCTTTCGGTTGCGGGCGGAAGCGTCCTCGGGCGATGGCTTGGTACTCCGGGTGGGAACAAGTCCTGCCGCGCTGGCCGGGGGAGTATCTTTCCCCGGTCGGGTATGGCGTCCGGCACCTATCCGTAGGCACCGAGGGTAAGGCCGCAGGGGGCGGCGACGCCGAGATCACGGCAAACACGTCTCGGTAGGTTATCGACCACATCGCACCGGGGCAACAGGCGCCCCTCGGGTTTTGGTGAATTCCCGGGACCGATCGGCCATTAGGCGTATGCGTAGAGCAGCCAGAAGCCCACGGGTGCGGCGATCAGTGGCGAGTCGATCACGTCCAGGATGCCCCCGAATCCGGGGATAGACGAGCCCGAGTCCTTTACCCCGGCATCGCGCTTGAGCATCGATGCGATCAGGTCGCCACCCTGGCCGACCAGCCCCAGCACCGCCCCGGCAAACAGGGCGTAGAGCACCGGCAGGTCCGCCAGGGGCATGAGCAGCAGCAAGGAAGCGACCCCGGCAAGTATCAGCCCGCCGGCCAGCCCCTCCCAGGTCTTGCCCGGCGAGAGCCAGGAGATGAGCTTGTGCTTGCCGAGCGCTCGGCCCGTGAAGTACGCCCCGATATCGCAGGACTTGGTCACCAGCAGCACCGCCCCAAGGACCCAGGCCGAGTGCTCGATCCGGATGGCGAGCATGAAACCGGGCATGATCCCCAAATAGACAAAGATAAACCCGGCGATGGCCCCGGCGAGCATGGTGTCCCTGGTCTCTCTGGATCGGGCCTGCCAGCACATGCCGAAGATGACGGCAAAGACGGCGGCGGTCGCGACCATCATCGCCCGCCCGAACTGATCGCGCGGCTCGGCCAGGAGCAGGGCGTAGACCTCGATGCACCCGAGCGCCGCGATAAGCGTAAGGACCTGGGGGCCGCTCTGCACCCCCTTGGCTTTGAACAGCCCCGACAACTCTCCGGCAGCCAAGCGGATACCCGGCAGGACCATGACCAGCAGGATCAGCAGCCCGGGCCAGTTCCCCGCGTCGCCGAAGGCCTGGTCGGACCAGAGCAGGGCGACGAGGCCGGCGATCATGATCGGTCCAAAGATAAGCCGGTACTTTAGCATGGGCGGGCATGGTATCAGAGCGTGGTCGACGATCCACCAGCAACCCCCGCTACGATCCAGTAGTCTTCGCGGTCTGGATATGAATCGGATCACCCCCAAGTCCCTGAATCGTCTCACCTGCCGCTGGGTCGGAGGGTTGCTGGTGGGCGTGCTGGCAGCGCTCCTGGCCGGGGGCGTGTTGGGTCAGGACCTGCCGGCGGTGACGGACGGCCACTATGTGTGGCTGCTTGAGCCGGGCACGAAGCAGGGCAGCGACGACGAGCCCGAGCTCGGGCTGCGCTACCACTCCGACGGCCTGCGGATCGACCCGCGGCGCGGGACCATTGAAATGCGTCTTGCCAAACCGATCCCCGGTGCATTGATGCCGCGCGGTTTGGCGGCGGGTGACGGTCGGTTGGTGCTGGTCCTGAATGACCGGCGTGTCATCAGCCTCAGGCCGAGCTTCTCCGAGCTGACCGGTGTTTTGGGGCATACTCAGGCGGTGCTGGCCGAGTTCCCCGAGGGCTGCGCGCTGCGGTCGTTGGCGGTGACCGAGCGTGGCGTGTGGGCGTTGGTCCGGGTGGAACTGGTCTCGGCCCTTGAATCGCTTGACGCAGCGGACCGGGTGGCCGACCAGGTGCCGGAGGGGGCCGAGGGGTTTATCTTCCGCTCGATGCTGGGCCTGCCGCCGGGCGCTGACCTGACGCTGCCGGGAGAAGTACTTGAGCAAGATCCTCAGCCGGGGCCGGACGCCGATCCGTCCGGCGGGCAAGCGTCTGCAACGCCGGGCGAAGAGTTGGCGTCTGATCCGTCCTCGCCGGAGGATGACGACACAGACGCGGGGCCCCAGCCCGCCGACCTCACGGATGATCCGGCGGCAGACCAGGCCGGTGAGCCTCAGCCTGAATCTGAAGGGGCTGCGCCCGATGCCGAGGCTGAACCGGGTGTTGAGCCCGTCATCGAGTCCCAGGCCGAGCCTTTCCGCCCGGTGTATCGCCTGATACAGCTCAAGCAAGGCCGGTGGCAGAGCCACCTGTTACCCGAGTCGCTGGGCCAGCCCCAGCAGGCGCGGCTGCTGGCTCGGCCCGGCGATGCGGTGCCCTTGATGTTGTTGCGGTACGACACGACGCCGAGCGCTCCGATCATCATCATGCGCCCCCCGCGCGGAGCAGAAGATCCCCCGGCTGACGCGCCCAAGCCATGGGCCACCGAGCGCTACAGCCTGTCCGACGTTCGCAACTGGTCGGCCGCGATCGTCCAGGGCCAGGTGGTCGTTGGGATCGAGCGCGAACGCAGCGACACCCGCCTCGGGGTCGACCTCTACCTGCTGCGGGGCGAACGGGCGGTGCAGTCCGGCATCAGCCGGCTCTCGGTTCCCACAAACGGGCTGGCCCGATGGTCGATGCTTGGCATCGCAGACCGGGCCGGTGTCTTCACGGTGCCGGGCCCGCTGCTCCAGCCCTACGACGACGGCACGCCCGCGCCCCTTACCCTCGCGGGCTACCGCAGCGGCACGCTGTCCGGCGGGGTCGATCCAAGCGTCAAGCCGATCATGACCTACCAGCCCACGCCGCTGGAGGCGAACCTGGACTGGCTGATCCAGATTGTCGCCTACGCCGCGGCCCTGCTGCTGATGATGACGTTCTGGCGGCGCACCCCGGGCGATGGCCAGGTCCGGCTGCCCGAGCGCGTCGAACTGGCGAGCCTCGACAAGCGGATCATCAGCGGGCTGATCGACCTACTGCCCGGCCTGCTGGTCGCCTCGGCCATCTTCGACGTCTCATGGTACGACATCGCCCGGCTCTGGCCCGGCACGCCGACGGACAAGAGCTTCCAGGCCATGGGGCCGGGCCTGATTGTCATCGGCGTGACCGTGGTCCACACCACGGCCTTCGAGCTCATCACCGCACGGTCCATTGGCAAGTGGCTGACCGGGCTCTACGTCGCTGATTTCCGGGGCAAGCCCGCACCGCCGGGGGCCTCGACCGTCCGGGCCGCCTCCCGTGTGCTCGACATGATCGCGCTGCTGCTGCTGATCGTCCCCCTGATCAGCCCGGCGCGCCAACGCCTGGGCGATATCCTCGCCCGGACCATCGTTGTCACCCGCCTGCCCGACCCCGAAGAAGAACAACGCAAACGCGAAGAACGACAGCGCGAGCGGGAGCAGGATGATGACTGGTAATCCGCCCCATGCCGCGGCAGGTGTGAGCGGTCCAGGCGTTGTCTTGGAGCAACCCCCCGCGGTCGTCCTGCTCTCGGGCGGGCTCGACTCGGCGACGACGCTCGCCATCGCCCGGGACCACGGCTTTGCCTGCCACGCGCTGAGCTTCGACTACGGCCAGCGGCACAAGTTCGAGCTGCAGGCCGCGTCGATCCTCGCCGATCAACTCGGCGCCGCCAGCCACCGCCTGGCCCACATCGACATCAACCTCTTCGGCGGTAGCGCGTTGACCGACGCACAGATCGAGGTGCCCAAGGACCGCAGCGACAACGATATGGCCCAGGGTATCCCGGTCACCTACGTGCCCGCCCGCAACACCGTCTTCCTCAGCTACGCCCTGGGCCTGGCCGAGGTCCTGGGCGCAGCCGACATCTTCATCGGCGTCAACGCGGTGGACTACTCCGGCTACCCCGACTGTCGGCCGCAGTTCATTGCGGCGTTTGAGCAGCTCGCCAACGTCGCGACCAAGGCCGGCGTCGAGGGCAGCCCCACCACGATCCACGCCCCACTGATCGACCTGACCAAGCCACAGATCATCGAGCGCGGCCTGGCCCTGGGCGTGGACTATGCCAACACCCACACCTGCTACGACCCCAAGCCCGACGGCCGACCCTGCGGCCGCTGCGACGCCTGCCTGCTGCGTATCGCCGCATTTGAGTCGCTGGGTATGACCGACCCGGCGTTATTATCTTGAACGCCAAGACGCCAAGTCTTATTTTCATTCTTCTGCGGCGGGTAGATAAAAACCCCATGCGGAAGCAGAGTATTCTCCCGCAGCAAATTTGATTTCAGGATGAGATTTGAGCCTATACACCGACATTTTGTGTATTTGGCTGGGGTGCTGAGGGTGGGTGACAATGATGGGTGGTGATGGAAGGCTGACCCATTCTTGATTCTATGGGTTGATGCCCGAGAGAAAAATTTCTTGGCCCTCGGCCACGATCGAGACAAACTGCCACCCAAGTGATACTTCATTATTCACGATGACTACTCCAGGGCTCCATGCCTTCCTTGGCGACCTTGGCGTCTTGGCGCACTTGGCGTTAAAAAGCGATACATCAAAATACTAAACTATCTCCATGCCCAATCCGGTCACCATCAACGACATCCGCGACGCCGCGACCCGGATCGAGGGCGGCGTCCGGCGCACCCCGACCCTGCAGAGCGAGTGGCTCAGCCCGATCGTCGGGTTCGACTTCTACCTCAAGCGCGAGCACCGGCAGGGCACCGGTTCGTTCAAGGAACGCGGCGCCCGCAACGCCCTGATGAAGCTCGCGATCGCCAACAATGATCGCGGGGTGGTTTCGGCTTCTGCGGGGAACCACGCGCTGGCCCTGGCCGCGCACGGCAAGCAACTCGGGGTGCCCGTGACCGTCGTCATGCCCGTCTTCGCGCCCATCATCAAGGTACGCAACTGCGAGTACCTCGGGGCCAAGATCATCCTCCACGGCGATCACATCGGCCAGTGCCGGGACTACGCCAATCAGCTCGTCCAGGAACAAGGGCTGGTTTATATCAACGGCTACGACGATCCGGACATTATCGCCGGCGCCGGGACGATCGGCATCGAGGTGCTTGAACAGGTCAAGGACCTGGACGCGGTGGTCGTCCCGGTCGGCGGCGGGGGGCTGATCGCGGGTGTGGGCGTCGCGGTCAAGACGGCCAACCCCGGCATCAAGCTGATCGGCGTCGAACCCGATCATGCCGCGAGCTTCAGCGCCGCGCTGCGGACGGGCAGGCCGGTTCCCGTGGAGGTCTTGCCGACCCTGGCCGACGGCCTGGCCGTGCCTCGTGTGGGTGAGAACGCCTGCGCGATCGCCGCGCCGCTGATCGATGAGATGGTCACGGTCTCGGAGCCGGATCTCGCGCTGGCGATCCTGCGTCTGGTCGAGATGGAGAAGGCGGTCGTCGAGGGCGCGGGCGCGGCCGGGGTCGCCGCGGCCCTGGCGGGCAAGCTGGACGCCTACCGGGGCCAGCGCGTCGCATCGATCCTGTGCGGCGGCAACATCGACACCACCATGCTCGGCCGGATCATCCAGCGCGGCCTTGCGGTTGATGGCCGGCTGTGCCGCTTCAGCGCCCGTATCTCGGACCGCCCGGGCGGCCTCGCGGCGTTCACCCGCGTCCTGGCCGACCAGGGGGTGAACGTCATCGACATCGCCCACGATCGGGTGTTTGGGGGCGACGAGATCGCCTCGGTCTCGGTCGAGTGCAAGGTCGAGACCCGCGACCAGGACCACATCGCCGCGCTCAAGCAGCGTCTCGAGAGCGCGGGCTTCCCAACACGCTTTCATTAAGCCGGGGTGCTGATCGCTCGCAACGGCCATCGCCTGCCGCACAGCGGTGGGGCAACGGATCGATTCAAGCCTTGTTTTTTCAAGCATCGCATGCCTGCCGGTGATTCGGCTACGATCTTTGCGTGACTGAGCAAGCACAGACACAGCCCCAAGCCACCGGCAAGACCACGGCCGACAAGCTGCTGCTGATCCTCCGCATCGCCGCGGCGGTCGGCTTATTGGTCTCGGGCTATCTGCTCTACGTCGCGTTGACCGGGCAGGCCGCCCTGGGCTGCGGCGAGGGCGAGGCGGGCTGCGGGAAGGTGCTGGCCTCACGCTGGTCGAAGGTATTGGGGATGCCCGTGAGCGGGCCCGCCGCGGCTTTGTACCTCATCGTGCTGGCCGCATCGCTTCACGCCGGGTCCGCACGGCCCGAGGGCGAGCGGCGCTGGGCCTGGCGCATCCTTGCCCTGTGCGGGCTGGCGGCGGGCGGGTCGGCGCTGTGGTTCATCGGGCTGCAGCTGATCGCGATCAGCGAGGTCTGTCGGTACTGCATGCTCGCGCACCTGTGCTCGCTGGTGATCGCGGCGGCGGTACTGATCCATGGCCCGCGCCTGATCGCATGGCTCGGACTGGCGCTGCCGGGCACGCTGGTCGCGCTGCAGCTCGCCTTTGTGCCCGCCATCACTGGCGACCCGACCAAGCTCATCGGCGGGCTGGAGACCGAGAACTGGCCCACGCTCGGCGACCCCGAAGCCGAGCACGTCGTCGGCCTGCTTTTCGATTACGGCTGTTGGCACTGCCGGACGACCCACGCCCATCTGGACCGGGCCGTGACCCGCTACGACGGGCAACTGGCCGTGGTTCTGCTACCCACCGCGATCGACCCACGCATCAACCCGCACGTCACCCGCGCGTCGGCTGTCTCGGCCCACTCGCCCGAGCTGGCCCGGCTGATGCTCGCGGTCTGGGTCGCTGACCCAACCCGGGCGGCCGAGTTCGACCGTTTACTCATGCAGCAGATCCCGCGCGACACCGAAGAAGGCGTGGTCCCCATGGACATCATCCAGGGCGCCTTCCGGCAGCAGGCCGAACTGCTGGTTGGCGAGGATGAACTGGCAGCGGCCTTGCAGGACCCGGCGATTGATCAGCGGTTCGAACGCTCCGCCGGGGTCTACGACCAGACCCGCAACCCGCGCGGCCGGGCCGGCGTGCCCCGGGTCATCATCGGCGGTGTGCCGTACCCCGCCTTTGAGACCTACGAGCAGTTGGACCAGGCCCTGCGCCACCACTACCCCGATCTGGTGCCGGTGGATCAGTAGAATGCGGCGGACTAATCCAGCCCCGACCCGTTGATGAGCAATAGTGATGACCGATCCCGGCGCGCCCTACGGCCTGAAGACGACCCTCAAGGTCGGCATGGAGATCCATGTCGAGCTGGATACCCGCACAAAGATCTGGACCGACGCCCCGAACGTCGCCCACCCCGACTTCTTCGACGCCGAGCCCAACGCGCTGCTCTCGCCGGTGGTTATTGGCATGCCCGGCACGCTGCCGGTGATCAACGAGCAGGCCGTGCGGATGTCGATCCTCGTCGGGCTGGCGCTCAACTGCGCGATCGCCCGCCACACCAAGTGGGACCGCAAGAGCTACTGGTACCCCGACCTACCTAAGAACTACCAGATCAGCCAGTACGACGAGCCGATCTGCGGCGCGGGCCACCTCGACATCCCCAACGGGGATAGCATCAAGAAGATCCAAATCACCCGCGCCCACCTGGAAGAAGACGCGGGCAAGCTCTTGCACGAGTTGCCCGGCGGGGGCTACTGCGATGGGTCGCTGGTCGACCTCAACCGCGCGGGCACCCCGCTCTTGGAGATCGTCACCGAGCCGGACTTCGAGACCGCCGACCAGTGTGTGACCTTCGGCCAGGTGCTGCGAGACATCTGCCGGCACCTCGGCGTGACCCAGGGCATCATGCAGAAGGGGCACATGCGTTTTGAGCCGAACATCAACGTTCTGATCGAGAAGCAAGGCCAGACCTACAAGACCCCGGTGGTTGAGATCAAGAACCTCAACAGCTTCAAGGCCGTCCACGGCGCGATCCTGCACGAGCACGAGCGGCAGGTGGAGAAGTGGCTCGAAGACGGCGTGGTCATGGGCGCACGGGCCAAGAGCACGCGCGGCTGGGACGACGCCAAGCTCGTCACCACGCCGCAGCGCGAGAAGGAAGACGCCGACGAGTACCGCTACTTCCCCGACCCGGACCTGTGCGAGGTCGAGGTGACCGACGCGATGCTCGAAGAGGTCCGTGCACAGCTAGTCGAGCTGCCGCACGCCCGCCTGACCCGCTACGTCGAGCAGTTGGGTCTCAAGGCCATCGACGCCAAGGCGATCATCGACGAGCCGGGCACGACCGCATTTTACGAGGAGGTTCTCGAAGCCGGCGCCGAGGCCAAGGCC
Source organism: Planctomycetota bacterium (assembly GCA_038749735.1). Taxonomy (GTDB): domain Bacteria; phylum Planctomycetota; class Phycisphaerae; order Phycisphaerales; family Phycisphaeraceae; genus JAHQVV01. Next base: position 19,981 of record JBCDHS010000035.1, read on the forward strand.
GCGGCGAAGCTGCTCCGCAACAACCTCAGCAAGCTCGCCAACGAGCGTTCTACCGCCCCCGAGTCTCTGGGGATCAGTCCCATGCAGCTCACCGATACGATCACGCTGGTCGGCGGCAACAAGATCGGCTCGGCCGCGGTCGACAAGCTGCTGGCCCTCTGCAGCGAGAGCGATGAAACCGCCCAGGCGTTGGCCGAGCAGGGCGGACTCATGCAGGTCAGCGACGACGGCGCGTTGGAGGCCTGGGTCGACGAAGTCCTGGCCAACCCGAAGATGGCCAAGACCGTCGAAGACATCAAGGCGGGCAAAGACAAGGCCATCGGTGCCGTGATGGGCCAGGTCATGCGCTTAAGCCAAGGCTCGGCCAATCCCCAGGTTGTGACGATCATGATCAAAGATAAGTTGCAGGGGTAAACGGATCGATCGCAAGACCCGCCTGTCTCGTGGCCTCCGCGTCCCGCTCCAGGGGTTTGCTTTTCTGCGCGAGCACCCGGCCCTATGGCCGTACCTGCTCCCGGCCGCGCTGGTCAATGTGCTGATCACCGGGTTCGCGCTTGCGGTGTTGATCGCCGCCGCAGTGCTTCTGATTGACGGGGTGGTGCCACAGTTCGGCGAGGGCTGGTGGCAGACGACGCTGATGGTGCTGACCGTTGTCGGGATCGCGGCCCTGGTCATCGGGGCCACCGTGGTCTGCTGGCTGCTGCTGCAGAACATCATCGCCGGGCACCTGCTCTCGAAGCTGGCCGAGCGGGTTGAAAGGGAGCTTGGGATTGATGAAGGCCAGATCGCGTCGGTGCCGTTTGTTTGGCAGGTGCGTGACGGTGCGTTGGACACGGGCCTGGTCCTGGCGATCCATAGCGTGGCGTTCGTCGTGGGTCTGGTCCCGGTGATCGGTACGGTGGTGGGGTTTGTCGCGGCGTTTGGGGCCGACGCGCTGGTGATGGGCTTTGACATGATGGGCCACCCCATGAAGCTGCGGGGCAAGACGTTTACGCAGCGCCGGGCGTTTGTGCGTGAGCACCTGCCCGAGACGATGGGGATCGGGGTGGTGACGCTGCCGCTGGGGTTGGTGCCGGTGGTGGGCGGGTTTGTTGCGGCGTTCTCGCTCGTTGGCACGGTGCTGCTTTACCGGGAGCTTGCAGGAGAGGTGAGTCCTGAGGCTTGAGGTTTGTGGTCGACAAAGCAAGCGGCACATGCTCGCCCCTCAAGCTTCGGGACTCAAGTGACTGCACTACAATCTCGCCATGGCTCAGCCAGTTGAAAAAGTGATCTTGATCCACGGTATCGCCATGCGCAGCGAGGCGAAGGTCGAGCGCTACGCCGAGGCACTCAATGCTCAACTTGGCGAGGGCATCCAGCTGGTTCCGATCTACTGGGGCGACCTCGGCGGGGACGACACCTACCTGCACAAGGTGATCTCGCGCTACCCCGACAAGTCCGCCAACTTCGGCCGGATGATGCAGGACGCGATCGCCCGCCCGCTGGTCCGCGGCACGCACCAGGCCCGGGCCTGGATCGAGCAGAAGCGGGGTGAGCTCTCTCGTTCCATGGCGCGCGAGCAGATGTCACGCAAGTTCAGCCGAGACGCGAGGCAGCGGGTCCGTGGGTACATGGGCGATAAATTTCAGGACGTCCGCCTCTGGCTGACTCAGCAGTCCCTGCCGTTCATCGCGGATGTCATCGTATACCAGAGCCACACCTACCGGCCAAGGATCCATGCCCGGGTGCGGGAGGTGATCGACCGCGAACTGGGCGAGGACGCCGGCCGACCGGGAAAGCCCGTGAAGGTGATCGGCCACTCCCTGGGCGGTGTCGTCGCGTTCGACATGGCGGTCCGTAGCGAGGACCCGCTGCACATCGAGTCATTCGTAACCCTGGGCAGCCAGCCCGCCTTCTTCCACCTGCTCGACCCGCGCGAGGGTGTCGAGCCTTTTGAGGGCGAGCCGGTCACGCTGCCCGCGACGGTCGGCAACTGGACGAATATTAGTGACGCCTACGACGTGCTGGCGTTCTCGACCCGGGAGGTCTTCGTGCTGCACGAAGGGCACAGCCCCGAAGACCTGACCGTCCGCTGCACACGTTCGCGGATCAAGGGTGGGGTCTTCCTGCGCTCGCACCTTGGGTATTTCGATAACGCCGACACCGGCACCCACGTCCGACGGGCGCTGGAGGAGGGCCGCGCGTAACCCACGATCATCCGCGCGTTGCATCGGAGCAGGGCATGAAGTTGTATGGCTACAAAAAATGCGGGACCTGTCTCAAGGCGATGAAGTGGCTGGATCAGCAATGCATCGCCTATCAGTTCATCGACATCACCCAGCACCCGCCCCCGGCGACGACGCTCAAGCTCGCGCTTCGGTCCGGCTACAAGCTCAGCGACCTGTTCAATAAGTCAGGCCGCCAATACCGAGAACTGAACATGAAGGACAAGCTGCCCGATATGAACCAGGCCGAGGCCGTGAAGCTATTGGCCGGCAACGGCTACCTCTGCAAGCGGCCGATTGGGGTAGACGGCCAGCGCATTACCGTTGGCTTCAAAGAAGAATCATTCGCCGGGGTTTGGGGCTAGTCATGACGCGGCCGGTGGTTAGACGCAGTCTTTGCAAAGCCCGTAGAGGATGATCTCGTGGTCTTCGAGGGCAAAACCTTCGGGCACCAGCGGCGTTAGGTTGCCTGGGCAGCCCGGCACGTCGTATACCCGATGGCACGCGCGGCACTCGAAATGATGGTGGTGGGCTTTGTCCGCCTTCTCATAGCGCGTCGGGGCATTGGGCAACTCGACCGGCCGTAACCAGCCTTCCTCGACGCCGAGTTTGAGGGTCCGGTAGACGGTCGCGATCCCGAGGTTGTCCACCGCTGCGGAAGCGGCATTACGCACCTCGTTGGCGTCGAGCGGACGGTCGGCTAGCTCGATCGACTCACGGATGGCCCGACGTTGAGACGTGTTGCGGCGATTCATACCCATATCCTATACACTGTTTCGAAGCCTGTAACGACGCGGCCCGCCGGAGCCAATCGCCCCCACATGCCCGGCGTGCCTGAGCATCAAGAGCCGTCCATGGAGCAATCAGAGCAAGACCCGCCCAACCCCAAGACCGCGCGTCTTCCTCGCCTCAAGGCCGGCCCCGCCGGTGCGGCGATCCTGTTGCTCATCGCCCTGCCTTGCTTCCTGCTTTTGCCGTGGTCCTGCTCGTCCCAAGGCGACAGCACCAGCCCCCGTTACGACGACCAGCGGCTGGGGATCTCCGCCGTCCACGATGAAAACGCCCAGTTCAAGCCGCCGGGCAAGGTCAATTTCCTCCGCCAGCAGCGGCAGGGCGAGGCGATCATCGAGACCGAAGCCTCGGCCTTCGAGCCGCTGGGCACCGACCGCTTAGGCCGATCCATGCTGGTCCGCTGCCTGATGGGCGGGGCGATCTCCCTGGGCGTGGGGATCAGCGCCGCCCTCGTTGCCGTATTCATCGGTGTCACCTGGGGGGCCCTGGCCGGCTACATCGGCGGACGCACCGACGCCTTCATGATGCGCGTCGTCGATATCTTCTACGGCCTGCCCTATCTGCTCCTGGTCATCATGATCTCGGTCATGATCAGCGGGCTGACCGATCGGCTTGACGCCCACATCTCCGAACAGCAGGCCCAGGCCGTAGAGCAGGGCACCGATTACGAGCCCACTTTCATGCTGCGTGTGATCCAGAACAACCCGCTGCTCATCAACCTCGTCACGCTGGTCATCGCCATCGGCGGGGTGAGTTGGCTGACCATGGCCCGGGTCATCCGTGGCCAGGTGCTGAGCCTGCGGACGATGCCGTACATCGAGGCCGCCCGCGCCCAGGGCATGGGCCCGGCCCGCATCATCCGCGTGCACCTGCTGCCGAACCTGATCGGCCCGATCATCGTCTATAGCACGTTGGCCGTACCCCAAGCCATCCTGCAGGAAAGCTTCCTCAGCTTCCTGGGCATCGGCGTCCAGGAGCCGCTGCCCAGTTGGGGACAGCTCGCCTCCGAGGGCGTCAAGGAGCTGCCCGCCCTGGCCCTGCCCGAGCTGCCGGTGAACTGGTGGGTGCTCCTGTTCCCCTGCCTCCTGCTGGGGCTCACGCTGCTGAGCCTGAACTTCCTCGGCGACGCGCTACGCGAGCGTTTCGACCCGAGGTCGGCCAAGAGGTAGCACGGTGATCATTTTGAGCTAATCAACGCAAGACGGAGCATCAGATGGATAACCGATTTGGCTTCAAGGACCTCGCACTTGTGGTATTGCTGGTCGCCATTATTGTCATTGCCTCGATCAGCCTGGTGGGAGCAAAACGCCAGTCTTCGCAGATCAGTGATATCGCTGAGGACTTTGAGCAGATGCAGACTGAAGTAGCCCGGCTAAGGGACAAGATCGAAGAGTTGGGTGCCGAGCTAGATGCGGCTAAGGCCGAGTCTGAAGAGGTTACTTCGACTAAACCGATCATCACCCCAAGCCTATCCCAGCAATAAAAAGTGAGCCGTGATGTCTAAACGCATGATATATCCCTTGATGCTTGGCCTGGCCTCCCTGGCGCTGCTGTTATGTATTGTTCAAGCAATGGCTAGTAACGGGCAATGGGCGCCGAGCCGGGCGTTAAAGCAAGCACTGGCCGACACGCGTCGCGACCTGATCATTTCTTCCCAGCAACTGTCGGATCGGCCCGATGCGTCCGAGATTCCTTATTTCGAAAACCTGCTCGCCGCCCGTCAGATGAATGGCTACTCGGAGGGAGACCAATTCATCGGGACCTTCGCGGTCACCGTCGGTAAGCTCACCCCCTTCCTCGCGACCGACGTTTATCAAAGTTACATCGAGGACATTGTTCTCGAGCCGATGGTTGCCCGCAGCCCGGACGACCTGTCCTGGCAGGGGGTGTTGGCTGACGACTGGGAGGTGTCTGAAGACGGCCTGACCTTGATCTTCCACCTACGTCGCGGTGTGGTTTTTTCCGATGGTTCGCCCTTCACGTCAAAGGACGTCATGTTTACCTTTGACCTGATCAAGAACCCCGAACTCAACGCACCTCGGCTAGCGGCCTACTACGAGAATGTTGTCTCGTGGGAGTCGCTGGACGACTACACCGTTCGGTTTAAGCTGGCGGAGCCGTATTTCCTAGGGTTCTCGGTGGTCGCCGGTACACCGATCGTCTCCTCGGTGTTTTATAGCCAGTTCAGCATGGCCGAGATCAATACGAAGCCCGGTCTGCTGGTTGGTTCGGGGGCATACATGCTTGCAGACGACCCGATTCAGTGGCGTCCGGGCCGGGGCCAGATCACGCTGGTGCGCAACGACTATTACTGGGGGCCTAGGCCGGCCTTAGATAAGATCATCTGGCGGGAGATGCCCGACGAGGTGGCACGGACCACGGCGTTCCGAAACGGTGAAATCGATGCGCTGGCCCTTAGCGGGCTGAGATATCGCGCTCTTAAAGATGATGCGAACCTGCAGCAGCGCGGCGAGCTCAAAGTGTTTGACGACATCGCCGGCGGCTATCTCTACATCGGCTGGAACCAGGTGCGAGACGGCAAACCGACCTTCTTCGCTGACCAGCGGGTGCGGCAGGCTATGTCGATGCTCATTAACCGAGAGGAGATGGCCAGGGAAATTATGGCCGGGCTCGCGACTCCCACCTCCGGGCCATTCCACCCATCGGGGCAACAAGCTAACAAGGAGATTCAGCCTTGGCCCCACGACCCCGAGCGGGCCAAACAGTTGCTCGCCCAAGCAGGGTTTGAAGACCGGGATGCAGACGGAGTCATTGAGGACGCTCAGGGCAATGATTTCCGGTTCAAGCTAACCTACTCCAGTTCAAGCCCGACCACGGCCGCCATGATGCTGTACATCCGTGATGCGCTCAAGCGCGCGGGTATCATCTTGGAGCCGGATGGGCTGGAGTGGACGATCATGCTTCAGCGGATCGACGGGCGGGACTTCGACTCGATGATCCTCGGTTGGGGCGGGTCGGTAGAGGGTGATCCTCGGCAGATGTTTCACTCCGACATGATCGAAGACGGAGGGGATAACTACATCTCGCACCGCAACGCAGCCTTAGACCAGGCGATCGATGAAGCGCGGGTGACGGTCGATGAGCAAGAGCGACGCCAGCTCTGGCATGAGGTCCACCGCCTGCTGCATGAGCAGCAGCCCTATACGTTTTTGTTCACGCGTAAGGACGCGGTCTATCTGGACAACCGATTTGGTAACGTGCGAATTACATTGATCGGTCCCAACCCGAAGGGCGAGTGGGCCGTACCAATCAACCAGCAGGTTTGGGGAGACTAAGGCCCAGAGCAAAGCTCATCGATCATGCTCAGTTACATCTTCCGACGCCTGCTGCTGATGATTCCTACCCTGTTTGGGGTGACGGTTCTGGTATTCCTTGTCGTCGCGCTTTCGCCCGGCGGTTTCAATAGTGCGAAGCTGACGCTGGGTGGGGGTATGACCCAGGGTGAAGACGCAAGGCGGCAGGCCAAGCTCTGGGAGAGGCGGTACGCGCTGGACCGGCCGCTGCCCGTGCAATATGGCCGGTGGCTGAATCGCGTTTCGCCGGTCGGTTTCGTGATGGCGGGTGATACTAAATTGACTGCGAAGCAGCGGGATGCCGTCAGCCTGGAGTTGTCTGACCAGCCGTTCGTCCGCCGAGATGCCGATCTGCAACCGGCCGTACGCCTGGTTGAGACGATCGCGGCGTACCGCGGCGACGACCCAATCGAGGTCGCCAGGATTCTGAAGCACGAGCTCGCCACGCCCTCGGTCGAGGGCACGCTGCGGTTGGCGGCGTTGATGGATGTGGCCGAAGAAGATTTTACAGCCGGGACGGACGCGCTGGCCACAGCGCTTGGCCGTCTGATGAACCCTAAGGCTCGGGCCTTGGCTGATCGGCGTGGGGCCACGGTGTTCGGGCGGCCGGTATCTGTACCGGTCAAACCGCAGCCGGGCTGGAGCCAGGCTGATCCCCGAACGTTCGACTTTATGGGTTTTTCGTTCTCTTTCCGGGTCCTTCAACGCGAGCCTTCTTTAGCTGATGCTCAGAGCCGCGTACTGAGTGAGTTGGGCATCGAGGTTGGTGGCCGGGACCGAATCGATTTTGCCTCGCCGAAGATCAAGGCTCCGGACCTGGGCGATTCGCAACGTGGCCGGGAAGTTAGCGATTTGATCCTCGAGGCCCTGCCCGTGACGCTGCTGATCAATCTCACGGCCATCCCGATTATCTACACCCTGTCGATTTTCATGGGCGTATACGCGGCCAAGTACCGTGGCACGGTGGTGGACTGGGGCGTTGGTGCGGCGACGGTCGGGCTTTGGTCGATGCCGGTGATGTGGGTTGGCATGATGTTGATCGCCTGGTTCGCCAGCGCGGAGTATCCGTCGTTGCAGTGGTTCCCGTCTAACGGGCTGCATGATCTTCAGGCCGACCGTATGGCATTTCTGCCGAGTTGGAACGATGAAGGCTTTCAGCGGGGCTACATGCTTGACACCATGTGGCACCTGGCATTGCCGGTGCTCTGTACGGTCTACGGCGGTTTCGCGGTGATGAGTAAGGTGATGCGGGGCGCAGTACTCGAAGCCGAGAGCGCTGACTACATCCGCACGGCCCGGGCCAAAGGCCTGAGCGAGCGGGTCATCCTGTGGCGGCACTCATTCCGCAACAGCCTGCTGCCGCTGATCACGATGATCAGTGGTATCTTGCCGGCCATGTTTGCCGGATCGGTCATTATCGAGGTGATCTTTGGTCTTAACGGCATGGGCAAACTGGGCTTTGATGCCGCATTTCAGAAAGACCCGGATGTGCTGATGGGTGTGGTTCTGATTGCCAGTCTTCTGAAGCTTTCTGCGGAGTTAATCCGTGATATTTGTTACGCGATCGCGGACCCGAGGGTGAGCTATGACTGACGGGCAAACTCCCGAAATCCAGCTGAGCCGGAAGGTGGCCAGGCGGGCAAAGCCGACGAGTTGGGTCGCCCGGATCGTGCTGGACACCGCCGGTCGTACCGGCGCAAAATTGGGCCTGGCGTGGGTGGTGACGATGATCTGCATGGCGGTATTCGCCCCATTTATCGCCAACAGTCACCCGTACCGATGGGTTGTTGATGGGAAGGTAAGCTACCCGTTATTCACGCACCTGAGTTGGCAGGATTTATCGCTGCTGGTCATGCTTCTTAGTGGCCTGGTGGCGCTGCTGATTCGGGGGCTGGCATTTGGCAAGAAAATGGTCATATTTGTATGGCTCACCGGGACCGCCGTTTTTGCTCAAACAATTGCGCCGACTCTGCGTCTCGTTGGTCAGTTATCTGGTCCTGATTCAGTTGCAGGTTCCGACGGCAGTTTGGCCATCACCGGGGCGTTGCTCGCGCCGCTGCTTTCCTTCATCGCGCTGGGGTATGTTTTTTACAGGCTCATTCGCCGACAGGCTTGGCCTTGGCTAGGCGGGCTGGCTTTGGGCGGGCTTATCCTCGGCTTGACGTTGGGTTTTCGTGACCAGCCCCCCGATCCCGACTCGGTGATCTATTCTCAGTACCGCGAAGCATTAGCCGCCGAGACTGCAGACTCGGCTGTGTTTGCCCCCATCGCGTACTCACCGGGTGATTTTCAGCGGGATAACATCGCTTACGCCATGCTTCAGCCACCGACGTGGGACCACCCCATGGGGACGAGCGCCGAGGGCGCGGACGTTGCCAGCCGCATGCTCTATGCCACACGTGTTGCGCTGATCATCGGCTTTATCGCCACCGGAATCGCCCTGGTCATCGGTGTGATTATCGGTGGGATGATGGGCTATTTCTCTGGCATCATCGATCTGTTGGGTATGCGCCTGGTTGAGATTTTTTCCGCAATACCGGTCATCTTTCTACTCATCCTGATCTGTGCGGTCTATGAGCGCAATATTTATTTGATGATGATCGTCATCGGGCTGACCGGGTGGGTGGGCTACGCGATCTTTATTCGAGCCGAGTTCCTCAAACTCCGCAGCATGGATTATGTCATGGCCGCCCGTGCTGCCGGTACCCCAATCGCCGGCATCCTTTTCCGGCATCTGCTGCCCAACGGCGTTGCGCCGGTGCTTGTGCTTGCGTCTTTTGGCTTTGCCTCGGCAATCCTTTTCGAGTCCTCGCTTAGCTTCCTGGGCCTGGGCTTACCGCCGCAGGACCCGAGTTGGGGCCAACTCCTGCAAGAAGCCCGTGCCAATGGAGGCGGACAGTGGTGGCTCGTGCTCTACCCCGGACTAGCCATTTTCCTGACCGTCTTTGCTTACAACCTCATCGGTGAAGCGATGCGCGATGCGCTCGACCCGCGCACCGCCAAGTAACATAACTGACCGATTGATGGAATTTAACTATGTCCGACAACACCCCCGTCCTGCGAATCAATCAGCTCTCGGTCAGCTTCCCCGGCGGGGGGGGCGGGCGGCGTGTCCAGGCCGCCGACCGGGTCTCGATGTCTATCTTCCCCGCCCAGACCCTCGCGGTCGTGGGTGAGTCGGGGTCGGGCAAGTCGGTCTCGGCCCTCTCGGTCCTCCAGCTCATCCCGCACCCTCCGGGGCGGACCGATGGCGGCGAGATCGGGTGGACCCCCGACGTTGGCAAGCCGCACGTCAACCTGCTGGATCACGACGACAAGCAGATGCGCAAGGTCCGGGGCAATGAGATCGCGATGATCTTTCAGGAGCCGATGACCTCGCTCAACCCGGTCTACACCATCGGCGAGCAGATCCTTGAAGCGATCCTGTTGCACCAGCAGGTGGGCCGGGGCGAGGCGATCAATATCGCGACCCACGCGCTGCGTGACGTCGGCATCGCCGACCCCGGCGCCCGGCTTTCCGAGTACCCCCACCAGCTGTCCTGGGGGATGCGGCAGCGGGTCATGATCGCGATGGCCCTGGCGTGCCAGCCCGCGCTGCTGCTGGCCGACGAGCCGACCACCGCGCTGGATGTTACGATCCAGGCCCAGATCCTCGAACTGCTCCGTAAGCTGCAGCACGAGAAACAGATGGCCATCATGCTGATTACCCACGACCTCGGGGTGGTCGCGGAGAACGCAGACGTGGTAGCCGTGATGTACTCGGGCCGAGTCGTCGAGTACGCCACGGTGCATGAGATCTTCAACAACCCGATGCACCCGTACACCAAGGGCCTGCTCAAGTCGATGCCGGTACTGGGCCAGCGGGTCCGCCGACTGCCGACCGTTATGGACGGCGCGATTGTCGGCGATGACTTCCCGGCCGGCTATACCTGCGCTCCGCACGTCGATCAGCAGAACCCCGAAGGCGGATACGGCGGGCCCGATGCCCGGCTTTACCAGGTCGCCGAAAAGCACTGGGTTCTCTGTACCCAGGATGATGGCACGATCGGTGGCAGCGCCGTCCCGGAGTTGGACTACCGCCGTGAGGACATCGCGGCCGGTGTATAACCGCCCGTCGCTGTAACGTATGGGTATAGAACCCTGTCGTTCCTATGGTCGGAGCATTTGGCGTATAAAACAGTTTGGGCTTGCCACATCCCTTTGGACGATTGGACGAGAAAGACCTAGAGGAATCTAAACCATGTCAACTAACGATTCTCGCCTCCCGCTCTCTCGCCGCCGTCTTCTGCAACACGGGGCCGCGCTCGCTGCGATGGGGCCGAGCATGCTGACCGCCCGGGCCTGGGGCCAGGACCAGCCCGAAGGTGTGCCACCTATCGAGCCCGAGGTGCCCGCGGTCGAGCAGATCTCGCTGGGTATGATCGGCCCGGGCAAGCGCGGCCACACACTGATGCGCAACTTCTTCCTGAAGGACCCTCAGTTCCGACTGCTCGCCGTCGCTGAGGTAGACACCACCCGCCGCAACCAGGCCGTGGACCTTGTCAACCGGGCGTACGGCAACACCGATTGCCAAGGCTTTGTGGACTACCGCGACCTGCTGGAGCGGGAAGATGTCGATGCCGTGGTCATCGTGACCCCCGACCACTGGCACACGCTGCAGACGATCCACGCGGCGCAGGCGGGCAAGGACATCTACTGCGAAAAGCCGCTGACGCACAACCTGCACGAGGGCAAGCTCATCATCGACGCGGTAAACAAGCACGGCCGCATCCTCCAGACCGGCAGCCAACAGCGTAGCGAGTACGGCCACCACTTCGCCCGGGCCGCCGAGTATGTCCGCTCGGGTCGGCTGGGCAAGATTACGCAGGTCCATGTCAATGTGCGCGAGGCCCCGATCTGGTGCGACCTGCCCGACCAATCGACACCCGAGGGGATGGACTGGGACCGATGGATCGGCCCGGCACCGATGCGGGCCTACCACCAGAGCCTCGCCCCCGAGGGTATCCCGCGCAGCTGGCCTCGCTGGCGGGCCTACCGTGAATACTGCGGCGGCTATCTCGCCGACATGGGCGCACACCAGTTCGACATCGCCCAATGGGCGCTGGGCAAGGACCACACCACGCCGGTCCGCATCGTGCCGCCCGCCGAGGAAGACGCCACGCGCGGCACGGAACTCTACTACGCCGACGGCACCAAGCTGATCCACGGTGGCGGTGAGACCGGTGCCGGCGGGCTGACCATCGTCGGCGAGAACGGCACCATCGTGGTCCACCGAGGCGGGATCAAATCCGAGCCGGGCAACATCCTGGAGCAGCCGCTGGCCGAGACGGACGTGCACCTGCCCCGCCCGGTCAGCCACGCCGCGAACTGGGCCGACGCCATCCGCAGCCGTGAGAAGTCGATCTGCCCGGTCGAGATCGGCGCGCACACCGCCGCCATCTGCCAGATGACCAACATCTCGTACTGGGTCCGTGAAGAACTCAACTGGGACCCGGTCAAGTGGGAGTTCACCAACAGCCAGGCCGCAAACGCGCTGCGCGGCCGAGAGTATCGGGATGGCTTCGAGCTGCCTAACATCTAGCCTTGCTCCATCAACCTGAAATCAAAAAACGCCCCTTTCAGCCGGACGGGCGTTTTTAATTCTTTACACCTTTGATGGCTACGGGCGCCAGAGGTAATAAAACCCCGGCGGGATGTTGAGACCGCCCATCGATCCATCCATGTTCAGCTGCAGCAGGTTGACCTGAGTCCCCGCGTTGATGTGGCCGCCCCCTCCGAGCCCGGGGACCGGCGACGAGGCGTAGGGCGATGCGACGTATTCCAGCGGACGGTGATACAGCACCAGGTCCGCATCATCGATCGACGCCAGCGACTTAGCCATCTCAAACGCATGGTCCAACCCGCCGAGTTGATCGACCAGGCCGAGCTCATACGCCTGGGCACCCGAGACCACCCGCCCATCGGTCGCGCGCTCTGCCGCTTCATCGGTCAGTCCGGGCCGGGATTCCCGCACGACCTGAACGAACCCGGCATAGAACTCATCGACCAGGCCCTGCAGGATCGCCCGCTGCCCGTCGCTCATTGGTTCGAGGGGTGAGCCGACCGCCTTGTTCGGGCCGCTGGTGATCGCCTCGGGCTCGATCCCGATGCTCGTCAGCGCCTTGTGGAAGTTGACCGTCTGGATGATCACGCCGATGCTCCCGGTCACCGTGCTCGGGTAGGCCACGATCGCGTCGCCCGCGCACGCCAGGAAGTAGCCCCCGCTCGCCGCTACATCCATCATCAGCACGACCACCGGCTTGCCGGTCTGTGCCCGGAAGTCGACAAGCTCGCGGTACATGATCTCGCTGGCGGTGACCCCACCCCCGGGCGAGTTGATCCGCAGGATCACCGCTTTGACATCGTTGTCCTCGGCCGCCTTGTCGAGCTTCTCGCTGAACGTGCTTACCGGGTTCTCTCCCTGACTCAGCAGCCCGTCCTGCCGTGCGTTCATGATCATCCCGGTCACGTCGACCATCGCCACCTCGTTACGTGTCCGCCCCTGGGCCTCTTCGACAACTGTTTTCTTCAGCGTCATGTCACCAGGCGACAGCCCAACCACAAACGTCGTCGGCCCGCAACCCATCGCCAAAACACCAACCAGCAACAAGAACCCAAGCGACATCGATCGACTCAGCATCACGAACTCCAGTATTGAAAGAACAGGGCCTTAGCTAACAGTAGCACCAATCCGCTCCAGTGGCTTGGACAAATCGTCAGGCCCAAGCCGATCCCGTTTATTTTAGAGCAGTTGACCAACTAAAAAACCCCCTCGTAAGAGGGGGCAGATGCCTTGGTTCTGAATCCGGATCAGTCCAGTTGCAGCGGAGCAAACGGGTCATAGATACCCGGCTTGGGTATGTCGAACGCGCCGTTCTCATCCCGCCGGGCCGGCGGCAGGCTGTTGATCGTGTAGTCGTCGATGCCAGGGCAGTAGTCCTTGCCCCGCTCGAGCAGGTCATTCCACTTGATGACATTACCGCTGTAGCAGGCCTCCCGGCCGAGGATCGCTGCGAACGTACTCTTGCAGCCGTACTCGCCCTCGTTGTAGACCTCGCCCCGCATCATGGCTTCGATCAGGTCGTGCTGCTCCTGCAGGTGGCCGCCGCGCTTGCCCTCGACGCGCGTTCGGTTGCCCGAACGGTCGAGGATGACGCCGCCGCTGATCGACGCTTGGCCCTTGCTGCCGTGGGCGTACTCGCCGACATGGCGGAAAGAGTTCTGCAGGTGGCGACCCTGGCTATACATCTTGCTGCCGTCGGCAAAGGTGTATTCGACAAAGGTGTGGTCGTAGATCTGGCTTTCCTTGCCGTCGCCATTGAGGCGTCGGCCCCAGCCGCCCATGCCGTTCGCCTCGATCGGGTAGTCACCCTTGACCCAGCAGCCCACGTCGATGTTGTGGATGTGCTGTTCGCAGATCTGGTCGCCACAGGTCCAGATCGTGTGGAACCAGTTGTTGCACTGGTCCTGCATGTCGGTCATCCAAGGCTGACGCTTGCGGTACCAGATGCCGCCCCCGTTCCAGTACACCCGAAGCACGTCGATATCGCCGATCGCGCCGTTCTGGAGCATATCCACAGTCTTGATGTACATCTCTTCGTGGCGACGCTGCAGGCCGATCGCTACGAACAGGTTCTTCTTCTTAGACTCTACGACCGCAGCAAGGCAACGACGCACGCCCGGCGCGTCCGAGGCGACCGGCTTTTCCATGAAGATGTGCTTGCCCTTCTCGACCGCATACTCAAACTGCGGAGGCTTAAACCCGGGCGGCGTGGCGATCACGACCAGGTCGCAGTCCGTGTCAATGGCCTTCTTATAGGCGTCCATGCCGACAAAGGTGGTCTCCGGCGTCACCGCGACCTTGTTGGCCGCAGCATTGCGCAGGGTGTTCACCGCGCCATTGGCCTTGTTCTCCAGCGCGTCGGCTACCGCAACCAACTGCGTGTTGCCCTGCGTGCGGAAGATCTGCGACACCGCGCCCGTGCCCCGGCCTCCACAGCCAACCAATGCGACCCGGATCGTGTCGCTGCCCTGTGCATAGGCCGAACTTGTGCTGAACGACGAAATCGCAACGGCACCACCCACGGCGGCACCAGATGTCTTGAGAAACTGTCTGCGGGTTTGGGATTCGGCCATCATTCGTCCTTTACGATATTTGAATTCCTCGAGAGGGAAGGGGCATGGCACGTTCGTACCATGCTCACAACATCATACGACTATTCTTGACCCAAAGGTCTTACATGCGTTGTGGAATCAAATCAGCATTAGGAAAGCGGTGGGGGTGGGATTCGAACCCACGGTACCCTGACGGGCACGACGGTTTTCAAAACCGTTCCATTCGTCCGCTCTGGCACCCCACCCGAGTACTTCTCAAGCGGTCACGATTATAGCAATCCCAAACACTATGTCCGTAAGGTGTAGGCTCTCAGGCCGTTAAGCGGCCTAAATCGGGTTCTCACGCAGCAGCTTGAGGACCGCCAGGTAGAGATGATCACGCCGATGGTTGAAGCGGAACTCGGTCTCTTTCAGGTGCAGGTCG
>JBCDHS010000036.1:0-34086 GCA_038749735.1 Planctomycetota bacterium
GATGCTAGCCGCCGGCTCGCCGCGTTCGAGGGCGTTGAGGATCTCCCTGCGAGTCTGGACATCGGTTGCCACCCGTGGCCTCCGGGCCGGGGAAAGCTGCATGATGACAGGCTGCCAGAAAAAGCGCCAGCGGGTCTGGGCATGATAAATCTTATGGTTCACAAGCTACTGCCGGGGTAAGATAACTTCTCTTATACGTTCTTACTATTGAGATCGGTTTAGGGCGATAGCGATATCAATACGCTCGACTGCGGTGCTCAGCCCCGATGCTGGGTTGATCGTCACGAGCACGCCGCAGACCCGGCTGCCGCCCTCGGCGACATCGAACGCCGCGGGCATGCCGGTGGTCAGGTGCTTGACCACGCGGTCGGCCTGCCGGCCCAGGACCGAGTCGTAGGGGCCGGTCATCCCAAGGTCGGTGATGTAGGCCGTCTGCCCGACGCCCAGCCAGGGCTCGCCGGGCAGCGTCGGGTCTTCGCCGGGCTTGGGCAGCAGGCGGGCGTCGGCGGTAGGCACATGGGTGTGCGTGCCGAAGACACACGCGGCCCGGCCGTTGAGGTGCCAGCCCATCGCGACTTTCTCGCTAGTCGCCTCGGCGTGCATCTCCACCAAGACCACCCCGGGGTCTGCATCACGCCTCGCCCTGAGCCTGGCCAGTTGCTCATCAACGGCAGAAAATGCATCGGAGCCGCGCATATTGGTCATGAACAATTGGCCGATGAGCGTCACCACATGGACCGACACCGCCTGGCCCTGATCGTCTTTTGCCTCCAGTGTCATGCAGCCCCGGCCTCGGGCTTTTTCGGGCAGGTTCAGCGGGCGGATGATGTCCGGCTGACTGCCCAGCGTGGCATAGATCTGCTGCTTGCGGAAGGCGTGGTCGCCGAGGGTGATGCCATCGACCCCGGCGTCCTTGAGTTTGCGGTAGATCTCCGGGCTGATCCCGCTGCCGTTCGCTGCGTTTTCGGCGTTGGCAACGACCAAGTGTGCGCCCCATTCCTCACGGAGCGCGGGCATCGCGGACACCAGCGCCTGCCGGCCGGCCGTGCCAACGATGTCGCCCAGGATTGCAATCTTCAACGCCATGGATGCAGGGTAGCAGAAGCGGTTGCCAGGGCCCGCCCACCGGGTCATGCCTCAGCCCGCGTACGCCGCCTGGTACCACGCCCATAGCTTGGCCAGGCCTTCGCGCACCGGCGTCTGCGGGTTGTAGCCGAGCAGTCCACGGGCCTTGTCAATATTGGCGAAGGTGATCGCCGGCTCGCTCGGTGGTGCATCGGGCGTTTCGAGGACCGCCTTCTTGCCGATCAACTGCTCGATGATGGTGACAAAGTCGGCCATAAGCACCGGCTCGCCCCGGCCAAGGTTGACGACCTCGTAGCCCAGCGGCTTGTCGATCGCCAGCACCACGCCCTGCACGATGTCATCCACAAACGTCCAGTCCCGCTTCATCTGTCCGGCGTTGAATAGAGTGATCGTCTCGCCGCGGTAGATGCGGTCGGTGACCATGAAGGGCATCATGTCCGGCCGGGCACGCGGGCCGTAGACGCTGAAGAACCGCACGGCCGTGAAATTGAGCCCGTGCAGGTTGTGGTAGGTGTAGCCCATCAGCTCGATGGCTTTTTTGGAAGCGGGGTAGGCCGAGAGCGGGGCGTTGGACGGGTCGGTCTCGGTGAAGGGCAGCTGCTGGGTGTGGCCGTAGGCGCTGGAGGTCGAGGCGAAGACGAAGTTGCCGCAGTCGTTGGCCTTGGCGGCTTCGAGGAGGTTGACGCTGCCGACGATGTTGACGTCGGTGTACAGCGGTGCTCGGCCGATGGAGTAGCGGACGTTGGCCATCGCGGCGAGGTGGGCGACCGCGCTGGGCTTGTGCTCGGCAAAGATGCCCCGGATGGCCTGGGCATCGCGGATGTCCGTCTCGCAGAGTATAAAACGGCCGTGCTCGGCGAAGCCCGCGACATTGGCGCGCTTCTGCTCGATGCTGTAGTAGTCGTTGAAGTTGTCGATGCCGATCACCTGACGCCCCTGGGCCAGCAGGACCTCGGCCAGGTGCGAGCCGACGAGACCGGCGACGCCGGTGATCAGGACGGTCGATAAAGAGGGGTCGGTCGGCTGAGTGGTCATCGTGTTGGCCTATGCGTCTTTCCCCCAACCCAGGTCGTCATACCACGGCCTGAATCGGTAGAGTTTACATCGGACATCCAATCTCCAGGCCCCACCTCATTTCACCGGGTTATGGTACTTCTTGTCCGTCCGCAGTGATTCGCGGTATCGGCCGAACGACCCGGCGGTGGAGCGTTGGACCGAGCGGATGACCCGCTGAACCTCGGGCTGATCGGGGTAGGCCGACCGCAGCTCGGCCAGGGCCTGCTCGGTGTGGCCGATGCCCTCGCCCTCGGCGATGTTCTTGTACAGCAACCGCCAGGCGTGCTTGAGCGCATGCAGTGCATCGGTGCCCATCCCGTGCCGCTGGACGGCGACCGAGTTCACCGCGCGGACCTTGGCGGGGTTGCCCTCGACAAACATGTAGGGCGGCAGGTCGTGCACGACCCGGGTCATGCCGGCGACGAAGGCGTAGGCCCCGATCGTCACAAAGTGATGCACCGCGCTGGCCCCGCCGATCGCGGCGTGGTCCTCGACGACGACGTGCCCGGCCAGCTGGACGGTGTTGGTCAGGATGCAGTGGCTGCCAACCTCGCAGTCGTGGGCGATATGGGCGTAGGCCATGATGAGGTTGTCGTCGCCCAGGGTGGTGACGCCGGTGTCGGCGTCGGTGCCCTTGTGGATGGTGACGTGCTCGCGGACCTCGTTGCGGTCGCCGATGACCAGGCGCGAGTCTTCGCCGTCATACTTGAGGTCCTGCGGGTCGCCGCCGAGTACTGCACCGGGCCAGATGATGCACTGCTGACCGATCGTGGTTCGGCCATAGATGCAGGCGTTGGCCTTGAGCTCGGTTCCCGAGCCGATCACCGCGCCGCCAGCGACATGGCAGCAGGGCCCAATGATGACGCCCTCGCCCAGTTCGGCGCCGTGCTCAACGATCGCGGTGGGGTGGATGGTGGGCATCTGCAAATAGCGAGAAGCGAAGTGCGATGTACGGATCAGAGGTCGATCAACTATTCCTGGTCGTCATCCACGAGCATGAACTTGACTTCCGCCTCGGCTGCGAGGTCCTCGCCGACGTAGGCCCGGCAGCGCATGTGCGCGATCCGTGAACGGACCCGCACCGCCTCGGCTTCGAGGAACAGTTGATCACCCGGCGTCACCGGCTTGCGGAGCTTAACCCGGTCCAGGCTCAGCAGCACCGGCAGCTTGCCCGCGTGCTCCAGCGACTGCGCGATCAGCACGCCCGAGAGCTGGGCCATCGCCTCGACCACCAGCACCCCGGGCATGATCGGCGTGTTGGGGTAGTGGCCCTGGAAGAACGGCTCGTTGATCGTGACGTTCTTGATCCCCACGCACCGCCGGTCCCCGTCCAGTTCGACCACCCGGTCCACCAGCAGCATCGGGTAGCGGTGGGGCATCATCCGGAACAGCCGGCGGATGTCGAGGACCTCGCTGGTCCGGCCCAGGTCGACCATGCCCTGCCTGCGGTACTGATTGATGAGCCGGCGGACCATGAGCTGGTTGAGCGCGTGGCCGGACTTGTAGGCGACGATACGTCCCTGGATCGGTGCGCCCAGGAGGAACAGGTCCCCGATCAAGTCGAGCATCTTGTGGCGGACCGGCTCGTCGTCGAAGCGGAAGCGGTTGTTGCCCAACGGCTTGCCGTCCTTGCCGATGACCAGCGCGTCGTCCTCGGTCAGATGGCTGAACAGCCCCGCGGCACGGGCCTGCTCGGCCTCCTCCTGCATGGAGAAGGTCCGCGAGGGGGCGATCTGGATCGCGTAATCGTCCTTGTTGAAGTCGAAGCTGACCAGTTGCCGGCCGATCGGGCCCTCGCCGTAGTCCAGTTCGTAGAGCAGCGACATCTCCGGCTCATCGCTGGGCGTTGCCGCGACGACCGCGTCACCCTGACGCACGATCACCGGCTCGGTGATGACCAGCCGGCGCAGGGGTGCGTCGTTGTCCTTGCGCCCGGCCTCGAGCAGGGCCTCATAGAAAGGCTTCGCCGAGCCGTCCATGATCGGCACCTCCGGCCCGTCGATCTCGACGACCAGGTTGTCGATCCGCAGGGCCGCGACGGCCGAGAGCAGGTGCTCGACCGTGTCCACGCTCGCCTCGCCCTGCTTGATCGCCGAGCGGCGCGGCCGCTTGACCACCCGCGAGACCAGCGCGGGGACCGGCGTGGGATTCTTCAGGTCTGTGCGAATGAAAACAACCCCGTGATTCGAGCCCGCGGGCTTGAATACGACCTTCGTGACCTGCCCGTTGAACAGGCCAGGCCCGGAGAGCGATACCGGCTTATCGATGGTCTGTTGGGGGTCCATACGGGTCGGTTCGGGAGCAAGGCAGTCAGCCCCATAGCTTAGGGCATCTCAACGGAGATCGGTCACCATCACGGGCTAGATCTCTATGTCCATCTTTTTCAATCGGCGGAGCAGGCCCGGCAGCTTTCGGACGGCGACTTCTTCGCGCCACATGACCTGCATCCGCTTGGCCGGCATCCCGCCCCAGGTCTCGCCGGGGGGGACCTCATTGATCACCGCCGCGCCGCCGACCACCCGGGCCCGGTCGCCGACACGGATGTGGTCTGCGATACAGGCCCGCCCCCCCATCTGCACCCCCATACCCAGCACGCAAGACCCGCCGACCGCGCAGGACGCGGCGATGACGACCATCGGCCCCAGCCGGCAGTTGTGCCCGATCTGCACGAGGTTGTCGATCTTGCACCCGTCGCCGAGGACCGTGGCATCAAACTTGGCCCGGTCGATCGTCGTGTTGGCCCCGATCTCGACCTCGTTGCCGACCCGGACGATGCCGATCTGCGGGACCTTGACCAGCCGGGGCGAGGGGCCGGACAAGTCGGCCCGATACCCGAAGCCGTCGGCTCCGATGACGACATGGGGGTGCAGGATGCACCGGTCACCCAGGACACAGCGGTCGCGGATCACCGTGCCGGTCCACAACTCGCAGCCGTCACCGACCACGGCGTGGTCGAAGACGTTGACCCCGGCGTGGAGGATGGTGTGGTCACCGATGCTGGCGTGGGGGTGGACCACGCAGTAGGGGCCGATGCGTACACCCTGGCCGATCGTGGCCGTGGGATCGATCACCGCCGTCGGGTGGACGCCCAACTCGGGCCGGGGCGTTGGCGGGGCGAACGCGGCAAGCACCTCGGCCATGGCCAGGTCGGCATTGTCCACGGCGATGATCGCTCGGCCTTCACCCCGGTCCAACCGGATCGACCGGTTCACGAGCACCGCCGAGGCCCGGCAGGCCCCCCACCGGTCGGCGTACTTCTCGTCACCGATGAACGTGAGCTGGCCAGGCTCGGCGAGGTCGATCTCCGCCAGCGACCGGATCGCCAGGTCGCCCGGGCCAAAGAGCGTGCCGCCGACCCGGTCGGCGATCTGCTGGGTGGTGTAGGACAAGTCGGTGTCTCGGGGGGTGGAACGGTCGCTACCTGAGAGCCGGTGGCTTGATCGCCGTGCTCTCGGGAGCGGGTCAGCGGTTCTTGTAGTCGGTGTTCAGCTGCGTGGTCACGTCGGTCGTGATGTCCACGCGGTCGGATTTGTACATCACGTTGCGGCTGCCCATGACGTTGAGCAACTGGTCCGGCGCGACCTGATCCAAGTTTGGCAAGGGGGTGTCGAGGACGACGATCTCGATCCCACGCTGTTTGGCAATCGACTGGGTCGTGTCGTAGATCTTGCGGTAGACCACGATCAGCTTGAGCCGCTGTTCCCGGACCGCCAGCGCCTGCCGCAACTGCTGCCAGGCCTGGAACTCCGCCAGCTTCTGCAGGATCTCCTCTTCCTTGGTGATCGCCTCGGGGCTGCCCGCCTGCAGGATCTTCAGGTCGTTCCGCATCACCTCGATGGCCTGTTCGCGCGCGGTACGCTCGGCCTGGAAGTCCTTCTCCTCCTTCACCAGTTCCTGGTTAAAGGCTTCAAACTCGAGCGAAGCGTTAAACACCTCGCTCAGGTTGACCACCGCGACACGTGAGGGGGCGAATTCGGCCTGGGCCTGGGCCTGGAGCCGGCCCACGCCGAACGACAACGCCCACGAGCCGACCAGTGCCAGTACCGTCACAACGATGATCCAGTGGCGAGTGCGCTTCATCTCAACAACTTCCTTCCCGGTGTCAGGTTTACAGATCCCAGGCAGCGTGTCTGCCTTGGTCGGCCGGGCCTCCGGCTGACGCTGCGTAGTTTATCAGTTCCCCCTGACCGGCTCCCGGTGTCCACCGGTTAAGAAAAAGCCTAGTCCAAAGACGCTTATTGCGTCCGACAATATCGACCGCGTTCAACCGCATGCTGAAGCCCCGCGTTAGCGCCGATCAAGAGGCTGGCATCATGCCCTGGTTCAACCGCCTGCAACATTCCGGGAAGGGTAAGTGGTCATGACACGTCGTTGTGGTGGATGCACGGCCTGCTGCTACGGCCTGCACATCCAGGAGCTCAACAAACCGACCTTCGCGCAGTGCCCGCACCAGTGTGCGGCGGGCTGCTCGGTGTACACCGACCGCCCCGGGTCTTGCCGGGACTATCAGTGCCTCTGGCTGCAGGGGCACCTGGGCGAGCAGGACAGGCCGGACAAGCTCGGTGTGTTGTTCAGCGTGACGGTGCATCCGGATCTTGGCAAGGTGCCCATGCTCATCGAAGTCCGCGACGGGGCTTTTGATCAGCCCAAGGTCCGCGCGGCGGTCCGGCGGATGGTGCTGGATCGACCGGTCGTGCTCTCGAGCCGCCGGGGGGGCAAGGTGATCCAGACCGCCCAAGGCCAGCGGCAAGTGCCCGGGGCCAAGGTGCCGATCACCGTCGGCGGAACCGCGGTCGCAGCCTGCTGAGTGCTTCAGGAATCGGTGGCCAGGCGTGACTCGAGCTCACCCAGTCTCGGGTGGTCGGGCCGAACCGACCGCAGCGAGCGAAGCGTCTGGGCCGCGCGCTCCGGCTGATCCAGCTCCAGCCGCCAGTAGGCAAGGTCGGCCAAGGCTTCACCGAGTACAACGGTATCGCGGTCCGGGTCGGCGATCAGACGGGACACCAGGTCTTCGTACACCCCGGGGATCACCGCGGCTCGGCCCTGATGCGACCATAACCGTGCCTGGAGCTTGACGTAGGCGAGGGTGTAGGTCGCCTCCGGCTCCGCGTCGATCACCGCGATCAGATACGCCCCGGCCGCGTCCATCTGACCCGCGTCCATCAGGATGCGTACCTTCTGCAGCGGGTAGGTCCAAGCCTTGACGTCCGCATCGTGAGCGCCCCAGTCGATCGCGTCGTCCACCAGCCTCAACGCCTCATCGTGCCTGTCCTCTCGCGACCGCAGGTCCGCCAGCCCGCTGTACGCCTTGTGCGGCGGGCTTTGCGCGGATGTGGTGATCGCGGTGGCGTACTGCTGCTCGGCCAGGTCATACCGTTCGGTCTGGAAATACACATTGCCCAGCATCAAATGCAGGTCGCGGTTCGTACGCATCGCCATCGCGCTCTTCAGGTGAGATTCGGCCTCGTCCCACCGCCCCAGCTTGCCGGCGCAGGTCCCCGCAAGCTCGTGCAACGCCGCATCATCCGGATCGATCTCAAGCGCCCGATCGAAGTGGGCCAACGCGTCGTCCCATCGTCCAAGCTGAGCATACAACTGGCCCAGCAGCCTCTGCCCGTCCGTCCGGTCTGGGTAGTCGGTGACAAACCGGCGGACCTCGGGCAGCAGGTTGCGGAAATCCAGGTCGCCCTCGCTGTAGGCCTTGAACTGCTCCTGCAGGGACTGGATGCGCAGATCGGCCTGGCGCCTGGCCGCCTCGGGGTCGGGGCCGGTGTTCGTATTGTGCTGCCGATCGACGTAGACCCAGACCGCCGCCGCGCCAACGACCGCGACCAACAGGACGACCGCCACCGCGACGACCCACGCCCGGCCCGACCGAGCCCTTGCTCTGGGGAGTACCACCATGGTTAAAGCGTAGCAGACCCACGACGCGCTATACTCACCGGATGCTCGAACTGACCCGAACGGTGCGATTCAACCTGACCGGCGACCCGGCCGACCTTGAGTCTCCGAGGCACAACACCTTTGCGGGCTGGCCTGCCGCACGCGGGCTGGGGCGGTATTTCGAGCTGTCGGTGGTTTGCCGGGGCACCGCCGACCCGCAGACCGGTTACTTCATCAACATCAAGCAGATCGATACCGCCGTACGCGACCACGCCCTGCCCCGGCTCAACGCCCGCCTCGCCGAACCCCGGGCGGCGCGCGAGACGCCGATGGGTACGCTGATGCACGACCTGCTCGTCGCGCTGCAACCGGACCTGCGCAATAGCGTGGCCGTGATCGAGCTGGCCCTGTCCCCGTTCACCGTCCTCGCCATCCGGAGCGCCAACATGCACCGTGTCCAACTCAAGCAGCAGTACGAGTTCTCCGCCGCCCACCGCCTGCACGTGCCGGGAAAAAGCGACGAAGAGAACCGCGCCATCTTCGGCAAGTGCAACAACCCCGCCGGCCACGGCCACAACTACCGCGTCCAGGTCGTCGTAGACGCCGACATCGATGCCGATGGCCGAACCCTAGGCAGCGCAACCCTCGACACCGCGGTTGACCGCCACTGCATCCAACGGCTGGACCACAAACACCTGAACCTGGACGTGCCCGAGTTCGCCGACCTCAACCCCTCGGTCGAGCACATCGCCCAGGTCGTCTGGCAGATGCTCGTAGACCAGATGCCCGACGCGGCCAACCTCGCCGAGATCAGCGTCTGGGAGACCGGCAAGACCGTCTGCACCTACCGCGGCCAGCCAGCCAAGGCATCGGTGTGAAGAACATCTGCGGTAATCGAACGCACCGATGGCCAACCAAAGCGCGCATGAAAAAGGGCGGGACCAGCCCGCCCCATAGCGCGGTGATGGGTGGCCAGCTCAATCAGTTCTGGTTCGCCTTGCGGACGTAGACCGTCTTGCTCCAGCCCTCGTCTACGTCGGAGGCCTCAGCCAACCAGGCCATGGTCTGGTCGTCCAGCTCAAGCAGGGTCGGGGCCTCGTCTTCAAGCGCCTCGCCGGGCACGTCCCCGGCCTTGATCGCCTGCTCCAGGGTGTCCTGATCGTACTGCCAGACACTCAGCTTGCCGTCTTGGACCGTGTAGCGGAGCAGGTTACCCGACTTGGAATCTTCATCGACCTGGTCAAACCCGAGGACCGCGGCCTGAAGTGAAGCAACGATGATGAACTGATGGCCACCGACGGTAAAGCTCTTGACCCCGCCGTCCAGCCCCGTCGTGCCGGAGGTGATCTGGTAGCCCTGGTCGGTCATGATAAAGGCGAGCTTGCTGTCCTCGTCGTTCTCACCCACCCACTGGCCGGTGAGCTGCTCGTCGACCTCGGCGTCGGCCCAGGCCTTTTCAAGGTTCTTGACGGGGATGCAGCCCGCGGCGAAAACACACAATGCGGCGAGGCCGAGCCAGAACACGGGTTGCTGAATCTTCATGTCGTCTCCTTGGCAAGGGATCGTGGGAATGGGTTCACCATGGTTATACCGCCAAACCACCTCCCGCAGCCGACAAAAAGGACGCGCGTCTGCCCAATGGTGGGGCCGGGCCGAGATGGGTCTAGAATAGGTGCGTGATCGACCTATTGCTTATTGAGACCTCGGTCCCCGGAGACACCGGCGCGAAGTGGTACGCCGGGATGGTGCTGATCATCTCGACGGGGCTGGCGGGGATCGTGCTGATCGTCGGGATAATGCTGATCCGCCGCGTGAATCGGCGTCTGCGGGCCTCGATCGAGCGCGATATCGCCGAGCGGCGTGCCAACCGCACCCCGACCAACGATCTGTGGAGCGAGTCGGCCCAGCGGTACACCGACCCGGATGCCCTCTCCGACGAAGAGCGCCAGGCCCGCCAAGGGCACCAAGGTAACCGACAGGACGAGCCCGAACCCTTCGAGGGCCCCTCGTTTAATTCACCCGACCCGAGCGAAGACTTCGAAGAAGACGAGGACGACCCCTACGGCCTTTTTCGGGATAAGCCTTACCGCGATCCCGAAGGGGATGAGGACGAGGAGGAAGGCGAAGACGAAGACGAAGCAGATGATCCGGATCGCTAGTGCCGCACCCCGCAGGCGACAACCCCGCTGCCCGCTTTGATGGTGACGGCACCGGTGTCTTTGTCCAACTCAAACGGGCAGGTGTTGCACTGGATGCGCTTGTCGGTGGCCGGGGTGTCTTTCAATCTCGGGTCCGGCTCACCGCTGGCCAGCACGGGCTGATCGTTCGTGTCCAAACGCTTCTTGAGCAGATCCAGGATCAGCTCATCGATGCCCAGGGGCTCTGCGATCTGATAGGTCGTGCCGGGGAAGTCGGCCGCGGCCTGGCTGGTCAGGCTCGGGATATCACGCATAAAGTGCTTGCCCCGCGCCAGGAAAAAAGGCAGCACCACGATGTGCCGGGACCCGCGCTGCACGCACGCCTCGTAAGCCGCGGCAATATCGGGCATGGCGAGTTCCATATGGGCCGGCTCGACGATGGAGCAGTCATTGGCGAAACGGTCGGCGAACAGCCGGGCGACTTCTTTCAGGCTGTCGTTCGATTGGGCGCGTCGGCTGCCGTGATCGCAGATGATGACACCGGTCTTCTGGCTCATGGAAGTAATCATACATTGCCTCATCGGGATGTCCGCAATGCAGTATAGGCTCACACTCCGGCCCGATGCGGCATGTTCCAAGCCCGCTAACGCCTCCCCAGGGTCACCTTCAGTTCCATCTTTGCCTCGCCACGCATAATCACCAGCGTGACCTCGTCGCCCGGCTCATGACGGCGGATCTCCCGGCGCAGCTCGCCCGGCGAGGACAGCTCGGCCTCGTCCAGCGACAGGATCAGGTCGCCCACAGCCAGACCCGCCTGGGCCGCCGGGCCGCCCTCGACCACCGCGGTGACCCGCACCCCCTCACCCCCACGATCGATCTGCACGCCCAGCACCGGGCGCGGGGCCGGCGGGGGCGGCGCGACGTACACCAGCCGCTCGTCGGTCGTCGCGGCCTTCTGAAGCAGCGCACCGACCAGCGTCACCACCACGGCACCACCCGAAGCATTGATCTTCTCTGCCGTGTCATTGGGCGTGTGATAATCGTCGTGCAGCCAGGTGTTGAAGAAGATCGACGGGCAGCCCACCGCGATGAACATCGAGTGGTCGCTCCCGCCGGGCGCGGGCACATCGAGCTGCAACTCCAGCCCCAGCCCCAGCTCCTGGTTCGCCTGCACCGTCCAGGCCCGCCACTGCTCGCCGGTCTTATCGCCGAAGAGGTACAGCTCGTTATTGCTGAGCCGGCCGATCATGTCCATGTTGATCATGCCCGCCAGCGCGTCGAGCTCGAAAGGCCACTCCTCGGGCTTGGACACCATGTACCGCGAGCCCAGCAGCCCACGCTCTTCCCCGGCAAAGCCCGTGAAGAAGACCGTCCGCCGAGGTGTGTCCGGGTTCGCCTCCACGTAGGCCGCCCACTGCTCGGCCAACAGCACGACACCCGCCGTGCCCGAGGCGTTGTCGTCCGCGCCGGGGTGGATCGTCCCCGATGCACGCGACCGGCTGCCGTAGTAGCCGTAGCCGACATGGTCGTAGTGCCCACCGACCACGATGATCTGATCCGCAAAAGGCCCAACCCCCGGAACCAGCCCGCCGACGTTCTGCGTCACCACCTTGATCGGCTGGCCCTCGGCATCCGCGCCCGTGGTAATCTCAAACGACTGGGAAAAGCTCGGCTCACCATCAATCACAAAGCCCGGCTCAAGCCCCGCCGCCTGGAATCGGCCGATCAGGTAGTACCGCGCTAACTCCACCCCGGCCGTCCCCGCGTCCCGGCCCTCCATCTCCTCGGCCGCGAGCGTCTCGATGATCTCCAGAAAATCCTCCGCGAGCTCCACGTCCCCAACTACCGGCGCAACCGGCTGGGCCGAGCATCCCACGGCAGGCAACAGAAGCAGAACGGTCAGGGCACAGCGATAGAGTGGTTTCATCGTAGTGTTACGTTGAAATCGTGAATCGGATCGATCAACGCGGAGAAGGGCGTAAAGCAATCAATAATCCCGCCGGCAGAACAACCACGCGGCAAATCCCACCAACATGAATTCAAAAGCCAGTGAGGTTCCGACGATCCACCAGATCGGCCGCTCCAGGTCTTCTGCCGTTTCACGCACCGTTTCGGAATCCTGCTCGAAGAATGGTGAATTGACGGCCTCAACGTCTGGCGGGGGGAGATCAGCGGCTCGGATAATCGTCCTCTCAATGAGCGAAAGGGTTTCACCGGTTTTGGGTAGAGGCCACTTAATGAGATACATCAGGTCAGCAATCTGACCGATTGAATCGGCGCTCGCTCGGCTATCCTCCGCTTCTCGGCGTAATGCATCGATCGATACCTGTTCTCTAAGATACGAGACTTCTTCTGCCGTCAGTTCGTCATCTGTATCGTCTAAACCCGCACGCTGGCGCATCATCTGCTCAAGTTCGGCACGCTGTGATTCATCCATCGCATCGACTATCGCGACACGGTCCTCCTGCAAACGGGCAACCGCTTCAGCCTGAAAGTGAAACCCTCGAACCAGTCCGTCAGCAAAATTTAAACCAATCAGCAGGGCAAACAGCAAGATCGTGACAAGCAATGCCACAATGGTCGAGCGCGTGATGACCCCTACAAAAACAGACAACGCAAACAGGTAGCTAAAAAACAGAACGAATAGCGGCACTGCCAGAAATATGCCCGGCTCCCAGACACCGCCGCGGAAGCCGATCACAAAGAAGCAGATCGTCGTAAAGGCCAGGCACTGCAAGAATGCAAACATCAAGCCGGTCGCGTAGCGCGTCAAGAACAGTCGGAGCCGGCCGATAGGCTTTGATAGCAGTAAGTCAATCGCCCCCTCTTTGATCATGTCTGGGAAGACACCCGCCGTAGAGATAATGGCAATCGCCGTCGCAGCAATCCCCAAATAAATGCGGATGCCCATAAAGGAAAACATGAGTTTATAGAAAGCCGCCGGCGTCATCTCCCGCGTGTTAAAGCCAGGCAAATTCACGTCCCAGAAAAGGAACTGCATACCCCGCTCATTGATCCCGATGAAAAAGAAGCAGGCCGCTATGCCCGCCGAAAAGATCATCGTGATCCAAAAAAGCTTCTTCGCGTTCAGCTCGTGATAAGCATCAATAAAGAGTGCAATCGTCTGCCTCATCGCCTGCCCCCTTTCTTCTCACTGGCTACAAGATCGGACGCATCTAGGCCCGCCTCTTCGGCGACCTGCATGAACAGGTCCTCCAGCGACGGCTTCTTCGGCTCCATGGCCCGGATCACCAGGCCCGCGCCGCGGAGAGCATCGAGCACCGGCTGCATGGTCGCGGCCGAGGTCGTGCCGATCCGTAGCACCGGGCCGTGCAGCTCGTACCAGACCTCGCCCTGATCACCCCGCAGGATCGGGACGCCGCCCGCGTCGCCGGTCTGTCGGAACTCGACGCCAAGGGCCTTCGCCGTCTCGTTGGGCTTCGCCTTGTCCGGGGTCCAGTCGAAGCGGACCTGGTAGTGCTTCTGGTCCATGGTCAGGTCGTCGATCGCGCCCTGGCGGGCGACCTGCCCGCCGACCAGGATCGCCACGCGGTCGCAGATCAGCTCCAGCTCGCTGAGCAGGTGGCTGTTGACGAAGACGGTCTTGCCCCGCTTCTTGATTTCAAGCAGCACCTCGCGGATGTCGCGTCGGCCGACGGGGTCGACGCCGTCGGTCGGCTCGTCGAGGACGACCAGGTCCGGGTCGTTGACCATCGCCTGGGCCAGCCCGATGCGCTGCTGCATGCCCTTGGAGTACCCGCCGACCTTGCGATCGGCGTAGTCGTGGGCGCCGACCAGGTCGATCAGCTCGCCGGCGCGTTGCTTGGTCTGCTCGGCGGGCATCTTGGCCATCGCGCCGTAGAACTCGACGACCTGCCGGCCGGTGAGGTGCTTGGGGAAGCGGGCGTGCTCGGGCAGGTAGCCGACCCGGGCGAGGGTGGGCTTGTCGCCGAGGTTGTTGCCCAGCACGGTTCCCGAGGCGTGGGTGGGTTTGATGACGGTGAGCATGCACTTGACGAGGGTGGACTTGCCGGCCCCGTTGGGCCCGAGCAGGCCGAAGACCTCGCCGCCGTGGACCTGGAGGTCGATGCCCTTGAGCGCGTGGACCTTGCGTCCGTAGCGTTTTTCGACGCCTTTGAGATCGATGACCAGGCCGTTGGCGGACATGCAATGGTTCCGGAAAGTATGTTTCAATGGGCATGGTACCGGATCGGGCGTTGCCGAGTACCTGCTTCGTTGGGCCAGGTCAGACATGCGTTGGTCGTAAATTGTCTCGATCTCCCCGATTGGTGTAGCGCCACATACGGCTGGCTTGTCAATTCTGCGTGATCCCTCTACAACACGTCGCTTGGCGCAGCACGATGGATAGGAGGCCGACTTGGGTACCCCGCTGAATCTCGCAGTCATCGCCGGCGACGGCACCGGGCCGGAGGTGGTCGATCAGGCCCTCCGCGTGCTCGACACGGTCGCCCCTGCCTTGTCCATCGACGTGAGCCGACGGGCCTACGACTACGGTGCGAAACACTACTTGGCCACCGGCTCGGTCATTACCGACGAAGAGGTTGCCGAACTCCGGGGGTACGACGCGATCCTGCTGGGGGCGGTCGGTCACCCGGACGTCAAGCCCGGCGTCCTGGAAAAAGGGCTGCTGCTCAAGCTGCGTTTCGACCTGGACCAGTACATCAACCTGCGCCCGGTCAAGCTGTACCCCGGGATCGACACGCCCCTGGCCGGGAAGACGCCGGAGGATATCGACTTTGTCTGCGTCCGTGAGAACACCGAGGACCTGTACTGCGGCAACGGCGGTCGGGCGCGGGTTGGCACGGCCCAGGAGATCAGCACGCAGGAGATGATCGCGACGCGGTTCGGCGTTGAGCGCTGCGTGCGGTATGCGTTTGACCTGGCGCTAAGCCGCAAGCGGCAGGGGTATCGGGGGCACCTCACGCTGGTCCATAAGACCAACGTGCTGACCCACTGTGGCGGGACATGGTTCGACACGTTCACCGAGATTGCCGGGGACTACCCCGAGGTCGAGACCGGGTACCACCACGTCGATGCGTGCTGCATGTACATGGCGACCAAACCGGAGGTCTACGACGTGATCGTGGTGCCCAACATGTTCGGCGACATCATCACGGACCTGGGCGCCGCGGTCGCGGGGGGCATGGGCGTCGCCGCGTCGGGCAACCTCAACCCGGACCCGGCCGCCAACAGCGTGTCGATGTTCGAGCCGGTGCACGGCAGCTCGCCCGATATCGCCGGGCAGAACAAGGCCAACCCGCTGGCGTGTATCGACTCGCTGGCGATGCTGCTGCGGGAGACCGGGCGGGTCACGGGGCGGGATGTGCTGACCCAGGCCGGGGACCAGGTCGCCTCGGCGGTGCAGGCGGTCACCCCGAGGTTCACCGGCAAGCGGCTGGACCGGAGCGGGTTCTCGACCAGCGAGATCGGCGATAAGGTGCTTGATGCGCTGGCGTAACACGGGGGAAATGGGGCTTACGGTGTTGCGCTATTGACCGTGAGCTGCGTTGTCACCCGCAGGGCGACGGGCTTATCGGCCGCTTGCTGTAATGCCGCGGCGATGTCGTTGGCCAGCGCGGCATCAGCGGGGCGATTTCCGCTGACGACCACCTCGAGCACCATGACTTGTCCGTCGCGGTCGGGGGGCATGACCTCGACCAGTTCCCAGTGCGCGGCCTGATCGACGTGGTGCTCGACGAGCGCCTGCAGGTCGTCCGAGAGCGCCTTGCTTGGCAGCGAGTCGTAGAGCCAGTAGATCAGCGGGACGGAGAGGACCACCGCGCCGACGGTCAGGCCCATGGTGGCGTGTCGGGTCCACCGTTTGCTGCGGGCCTGAAGGTGCTGGGCCTGCATCCCGACGGCGAACAAGGCCATGGCCGCGCCCAAGATAATGGCGACGATGTTGGTCAAAAATAGCATGGCCGCGCCCGCGGCGACGACCGGCTGGCCGTCGGCCAGCGCGACGCCGGAGGTGGCGATCGGCGGGACGAGCGCGGCGGCGATGGCGACACCCGGCAGGGCGCCCAGGAGGTTGGGCCTTGCGGTGGCGTAGGCCGCGGCGAGCCCGGAGATGAGCGCCACGCCCAGGTCCAGGGCGTTGGGCTGACCGCGCGACAGCATCTGCGGCGTCAGCCCCGAGTGCGGGAGGACCAGGCCCATCAGCGCCGCAATCGCGATGGCCAGGAAGAACCCGAGCACGACGGACTTGCTCGCGCTGCGGATCAGTTGGCCGTTGCCCTGCACGACCGCGAGGCCGCAGCCGACCAGCGGGGTCATCAGCGGGGCGACGAGCATGGCGCCGATGACGACGGCGGCCGAGTCCTGCATCAGCCCGAGCGTGGCGATGATGGTGGAGAGGCAGATCAGCGCGACAAAGTCGACGTTCCACTCGCTGGCGCCCTGGATGCGCTCGACCAGGGCGACGCGGTCGTCGCGTTCGAGCTGGGGGATGCCGCGTTTGAACAGGTTGCGGACGCGCTCGGCCGTCTTCGTCATCAGGGGCACGGCCTGGCGCATGACGCCGAGGGTCAGCGTGCTGTCCTTCTGGTTCAGCAGCTTGTCGGGCACCGAGCCGAAGAGGGCCTTGCGTGCGTGCCACTGGTTGGTCGCGCCGATGAGGACCAGGTCGTACTGGCCACGCTCGGTCACCGCGGCGATGCCCCGGCGGAAGTCGTCGGCGATCTCCACCACCGGCCGGAGGTGCGGGTGCTCGCGCGGGTCGCCTACCGCACGGCGAACCGCGCGGTCCAGGATCTTTCGGCCGACCAGCTCGGCGTCCGGGCCGACGTTGGGCTCGACGTAGAGGGCGTCGACGCCCGCCGGCTGGCTCTGATCGATCCCGCAGCTCGCGTCGGGCAGGCCGGCCAAGGTGTCGGCCAGCCGCAGCGCCTCGGTGGCGTGGGGCCCGCCGGAGGTCGGCACCAGCATCCGCATGCACCGCCCGCCGGTGTCGCCCGCGCCCGGCCTCAGCAGCAGGACCATGCACGGCGCATCGCGGAACAGGCGCTGGGCCAGCGAGTCCTTCCCGCCCCTGACTATTTCGTGCTTAGCGAGCACCAGCAGCTTCGTGCCACGCTGGGTGAGGTCGGACAAGACCTGTTCGGCCGGCTCGCCTCCCTTGAGCAGGACGACCTCGAATTGTGGGCAGCGCTCCGGGCCGGTGGCGGATTCCGCGGCGTGCTCCTGGGTCGCTGAAGCGAGCTTGGCGTGCAGATCGACCCGGTCGCTGACCGCGGCGCGGGCGGCTTGGGCCAGTTCACCATCTTCATGGGCCTCCTTGCCCACCGGAAGCAGCACGGCCACATCGGCCTGCCGCGCCCGCGCGCACTGCCAGGCCCAGCCGATCAGGGCCGGTGCCTCCCAGGGCTCGGTGATGACCACGGCGATCGACATGGGCACAGGGTAACCGCCGGGGCCGATCGGGTATGAGGAAACAGCCCACGCATGCTTTAGCCGCTTGCGGCTTAGCGCTAATCCGCAAGCGGCATCCTAAAAGAGCTTGCCCTGGTCGCGACCGGGCATCGCGTCCTGCTGCTCCTTGACCTGTTGGAGCTCTTCGAGTAGGTCATCGACCTTGTCCACATCCATGTAGACGCTGGCGAAACGCATGTACGCGACATGGTCCAGGGCCCGGATCTTTTGCAGAACCATGAGCCCGATCTGCTTCGACGCGACCTCCTTCTCGCCGCTGCGGAACAGCTCTTCCTCCAGTTCGTCGGCTAGTGCCTGGATCGCCGCCGCGGGCACCGGCCGCTTGTACGCCGCCTTCTCGACCCCAGCGTTGATGTTGTCCCGGCTGTAGGGCACGCGCGAGCCGTCCTTCTTGATAACCAGCAGGCTGACCTTCTCCTCGATCTTCTCGTACGTGGTGAAACGCCTCTCGCACGCCAGGCACTGGCGACGCCGACGGATCGACCGGCCCCCGTCGGTCGCGCGGGAGTCGATCACCTTATCGTTGTCCACGTTGCAGAAGGGGCAGCGCATCGCGACCGAGGCTCCGGGGTATAAAGACCAGCGATGAAGATAACAGTTCGCTGCCCGGCCCGCAGTCGCCCATGCCGGCTTCAACAACCCCGGTCCCAAGTGGTCGAACTCGGTTAACCCAGATTCGCTTAGACTGATTGAACGAAACAAAGCTTCAGCCCGGCTCGACAAAATCCACCACACCCCCACCCGGCAGCGACGGAACAATCCCCGCCGCAACCCCCTCTTTCAAAAGCTGATTGACCGCCGCACGCCCGCGCTCGCCGTAATCCAGCGTCCACTGGTTGACGTACATCCCGACAAACTCATCCGCCAGGTCGCTGCCCATGTCCCGCGCCCAGTTGAGCGCAAACCTCACCGCCTCTTCACGGTGACCCAGCGCATACTCGATCGAGTCCAGCAACACCCGACACACACCACCTATCGCCTCGCCCAGATCCCGACGGATGCAGTTACCGCCCAGTGGCAGCGGCAGGCCTCGCGACTCGGTCCACCACTTGCCCAGGTCCACCAGCACCTCAAGCCCATCGTTCTGGTAGGTGATCTGCCCCTCGTGGATGATCAGCCCGGCGTCGAATGTGCCGTCCGCCACCTTCGCGATAATCTGGTCGAACATCACGTTCTCAAAAAACACGTCGTCCTTGCTCAGCCCGTGCTCGGCCAACCAGAGCTGGGTCGACAGCCAGGCCGTCGTCCGCTCGCCGGGGATCGCCAGCCGAGCACCCTTGAGATCGCCCGGCTCCATGTCGCCCCGCTTGTGCACGATCATCGGGCCGTACCCATCACCCATCGACGAGCCACAGCTCGTCAGCGCGTAGTCGCTTGCCACGTACGGGTACTGGTGGATCGAGATCGCGGTGATCTCTAGCTCCGCCCGCTCGCTGCGCACGTTCAGCGACTGAATGTCTTCCAGCACGTGGACAAACTCGTAGCCCCGCGTGTCGATCTTCGGCGTGTACCGCTGGCCGTCCGGCCCGACGAAGTTCGCCAGGGGGTACCACATGAAGGCATCATCGGGGTCCGGGCTGTGCCCGATACGGAGGGTCTTGGTTTGGGTCGCGGTCATAGCTGTAGTGTAGCCCGTCAGCGCACCACCACGCGCACCGTCCCCAGCGGGCCGGCGCTCGCCGAGTACGTCCCCGCGAGGTCGGCCCCGCCCTCGGACTGGACCAAAGGCCGGCCCGGCGCACCGGTCAACACCACCTGCCCCGCCTCCAGCGTCCTGCCCCGTGTCGCCAATTGCTGCTGCAACCAAAGCAACGCGTGGTAAGGCCCGCCCAACACCTCGCCCGCCGCCCCCCGGCTGTAGGCCCGCCCGTCCTGAGAAAGAACCACCTGTACCTGCCCGAAATCAACCCGCAAAGGGTCACGCGACGGGCCCAACGCAAAGCGGTACGCCCCCGTATTCGCCACCACCATGTCCCAGCCCGTAAACGAGGCCTCGTAATCAAACGGCACGTCCGGCAGGTCCAACGCAATATGCACCGAACCCACATAACCACGGATGTCCTCCACCGTCTGCACCGGCTCATCGATCGTCCGATCGATCACCAACGCCACCTCCGCCTCCGCCGCAAATCGGCGATACCCCGCCAGCACCACGCTCCCGCCCTCGGGGACCCGCATCGTGTCCAACAACTGACCGTACACCGGCCCGCTCACGCCCGCGCGGACCCGGCTCGTGTCACTCGCATACGCGATCTTATATCCCACGACCGATGACTCCCGGCCACGCAACAGCGCCCCGACAAACTTATCCTGCTCCGCATACGCCCCCGCATCGTCCAGCTCAAAACCGTTCTGCGAGAAAGGCACCACGAACGAACGCTGCTCCTGCCCAACCAGCAACGCATCGACCATCGGCCCGGTCCGCGATCGGCACCCCCCCGACATCAGCCCGGACAACACCAACACACCACACAACCACAGACGCAGGCACCGGCTCATGGCCACATTCTACCCGCAGACCCCTCTACTCCGCATACCCGAGTCGATCCCCGAGGCATCACCCACGGCAAGCCACCCCCAACGGGATAACCCCGCCACCAGCGTCTACAATCCCACCCAAACGCCAAACAAGGTCCCTCAGCCATGCACATGAAAGCCTCGGGCGAGCCGCTCGGCCCGAAAACCATCCCGGTCACCTTCGAACTCGAAGACCCCGAATCCCTCAACCAGACCGAATCCAAGATCGAGGTCAAGGGCGCGCTCGGACAGTCCCTGCTCGAACTCGCGCTCGAAAACGATATCGCCATCGAGCACGCCTGCGGCGGCGTCTGCGCCTGCTCCACCTGCCACGTCCACGTCGACAACGGCGAAGACGCCTTCAACGAACCGGAAGACGAAGAGCTCGACCGCGTCGAAGAAGCCCCCGGCAACGACTTCGCCTCCCGTCTCTCCTGCCAGGCCAAGATCCAGACCGCCGACGAACCCATTGTCGTGCGTGTCCCGGCTTGGAACCGCAACGCGGTGAAGGAAGTACCGCACTAACAATCAATTGCTTGGGAATTATATTCTCAAAGTGAATTTGCGTGATGTATTAGGTTCTGTCGGAAAACCGCTTTGTTGTCCGGTGATGAAGGATATCACTTTCCTCTGAAAGGACTTCATCATGACTCGACACGCGCTCACGGACGAGCAATGGGAGTTGATCGCGGACCTGTTCCCGCCACCAAAGCCGGTGGACCGCAAGCCGCGCGACCGCCGACGGATCATGGACGCAATCCTCTGGGTGCTTCGGACCGGCGCGCCCTGGCATGACCTGCCCGCGTGCTTTGGGCCTTGGGCAACCGCGTGGGACCTGTTCGATACGTGGAGTAACGACGGCCTGCTGCTGACCATCCTTCAACGGCTGCAAGGCGCGGCGGTGATCGACGACGAGCTCTGGTGTGTCGACGGCACGGTCGTGCGGGCGCACAAGTGCGCGTCGGGCGGCGGCAAAAAGGGGACGAAGACGAGCCGGAAGACCACGCCCTTGGTCGTAGCCGCGGCGGGCTGAGCTGCAAAATCCACTTTGTATGCGACAAAAACGGCAACCCGCTCTACGCCCACCTGACCGCCGGCCAGGCCCACGAGGCCGGGGCGTTCGACGCGGTGATGATCGGCATGGACGAGCAACTGGTCGATGCCTACGGCGAGGCGGCAGCATGGCCGTTGTCGCTGGCCGGGGACAAGGGCTACCGCGCGGACTGGATCGACGCGTACCTGTTGGGGTTGGGTATCACGCCGGTGATCCCAAGCAAGGAGAACGAAGACCGCCAAGCGAGGCCGGTCGCGTTCGACAAAGCCGCGTACCGCGACCGCAACATCGTCGAGCGTCTGATCGGCTGGCTCAAGGAGTGTCGGCGGATCTTCAGCCGGTACGAGAAGACGGCCAAGCACTTCCTGGGCATGATCCACATGGCCTTCATCCAACGCTACCTCAAGACCGCAACGGCGGGGAGGGGGTAATAAGATGGGGTTTCCGATAGAGCCTAGATCGGCTTGCGTCAATTCTGGCAAAGGCCGGCTTGCGCCACCTCCCGATGGGCGGATCGTGGACCGTGGTCAATGCGACGCCTTGACCCTCCCCCCTGCCCCCTCCCTGGGAGCAGGGGGAGCAAGGCAGGACCAGAAATGACGCCGATTGGTCTATTTCAAGCGGGTTCTGCCCGCTTCGGCCCAATCCATCCCACAGCCCAGGATCAGCTATCACGTCATGCGCGGATAGATTCCCCGGTTCAGCCCGCCCTTTCGTAAGATGTTTCCCACGGCAGCGTCGATTGGTTGATCCTGCCCGGAGGGCCATCAAAGCGATGCGGCTTGCGATCTGTAACGAGACCTACGGTGACTGGCCTTTGGACCAGGCCTTGGCCGATATCCGGCAGGCAGGCTATGACGGGGTTGAGATCGCGCCGTTTACGCTCAACCCCGACCCACGCCGAATCACGATCGATGATGCGCAGCGCATCGGAGATCAGGTGCGTGGCCACGGTTTGGAAGTGGTCGGCCTGCACTGGCTGCTGGTCAAGCCCGAGGGCCTGCACCTGACCACGCCCGACGATACGGTCCGCCAAGCAACCGGCGAGTTCGCACGGCACCTGGCCCGGCTTTGCGCCGCCATGGGCGGCAGCGTCATGGTCTGGGGAAGCCCCAAGCAGCGCAGCATCGCCAAGGGCGAAGCTTATGCAGATGCGATCGAGCGCGCCGCGGAGGTGTTCCGGGGCGTTTGCGAAGTGGCCGGGCCGTTGGGGGTCACCCTCGCCCTCGAGCCGCTGGGCCCGAGCGAGACCAACTTCCTGACAACCGCGGCCGAGACGATCGAGCTGATTGACCGGGTCGATCACCCCGCCTGTCGGCTGCACCTGGATGTGAAGGCGATGGCCAGCGAGGACAAGCCGATCGTCGACATCATCGCCGACAGCCGGGACTACACCGCACACTTCCACGCCAACGACCCAAACCTGCGGGGCCCGGGGCAGGGCGAGGTCGATTTCAGCGAGGCCGCCGCCGCGCTGGAAGCGACGGGCTACGACGGCTGGGTGAGTGTCGAGGTCTTTGACTATTGGCCGGACGCCCCGACCATTGCGCGGGAGAGTATGACTATTCTCCGCGAGAGCTTTCTGCAGCCCGATCCGAATCAAGAAGGAGCCCGACTATGAATCGATTTGCGAATTCGCTTGCTTGCCTGCTGATGGCCGGTCCCGCGGCATCGGCCCAGGCTGATGAGAACCACACGCCCCAGTTCACGATCCAGCAGAACCATGAGGAAAACCGCGAGGAGGTGCTGATTAATGGTGCACTGTTTGTTGGTTACAACACCGCCGATACA
Source organism: Planctomycetota bacterium (assembly GCA_038749735.1). GTDB lineage: Bacteria > Planctomycetota > Phycisphaerae > Phycisphaerales > Phycisphaeraceae > JAHQVV01. Next base: position 22,978 of record JBCDHS010000036.1, read on the forward strand.
CCCAAGCCCTACCTCTACCCGATCATCGGCCCGACCGGCGCGAACATGACCCGGCACTTCCCGATGCGACAGGGCGTTGAGGGCGAAAAAAGCGACCACCTGCATCATACCTCGCTCTGGTTTGCGCACGGCAGCCTCAACGGCACCGACTTCTGGCACATCGGAAGAAACAACTCCGGCACCATCCAGACCGTCACGGATGTCGGGTCCCGGCAGGCCGCGCCCAGCGCCAGCATCGGCGCCAGCGCCCTCTGGCTCGATCCCCAGCGCACGCCGATCGCGGATGCCGATACGGCGTACGGCTTCTCGGTGCTGGCTGACGGATCGCGCGTCATCGACTACAAGACCCGGATCACCCCGGCCGACGGTGTCGAACGGGTCGTCTTCGGCGATACCAAGGAGGGCACGATGGCGATCCGCGTGCACCCGGCCCTGCGGTTGAAAGGCGATGTCGCCACCGGTCAATGTATCAACAGCAACGGGCAGACCAACGACGATTGCTGGGGCAAACGCGCCGCCTGGGTTGCGTACTGGGGCGAGATCGATGGCGCGACCTGTGGCATCGCGGTCTTTGACCACCCAGCCAACCTCCGCCACCCGAGTTGGTGGCACGCGCGGGACTACGGCCTGGTCGCGTCCAACCCGTTCGGCGTCAGCGACTTTGAACGGCGTCGGCCCAGGGGCGACGGCGAGTACACGCTCGAAGCCGGGCAGGCCCTGGAGCTGAGCTATCGTTTCGTCTTCTTTGCCGGGACCGCCGAAGAAGCGGACATCGCCGGCAAGTACGCCGCCTGGGTCCGGGAGACGGCCAAGGCAGCAGAAGAAACAACTGATGAGCAGTAGGTTCTTACCAGCCTCCCTGTGATTCTTAACGCCTTCGTGAAAGGAAGGAAGCACGACATGAACCCTACCTATCTCACCCGTCGACAGTTTGTCAAGACCACCGCGATCGGTGCCGGGGCCTTCGCCCTGATGCCCGCGTCCAAAGTGCTGGGGGCGAACGAGCAGGTCCGTATCGCCCACATCGGCTGCGGCGGCCGGGGCAACAGCCTCTCCGGCAAATTTGACCGGATCTCCGGGGTCAAGGTGGCGGCGATCTGCGACCCCGACGCGAATCACGTCCGCAAGATGGCCCGGAAGTACCCCGACGCCTTTGCGACCCAGGACCCCCGCGAGGTCTTGGAGCGTGACGATGTCGATGCGATCATCTCCGCCTCGACGAACCACTGGCACGCGTTGCTGACGATCTGGGCCTGCCAGGCCGGCAAGCACGTGTTCATCGAGAAGCCGGTGTCGCATACGGTTTACGAGGGGGTCAAGATGACCGAGGCGGCGCGGAAGTACGACCGCATCGTCTCCTCGGGCTTCCAGAACCGCAGCTGTGGCGGGCTGACGCCTTTCTTCGAGTCGCTGCACCAGGGCCGGTGGGGCGAGGTCAAGGCGATCCGGGTGCTGACCTACCGAAACCGCAACTCGATCGGCAAGCGGGACAGGCCGCTTTCGCCGCCCGAGTCGGTGAACTACGACGTCTGGCTGGGCCCGGGCGCGGACCTGCCGATCATGAGGCCGCGCTTCCATTACGATTGGCACTGGGACTACAACACCGGCGACGGCGACCTGGGCAACCAGGGCCCGCACGAGACCGACCTGGCCCGCTGGGCGCTGGGCGACCCGATGTCCCTGCCCGACACCGTCGAGTGCATGGGCGGGCGCTTTGCCTGGGACGACGCGGGCAACACGCCCAACATGCTGCTGGTCCGCATGATGTACGGCGACGTGCCGATCACCTGCGAGACGATCAACCTCAAGCGGCCCAATTACAGGGGCGTGGGCGTCGGTGTCATCGTCACCTGCGAGAACGGTGAGTTCCGCGGCGGCCGAGGCGGGGGCAAGGTCTTTGCTCCCGATGGCAGCGAGCTCGCCCGCTGGGGCGGCAACCAAAACGCGCACTACGGCAAGTTCATCCAGGCCCTCCGCGCCGGCGACCGCAATGTCCTGACCAGCGAGGTCGAGTCGGCTGCCTACTCCTCCGGGCTCGCCCACATCTCGAACATCGCCTACCGCACCGGCTCACAGGTCGCCCACGCCGAGGTGCTCGAACGCTTCGGCCACGACGAGGACCTCCAGGAATCGATCAATCGCTACGCCGACATCCGAAAGGGCGGCGGGGTGGAAGAGAGTGTCAGCTGGACCTACGGACCCAAGCTCACGTTCGACTCCAGCCAAATGCAGTTTGTCGGCGAAGGCTCCGGCCCCGCCAACCAACTGGTCACCCGAGAATACCGCGAGGGCTTTGAGGTCAAGGACGAGGTCTGACCTTAAGCATCCAAGCATCGACTGACCTGAGGCCCACGTTCGTCGAATGTGGGCCTCTTTCTTACAGCCCCGCCGCCTTGCGCAGCTTGCGGACCTCCGGCGTGGTCAGCGGCCGCCAGTTGCCCGAGCGTAGGGTCCTGAGTCGCAGCGGCCCGACCGACACGCGCTTGAGCTTGCGGACCTTGAAGCCCAGCCGGGCCAGCAGCCGACGGATCTCGCGGTTCTGGCCCTCCTTGAGCGTGATCGCAAGCATCGTGCGGTCGCCCCGGCTGCGGTCGGTCTGCGCGTTGAGGATGCGGACCGATTCGACCTGGGCCTTCTTTGCCCCGGGTTTAGGCGGGCGTCCAGCCGCCGCTGAAGCGGCGGCTGCCTCGGGATGATCTGACTTGGACTTCGCGATCGACTCGGCATCGGCGATGTAGAGACCCTTTTTCAGCTTGGCCAGGTCTTCCTCGCCGACCCGGCCCACGACCGTGACACGGTACTCCTTGGGCACTTCGTAGCGGGGGTGGGTCAATCGGTGGGTCAGCTCGCCGTCGTTGGTCAGCAGGATCAGCCCGGTCGAGTCGGCATCGAGCCGGCCGACGGGGTACAGCCGTTGGCTGGCGAGGAGCTTGTCGTCGATCAGGTCGATAACACGCTTGCGGTTTTCCGGGTCGTCGTTGGTGCTGATGATCCCGCGGGGCTTGTTGACCATGAGGTAGGTCTTGCCGACGTGGGTCGAGGCGTTTCGGCTCTTACCCCCAGACGTGGGGGTGATGTTTTTTGACTTGAGTTTCCGGGGTCGGGCCAGGGCCTGGCCGTCAACCTCGATCCGGTCCTCGGCGGGATCAACCCACGCGGGCAGTTCAGCGACGCGCTGTCCGTTCACGGTGACCCGGCCCTGCTCGATCATCTCTTCGCAGGCCCGCCGCGACGCGAGGCCCGACTCGGCCATGGCTTTTTGCAGGCGGATGCCACGCGCGTTGTCGGTGTAGTCGTGTGTCATCGTCTCGTGTAGCGGGTGATGCGAAGCATCCCGTGCGAAGCACCATAGACGTGTCGAACGGGACGCTCCGCGTCACCCGCTAAACAGCGATCCATTCATCAACCAAACTCATCCCCGCGGAACATCGACCCGAGGTACTCCCGTTTGACGTGCTCATCGTTGATGATCTGCTTGGGCGTGCCCTCGGCGAAGACCCGGCCCTCGGCCATGACGTAGACCCGGTCACACACCGCGAGGATGTGGTGCACGTTGTGGTCGGTCACCAGCATCGAGATCTCAAACTCGTCCCGCAGCCGACGGATCTCGTCCTGCAACCCCTCGACCGCGACCGGGTCGACCCCGGCGAAGGGCTCGTCGAGCAGGATCAGTGATGGCTCGCTGACCAAAGCGCGGGCGATCTCGAGCTTGCGCTTCTCCCCGCCGGAGCAGAGCCGGGCCTGGGTCTTGCGGATCTTGGTCAGGTCAAACTGGTCCATCAGTTGTTGAGCCCGCTCCTTGCGCGCCCGGCGAGTCAGTCGGCGGGTCTCAAGGATCGCCAACAGGTTCTGCTGGACGGTCAGGCGTTGGAAGATGCTGGGTTCCTGGGCGAGGTAGCCCATGCCGCGCTGGGCCCGCTGGTACATGGGCAGGGCGGTGATGTCCTGGCCGTTGAAGACGACCTGGCCCTCGTCGGGGGCGATCATCCCCATGGTCATGCGGAAGCTGGTGGTCTTGCCCGCGCCGTTTCGGCCCAGCAGCCCGACGATCTCGCCCTCCTCGACCGCGAAGGAGACCCGATCGACCACGCGCCGCCCGCCGTAGGTCTTGGCCAGGTTGTTGGACTTGAGGATGAACACGGCGACAGCATAGCGGCCTGGGCGCGGGTTGGGAAAGCCATTGGGGCCAGCCGGGCGGGGGTTTACGATGGGGGTTGTAAGCGCGGATGGCCGCTCGTCGTCCTTTACCCCCGGGCCGATTTATCGGTGATCTCGAGTTTGAGTTGAACTGTTGTCCCCCGGAACAGACTGTACGTGTACGTGACGATTATCAGGCCCCTCCCTTGGGGCGATCGACCTTGACTTGGAGCCGACCATGAAGAAGCTGATGCACCTCGCGGCCGTTGGACTGATCACCGTCGCTTCGGTGGGCTGTGCGGGCCAGCGTCACCTGCGTGCGGGTGACTCGGCTTATGCCCAGGGCGACATGCGTACCGCGCTATACAGCTACCAGCAGGCGGCGAGCCACAAGTCGAGTCTATACAACGACCCCGCGTTTGTGCAGCGGATGGCGATCGCCGAATCGCGGGTGGCCTACCAGGACGCCCAGCGGTTGCACGCGGCAGGCCGGTACGAGGCGGCGGTGCAGAAGCTTCAGGTCGCGATCGAGCGCGACCCGGGATTCGAGCCGGCCCAGCGCCTGCTGGAGCAGGTGCGCCCGTTGGCCGCCAAGGAGCGACTTGACCTGGCGATCCGGGCGGCGGACCACGGCAACCTGGCTCTTGCCGAGCGCGAGTTGGCCGCCGCCGCGATACACGACCCGGGCAACCCGGACATCATAAACGCCCGAGCGTCGCTGACCCCGGATCGGCTGGCCCCAGAGACGCCGGGGCTGGCGGCGTTCCGCGAGGCCGAGTCCCTGGCCCGTGAGCGTGACTGGCAGCAGGCGCGGGACAGCGCCCAGGGCGCGATCCAGCAGAACCCGTATCTGATGCCGGCCCGAGCGCTACGCTACACCTCGGACCGCAGCCTCGATGCGTCACGCGCCCAAGCCAACACCGGCAGCCGATTCCTGTCGGAAAAACGGATCGGCCCCGCACTCGTAGCCCTGCGGGAGTCGCTGGCGATCTGGCCTAACAATGAGTCGGCCCGGGCCTGGCTGAAGCAGGCGACCGCGGCGCGCGAGCAGGCGGACCGCTTGTACGCGCAAACCAACGAGCTTGCATCCAAACGTAAGTGGGACGACGCGATCGCCAAGGTCGCGGCCGGGCTGGAGATCGACCTCTCCCACGAGGGCCTGCTGGGACTGCAGCGGGAGCTGCCGACCCGCGCCGCCGAGGACGCGACGCGCATCGGCCGGGAGCACCTGACCCAGGGCCGGATCGAAGAGGCCGAGCAGTCCTTCCGCCACGCGTTGTCGTACAAGCGTGACCACGAGCCGGCGCTGCGTGGCATGGCCGAGACATTCGACGCGTACGGCAAGGCGCTGGAGGCCGCGGGCCGGCCGGGCGCGGCGCTGCTGCATTACCACATGGGCCGAAGCTACGCCCGTATCGGCACCGTCAACGAAGGCTACGACCGTAATTTTTTTGGCATCCGCGCCGGGCTCGGCATCGGGCTGGACTTCAGCGTCCAGGGCGGGGGCAACCCAGACCTCAACCCGCGTCTGATGAGCAGCGCGATCGGCAGCTCTCTCAACAGCGCGAAGCGGGCCGGGATCGCGATCGGCAACGGCCAGCCGTACACGATCCGGTCGCGCATCACCGAGGCCGGGGTCGACGTGCGTTTGGTTAACCGTCAGGACCGCATCCACAAGTACATCGTGCAGGAGTGGCGCCCCAACCCCGAGCACGCCCGGCTGGTCGCGTACTACCAGCGTGAAAACCACCTCCTCCAACAGCTCTGCCGGCGGTACGAGCGGCAGACCGGCCACAGCCACCACACCCACGACCCGCACTACGATGCGCATCTGAATCGACTTTACGACCAGATCTGTCGAAAGCAGGATCTGGTCAACCGTATCCAGCGCGACCTGAACCGATGCCCCGACAAGATCCAGGTCGATGTCGAGTACGGCTGGGAGTACATCCACGAGACCCACGAGATGACCGGTACCCTGGTCATGCAGACCGAGCTGATCGAAAACGCAACGGGCCGGGTCATCGACTCGTTCCAGTCGCGCACCGGCTTTGACGTCCGTGACGAAACGGTGCTCAACCCCAACCCCGAGGTCGGACTGCGGCCGGACCCACTGGAACTGCCCGACCCTGCCCGGGCCGCCGCCGACATGGCCGGCGAGGTCGCCTCGGAGATCACGGGCCGGGCGGTCAACGCAGTGGTCCAGCACCGCTTGGCAGAGATGGGCGGGCAGGCGGCCGCGCTGCGTGAGGCGGGCAAGACGCAAGAGGCTTTGGAGATCGATGTGCGGGCGGCGATCCTGCTGGGCATGATCGACGAGCGTGGCATGGCCGGCATGCTCGACCGCCTCGGCCGGGAGTACACCCGATAGCCCCTAACCCCTCGGTTCGTTGCCAAGCCGGGTCGGGGCGCGGCGCTACCCGAGGATCTGGCAGACCCGTGCACGCCGATCCGGGCAGCCTTGTGTCCCGGCCCACCCGGCTTGTCCTTTGGCGGTTTGTTCGATTTTTCTAGGGATTGTGCCGATGAGGTCCTATGATGCTTTGGTCCGTTGGCCGGGTCTGTCATCCATAGGAGTTGCCATGCTTGATCGCCGCCGTGTTTGGGTATTTGCCGCGTCGGGCCTGTTGATTCTTGCCGGGCCGGTTGTTGCGGACACGCTGTCCGAGGCCCGTGCCGCGGCCGAAGCGGGCCAGTACCACGAGGCGGTCCGGCTTTACGAGCAGGCCCTGGGTGAGAATACTCAGTTGGCGAGCGACCCGGCGTTTGTGCGGTCGTGGGCAGAGGCCGAGTCGATGTTGGCCTACGAAGTTGGCCTGCTGCTGCACCGCGAGGGCGAGTTCGAGCCGGCCATCGAGCAGTTCATCAAGGCGATCGGCAAGGACCCGGAGAACCAAGCCGCCCACGCCGCGCTGGCCGACGCCGAGTTTGCGTCGGCCCGGGCGCGGTTCCGCGCCGCTCTCGCCGCCGCCGATCGTGACAACCTGCTCGCCGCGCGTGACCACCTCAATCGTGCCCGCGCCTTAGGTGGGACCGACCCGGCAATCGCCCAGGCCCTGGCCAGCATCGAGCGCCCGGGCGAGGCGTTTGAACAGGCCATACTTGACAAGCTTGCCGCGGCCGATGAACTGGCGGCGGACAAGCAGTGGCAGCTCGCGTCGATGCGCTACGCCGAACTGGTCGAAGTCGAGCCGATGCTGCTACCGGCACGAGCCGGGTATTTCAAGGCCGAGTATTTCCGTGACCGCTCGATGCAGCTCGCCGCCGAAGGCACAGACCACCTGGCCAACGAGCGGCTTGGCCCGGCGGCCGAGGCCTTGGCTGGGGCGGTGGCGATCTGGCCCTACCACCCCGACGCGGGCAAGAAGCTTCAAGAGGTCCAGCTCCGCGTGGCCAAGGCCGTGGAACTGACCGCGCAGGCCCGTGCTCAGCTCGATGCCGGCGACTACCGCGCGGCCTATGGCTCGGCCGAGAATGCGCGGCAGCAAGACCTGTCCAGCGGCCCGGCCCAAGATGTACTCCGCGAAGCGACCCGACTACTTACCAACCAGCTCGCCGAGCAAGGCATGGCTGCGTTGGCCGATGAAGACTTCGTCGCTTCCCGGGCAAAGTTCGTCGAAGCCTTCGAGGTCTCGCGCGGTAGCCGTGCCGCCCGCAAGGGCATGACCGCCTGGCACATGACCCGCGCCGAACTGGCCAAGCAGGACGGGCGGGTCGGCATGGCCCTGCTCCACTACATGGCCGCCGACGAGTACGGCGTCATCCCCACCCGCGAACAAGCGAACAACGCCGAGCTCATCCTGCTGCGCGCGGCCGACGCCACCTACCGCCTGCGTGTCGGCGGCGGCGCGGACAACCAGCTTGGGGTGTCTTCGACGCAGCTTGCCTCCGCCCTGGCCGGCCGTGATGAGCAGGTCTGGCTCTCCACCGCCACGGGCGATGGTGTGCCAAGCTACCTGGTCAATGTCCAGATCACCGACACCGACGTCGCGCTGCGCCGGGTCGACGGCGTGCCCGCCTACGACACACTCAGCGGCCAGAGCGTCGGGTTCAACGGCTGGGAGAAGCGCGGCACGATCACCTGCGACATCGCCATCAGTGACCCCGGCACCGGCCAGATCATCGATAACTGGCAGGCCAACCGGTGGAACAGCTTCACCGATCGCAAGCAGTACATCGTCGGCCAGAGCTGGCAGGACAGCTACTGGACCCTGCCGGGTGACGACGAGGTTGCCGCCCAGCTCGCCCGCGCGATGGCACGCGAGGTCTGGCCGCGTGTCCGCGATACGATCACGACCCACCGTGCCCAGGCGTTCATCGCTCTGGCCGAGTCGCTGGAGCAAGAGGGCAAGACAGATGAAGCGCTCGAGCAGCGGGTGATGGCCGTGGTGCTGGTCGGCCAGCTCGAGCGGCGCGAGTCGATGTCCAGGCTACGCGAGATGATGCGCGAGCATGCTCGGCCCGCCGGCCCCGCCGCCGACTGATACGCATTTCGCTCGAAGCTGATCCATAACGTTGCTTCCTGTCAATTTGCGCCTCGGCCCCACGTATAACCCAATCGGCCAGGGAAAGGATTCCATGCATCGCCGGGCAAGAACCTCGACTCATGGACGCACAAGTTGTGTTCATCGAGAAGCCCCGACCCGAGCCTCAACCCTCTTCACACGGCGTGACCAACCCAAGCCCCCACGTCATGCTGAAGTTTCGAACTTTGCCCGCACAAGATTCCCGAGGACCACGATGACCCCACACTGCCAGGCCGCCATGACCGCTCTCATGCTGCTTCTTTGTCTTCCCGGCGCAGCGGATTGGCCGGGCTTCCAGGGGCCGGATCGAAGTGGTGTCGCCCCTGAGGCGGATATCCGCACCGATTGGGGCGGCGCGGGCCCGACGGTGTCGTGGGTCGTGGAGACCGCGCCGGGATTTGGTGGGGTAGCCATTGCCCAGGACAGCGTCTACATCCTCGACCGCAACGGCATCGCCGGGGACCGCCTCCGCGCGATCAACCTCCAAACCGGCGAGCAGCGCTGGGCCATCGACTACGACGCGCCCGGCCGACTCAGCTACGACGGCGCACGATCCACCCCGACCCTCGCCACCGACGACGCCGGAAGCCGGGCCTACACCGTCGGCCCGCTCGGGCATATCACCTGCTTCGACCTGGACAACGCCGAGATCCTCTGGCAAAAGCACATGAGCGATTTCAACGCCGAGCCACCCAAGTGGGGCTGGAGCCAGTCCCCCCTCCTGCTCGGCGAGCTCATCGTCATCCAGCCCATGGCCGAGGAAGCCGGGCTCGTCGCGCTCGACCAGAAGACCGGCGACGTCGCCTGGACATCCGCCAACATCGGCCGGGAGGGCTACAGCTCGCCCCGCATCGTCCAACTCGCTCAGACGCCGCAGATCGTCACCTACACCTCGACCCAGGTCACCGGGCTCGCGCCAAACAACGGCACCATCCTCTGGTCTTACGACAACATCCCCGTCCGCCGCGCCATCCCTACCCCCACGCCCGTCGGCCCGGACAAGCTCTTCATCACCGCCGGCTACGACGCCGGCTCCGCTTTGATCCGCGTCCGCAAAAACAACGACGCCTTCACCCTCGAAGAACTCCGCCGCGACCAACAACACGGCGGACAGGTCCATTCCGCCCTCCCCGTCGGCCAACACCTCTACGTCAACCTCAACACCAACGAAAACCTCCGACAACGCGGCAAGGACGCCCACGGCCTGGGCTGCTTCGACGCCGACGGCAACCTCCTCTGGAAAAACGATAACACCCCCGGCATCGACCGCGGCCCCGTCCTCGCCATCGGCGAATACCTACTTACCCTCGGCGGGGAAGACGGCGTCCTACGCCTCATCCGCGCCGACCCGGCGGGCTACGACGAGCTCGCCTCCTTCCAGGCCTTCGACGCCGACCAGCGCCGCAACATGATCTGGGCCCCCATGGCCTTCGCCCACGGCCGACTCATCCTCCGCAGCCAGAACCAACTCAAATGCCTCGACCTACGCCCCGCGCCCCAGCAGTAAAACAACCCGCGAACGAGAAACAAGCCGAGCCGGGGGCTGTGCCCCCGGCCCGTACCGAACCTCGACTACGCCTGGAGCAAGCCCTCGCAGCTACTTGCACATTCAGTTTTGGGATTGTCCAGCTACTGGTCCCCGCCTAACGGTTTATAACTTATTTGCCACTTTCTGCGCCCGCTTCACTTTGGCGAGGATGTCGTTGGCAGACGCGGTCCAGATGATCGGCTTGGGAGCGGCGTTGTGGGCGTTGATGTACTCGGTGATCGCGCCGATCAGGTCGTCCACGCTGTTGAAGCTGCCACGCCTGAGCGCCTGGCCGTCCGGGTCGCGGAACAACCGCTCGACCATCTTCAGCCACGAGACGCTGGTCGGCGTGAAGTGGAAATGGAAACGCGGGTTGCGTTTGCCCCACGCCAAGACCTTCGGGTGCTTGTGTGCGCGTAGTTGTCGCAGATCAGGTGGACCTCCTTGCCCGGCTGCACGTTCCGTTTGATCTCGCTTAAGAACGCGAGCCACTCCTGATGCCGATGGCGCGGCTGGCACCGGCTGATGACTGTGCCATCGCTTGCGTTCAATGCCGCGAACAGCGTCGTCGTCCCGTTGCGTTTGTAGTCGTGCGTCATCGTCCCGCAGCGGCCACGCTTCATCGGCAGCCCCGGCTGCGTGCGGTCCAGCGCCTGCACCTGGCTCTTCTCGTCACAGCAAAGCACGATCGCATGATCTGGCGGCGAGAGGTACAGCCCAACGATGTCGTGCAGCTCCTCGGCAAACTTCGGGTCATTGGACAGCTTGAACGTCTCGACCAGGTGCGGCTTGAGGCCGTTCTCTTTCCATATCCGGCCGATCGTCGATTCGCTCAACCCCGTCGCCGCCGACATCGTCGACCGGCTCCAGTGCGTCTGGCCTTCGGGCGTCCCATGGAGCGTCTTGCGGACGACCGGC
>JBCDHS010000037.1:0-33989 GCA_038749735.1 Planctomycetota bacterium
GATCTTCAACTTCATTGAGGGCGACGACAACGCCCAGCGGCGGCACTCAACGCGGGGCTATCAGACACCCGACGCATTCGACCAGAACCACACCCTTCAACCCGCCCGAAAGGCCGGGTAGGCACAATCTCTATGCAACGCCCGCGCCCACTGGAACTGGGGAACCTCAATCTCGATCGCTTTACCTGCACTCTGGCCGTTGTGGGCCGACAGGTTGTCTGTGACGACGACATCGCCACATTGCGGTCAGGGGTTCGGGAACCGCTTGACATAATCGGCGTCGCTGCACCCGCCGTCGGCCCAGAGCTTCTTGACGCGGTGGTACAAGCCCTTGATGTTGATGGGCACCTCGTCGCCACCCTCGCGTGCGGTCGTGTCGGCCCCAACCACGATCGCACCCAAGATCAGCCCGGGCGTGGCGGCAATCAGAAAACGCTTTCGGCCAAGGGGGTTAGCGCACGGCGCTTCCGCAAGCCCCTGGCCCGCGTCGTCGCCGTGGCAGTTGTTTTAGGCGGCGCATCGGTCTTGACGCTCTGGCGTCGATTACGCCCCTTGATGGCGTCGGCAACTTATCGATCCAACAGCGTCCCTTCTCACACCGCTTGTCGTCGATCCGCTCCTACGTACCGTCTTCATGGAACAGACGCAGGTCGTGGTAAACGCTGGGCCAGGGCCCGAAGTTGTTGGGCCGCCGCCTGGCACAACCGGCCCGGGTGAGATCGCGGATGCCGTTGACCACCTGCCTCAGTTCGGCGGTGCGGAGCCGCCGCCAAAGCCTGGGGTTCGATGAGTTGCCACGGCTCATCGGCCAGCGGCGAGGGGTAAGGCGTCCGTGTCATGCATCATCGATCGGGCGGGGCGGGGGTGTACGGCTTCTGAGGGCGGCCTTGGCTAGGCTTGGTCAGGCTAAATAAGCGGTCCGCCTTCTGCTGCCGAGTGCGTATCGCGGAGGCGGATTCCCCGCGGAGCACGCGGGTGATGTCCTCGATCTGTGACCTGCGCTGCAAGTAGCCCCAGTGGTTGAACATCCGCTCGCGCGTCGACAAGACGTCGTCGCCTCCTTCACCGAGGATCGACGCCATGCTTGCGGTCATCGGGTCGTCTTCGTTGTATTGAGCCGACTGATCTTGCGGGATGTTCGCGGTGCAATCGACGACTAGGGACCGCGGCGGAATCTTCTCGAGATCGCGCGGGCCGTGCCTGCCCAGGCGCTTTTCCGAGTTCTTGGTGAGCTCGGAAACGAGCAGCGCGTCGTCGGAGTGGTGGTTATAGATATGGATACGGTCGCTGTACTCGGGCAGATACGACAGAGGCTTACCTGTTTCGAGCGCGTCCCAAGCGGCGTCGGCATGTAGCAGCAGCACCTCGCCAAACAAGCTCAGGTTCATGAAACGCATCCGGATAATCGCAGCCATGAAATACTCAAGTACCTGGTTACCCATCGAGTGAGCCGCGAGGTGGATCTTCCGGTCGCAGAACGGCTGCCGCTCCCCGTTCTCGCGTTTGAAATGCCGCTGGAAGAAGCCGACCGTCTTGCCCCAGAACCGGCCGAGCATAACGCCGCTGGGCTGTGCGATCGCCTGGTCTGATGGGTACCGGGCTAAGCTGCCATAGGAAGGCCAGGTGAAGTAGACGATCTGGCTGATCGGGCTGAGCGGGTTTTCGACGTACACGTTGTGCAGGGCCTGCAGGTTGATGAGCGCATCGTCCCAGCTATAGTTGAAACCGTGCATGAAAAACAGCACATCTCCCTTGACCGAAGCCTCTCGGTTTTCGATGTTTGAGCGAGGTTGGCTACGGGTCGCTTCGATCATCTTGCCGTAGATCGCTCTGAACATCTGGGCTGAGGCAGCGCGCTCGTCAACGGACCGGACCGGGTCGAGGTAGTCACGGGTCTTAAGGTCGGGCAAGAACTCGACACGGTGATCAAGCATTCGCTTGGTTTCGTCGATACTTTGTCCATTTTTTAACTCACCCGTGTTCATCGGCTCGAACTTGGCAACCCGGAACGTGGGCAGTGCATCGTTGACATCGGTGACGACATACTCGCGGCTACTGAGATCCGCAGGGTCTTCCCGTACGACCAGGCGGTTGGTGATTATCCAGTGCATGGATGGTTTCCTCGGAATGGTTTGGTGATACAAGGACGAGACCTTATTTTAGGTGATAAAGTGCCTGCGCCGCTAGATTAATGTTGTGGTTTTTGATTCAGTCCCGAGCATATGCAATGGAATACCGCCCGCGCCACTCGGCATCAGCGGCCCTCGTTTATTGAGAGGCAAGCCGGAGCCTATTTGACCTCGACCCCCGCGCCGGCTTGCTTGGGGGCCCCGGCGATCTTGTCGGCCTCTTGCTTGTCGATGCCTTCCTTGATCGAGTTCGGGTCGCCTTCGACCAGTTTCTTGGCTTGCTTGAGGCCCAGGCCGGTCGCTTCGCAGTGCCTTGATGACCTGAATCTGCTTGCCGCCGTTGCCCTTAAAGACGAGTGCGAACGAGGTCTACTCGCCGCCAAAACCATTGTCGTTGGGTAAGCCGGGCGCGACCGCGATCACCGCCACGCCCTCCCATGGGCTTTTTTGCGCGCCCATGCAATACAATCTAACCATATGGCTACGAGTCAAGCGCCCAAGCGCAAGTTCCCCCTGCTCGCCCGCCACGCGATCTCGCTCGCCGTGGTCTTTGTCCTCGCCCTGCCGCTGTCGTACCTGGGTGTGCGTTACTACGCCCAGCAGCAGAAGCTGGCGCAGCTCGATCAGGCCGAGGACGAAGCGTTCAAGGACGGGCTCGCCTACATCTACACCCACGCATCAAACCGCCCCGCCGTCGCCGAGCGGGCTACGGCTCGTATCGCCGCCCTGCCGCCGGGCCGCGCGGTCGAGTTGCACCGCGTCCTGCTGCGGGCCTACGTGGACAACGGCGTCTCGGTCCCGCGATCAGTTGTTGATCGAGGCATCGGCCTGATGGGCCGGATCGATATGCCCGAGGCCGTCAGGGTCTACCGCCACACCCAGAACGCCGGCTTCGAGGACGACCCCGCCCTACGCGTCGCCCTGGACCGCCACCTGGCGATCAACGATGAGTTGGGCTTTATCCGCCTGGTCGAGTTCTACGACAGCCAGGGGATCTGGAGCCAGGCCGAGGTACCTCGCGAAGCCTGGCTACGCTGGGTCCTGCTGCTCAGCGAGAGCCCGGCCGAGACGACCCAGCGGCAGACCGCCCGCCGGCTCGGCGACATGCCCGACCAGGCCAACAACCCCGCGGTGCAGCAGGCCCTGACCCGCCTCAGCCAGAGCGAATACTCCCACGTCCGCGCCCAGGTGCTAAAAACCGCCGCCGGCTTCGCCGCCATCGCCGACGACCCCACCGCCTACGAGCAGATCATCTTCACCCTCGGCGAAGACGAGAACAAGGTCATCGCCCGCCGCGCCTGGCTGGTCGTCGGCCACCTCAACCCCTACTCCGGCTTCAGCCCCGACTGGCAGACCGCCGACCCCTACGTCGCCGAGGCCATCCTGTGGGCGGCGGTGAAGACGAACCCGGACTTGGAACAACCACTACGGGATGCGATCACTCAAGGCTTGATGCCCCAGGCGCTGCTGGCCGGGTCAGCCGGTAACCCCGACTACATCGCCCTGTTAAAGACTTCCCCTGAAGAGCTACCCGAACTGGCCGGCCAAACATTGGCGGGTACTGCGGCATGGCGCTTCATCCTCTCCTCAAAACCCAGTGATGACCAGGCAAAAGCATGGGATCGGTTTTTAGTCGATCAATATTATCTCTCGCCTGATCGCACAGCGTATGACAGTGACGAAGCATTCAACCTCGACGAGGGGATGTTCTGGGACAGGTATTACGCGGCGGCCTATCGACGGCATTCAACTACCCCGCCTTCGGTCTCGGTCCTTCGGCCCGATGATCTACCCAAAGTCGAACTCGCCGCGCTCGAAGGGTGGATATTGGATCGCGAGGGTGATCATCCGATGCCCAACCTCCAGTTCCCATTTACGCAGATGCTGGCTGCAACCGAATTGGCCGATGCTTCGGGGCTTGCTAAATTTCTGCCGTTGTTAAACCTGCGGTATGACCCAGTTGCCAACCTTAGCATCCTCTCCATGGCAAGCTCTGGCCTCGATGGTCTCCGGCCATTTCGCCGTGGCGGCACCGATCGGTTCATCAGCCTCGCGGCACTAGCGGCGGGGATTAATCAACAAAGGCCATCACTGATCCGTGTCAGCATCGCGTTTTTGCGCGACAACCCTGAGATTACCGACGACCAGCTCCACGCCATGTCTGACGACGAGCTATCGGGGTACGACCTTAAAAGAGTAGACGCCGTCCAAGCCATGCTCAACATCGCGGAGAACAACCCCGACCCCGCCGAGCGGTATGAGACGACGTCGCTGTTGAAACTCGCGCTGTGGATGCGCGGTGACCTCGGCGACGAGTTCACGGCCAGGGCCGAGGGCATGCTATTTGATCCGCGGCTACCGACCTCAACAGTGCTGCTCGCGCTGCTGCACAAACGGCGGCCGATCGCGCTCGAATACCTCTTTGGCGACCTGGTCGAGCCGGCTCCAGACCTTCGCCAGCTCTTTATTCAGGAGCGGTTCTGGCACGTGTTCCGGCGGTTTGTGGAGACCGACGACCTGGACCTCTGGCTCTGGGGCGACCCGGCTGCGCAGGACTTTCAACTTCAAGCCATGCGGCAGTGGTACTGGGTCAACCGCTGGAGCCTGGACGATGTCTGGGTGGAGGACGAGAAGGGCAACTAACCACTACTCGGAAGACCAACCATGAACAAACCCGCTGAGACCGAATACCCCGTCCTCGATGAGATCAAGCTGCGTTGGAGCCCGCGGGCCTTCGCGGACCGCGCGGTCGAGCCGGAGAAACTGCGATCGCTGTTTGAGGCGGCGCGGTGGGCGGCCTCGGCGTTCAACGAACAACCCTGGCGGTTCATCGTGGCGACGAGGGACACGCCGGCCGAGTACGACAAGGCGCTGGGCTGCCTGGTCGAAGCGAACCAGGCCTGGGCGAAGTCGGCGCCGGTGCTGGTACTGGCCGTGTCGTCGAGCCGGTTTCAGAAGAACGACAAGGACAACCGCGTCGCGCTGTACGACCTGGGGCAAGCCGCCGCGCACCTGGGGATCGAGGCGACCCGGCAGGGGCTGGTGGTCCACCAGATGGCCGGGGTCGACTTGGACAAGGTGCGGGAGGCATACGGCGTGCCGGAGGGCTTTGAGCCACAAACCGCGATCGCGGTCGGTTATCCCGGTGAGGCCGAGTCGTTGCCGGAGGGCTGGATGCGTGACGCGGAAAAGGCGGCGCGCGGGCGGAACAGGTTTGATGCGTTCGTCTTCGGCGACGGCTGGGGCAAGGCGAGCGGGTTGTTCTAAGAACGTTTACGAGAAGGTGGGGCGGGCATCTTGCCCGCCGTTCGAGCGCCGCTCGAAATAGGTCTTTTCACGACGTCGTCGTGACGGCAGGCTGGAAGCCTGCCCCACCTAAGGCACTTCTCGTACACGTTCTAAGTAAATTGATCGCTTAATGCGTATCTACTACGAACTCCTGGTCATCACTGATCGGCAGCTCGGGCAGGGCCTGCATGAACTTTCGGCCGTAGGGCTTGCTGGCCAGGCGGGGGTCGAGGACGACGACGCGGCCTCGGTCCTGCTGGGAGCGGATGAGCCGGCCAAAGCCCTGCTTGAACTTGAGGATGGCCTCGGGGAGCGAGTACTCGCCGAAGGGGCTGCCGCCGCAGGCCTTGATGCGTTCGCAGCGGGCCTCGATCAGCGGGCGGTCGGGCACGGCAAAGGGCAGCTTGGTGATGACGACCAGACGCAGCGCCTCGCCCCGCACGTCCACCCCCTGCCAGAAGCTGTCGGCACCCAGCAGCACGCTCCTTGGGTTGTGCCGGAACCGTGCGAGCAACTCGCTGCGCTGCACCCCCTCACCCTGAACGAGCAGCGGCATGCCCCGGCCCTGCAACTCGCCGCGCAGCCGGTCGGCCAGGTCTCGGAGCAACTGGTAGCTGGTAAACAGCACAAACGCCCCGCCATCGGACGCGTCGAGGTGGCGGAGCAGGGTCGCGGCGGCCTGCTCTGGATAGCGGCGATCCGACGGATCAGGCAGCGTCCGGCAGACGACCATCTCGGCCTGACGCGCGTAGTCAAACGGCGAGCCAAGCAGCAGCGTTGCAGGCTGATCACAACCGACCCGGCCGCAGAAGTGCTGGAAAGGCTGGCCCTTGCCCCCCTGCCCGGTCGCCAGTGTCGCCGAGGTCAGCACGACCGGGAGCGGCTCGCGGCGCGACGTCGTCGCCTCGAAGAGTCGTTCCCGCAGCAGCCCGCCGACCTCGATCGGTGCGGCGCACAGCTTGATCCGTTTGAACCGGCCCCGGGTGCTGATCTGCGACCAGTAAACGCTGTCGGGCAGGGTATGCTCCACCAGGGCCTTGATCGACTCGCCCAGCCCGGACGCGCGGTTGGCGTGGCTGTCGACCTCCATCTTGTCCTCTTCGTGTTCGACCTCGTCCTTGATCCGCTTGAGCGTCAGGGATAGCTCGGCCAGGAGCGCCGAGAGCGGGTTGTCGATCGGCAGCGGCTCGCGGACCCGGCCGTTACGGCTGCCGCGCTGCTCCTGCCAAGTCAGCAGGTCGTCGAAGAAGTGCTCACAAGCAAGGCGTGCGTTCTCGACCTGCTCGACCGCGCGGTTGAGCAGCCGGCCGTCGGCCTTGCCCCGGAGCGTGAGGACCAGGCCCTTCTTGCGGCGCGGGTTGCAGAGCCGACCCAGCAGGTAGTCCACGGCGTAACGCGTCACGGAAAGCCCGAAGTGCTCGCTGGCCACGTCCTCGATCGTGTGGGCCTCGTCGATGACGACCGCGTCGTACGGCGGCAGCAGCCCGTAGCCCTCGGCCCGCAGCGCAAGGTCGGAGAAGAACAGCGCGTGATTGACCACCAGGATGTCGGCGTTCTGCATCCGCCGCCGAGCCGATTGGTAGAAGCATTTTTTAAACGTCGGGCAGCGCTTACCCAGGCAGTCTTCGCTGTCGCTCTGCACCTCGTTCCAGACCGACGGCGCGGCGAGTTGGGGTAGCGTCGCCAGCGAGCCGTCCTCGGTCCGCTGGCTCCAGTCCAGGATCGATTCGAGCGCGTCGAACTCCTTGGAGTCATTGAACAGCGAGGCGGAGCGTTCGTAGGCGCGTTTGGCTCGGCGGAGCGAGAGGTAGTTGCCCCGGCCCTTGACCAGCACAGCAGAAAACTCGTGGGGCACCACCGCCTGGAGCAGCGGGATGTCCTTGTCGATGATCTGCTCCTGCAGCGCGATCGTATGCGTCGAGACGACGACGCGGCGCTTCTGGTCCTTGTCATCGGCAAAACGGGCGATGTGTTCGATCGCGGGGAGCAGGTAGCCGAAAGACTTGCCCACGCCGGTGCCGGCCTCGACAACGAGCTTGCTGCCCTTGTTCAATGCGTGGCTGACGGCTTCGATCATCTGCCGCTGCTGGGGGCGGTCCTCGTACTGCTCTCCGAGCCGCCGGGCGACGGGGCCCTCGGGGCCGAGCAGGTGTGAGAGGTCGAGCGGCATTCGGCTATTGTAGGTCTTATGAAAAAGAACAGCCCCCGTTGAAACGGGGGCTGCCGGGTGGGCTGCCGGGTGGGCTGCGTTGCGGTGCCGGTGCTACTTGAGCTCGACCTCGGCGCCGACTTCCTTGAGGGCCTCGACGAGCTTGTCGGCCTCTTCCTTGGGCAGGGCTTCCTTGACGGTGCTCGGGGCGCCGTCGACGACTTCCTTGGCTTCCTTCAGGCCCAGCCCGGTCGCCTCGCGGACGGCCTTGATGACCTTGATCTTCTGGTCGCCGGCCGCCTTGAGGACGACATCGAACTCGGTCTTCTCTTCGGCGGCTTCTTCTGTTGCGGCGGGACCAACAACGGCCACGGCGCCGCCCGCGGCGGGCTCAATGCCGTACTCGGCCTTGAGGTAGTCGGCCAGATCGACCGCGTCCTTCAGGGTCAGGCCAACGATTGATTCGGCCAGGCCCTTGATCTCGGCGGATACTTCAACGGTTGCGGTAGCTTCTTCAGACATTTTCGATTCCTTGCTTCAAACACGTCGCACTCGAGAGGTCCGGACACCGTGTCCGTCTTTAACCCCAAGGGGCCAGTCGAGTCGCGGGGGTTGTCAAACAAACAGTGATGGTACTTTACGAAGCCTTGGCGATGGTCTCGCCGGCTTCCAGCTTCTCCTGCACGGTCTTGAGGATGCCGGCGATGTTGCCGGCCGGGGCCTTGACGGCTCCCACGAGGTTGCGGGCGGGCGAGAGGAGCATGGTGACGACCTTCGCCTGGGCCTCTTCCTTGGTCGGGTATTCCGAGAGCTTCTTGATCTCCTCGGGGCCGAACTTGATCCCGTCGAGGATCGCGCCGCGGAACTCCATGAGTTCGAGCTTCTTGGCCCAGTCGAGCAGTTCCCGGGCGACGTTGACGACCGAGACCTCTTCATCGACGCCGTAGACCATCGCCGAGCCGCCGGTGATCATCTCGCTGAGGCCTTCCAGGTCGCCTCCCTCGAAGGCACGCTTGGCCAAGGAGTTCTTGACGAGGGTGATCTTCATCTGCTTCTGCGCGAGGTCGGCGCGGAACGCATTGGTGGTGTTCGAGTCGATCCCACGGATGTTGACCAGCACGGCCCCGGTGAGGCCTTCGAACCGGCTGGCGTAGTCCTTGGTGATCAGGTTTTTGACGGGTTTGCTCATGGCTGACCTGTCCTATCGTTGTGGTTGGTGTTGTTCGGGGTGGCTGAACGACCTGGGGGTCAGACCAGCACGGGCACGCCGGGCGTCATGGTCGCCGAGAGTGTGATCTTCTTGATGTAGGTGCCCTTGGTGGCGGCGGGCTTGAGCTTGGTGATATGGCCGATGAAGGCGTTGGCGTTCTCGGCCAGTTTGTCGGCGGTGAACGAGTACTTGCCGATCGGGGCGTGGATGTTGCCGCCGCTGTCGTTGCGGTACTCGACCTTGCCCGCCGCGAACTCGGTGACGGCCTGGACCACGTTGGGCGAGACCGTGCCGGCCTTGGGTGAGGGCATCAGGCCCTTGGGACCCAGTTGCTTGCCCAGCTTCGCCACAACGCGCATCATCGCCGGCTCGGCAACGGCCACGTCGAACTCCAGCCAGCCATTTTCGATCTTCTTGACCAGGTCCTCGGCGCCGGCCTCGATCGCGCCGGCCCCCTTGACCGCTTCGACCTTGTCGGCTGAGACGAACGCGATCACCCGCTTGGCCGCCCCGCCGACCCCGTGGGGCAGCGAGATCGAGCCACGCAGCATCTGGTCGGCCTGCTTCGGGTCAATGCCCAGGTGCATGCAGATCTCGACGGTCTGATCGAACTTGGTTGCCTTGAACGCCTTGACCCGGCCGACCGCCTCTTCCAGCGGGACGGGGGTCTCGGTCGCACGTTCCAGGTCGGCGCGGAAGCGCTTGCCTTGCTTGCGAGACATCTTCGATTCCTTTCGAGTTGCCCGAACTGGCGGGCGCATCTCCCACGGTTGCGGCCCGTGGTTGGCCGGCCCCGCGACGTGCGGGGGTCATCCATTGTTAGTCAACGACATCGACACCCATCGACCGGGCCGTGCCTGCTATGGTCAGCATCATGGCCTCGACGCTGTGTCCCGTCAGTTCCTTGGCTTTTTCCTCGGCGATGGAGCGGCACTGGTCCTTGGTGATCTTGCCGACCTTCTGGGTGTGCGGCACGCCCGAGCCCTTTTCGATACCCGCGGCGTTGCGGATCATGATCGCGGCCGGCGGACTCTTGACCTCGAACTCGAAGCTGCGGTCTTTGTACACCGTGATCACGCACCCGACCGGGGTGCCCTTGAGGTGGGCGGTGGCGGCGTTGAACTGGGTGATGAACTGGCCGGGGTTGACGCCGTTGGCACCGAGGGCCGGGCCGATCGGCGGGGCCGGGGTCGCGGTGCCGCCGGGGGCCTGGATCTTGAAGACCGAGCTGATTTCTTTCTTGGCCATGGTGGCTGTCCTTCACACCCCGATGTGCCGGCACGGGGCTGGTTCATCTCATGGGGCTGCCGTGGTAGGTCGATTGACACCCGCCTTCGTAGTCGAAGTACGAAATTGGGCGAGCCGGGCACTATACCAAGACTCGCATCGCTGTTCAACCGGAATCGGGGCGCCTGCGCAAACAAAACCCGCCTCGCAGGAGCGTCGGCGGGGAGAGGGGCGATATGGCCAGACCCGGACTTGAACCGGGGACACCGGCATTTTCAATGCCGTGCTCTACCAACTGAGCTATCTGGCCCGTGCGGCGCAGTACGCCGAGACGCGAAAGCCTAGCGTATGGGGCTTGGGTGTCAACTCTAGCCGGGGTATCCAGAGGCCACGGCGGTCAAGGCGTACGCAAGATTTTGCGGACTCGCAAATCACATAAGAAAGGTTACGACCAGACCGGGGGCACAGCCCCCGGCTCGCGCAGTGGAACTGACATAATGAATGGGTGGATCAAGACGACCCTACTACGAATCCGCCGCTAACCGCAGAGATGTTGGTCAGGGCGTACCTGCAGGGGGCCTTCCCCATGGCCGAGGGCACGGACGGCCAGGTGTACTGGTACAGCCCGGACCCGAGGGCGATCATCCCGATCCGACCCAACGACCCGCTCGGCTCGTTCCGCGTCCGCCGGTCCCTGGCCAAGCGGGTGCGCAACGCGGGGTTCGAGATCGCTTTTGACCACCAGTTCGAGCAAGTGATGCGACAGTGCGCCGCCCCTAGGCCTGGCGAATCGGGAAGTTGGATCAGCCCGGAGATCACCGCCGCCTACTGCGAGTTGCATGCCCACGGCCTGGCTCACAGCGTCGAAGCCTACCGCAACGGCCAACTCGTCGGCGGGCTGTACGGGGTTTCGCTCGGTGGCGCGTTCTTTGGCGAGTCGATGTTCTCTCGTGAAAAAGACGCCTCGCAGGTCTGCCTGGTCCATCTGGTCGAGCGACTGCAGGACCGGGGCTTCCGCTTGCTGGACGTCCAGTTCCGCAACGATCATCTCGACAAGTTCGGCATCGTTGAGATTCCACGCGACAGATATCTGGTGCTGCTTGACCAGGCGGTTGAACGACTGGTTGAGTGGTAACCACCAGAGCGCGAGGCGTATCAGGGCAGCACGATCTGCTGGCCAACCGCCATCTTCTGCGGGTCTAGGGTCGGGTTGGCCTGGGCGATATCGACCCATTTTTGGCCGTCGCCGTACACGCGGGTCGCGATGGACCAGAGGGTGTCGCCCTTGCGGACCGTGTAGGTCTGCTGGCCACCAACCGGGGGCGGGGGCGCAACCGGGACCGGATCAACCTGCGGCCCCGCGGCACCCGGTTCGCCGGCCTGCCAATCCGTGTCGCCCTGATCGATCGTGACCGGTGGCAGGGGTGCCGGCTCATAGGTCTCCGGTGGAGGGGGGACATCGGCCACTTCAACCGGCTCTTGCTTACACCCGGTGATCGTCCCCAGGGCCAGCGATGCGGCGGCCAGCGCGGTCCATGTGCGTTTTGTTTGCATGTTGAACATTCCATGTCCAAAGGGTTTGGGTCCATTCCCCGCCGAGCGGCCGGGTTCAACTGGGCATTATGCGCGATTTGGGTAGAGACCGGGGCCGGATTGAACCCCGACCGCAAATCGGACCCGCTTAGACCAGTTTCTGGCCCGGCAGCATCGGCGGCATCGGGCAGCCCAGTGAGTCGGCGATCGCCCGCATCAGTTCGCCCTCCCCCGGGCCAACCTCGCCGTCCGCAGCGATCGTACGGGCACAGCCCTTGAGCAGCTTCTTCTTCTCCCGGGGGCTGGCACGATTCAACTCGTCCAGGGCCTGGCCCACCCGGCTGAGGCGGACCGATTTGCGATCACCCATGGCCGATCCCGTCAGGCCAAGCTCGCTAAAGCCTAGATCGAAGGCGTGCTGTGCTTCGGATTCGTCGCGCTGACCGATATGGGCCAGGGCCGACAGCACGACCTCACAATGCTCGGCGATCGGCTTGAGGTTGTAGTAATGGACCCGAGGATCCGGGGCGGGGTGGAAGTGAGCATCGAGGTGCCGCAGCAGCAGCCGCTGCAGCGTCCACTCAAACAGATCGACCTTCTGGTCCGCCTTGATCAACGCTTCTATATTGGTCTTGAAGGCCTGAAACTGTCCGTCGGACATCTGCCGCAATGCGGGCAACGCCATATCGATCAGCGGCAACCGAGCCCCGTCCATCAAACCATGCGCGGCATCGACCAGCTTGTGGGTCAGGTCGGACACCGCGCGGTCGGCGTGCTTGGACAGGTGCTTGAGCTGGTTACGACGGACCTGCTGGTCTCGATCCAAGAGCACGACATAAACCACCGCCCGCGCACCATACGGCTGGCGGGCCGAGTCTTTAAGCACCTCGGGGATGGCCTCGATCAAGGCGTGGGCATGGTCCACGTGCTGCGGGGTCGGGGCGCCGACCTGATCGATGGCCAGCCCGTAGGTGTGGTCGGGTTTGGTTGCCTGGCCGCCGCCCGCCGAGCCCGCGATCACGGCGCCGGTGATGATCGGGTCGAGCTTGCCGAAACCATGATCGCCCATCCCGGGCAGTCCGGGGACGCCACCCCGCTTGAGCCGGTCCATGCTGCTCTTGCGCTTAGCCAGCTGCGGTGTCTGTCGCTGTTCGAGAAACTTGCCGTCCCAACCCTTGTCGATCCAGCGGATCCGCTGATCCAGCGGCGGGTGGGTGGCCATCGCCCCGCCCAGCCAGCTCGACACCGCCTCGCCGAAAAACATGTGCGCGGCTTCCTCGGCGTGGGGGCTCTCGACGCGCGTGCCAAACGTGTACCCGCCGATCCGCTTCAGGGCGTTGCCGATCCCGTCGGGGTTGCGCGTGAATTGCACGGCCGAGGCGTCGGCGAGGTATTCGCGCTGCCGGGAGATCGCCGCCTTGATCAGCTTGCCGAAGAACACCCCCAACGAGCCGATCACGATCAGCGCCACCCCGATCAGCAGGATGACCATCTTGCCGCCGCCCTCTTTGCTGTTGCTGCTTCGGCTCCGGGTCGCCGAGCTGTAGAACATGCCTTGCACAATCACCCGCCCCAGGACCGCGATCGCCAGGATGCCAAAAATCAGCCCCATAAGACGGATATTCAGCCGCATGTCGCCGTTGAGGATGTGGCTGAACTCGTGGGCGATGACCCCCTGCAGCTCGTCGCGCGAGAGCTGCTCGATGCAGCCGCGCGTCACCCCGATCACCGCCGAGTCAGGAGAGTAGCCGGCCGCGAAAGCGTTAATCCCCTTCTCCCGTTCCATAATGAAGACCGGCGGCACAGCCGTGCCCGAAGCAATCGCCATCTCTTCGACCACATTGACCAGCTTACGCTCGTCCGTATCTGTCGTGTCAGGCCGGACCAGCCTGCCTCCGAGCGACTGCGCCACCCCACCCCCGCCGCCGCTGCGTAGCTGGGCGATCTTAAAAACCGAACTCCCCCCAACCACCACCAGCACGCCCACGACCGTGGCGGCAAACGCGGCCAGATAGGGCACGCCGGTCTCGAGGGTTGTTGCTCCGCCGGCTGCGGGGCCCGCATGGGATGGGGGCTGGTTGTTTTGAACAACAAGCATCAACACCACCACGAGCCCGTAAACAAGAACAATGATGCTGACCACCGCCGCCGCAAAAAGCAGCACGAGCCGGCCGGTGCGCTTACGGGCAAGGTCCTGTTGTTCGAAGAAATCAGAGGCCATAGGGGTTGCGGTTACCGGTTAGCAGTTAGCCATGAGCTCAATCAGGCTTCGGCTAGTCGCACGGGTCTTCAAAGATGATAGGTACAGGATGCCTTGAACTAAAAGCCAACGACTCATCGCTCAAGGCTTCGTTAAAACGAAACCTTCGGCGCTTCTCGCTGGGCCTGGTCTTCGATCTCGAAGTACTCGGCATCATCAAAGCCAAACATGTTCGCAAAGAACACCGGGGGGAACGTCTTTTTATACTCGTTGTACTGGTTGACCCCATCGTTGTAGGCCTGCCGTGAGAAGGCGACCTTGTTTTCCGTCGTCGTCAACTCCTCGGAGAGCTGCATCATGTTTTCATTGGCCTTGAGGTCCGGGTATGCCTCGGCCACCGCCATCAGCCGGCCCAGCGCGCCGGTCAACGCGCCCTCGGCCTGGGCGAGCTTGGCCATCTCGGCGGCCTTGGTCGGGTCGCCGCTGACGTTGATCTGGGCCTGCGTCGCCGAGGCACGGGCCTGGAGCACCGCCTCGAGCGTCTCCTTCTCGTGGGCCATGTACCCCTTGGCCGTCTCCACCAGGTTGGGGATCAGGTCGTAGCGCCGCTTAAGCTGGACATCGATCTGCGAAAAGGCGTTCTTCACCCGCTCACGGAGCGCGACGAGCTTGTTGTAGATGCCAACGATCCACAGGATCAGGACCAAGATAATGACGACCAAGACGACCCCGGCGATCAGCGCGATAAGCATGGGTTACCCTTATAGATGGAGGATGAACTTAGGCCGGTGGCCCGGCACTAGACAACATTATGCCTGATCGAGCGTTGCATGGATGCGAAAGCGCGCGGAGTTGGTTGCAGATTCGATAGAGACAAGCAAAACAAGGCCCGCCGAACCGCACGAATGCCCGAAGTAGCAAGTTTCGCTCCGCGCGAATGAAATGTGTCAAGCTACATCAGCCGTTCAAGCAATTCCCTGTGTAACCCTAGACGCCTAGACATCAGGGTCAAAAATGGGATCGGCACGGTCAAATCGGAATAGTCTCGCCTTTCTCGGTCAAAAGGCGGAATTGGAAGATAGGCTTGTTTGTGCTTTGCGTCTGTGACGTAAATCCTGCTCGATCCGCAATTGGTCACTATCACTCGCTCCTCAGTCGCCTCAACAGCTATTCCATCCGAAGCGATTTTGTCTAAGCACGCCCATAATTGACTGATTGTTATAGAGAAGCCTTCCCATTGCTTATCCATTCGTGTTGATTCCAAGTGATCTAAGCAACATCTTTTACAGTTACACGAATAGCAGGCAAGCCGTGGTGGGTGTCTTTAGATTTCGCGCCAATTTCGCGGAACTCTCCCGATTCTTTGAGTTTAACATGAAGTTTTCTTAGCCACTGATTCTGCTCGGATTTGCCAATCTTCGTTACGTGGGTCCGAATCTCGGGTTTGAATCTTGGGTCTTCAGATTTCAGCAGTATGCTGTCTTGGGTAGACTCCTTAAAACAGTATCCGATCAATCGAGCAATCGAAATCATCAGGCTAGAATAAGCTGTTTCGCGAGATTTACCCATCCCAGCTTGACTGGTTTTCTCTGAGATCGCGAGGTACCACCCCTTATTATCTGGGTCTGGGTAGATGAGGCACCGATCGGTAATCTCCATCCGCGTTCCATCGACATGCAGGTATTCCAGCTTGGTTTTTGCTTGGCGAATGAGTGTTAGAGATTTACCCATATGATCACCTCTCATGAGCAGATGCGAATAATGTAGTGTAAATGAACTGTTCTGCTGCACAAGATTGCCGGCATTCCACATAACCGTTTGCAAAAATAACGCTTAGGCGACCGACACGTAGATTTTAACATAAAAATTGATTAATACATGGTATTTCTCACGAATCTTTGAACGGCGGCGTTCAAGGTCGTAAAACTCTTTACGCGATATGTTTACGGGTGGCCAGCCTATCCGTCCATCGACATCGTTAACAGAAACTCGGCGTTGGTCTTGGCCTTCTTCAGCCGGCCCTTGAGCAGTTCCATCGCCTCGACGACGTTCATGTCGGCCAGGACCTTGCGCAGGCGGTAGACGAGCTTGAGCTCCTGTTCGTCCATCAGCAGTTCCTCGCGGCGGGTGCCGGAGGCGGCGATATCGATCGCGGGGTAGACCCGCTTCTCGACGAGTCGGCGGTCTAGGTGCAGTTCGGAGTTGCCCGTGCCCTTGAACTCTTCGAAGATGATGTCGTCGGCCTTGGAGCCGGTATCGACCAGCGCGGTGCCGATGATGGTCAGCGATCCGCCGTGCTCGATAGCGCGGGCGCTGCCAAAGAATTTCTTGGGGCGCTGCAACGCGTTGGAGTCCAGGCCGCCGGTGAGGATCTTGCCGCTGTGAGGCATCTCGGCGTTGTAGGCGCGGGCCATGCGGGTGATCGAGTCCATGAGGATCACGACGTTGTCGCCGTACTCCACAGCCCGGCGTGCCTTCTCCATGACCATCTCGCAGACCTGGACGTGCCGGGCGGTGTTCTCGTCGAAGGTGGATGCGACGACCTCGACTTCCTTCGGGACATTGGCTTTAAAGTCGGTCACTTCCTCGGGCCGCTCGTCGATGAGCAGCACGAAGACGCGGCACTCGGGGTAGTTGGTGATGATGGACTTGGCCATCTTCTGAAGCAGCACGGTCTTGCCGGTGCGCGGCGGCGCGACGACCAGCGCCCGCTGTCCCCGGCCGATCGGCGCCACCAGATCGACCACGCGCATGTCGATGTTGTCCTCGTTCGTTTCCATGATGAAACGATCCGTGGGGTGCAGCGGGGTGAGGTCCTCGAACGGCGTGATGTCGTTGAGCTTCTCCGGCGACAGCCCGTTGATCGCATCGACCCGGAGCAGCGCGAAGTAGCGCTCGCTTTCCTTGGGCGGGCGGATGGTCCCCTGGACCACGTGCCCGACCTTGAGCCCGAACCGGCGGATCTGCGACGGGCTGACGTAGATATCATCCGGGCAGGCGAGGTAGGAGTATTCGGGACTGCGTAAGAAGCCGAAGCCATCGGGCAGGATCTCGAGCACGCCTTCGCCGTACATCAGGCCCTGGCCGGCGATGTGGGTCTGCAGGATCTTGAAGATCAGCTCCTGCTTGTTCATCCCGGCGTAGTCCGAGATGCCCTCGACCTGGGCGACCTCGTGAAGCTCTTCAACGTCCATCCGCTGGAGGTCTTTGACTGTCAGGTCGCTGTGCTTGGCGCTCTCGTACCGCTGCTGGGCCTCGGCATCGAGTTCGGCGTCGGTCTGCGCGACCGGAGCCTCGGCTTCAGCTTCTTCAGGCTGATCCTCGACTTCAACCTCGGCTCGCTTGGCGGGGGCTTTCTTGCGGGTGGTCTTCTTAGTGGATTTTTTACGCGTAGACTTGGCCGCCATGCGCGGGGTCTCCTGCAGAGGGTCTTGATCCATGCCTTGGTCACGCACGATCACAAAAGACAGGACGGATTAGGGGTAGGGGTTGTTGAACGCGATCGCGTTCAAGGGCTTGCATGTTGCAGCAGGTTGTGTTGAGGGAGTTGCGGGCAGGCACGCCCACACCAGGATCGGTCATTCGCCGCGGGTCACTTTGGATTCTGCTTGGTCGGCAATTCCCGCTTTGAATCGTTGTCGGATCTGACTCAGTACCGAAGAAACCTGCTGTCGCAGTTCTTCATGGCCCGCGCCATTCCTTACCACATAATCAGCCGAGTGACGCTTCATGTCAAGCGGCCACTGCCGGCTTTCACGACGTGCCAGTTCCGAGGCACTCCACCCTCTTGTCTGGCGGACCCGCTTTTGCCGCACCGCAAGGCCCGCATCCACAAAGATGAGCACATCACAGCCGTGATCTAAACCGGCCTCAAGCAAGAGCGGGCAGTCTTCGACCACCGCATGGACATCGGGCCGAGTAAAGAAGGCCAGCCTCTTCTCTTGCCGCTGCCGATTCACGATCGGGTGGGTCAGAGACTCGAGCCGTTTCAGTTCCGCGGGCTGGTCGAAGACGATCCGGCTGACCGATGCCCGATCCACCTCGCCGGACGGACCAATGACGTCCGGCCCCCACCATGATCGTAGCGCTGCTTTGACTTCGTCCTCGCCCAGTGCCTCACGGGCCAAGCGGTCCGCGTCGATCACCGCACAGCCCAAGTCAGACAAGACCTGGGCGACCGCGCTCTTGCCCGAGCCCGGCGCGCCAAGGAGCCCGATCACCGGGATCGGATGGGGTGTCGGTGATAGATCGTGCAGTTGATCCACAACAGGATGATAACCGTCAGGCGTATGCCGGATCATCCCCCCAGGCGGTCGCCCAGCTCGCGCGTCAGGCGGGTCTTGTACCGCAGGGTCAGTCGTCGTTGATCCATCCGGTAGGCGTCTTCCAAGGCCTCGGGCCAGGGCTCGCCGTCCTTGATCGCGTCGATAAAGCGGACATAAGCCGTGCGCCCCCGTTCGAGCATGAACTGGGTCAGCCCGCCGGCCACGGGGTACTGTGAGCGGGGCAGGTTCTCGCCCTCGAAAAACCCTTCACCCAGGCCCTGCTCATCGACCAGCAAGGCGGCCTTGGTGTAGAGCGATCGTCCCGATGAAGGCGGGACGACCTGGTGGGCGAGATAGACCGCCAGCCCTTCATTGACCCAGTCGGGGATCGGGACCGGCGCGCGGTAGCGATGCACGATGCCGTGGACCACTTCGTGCGCCACGATATGGTGGGTCTGGGCATGGGTCGGCCGTCGGAAGGTGGCGATATGGACAAAGCCATCGCCAAAACCGTGGCAGAGCGCCCCGGTGCCCCTGGCGTCGGTGTCGTGCATGTCGCGCTGAAAACGGAAGTAGTCGACCCGTTTGTCGAAGATAAAAATCAGGCACTTGCCCCGGAAGATGTTGCCGTCCGGGTCTTCGCCGAGCAGCTGCGTGGTCTGCCGATAGGCCTCGGTGAGGTGGGGTGAAAG
The DNA here is from genome assembly GCA_038749735.1 of Planctomycetota bacterium. Lineage (GTDB taxonomy): Bacteria > Planctomycetota > Phycisphaerae > Phycisphaerales > Phycisphaeraceae > JAHQVV01. Next base: position 18,694 of record JBCDHS010000037.1, read on the forward strand.
CCCCGCGACCCATGCCTGGTCCATATCCGTGCAGATGATGAAGCGTTCGGATTCGTAGAGCCGAAGCGGCAGCCGCATTTGCTGGACGATCTTCTCGCAGAAGCCGCGCAGCTCCAGCGTGCCGTCGTTCATGACCTGCCGGGTCAGTTCTCCCCAGTAGGCGGGGTCGCCCTCGCCGATGCGTCGGAACGAGTCGCCCGCATCCTGCCCCGCCAGGGCCTGCTCGGCACGCTGGGCCAGGCCTGGGTCGGCCTCCACCGCCTCCTCGAACGCCGCCTGGGCCAGCTCACGCCCATCGCGGTGGACCAGCAGGAGCTGCCCGAGTTCGAAGAGCTTGTCCCCATCCCCCTCCGGCCGCTCCATGAATCGCCAATACTGGTCCACCGCCGGCGCGGGGATGCGGGTCCACTGGATACGGTGCGTCCGGCCGTCCTCGGCGGTGATGGTGAAGGCAAACTCGTCGTACGAAGTGACCTGACCGGTAACCGTGCCGCCCGCCTGGAGATTGATCGTCAGCTTGATGACCGCGTCCTCGGGCGGCCTCCGCTCCTGGGACAGCGAGGGCAGCCCCAAGGCAAAAATCGAGAACATCAGCAACAAACGGGCTGGCAATGGCATCATGGTCCCTGAGTCAGGCGGCTTGTTAACCAGCGTACCGGCAAGCGATACGCCAGACCAGCGTCTTGGCGCAATTCCTTACAAACCAAGCATCGGCAACATCTTGTCGCAGACGGCGCTTGCTATTCATCCGCTCCGGGCACATAATTCAATAGGCTTAAATACGTCGTGTGTGGTTGTTCCCCCTGTTGAAGGGCGAGGTTTGGATGGCGCGTAAACGTGACAAGGTCGGTGAAATCCTCCAGAAGTGGGGCCTGATCGACGACCAGAAGCTCGGCGAGGGCATCAAGATCTCCCAGGGCTCGCGCAAACGCATCGGCGAGGTATTGGTCGATCTGGGCTACGTCTCGGAGAACGACGTTGCCAAGGCACTTGCCTCGCAGATGGGGATGGAGTTTGTTGACCTGGACCAGCGCAACGCGGTCGACAAGGAAAACCTGGCGCTGATCCCCGAAGAGATCATCCGCAAGTACACGATCATCCCTCTGGGCAAAGAGGGCCACAAGATCAAGATCCTGGTCCACGACCCGATGGACCTGGCGCTGATCGACGACCTGCGCTTCCGCCTGGGCGCGGATGTCGAGATGTCGCTGGCGGCCAAGGGCAAGATCAAGGAGTTTATTGACCGGGTTCTGAACAGCGACCTGCAGAAAAGCATCGACTCACTGACGATGGACATGTCCATCGACCGCACGCTCGACACCTCGATTGATATCGAGGGTGAGGGCGAGGACACCGATGAAGAGGAAGAGCTCGAGGGCCAGCAGGCCCCGATTATTAAGCTGGTCAACCAGATCATCACCGAAGCGGTGACCAGCCGGACCTCGGACATCCACATCGAGCCGTTCGAGGACCGCGTCCGCCTGCGCTACCGCATCGACGGCGTCTGCCAGGAGAAGCAGCGCATCCCCAAGCGGACCCAGGGCTCGGTCATCGCCCGCCTCAAGATCCTCTCCGGGGTCCGCGTCGAGGAACGACGCATCCCCCAGGACGGACGGATCAAGATGAAGATCGGCGGCGAGCAGATCGACTTCCGCGTCTCGTTCTGCCCGGCCTACCACGGCGAGTCGGTGGTGCTGCGTATCCTCCGCCCCGACGCCGCGAAGATCGGCCTGCAAAACCTCGGCATGCAGGTCGATACCCTCGAGGGCTTCCAGGAGATCATCGGCCGACCCAACGGCATCTTCCTCGTGACCGGGCCCACCGGCTCGGGCAAGACGACGACGCTGTATTCCGCGCTGCAGGATCTCAACCGCCCGGACCGCAAGATCATCACCGCGGAAGACCCGATCGAATACAACTTCAAGGGGATCAACCAGTGCCAGGTCAACATGAACATGGACCCGCCGCTGGACTTTAAGACGATCCTCAAGTCGATGCTCCGTCAAGCGCCGAACATCATCCTGGTGGGCGAGATCCGCGACAAGGAGGTGGGCGAGGTCGCCGTGCAGGCCGCGCTGACCGGGCACATGGTCTTCTCGACGCTGCACACCAACGACGCCCCCTCGGCGATCACCCGCCTGCTGGACATGGGGCTCAAGCCGTTCCTCGTCGCCAGTTCGATCCAGGCGGTGCTCGCCCAGCGGCTGGTGCGGATCCTCTGCGACAGTTGCAAGCAGGAAGACAAAAATCCCAATCCGCGCCTGCTCGCGATCTGCGACTTTAAGCCCTACGAATACGAGGGCAAGGCGTTCTACACCAGCGTCGGCTGCAAGCGCTGCAACGACACCGGGTTCCGCGGCCGGCGGGGGATCTACGAGCTGATGCGGATGAACAGTGAGATCCGTGACCTGGCGTTCAAGCGGGCTACCGTCAGCCTGATCCGGCAGGCGGCGATCGCCGCGGGGATGCGCACCCTGCTGGGCGACGGCAAGCTCAAGATCCTGGAGGGCAAGACCACCCTGGGCGAGATCTCGAAGATCGCACAGGTCGAGGGCGTGATCGACACCGAGAGCCTGGAAGCGGTTCCCAACTGACCCTACCCGATGTTATGCCGGCCCCGCCGTTGGGCCGGACCTACCCACCGCCGCGACCGCGGCCCCACTGACCCCCGGCGTCTGCCCCACGCCGAACCGAGGCCCAAAGGAAATGTCCAGCTTTCACATCGACCGCCTGCTTGACACCGTCATCAAGCAGGAAGCCAGCGACCTTCACCTGACCGTGGGCAAGCCCCCCACCGTCCGGATGAGCGGCCGCCTGATCGAGCTTAAGACCCGCAACCTTGAGCCGGCCGATACCACCTCGCTCATGAAGGCGATCTCCCCCGAGCGTGCGCAGACCGAGTTGCAGGAGGAAGGCGGCAGCGACTACGGCTTTGCCTACGGCGACCAGGACGACCCGGAGAACTCCGCCCGCTTCCGCGTCTCGATCTTCAAGCAGAAGGGCGACATCGCGCTGGTCCTGCGGCGTATCCCTAACAGGCTGCTGGATATCGAGACCATCGGGCTGCCCTCGATCGTCAAGGACCTGATCCGCCGGCCGCGCGGCCTGTTCCTAGTCACCGGGCCAACCGGCTCGGGAAAGACGACCACGCTCGCGTCGATGATCAACTACATCAATATCCACCTCGATCGGCATATCATCACGGTCGAGGACCCCATCGAGTACTACCAGCCTCACAAGAAGTCGATCGTCAACCAGCGCGAGGTCGGTGTCGATGTCCCGTCCTTCTCCGAGGCGCTTCGGCGTGCCCTGCGGCAGGACCCCGACTGCATCCTGGTCGGCGAGATGCGGGACCTGGAGACGATCGAGTCCGCCATCACCGCGGCCGAGACCGGGCACATCGTCTTCGGCACGCTGCACACCTCGGGCGCTTCCTCCACCATCAACCGGCTTGTCGACGCCTTCCCCACCACCCAGCAGGCGCAGATCCGCATCCAGCTTTCCACCGCGCTGATGGCGGTGCTGTCCCAGCAGTTGCTTAAGCGGATCGACAAGAAGGGGATGGTTGCCGCGTACGAGTTCATGGTCGTGACCCCGGGCATCGCCCACCTGATCCGCGACAACAAATCCTTCCGCATCGACTCGATGATCCAGACCGGCAAGAAGTTCGGCATGCAACTGCTCGACGACCACCTCTGGGGCATGTATGAGAAGGGGATGATCGGCGCGGAAGATATGATCGACCGCTCGAAAAACGCCGAGCAACTGGTCGAGAAGATCCACCGTGCCGGCGGCCAGGTCGGCCGACCGGAGCTGGACGACCAGGCTGAGGGAGCGCCGGGTTCGGGCTGATGGGCGGGCGTGCCGCGAACCCGGTGTCGATTATCGTGTGCCCGTGATTGACCTTGTGTGCCGGGTCTGGTGTGAATATGATGCGTAAAGATCAGCGTGGGTCGGCCCGCCAAGGCGTGGCACAAACGGCCGTATTGTTCCCGCCCCACCCCGATCGTTAGCTTGGAGCAGTTGGCATGTCTGGCATTCCTGACCTCAGCGAGCTGAAGGGGCGACGGCTCGGTCGCATCCTTACGAAGATGGGGAAGCTGACGCGCGACCAGGTACACGAGGCCTTGGAGCTGCAGAAGCACAAGCGCCGGCCGCTCGGCCAGCTGCTGATCGAGTTGGGCTACATCAGTGAGGACGATGTCAACCTCGCGCGTGCGGCGCAGGACGGGATGCCGGTGGTCGACCTCGAAGACTTTGACATCCCCGAGCAGACGCGTAAACAGATCCCCGCGGAGATGGCCAACGCCTACCAGGTGCTGCCGATCATGTTCGACGCCGGGTCGAACAAGCTGACGGTCGCCCTGAAGACCGCCGACAACTTCCGCGCCCTGGACGACCTCCGGCTGCTGATGGGCTTCCAGGTCGAGGCGATGGTGGCCCCCGCCGACCAACTGGTCAAGCGGATTAAGCAGTACTACGGCGACGACGAGGAATCGCTCAGTTCATTGATCGGCGAGCTGAGCGACGATGAAGGGCTGGAAGACATCGACGACCGGGGCGAGTCGGTCGATCTGGAAGAGCTGGTCCAGCTCGCCGAAGACAACCGCGTCAAGCGGCTTCTGAACCTGGTGCTGCTCCAGGCGATCAAGGACAAGGCTTCGGACATCCACTTTGAGCCGTTCGAGGACGAGTTCAAGATGCGCTACCGCATCGATGGCGTGCTCTACGAGATGATCCCCCCGCCCCGCCACCTGGCCACCGCGATCGTCAGCCGCATCAAGGTCATGGCGAGCCTGGACATCGCCGAGCGCCGCATCCCCCAAGACGGGCGGATCGAGCTGGTCGTCAACAACGCGCCGGTGGACCTGCGTGTGGCGGTGCTGCCGACCATGTTTGGTGAGTCGTGTGTGATGCGGGTGCTGGACCGGTCCAACGTCTCGCTCGACCTGGAGAAGGTCGGCCTGCGGGAAGACGACCTTGACACCGTCCGCCAGCTCATCCACAAACCCAACGGCATCGTGGTGGTTACCGGGCCGACCGGGTCGGGAAAGACCACCACGCTCTATTCCGCGTTGGCCGAGCTCAACGAGCCGACCGAAAAAATACTGACTGCCGAGGATCCGGTCGAGTACGACATCGACGGCCTGATCCAGGTGCAGGTGAACCCGGCCGTGGGCTTGACCTTTGCCGCCGCGCTGCGCAGTTTCCTTCGCCAGGACCCGGACGTTGTGCTGATCGGCGAGACCCGCGACCTGACCACCGCGCAGATCGCGGTGCAAGCTTCGCTCACCGGGCACCTCGTGTTTACGACGCTTCACACCAACGATGCCCCCAGTTCGATCGCCCGCCTGGTCGATCTTGGACTTGAAACCTTCCTCATCACCGCGACGCTGGAGGGCATCGTCGCCCAGCGACTGGTCCGAAAGATCTGTGACCGATGCAAACAGCCCTACTCGCCGACCGAGGAAGAGTTGTTCAAGCTTGGTATTACGCCCGAGTCGCTCGACGGACGAAGCTTATCGCGGGGCCAAGGGTGTGACTTCTGCAACCAATCGGGCTACCGCGGCCGGATGGGCCTGTTCGAGATCATGGTTCTGAACGACGCGATGCGGAATATGATTATGGAGGACGCCTCGTCACAGCAGTTGGCCGCCGAGGCCCGCAAGGCCGGGATGCGGTCGTTGCGGGAATCGGGTCTTCTGGCGATGTACGACGGGCTGACAACAATCGATGAAGTGGCACGGGAGACACTGGTGGCCGACTGATCCCGCGGGTTGCAGACGGGATTCAGGACGGTGGTCGACCGTGCGTGGACAACCCTAGCCCGGGTGGGCAAGGAACCTGAGACATGCCAACGTATACGTTCGAAGCACTCAACGAAGCGGGCAAGCCCCAGAAGGGCACGATCAGCGCCGCCTCCAGCGAAGAGGCGATTGCGCGGATCCGCAGCCAGGGCTACTTCCCTACGTCCGTAAGAGAGCAGAAGAGCAAGAAGGGCAAAGGCGGCGGCGGCAGCGCCGGTGCCGCCCCGGCCGCCGGGAAGTCCGGTGCCAAGAAGAAGAAGTCGGGTGAGATCAGCATCAACATCGGCGGGGTCAGCAAGAAGCACCTGACCCAGTTCACCCGCCAGCTCTCAACGCTGCAGGATGCCGGCCTTCCGATCCTCCGCTCCCTGTCGATCCTCGAGCAGCAGCAAAAGCCCGGCCTGCTCAAGAACACCCTCGGCCAGGTCCACGAGGATGTCTCCGGCGGCTCGTCGCTCTCCGACGCGATGAGCAAGCACCCCAAGGCCTTTGACAACCTCTTCGTCAAGATGATCGCGGCCGGTGAGGTCGGCGGTGTCCTGGACCTGATCCTCCAGCGGCTGGCCGAGTTCCTCGAAAAGGCCGAACGCCTCAAGCGGCGGATCATCTCCGCGATGATCTACCCCGCCGCGGTCATCTCGATCGCGCTCATCATCGTCCTGGGCATCATGATCCTGATCGTCCCCAAGTTCATCGAGATCTTCAACGACTTCGACACCGACCTGCCCGGGCTGACCAAGTTCCTGATCAACACCGCGAAATGGTTGGCCGGCCCGATCCTGCCGGAGGATAAGGGCGGCGACCCATCGATCCTTGTGCCCGGGGTGGTCTGGGTGTTGCTCTCACCGTTTGCGGTCTTCTTCGGGCTCAAGTTCGCCCGCAAAACGACCGGGGGCAAGGCCGTGATGGACCGCATCATCCTCCAGATCCCGATCCTCGGCGGCCTGGTCAAGAAGGCGACCATCGCCAAGTTCACCCGGACGCTCGGCACGCTGATCAACGCCGGCGTCCCGATCCTCGACGCGATCCGCATCACCTCCGAGACGACCGGCAACGATGTCTACGCCAAGGCGCTCATGAGCGTGCACGACTCGGTCCGCCAGGGTGATTCGTTCGCCGAGCCGCTTCGCAAGGCCAAGGTCTGCGACTCGCTGGTGGTGAACATGATCGACGTCGGCGAAGAGACCGGTGACCTCGACAAGATGCTGACCAAGATCGCCGACAACTACGACGAGGAAGTGGACGTCGCGGTCGCGGGCCTGGTCTCCCTGCTCGAGCCGGTCATGGTCGTCCTGCTCGGCGGCATCGTCGGCTTCATCGTCGTGTCGCTGTTCCTGCCACTGGTCAAGCTGATGCAGTCGGTGATGTAGGCGACCAGCCTGACTCAAACCGCGGCCGCGAAGTAGACGGCGATTGGATGAGTAGCCCAACCCCTCAGAGGCGAGGGTTCCTGATACATTGCCCTGATGCCCAGCTACCCCACCGACCCGGACTGCATCTTCTGCAAGATCGTCGCCGGCGAGATCCCCTGCCACAAGCTCTACGAGGACGAGCGGGTGCTGTCGTTCCTCGACATCGGCCCGCTGTCCAAGGGCCACGCGCTGGTCATCCCCAGGGGTCACTACGAGACGATCGACCTCGTCCCCGCTGAAGACGCCGCGGCGATGTTCCGTATCGTGCCCGCGCTGAGCAGGGCGATCATGCAGGCGACCGGGGCAAAGAGTTGGAACCTCTTGCAGAACAACGGCAGCGCGGCGGGCCAGGCTGTCGGGCATGTCCATCTGCATATCATCCCAAGGTTGAATGGTGATGCGCGCGAGACACCGGCGCATGGCAACGGCCTACCATTCAGTTGGCCCGCGGGCGAGGTGGATCAAGAAAATGCAACAAAGCTTTCTGATTCAATACGAGCAATTACCCGTCAATAAAAAACAAGTCACTATATGACTTTCTCATGGAACCGATTGACGGCCAAAACGCGAGAAAAGAACCAGTTAACGGCCTAGCACTCATTGTCGCGGCGATTGGTTTCTGTTGCCTATTCTGGCTGATCGTCATCGCGCAGTCCGGCGTACGAGGTGGTCAAAACTTTGCTACCGAAGCTTGGGAGCTTAAGCGATTCTTTGAGCTATGGTGGCTGTGGCTCAGCTTACCTGGTTGCGCAGCATCAGCTGCCCTCGCGGCAATGCGTTCAGATGGTTTTCTGCGACTCACCGCTTCGGTAATAGTGCTGCTTACTTTCACTTTTTGTTTGTGCTTGAGTTACGGCTTTTACAAACAGTGGTAGTTGTTTACAGGATCCAGTTGATGATTCTTGAGTTTGTCATTTGGTTTTGTCACGGCCTGGTTCGTTTCACCGCATGCCTTCTTGCAATCCCATTTAGAACCTGTACGAAAAGGTGGGGCGGGCGTCTCGCCCGCCGTTTGGGCGCAGCCCAAAGTACTTTCTTTCACGGCTTCGCCGCGACGACAGGCGAGACGCCTGTCCCACCTAAGGCACTTCTCGTACACGTTCTTACGTTCATTTTGACCAGGAATGCATGCGAGAAGAATCTTCAATGGTCACAAGTGTTGCGACGACGCATCGGGCGGATCACACGCGAAATGACACAGTCATTCAACAATGAATTGCTCTGACCGCGCTTCAGGCTGCGCCCGAATGGTAGATAGGGATGTCCGCCGCACCCCTGGCTTGAACTTCACCAATTCACCAAATACTCAAAGCGTCCCCTTCGTGCTCGGCACGTCGTCACCGGTGATCGCCACCGCTTCACGCAGCGCCCGCCCGAAGGCCTTAAAGATCGCCTCGGCGATGTGGTGGTTGTTCTCGCCCCAGGGGACCTCGATGTGCAGGTTCATCTTCGCGTGGTTGGCCACGGCGTTGAAGAACTCCTTGACCAACTGCGTGTCGAACGAGCCGATCTTCCCGGCCGGGTCGGTGAAGCAGGCCGGCGCAACGCGGAAGACCAGCGCCGGCCGGCCGGACAGGTCCAGCGTGACTCGGGCGAGGGTCTCGTCCATCGGGACCGCCGCGTTGCCGTAGCGTTCGATCCCCTTCTTGTCGCCGAGGGCCTGCACGATGGCGTCGCCCAGCGCGATGCCGACATCTTCGACGGAGTGGTGGTCGTCGATGTGGGTGTCGCCGTCGCACCGGATCGCCGTGGCGACCCGGCCGTGGCGGGCGATGTGGTCGAGCATGTGATCGAAAAAGCTTACGCCGGTCTGGTGCGTGTAGCCGCCGGAGGATTCGGGATCGAGGTTGAGCTCGAGCCTGATCTTGGTCTCGTTCGTATCGCGGGAGATCGAAGCGGTTCGCATGGAGCTAGGGCCCTTTGGCGTCGAGTTCTGCCAGCAGCTTGGTGACCTGGGCTTGGGTGCCGATGGTGATACGCAGCTTATCGTCCAGCCGGGGGTGGTTGAAGTAGCGGACGAGGATGCCCCGCGCTTTGAGGGCGGCATAGATTGCCTGGGCCGACTGCTTATCGGGCGGCGGCGTGGCGAGGACGAAGTTGCTCTGACTGTCGATCACAGACCAGCCCCGCCCCCGGAGTTCGCCGGTCAGGCGGGTCCGCTGGCCGATGACTTGGGTCCAGGTCCGCTGGGCGTACTCGGGGTCTTCCAGCGCAGCGGTCGCGGCGGCCTGGCTGAGGATGTCGGTGTTGTAGCTGTCGCGCGCTTTGTCGAGCGACTTAATCAAGTCCGCCGTACCCAGGCCATAGCCAAAACGCAGCCCAGCCAGACTATACCCCTTCGACATGCTCCGCAGCAGCAGGACGTTCGGCAGCTCGTCGCGGACCAGATCAATCGCGTTGCCCTGAGCAAAGTCGACATACGCCTCGTCCACGACCAAGACCCCTTGAAACGCCGTGGCGATCTCACGCAAGGTTTCGATCGTTTCGAGCTTGCCCGTCGGCGCGTGGGGGTTGACCAGGAGCCCGACCCGGCAGCCCGCCGCGTTCCATTGCAAGGCAAGGTCTATCGGCAGTGCGAAACCATCCCCGCGCGGCACGTGAAGGATCGGGGTGTCGTGGATCTGCGCAAGCACAGGGTAGAGCGAGTAGCTCGGGGTGGTCGTGCCCACGCCGCCCGATCCGCTCGGCCCCGACGGTTCGCAAAAGACCGTGATGACCAGCCGAAGCAGCTCGTCCCCGCCGTTGGTGGCAATCACCTGGCTCGGCCCGACGCCGTGGGCCTTGGCTGCGGCCACTCGGAAGCCAGACGCCAGCGGCGGCGGGTAGACGCGCAGCCGCTCGGGCGAGACCGAGGCGATCGCGTCCATCACCTGCGGGCTGGGCGGGTACGGGTTCTCGTTGGTGTTGAGCTTGATGACTCGGGTCGCATCGGGCTGCTCGCCCGGGACGTAGGGGTCCAGCCGGTGGATATTGTCTCGCTCATAAGCCATGGACGAAGTAGTCTCGCCGGGGGCGTGTTCTGGGTCAATCTCGTGGAGCCTCGGATTCAGGCCGGACAGGTTTCGTAGAATACCTCTATGAGTTGTGCCCACCGAGCCGCCCTGCTTCTGCTCGCGATCCCGCTGCTCTGGCTCGCCGCCGATCCCGCCCGGGCCCAGCCGACCGGCGAAGATGTCGAGGCCGCGGTCCGTGTGCTGCAGCAGGCTACCTTCCCCGCCGCCAACCGGCAGCACCACGCGGTGCTCCGCGGGCTGCGCCGCACCCACGACCCCGACCTCCGCCCGCTCTACGCATGGCTAAGCCGGCAGGAACACGCCGACCTGCAGACACATGGCCTGCTGGGCCTGGCGCTGTCAAGCCCGGACCGGTCGATCGACCTTGCCCGACTGGCCGAGATCGACGACCAGCGCCAGCGGGTCGACATCATAGGCGCAGCCCTCGATGACGAACTGATCAGCCGAAGCCAGATGTCGACCCTCCTGGACTGGCGGGACCTGAACCAAGGCGTGCGACAGGCGATCGCCATCCGGCTCATCGCCGAGGGCGGCCTGGTAGGCCCAACACTGTTCGCCCCTGCCCTGGCGGGTGATCCTGCCCAAGACAGCCCCGGCGAGCTCATGGAGCGGGGCATCGCCGGGATCGCGCTCGCACAGCTCGGGGATCGCCGCGGGCTGGCCACCCTCCGCAGCATCGATCGTTTACCGGCCTCGCCGCAAACCCATGCGGTCCGCGTACAACTCCTGTCACTGGCCGCGCGACACGACCTGCGTGGGGTTGCCGAATGGGCTACAGAAGTGGCAAAGACGCCTTCGCTCGACCCTCGGCTACGAGATGCGGCGTTGCGTAGCGCGCTAACGCTGAAAGCCCCGGATAGCTCCACGCTTTGGCGCAAAGCGTTCGCCGACGAAACCGAGCTGGCCCCCCGTATCCGACTGGCGCTCATGGCGGCGGGCGTGTCAGATCACATCTCGCCCTCGATGTTGGACGGGCTGGATGCCGGCGGGTCGAGCTTGCTCCGGTTGCTCATAGACGCGGGGCAGGCCGCGGCAAGCGACCCCCCGATCGACCTGAGGCCGTTGGAGGCCCTGGCCGACCTGGGCTACCCGCCCGGCTCGCGCTGGCTGGTGGTGTACGGCCGAGAAAGTGCCGGGCCCCAGGCACCCGTCATCTTGGAACGGGTCATCCTCGGATACGACAAGGGGCATGATTCGGGCCGGCGTGAACTGACCGCCATCGCCATCGAAGCCGCCGCTAGCCTCGCGGAGATGGAAGAGGCGTCCGGCACACAGACCCTGCAGCGCATGATCCATGAGTCCAACGACACCATCATCCGCCAGATCCTATACAGCGGGATCATCCGCAGCGACGCCCGAGGCCTGGGCGAACTGATCGGCAACCTCTCTGAACCCCCCGATGAAATCTCGCGCGACACTTTTCTGGTCCTGCGGCTGCGACACGGCCTGAGCCTGACCGCCGAGCAGTGGCAGCGCGTGGGCGAGTTGGTCGGCCTGCCGGGCAAGACCGAGCCCGGCATCCGCGCGGAGCTGGCTTGGTACACCGTGAAAACAGCCGGCCGGACCAAAGACGTGCTCGACCAGCTCACCCGTTAGCCCGAACGCCAGACCTGCTATCCTTTCCAACAACGCGGCCGACGGACCGGCACGCCACAAGCCCGGACGCATGACGCAAAGCCCATGAGCGAGATCCCCCTCTCCCGGCCCGACATCACCGACCACGAGGTCCAGGCCGTCGCCGACGTGCTCCGCTCCGGCCGGCTGAGCATCGGCCCGCGTCAGGACCTGTTCGAACAGCTCCTGGCCCAACGCACCGGCCGACGCAACGGAGTCGCCGTGTCCTCGGGCACCGCCGGCCTGCACCTGGTCCTGCTCGCCCTGGGCGTCGGGCCAGGCGACGAGGTCATCACCACGCCCTTCTCCTTCGTCGCCTCGGCCAACTGCATCCTCATGGTCGGGGCCAAGCCCGTCTTCGTTGACATCTGCCCACAGTCGCTGAACCTCGACCCCAAACGGATCGAGTCGGCCATCACCCCGAAGACCAAGGCCATCATCGCCGTCGAGGTCTTCGGCAACCCCCGGCACATGGACAAGATCGAGGCCGTCGCCCGACAGCACGAGATCGCCCTGGTCGAAGATTCTTGCGAGGGCTTGGGCGGCCGGCTGGGCAACCGCGCAATCGGGTCCTTCGGCCGGGCATCCGTCTTCGGCTTCTACCCCAACAAGCAGATCACCACCGGCGAGGGCGGCATGATCGTCACCGATGACGACCGCCTGGCCGACCTCTGCCGATCCATGCGCAACCAGGGTCGAGGCGTCGAGTCCCTGGACAACCGCGACACCGTCGGCTCACCCGCCACCGGCAGCTGGCTCGCCCACCAACGCATGGGCTACAACTACCGCCTCTCGGAGATCAACGCCGCGCTCGGCGTCGTCCAGATCGAACGCCTCGACGAACTGCTCGCCCAGCGACGCCGCGTCGCTCAGGCCTACACCCACCGCCTGCTCGACTTCCCCGAACTCATCCTGCCCACCCTCCCGCCGGGCAAACCCCAGGACGACTCCTGGTTCGTCTACGTCGTCCGCCTCGCCCCAGAATACGACCGCCCCGCCCGCGACCGCATCATCGCCGGCCTCCGCCGACACGAGATCGGCGCTGCCAACTACTTCCCCTGCATCCATCTCCAGCCCTTCTACCAATCCCAGCACGGCTTCAAACGCGGCAACTACCCGATCGCCGAATCCATCGCCGACCGCACCCTCGCCCTGCCCTTTTACGCCAGCCTCGAAGACCCCCAGATCGACCTGGTCTGCCACACGCTGAAGGTCATGCTGCAGCGCGAGCAACTCATGCTCGACCCCCCAGAGCGGGAGTGACGTGAGTTTCCGTGTATGCGCATTGCACTGCGTCATAAACCTTTTTGACTTCTGCCTCTCTTTTTCAAAAGTTTACTGAGCAACCATTGTGGCCTATTGGTGCCTTGCCCGCACACATCGCCCCATAAACCGGTTGAATATCATCAAGGATCACTTTCTGCCCGGTAACCCCTGATCCTTCGCCGGTCAAAACAGTTTTGATACCGGTTGATAAGGCTTCGCCATCATTCAAAGAAGTTTGCCGACCGCCGGAATACGTCTGCCGACCGGTGGAGAAATGCTAATGACCGCTTGAGAAGTGTTCGCCACCAGTGGAACATGTCGGTACACCGGCCAGGCTACGTTCGAAACCGGCGGCAGGCGTACACACGAGAATTATTTGTGAATTCGGTGTAATCGATTAAAATTTTTCTTGACTTCCACCGTGCTTGCGATGAGGCTGGCCTAAATCATTCAGGGGATGCCTCAGTGTCAAAGAAATCGCGTGGTAAGAAAAAATCTGCGGTCAGGCATCGCGCTAACAAACACCGGCGTGACGATGTGAAACAGGCAACAGGCGGCTCACGTTGGTCCGGGTGGGTTCTGTGCTTGATTGCGGTGACGATCGTCGCTGGGCTTTTTGCTTTTGGCATGGTGGTGAAGCATCAGCGGTCAGGGTTGACCAGCGTCGATGCCACGGCAGCGGCTTCATCCGATGGCAGCGTCGAGCGTGTCTCCAATAAAAATCGCGCGCGGCTCGAACCGCGCACACTTGATGAGTTGCTTGACCTCTCGACCGAAGAATTGAAGCAGGTCGATATCGCACGGATGAATCTCCTGTGCGCAAAAGGCTTGCCGGGCGCGCCGGATCAGGATTCAATCGAACAGGCGCTCGAAATGATTGACCGCTGGACCGAGCGCGTACGTTTTGAGACGGACCGTCACCTGTACCGGGTGCATGATCCGCGGTACGTTGAAAGATGGAACAGGTCGGAGGCACGCTTCCGGGCCGAGACGATGTTGCAGGTCCTGCAGCAGGACTGCGGGGTCCATTACAACCGCGACCGGATTTTTGAGATCGATTTCTCGCGCTCGCAGGACTTGTTCATCCACGGTTTACTGCCTGATGACGAGGGAAAGATCAATGGGGGCACTTGCGCATCGATGCCTGTCCTCTACGCCGCGGTCGGTCGTCGGCTGGGGTACCCCATTTATCTGGTCACGGCCTCGAACCATGTGTTCTGTCGATGGGACGGCAAGCAGGCCGATGAGCCCCGGTTCCGCGAAACCTTCAATATCGAGGGAACCGGCGAAGGCGGCATGGCCTTCCATACCGACGACTATTACAAGCAGTTTCCCCGCCCGCTGAGCGATCTGGACCGGCTGCAGTACCACCACCTGGAAACCAAATCAGCGCATCAGGAGTTGGCGATGTTCCTGGCCTGCCGGGGCCACTGCCTGGTCGATAACCGCCGGCTGGGCGAGGCGATCGCTGCGTTTGAACAGAGCGATAAGCTGCATCCGGGCTGCAGCCTGTACCGCGAGTTTGCCCGCCAGGCGATGGCGATGAATGGCACCCTGCCGAGGGGCACGAGTGCACGCGCAGATACGGTCCGCCAAATCCTCGATCGCCAGGACCGCGCGGTGCGTGAAGCCTTCCAGCGATCGCAGCGCATGACGCCCGAGCAGCGCCTCAACCGCCTGCACCATGCCCTCAATCGGCGGCATCCGATGCCCACCCATCCGCACCAACAGCCGGGCTACACCGGCCCAAACCCGCATCACCAACACCACCCGCACCAACCACCCCACTAGGTCTTCACCATGAACCGCTTAATCGCCTCGATCATCGCCATGCTGACCTTGACGTGCATCGCCCCAAGCGCCTTGGCGGTGTACGACCCGGGCGCCGGCCGGTTCCTGCAACGCGATCCCTCGGGGTATCCCGATGGGGCGAATGCGTACGCAGCTTATCACGTGATGCGGGGTGGGGTTGATCCGAGTGGGTTGAAAATACGGATTGAATGCTCACCCGAGGTCGACGAATACCTAACCTCTAACGGCGTAAGTGAGTATACGATGCAAGGACCGCCGCGAGGGGCCAGAAATTGGGTGGTAGTGTCCGTCAAGTTGCGCACTTTCATTGAAGCGATCTCCGAGGGATGGTTCGGTGGGTTGGGCCGGAGTGAGCGTAGCGAACGCAGGGC
>JBCDHS010000038.1:0-32082 GCA_038749735.1 Planctomycetota bacterium
CCTTGCCGGGTAGGTGGTCCTTGATCTTTTCCCACTGCTCGTCCGTGAGTTCGTGTCGCCGTCGCATGGTCGCCCTCCGTGGCTAAATCAGAGCCATCGGCGATCATGCAAGACGGGGATGAATGTCCGTACTGCCTAGTGTTGCATCACCTGCGCGGCATCATCCCGACCCCGAGCGCGGCCAGGGCGATCAGCAACGAGATCAGCGTCAGCGGCGGCAGGGAGCCGTACCATTCGCCGGGGGTGAGCCAACCGGGCAGCCCCATGAACGCGACGTGACCCGCGGTCAGGATCAGCACGCCGACCCCTAGCCGCCGCAGGGTTCGACGCGGGCCCGATTGGGCGGACATCTTCGCGAGGTCGGTCCCGGGACTTGCCTTGATCCGCGACTGAATCATCAACAGTGTCAGCGCGATGGCTCCGGCCAGCATCGCGAGCCCCGCCGAAGCCTTGAACTGATGGTTGTCCTTGAAAAACTTACCGAAGTAGGTGGGGTTGAGTAGCACCACCGACAGCACCGTATGCAGCAGGGCGAGGGCCAACCCGGTCAGGCCCAGGAAGCGGCGGCTGGCCCGAACCCAGACGAGTCGCCCGTCAGCAGGAATTCGACGGGCAGCGAATGCGATGGCGATCAAGACCAAGGACGCGACGGAGATCGCCTTGTTCGCGATGTACAGCGGGATTTGGTCGGGGGGCACGGGCCCGAGCAGGTTGTAGCGCAGCACCGCGTAGGCAAGGCAGACACCCAGTACCGTGGCGATGAGCAGGGTGGGCTTCCAGCCTGGGTACACTAAAGGCTGAATCCACTGCATCTTGGGAGCTGACCGATGATCCACGGCGCTGTTGTCTTCTACCCCAGCCCGATCGGGCGGCTTCGGCTTGTCGCCGACGACGCGGGTAGGCTCTGCGGGTTGTCGTTGAATAGTGGTCATGACGGTGAAGCGCTTAGGCCGATTCAGGATAACGCAATTGCACGCGAAACCCTTGGCCAGGCGGTGCATTATCTCGACGCGTACTTCGCGGGGTGTGCCCTGGGCCCGGCCCCGCCGATTCGTTTAGGCGGCACCGCTTTCCAGCGGCGGGTCTGGCGGGCGCTGATGACCGTAGACTTCGGTCAGACCATCAGCTACGCCGAACTCGCCCGTCGCATCGGTTCGCCGAGTGCGGCCCGTGCGGTCGGGCTGGCCAACGCGGCCAACCCACTGCTCCTGGTTGTCCCCTGCCACCGGGTCATCGCGTCCAACGGTGGGCTGGCGGGTTTCGCCGCCGGGGTACGGGCCAAGCGTTGGCTGCTGGACCACGAACGCCGCTTCGCCGGGCTGTTTAGCCCGGTTAATGCCGCGCCCGGCCCGGCGTCTATAACCTAGACTATCCGCAACGGTCGATTTTTTGCTGTCCAACCCAAAGACGAGGAAACTGATGAAGTGTGTCCCCTGCATTGCGCGAACCCTGATGATCGCCGTGGCCGCCGTCGGTGCCGGCCTGGGCCTGTCGAGTCTGACCGATGCCCGGGCCCAGGACGAGCCGGCTGGCGAAGAGGCCGAACCGGGCGAGACCCCCGCCGCGCTCGGCTTCACGATGAAATCGCTGGCGGGCGAGGATGTCGATCTGAGCCAGTACCACGGCAAGGTCGTACTCATGGTCAACACCGCCTCGAAGTGCGGCCTGACCCCGCAGTATGCCCAGCTACAGGCCTTGCACGAGCAGCACGCCGAGGCCGGCCTGGCCGTCCTGGGCTTCCCCGCCAACAACTTCGGCCGACAGGAGCCGGGCACAGACGAAGAGATCGGCGACTTCTGCGAGCAGAACTATGGCGTGAGCTTTGACATGTTCTCTAAGGTCTCGGTCAAGGGCGAAGACATCTGCCCGCTCTACGCCTTCCTGACCGGTGAACAGACCAACCCCCAGTTCCCCGGCCCGATACGCTGGAACTTCGAAAAATTCCTAATCAGCCGTGAGGGTCAGGTCGTTGCGCGCTTCTCCCCGCGGACCCGCCCCGACGCGGAAGAGGTCATTGCCGCGATCCAAGCCGAACTGGCCAAGCCCGTGCCCGCGGAGGTTGGGGGCGAAGAAGACGAATAATCCGGGAATATTCGTCCCCGGCGGGTGGTTTTCAGGAGGGCAGAGATACCTCTTGACCTGATATAGGAGCCCAATGATGATTCTTCTCAAAACAGCGATGGGGATCGGCCTGTGTGCCGCACTCGGTGCGGCAGTTGGCTACTCGCAACTGCTCTGCCCCAACGGGGGCTGCAATATCACCGGCTCCTGGTACGGCGGGGCGATGTTCGGCGGTGTCATGGGCCTGGCCCTGACCGGCGCGATCGGCGGGAAGGCGCTCACCGGATCAAATCTCGATAACGAACAAGCCCCAACGGATGAACCCGACGACGAGCCCACCGAGCCCACCGCAAGGTAGGTCAACCGCCATCCCGAGGTCACGAAACGCTTAGCCGGGCTTTGCCCCGGCTTTTTTGATGCATGTTTGAACCCGCCGCGGTATGCTAATCCTGTATCAATCAGGAATCCAGACCATTTTCTCATCGAGGGTGACCGCAACATGTTCAAGCAACCAGGGTCGATCGTGGCGATACTTCTTTTCATGGCGACCGCCCCGGTGTTCGCCCAGCCGATCAGTTTCAACGGCAGCCTCCAGGACGGTGACGAGACGCTTGAGAATGGCGAATACGTCGATGAATACGAGATCGAGGTACGCCAGGGCGAGCTGGTCGAACTCAAGATGCTCTCCGACAGCATCGACACCTACCTGGTCGTCATCCTGCCCGACGGCGAGCAGGTCGAAAACGACGACGCCGACGAAGACCTCAACGCGGGGCTGTACTTTATCGCTGCCCAGACCGGCACCTACCGGATCCTGGCGACATCCGCCATGGAAGAGGAAACCGGCCGATACACCCTCACCGGCAGCCGGCGCGCGGTTCGGCCCCACGAGAAGACCAAGGGCGAGCTCAACGCCCAGGACACGCGCAACTGGAAGACCGGCGAGTACTGTGACCTCTACGAGATCGAACTCGCCCCCAACGAGACCCGCGCGATCGAACTGAGCTCGGACGCGTTCGATACCTACCTGGTTGCCCACGGCGCGGACGGCCAGATGCTCTCCAACGACGACTCGACCGACACCAGCAAATCGATGCTGGTCCTGGAAGGCGGGCCCCGGGGCATGACCTTTACCCTCGTGGTGACCACCTTTAGTACCGACGAGACCGGGCCCTACCGGATGACCTCCTGGCAGGTCGCGGAGTAACGTGGTCCTAGCCGGGTTCGCCATTGCTTTAGCCTGCTTTTGAACCGATAGCTGTGGGGGTTGCTCGTGAAGCAACGCATCCTGTCACGGTTGGCCTTTGGCCTGTTTCTATCTTGGCTCATCGGCTCGGGGCTGCCCGCCGCTGCGGGTACCCAGGAGTTTACCGGCGAGCTGACCCGCGACGACCGTCAACTCGAGGGCGGTGAGTTCGCGGATTACCTCCGGATCGACCTCAAGGCGGGGCAGATGCTCACGGTCACGGTCCGGTCCAACGACTTTGATACCTGGATCCAACTGACCGCACCCAACAACGAGAACATCACCAACGACGACATCGCCGAGGACGACACAGACTCGCAGCTCAAGTTCCTGGTCCCCCAGGACGGGTCCTGGGTGATCTGGGTCTCCAGCGCGATGCCCGATCAGCTCGGGGACTACGCGATCACGGTCTCGACGGTTGATACCCAGGTGACCTCCACGGTCCAGGGCGAGTTAGGCGAGGGCGATCAGTTCTCGCTCAAGACCGGCGAGTGGTGCGACCCCTACACCTTCGACCTTGAACCCGATCAGGTGCTGGTGGTTCGGCTGATGTCTGACGAGTTTGACACCTACCTGGCCGCATACGAGGGCGACAACCGATACTACAGCGACGACGATTTCAACCGCACCCAGTCGGTGGTCATGCTTTTTGGTGGCCCCGAGGGGGCGAGGGTGACCGTCGTCGTGACTTCTTACGACGACACCGGCGAAGGCAAGTACAAGATCGAGTACCGCGAGCTGGTGCCCGAACGAGCGGGCCGCTGATGCTTGATCGTCGCTGGTTCCCTAGGTCGCTTCGGCCAAGCCTTAAGCCACGACGATGCGCATCGCGTCGTGGCGGGTGGTGATGTGCATCGGCGTCGCGCCGCCGGGGTCGCCGTCGACCTGGATGGGCAACGGCTCGGTGTCTTGCGGCCCCGAGAGGGTGATGCTTGACGCCCGGCCGTGGTGCACATCTTTGCGCTTCAGGTGGCGACGTAGGTAGGTCCACAGCCCGTACTGGGCCAGACGCAGCAGGCCGGGCCGCTCGAAGACGACCCAATCCAGCTGGCCATCGGCGGGGTCGGCGTGTCGGCCGATGCCCAGCCCGCCGCCGTAGCGACCGATGTTGAAGATAAACGCGTGGGCGCCTTCGACCCGCCGCCCCTCCGCCTCCAGCGTGATCCGGGGGTAGCGGTAGTCCCGGATCGCCGAGAGGATCTTTGGCCCGTAGCTCATCCGATTGACCCGCTTCAGCCCGTCTCCGGACCGACGCCAGGCATCGACGTACGCCACGACTTTCGCGTCAAAACCGACGCTGGCCATCAGCGTGAAGATCCGGCCGCCGGCGTCGCCGATGTCGATCGTCCGGGTCGCGCATCGATCAACCGCTTGGGCCAGCCGAGCCGCGCCCCGGCCGTACCCGAACTCCTTGGCGAACAGGTTCTCGTTGCCCATCGGCAGCATGGCGATCGGCACCCGGGTGGTATCCCCGCCCGCGGCCAGGTCGTTGACCACCGCCGCCATCGAGCCGTCCCCCCCCGCCGAGACCACGCAGCGGTACGCCTCGCCCACCCCCGGGTCGTTGAGCACCTCGGCCCGCTCGGCCAGGCCCCAGAACAGCCGGCTCTCGATCCCCCGCGACCCCAGCGCATCCTGAAAGTCCGAGACCTTCCTACGGTTGGCCCCGGTCCCGCTGTACGGGTTGGCGAAGATGGCGACCTGGCGCGGCTCGGGCATGCGGCGAAGGATAACCCGCCGGGCGATCCTTGGTTCCCGATTGGACCGCGTCGTTATAAATAAAGGCTATATTGTCACCCGTCTCAAGCCCGGTGTGCGGGCCAGCCCAAGTCGTTTCGCCCTTGTTTCAGGAGTCCTCATGCCGCGTGCCGTTGCCAGCCACATCCTCGTGCCCTCCCCGGAGCAGGCCGAGCAAATCAAGCAGGAGATCCATGACGGCGGAGATTTTGCCGCACTCGCCAAACAGCACTCGACCTGCCCCTCGGGCAAGACCGGTGGCTCGCTGGGTGAGTTCGGTCAGGGCGATATGGTCCCCGAGTTCGACGCGGTGATCTTCTCCGACCTACCGGTGGGCGAGGTCTCCGACCCGGTCCAGACCCAGTTTGGCTTCCACCTGATCCAGGTGCATCAGCGGATGGGGTAAAAGCTTGAGGGCACAACGCAACTACTTGGTCGTCACCTGCATGTCGTGAAGGTGTTCAATGATTTGCGAATACGTCCCGGCGTCCGCCCGTCGGTAGCTGATCTCGTGCAAGACGCTGTTCATAAACAGGCCCGACTTTAATTCTTCGTCGCTGACATAGGCGACCGGGATCGACCTCTGTTCGAGGCTAATCTGCGTCTGATTCATCAGGCCGTGTCCCATCGATTTTGCCTGATGCAGTCGCCAGGGGTGACCTGACACCACGTATTCCAAGCCGATGACCCGCCCATGTTCGTCACAGTGAACGGACCCGATCACATATCTGCGGTCTGCCCTAAGCCATAGCAGGTGTCGAAGCTCGTCACCCCCGTTGGGTGCAAGCCACATCCCGACGACCCGCTGAGCCGGCAGCGGCGGGGGCCAGGTTTGGGATCGGCTGTCTTTTTTTGTGCCCGAGGAGCAGCCCAGCGTTGTAAGCATCAGCAGGATCAGCAGATGAGTTTTCATGGTCGGTTTCGGATATGGGACACCGCGTTGCTTAAGCCCGGGGTCTGGCCGACCCGCCCGATAGCGGCACGGGCACGCTCCGCGTCGAGCTGGTGCAGCGCGTTGAGCAGGTCGACGGCGTAGCCGAACCCGGTGTTCTGGCGCGGCTTGCGCGGGATGGCGATCACTTCGTCCAGGACACGTTCGATTGACTCAAAGGACTCAACATCGCCCATCGCGGCCAGAGCCACCGCCGCCTGGGTCCGGACCTGCAGATCAAATGCTTGGTTGGTGACCGCCTCTCGCACCGAGGGGATCGCTTTGGGGTCTTTCCCCGAGGTTAGCGCGCTGAGGATGTAGTAGCGCGCGGTGGGGCCGGGGGCTTTGAGGCGTTTGATTAAGAGCCCTGTCGCCCGGGCCGCCGCCTCGGGCTGTTGCCAGCCGATGTCGTAGATCGTTAACACGACCTCGTTCAGGTTCGTTTGCTCGTCAGCGTCTTCGAGAAGACCGATCAACGCCGGCATGCACGGCTCGCCGATCTCTCGGAACTCTGTCCTGAGTGAAAAAAGCCGACGCATCTCTGGCTTGTTCCGCCACGCCTCGGCGATCGCGGCCGCACGCTCGACATCGGATTCGATCGCCTCGATCTCGCGCCAGTCCCGGGTCAGGCCCAGCCCCCGCTCGATCGCTTGCCGCAGGGCGGCGATGTCGGCTACGCCGTGCGACTGCGCCGCCTCGACCAATCCATACGGCCCGGGATTCATGACCTGCGCATAGCCCAAACACTTTTCATCCCCCCACCACAGCAGCCCCCGGCTGCCATGCGCGTGGCTGTCGATCGGGATCAGCCTGGACGGATCAGACTCGTCCTGCACCAGGAACAGGACCGCACGCCGGGTCTGGATGGGCACGCCATCCTGGCCGAACAAGCTATAGAGTTGACGGCTGTGCTGGGACAACCCCGCGACCGTGATCCGGTCGCCTTCTGCGACCTCAAGCCCGGCGGCGTGGTGGATCCTAGAGATGGTCAAGCCATCGCCTTCCGCGTCGGCCGTGCCCTCCACGATCAGGTCGGCATCCGCGCACATCCGGGTGATGCCCGTGTGCGGTAGCAGCCCTGCGTGCGCCGATGACGCGGCGCTGCATAAACAAACCAGGGCCAGGGCAAGGGGGGGCCAACCGAGCCAACGCGCTTTGGACATGTCGGGGTCCTTGTTTGCGAAGATGCCGTATGAGTTTACTCGCCGGCCGCGTCGGGCTCCAAGCCTGCATCGCCCGAGAGCTGCCGGGCCTTCTCGGCCAGGGTGATGAACTGGGCGCGGTAGCCGAAGGGGTCCCGGGTGGACGCGGCCCGTGCGGTGTCGATGATCCAGTCGTAGCCGCCGCCGGCGAAGTGCGGGCTCTTACGCAGCGCCATGCCCAGCCCGGCGACGGAGGCGGCAAAACGCATGTCCTCGCTGGCCCGGTCGAAAGCGGTCGCCTGGGGCAGGACCGGGTGCTCGATCAGCCGGGACGTGCCGTCCTCGGCCGGGGCATCGACCGGCTTGTAACGCAGGTTGACCACCAGCATCGGCTCGGGCTCGCCGCGCCGCTGGGGTGCGCGCTTGACACCCGCGGCCCGGTCGCTCATGGCCAGCCGCTGGCTCATCGCCAACGCCTGCTTCAGCTCGAGTTCCAGCAGGCCCGTCGCCGCGGTGAGCTTGACCTGCTGCTCTTGGGTTAGCCGGGTGGTCTGCAGCAGCGTGGTGTTCATCGCGATCGCCCCGCGGAGTTGTTCGATCCGCCGCTGCACCGCCGGGCTGTCCATGTCGTCCTGCCAGTCCGCGTCGAACGGCACGACCTCGTACAAGGCCGTCACGGTGTGGCCCGCGCCGATGTCCCCGGCGTCGACCGTGTCGTCCTCGAAGTCCTCGGTCGCCAGCAGCCGGTTCTCGTAGCCGATCAGCCGGTAGCTGAGCACCTGGGCCGGGTCGAAGTCGACCTGGATCTTGACATCCTTGGCGATGGCCACCAGGGTCGCCCCGGCCTGGTCGTACATGACCCGCGTCGCCTCCTGCAGCGAGTCGATGTAGGCGTAGTTCCCGTTGCCCGCGTTGGTGATCCGCTCCATCATCTCGTCGTTCAGGTTCCCCGAGCCGAAGCCCATCGCGCTGAAATACACCCCACGCTTGACCCCGTCTTCGTCAGCCTCGGGGTTGGCCTTCTGCTTGATCAATTCGACGAGCGCGTCGCTATTGGAGATCCCGACGTTGAAGTCGCCGTCCGTGCAGAGGATCACCCGGTTGACCCCGCCGTCGATGAAGTGGTCCTGCGCTACTTGGTAGGCGAGCTGGATGCCCGCGGCCCCGGCCGTCGAGCCGCCGGCCCCAAGGCGGTCCAGGGCCTCGACGATCTGGTTACGGTCGGCGACCTCCGTCGGCTCGAGCACCAGACCCGACGCCCCGGCGTAGACCACGATGCTCACCTTGTCGTCCGGGTTCAGCTGCTCCAGCAGCAGCTTCAGCGACTGCTTAACCAGCGGCAGCTTGTCGTGGCTGCTCATCGAACCCGACACGTCCAGCAGGAAGGTCAGGTGCGCCGGCGGGCGGTCCTCCATCGCGACTTCCATCCCCTTGATCCCCACCCGCACCAGCTTGTGGCCCTTAGCCCAGGGGCAGTCGGTCACCTCGGTGTGCGTGCCGAAGGGGGCGAAGCCCGGGTCGGCCGCCTCCAACTGCTCGATCACCGCCTGGGTGACCACGCCGTTGTCGAGCAATGCCGCGTTCACCTCCGGGGCCTGGTAGCTGTAATTGAAATAGTTGATCATCTCCTCGATGCGGATCTGATCGGGCTGGGGCAGGGTGCCGAACTGCGTGAGCTGCCGGCGGATGATGCTGTACCCGGCCGTGTCCACATCGACCGAGAAGGTCGACTTGGGCTGTTCGAAGACCATGTGGAACGGGTTGTCGTTGACGATCGAGAAGATGTCGCCGATGCCGACCGGCTCGGGCAGCACGACGTCTTCAAGGTCCAGGTCATCGAGCCGTGGGAGTTCACGGTCAAAGCGACGCTGGGGCAAGAGGCTAAGGCCAAGGCGAATCGATTCACCATCGTTATCACCTAACCGCCCGTTGCCGCGCCCAAGCTCGCTAAACAGATCGGTCTGACTTTGGACGCCGTTGATGCCGCGGATCTCACCGGGTGGGCGGTTGGTTACGGGTTTGTTCAGGCCAAATGCAGGCACACGCGCGAAGTCGATGCTGCCGTCCGGGTAGGCCAGGCCGTACGTGATTTGATCCGGGGCGTGGCCGTCGGCGAAGCTGAAGTAGTGTTCGGTTCGGTCGCGGTAGCGGCTTTCGATCAGGCCGGTGTCGGGCTTGTTACGTGGCAGGGCGTCGTAGCCGATCTCGGCGAGTGAGTCACCGGCGCCCAGAATGATCGTGAAAGCGTCCGCATCGACCTCCGCTTCCCACCCGTTGGTCGAGATCAATCCTTCGCCCGCCTTTGCCAGCGATTCGCCCAGGTATTGGTATCCGGAGATGTCGTGCACGCCCTGCCACCGCCAGCCCTGGTCATCCAGCGCCAGGGCGAGGGTCGGGTACGCCGCCGGCTGGTTGATCAGTTTGTCGGTGAGTGACTGTTTGAACGCGTCAACCGCAGCGTCCTCGGGCTTCTGCGCCAGGGCGGCTTCCAGACGGGCCAGCGCGAGCAGGTTGTTCGGCGAGCCCTCGATCTGCCGGGCCAGGGCGCTGCGCAGCATCATCTCCCCCCGCGCATCGAGTTGGGCGATGGTGCGCTCGGGCAGTTCGGCGTAGCGGGCGCGGAGTTGTTTGACTTGTTCGGTTACCTGGGCGATTTGCTCCGGCCGGCTCTGGAGGCCGCGGGCGAGGATGTTGGCCTCGGCCAGCGCCCGCTCGGCCAGCGCCAGCCGACCTGCCGAGACGGCTTGTGAGGCCTGGCCGAGCTTGTGGTTCAACAGGGCGTTGCGGACCATCTCCCGCTGCTGCGCGTTCGGCAGGTCCCAGTGCGTCGCGATCAGTTGGTCCAGCTCGGCCTGGACCGAGGACTGGGTGACCGCGGCGATCTCGGGAGACGGGGTGAGGCTGATCGCAAACAGCTCGGGCATCAACGCCGAGACCGTCGGCGCGAGGTCGAACAGGCCGGGCTGCTCGCGGACCGCGGTGGGGTTTGATGCGGCGATGGCGTCGCGGCTGTCGGCGAGGCGGCGCTCGACCGTGGCCGAGCGGGGCTCGACACGCAGGCCCGCGTCGGCGACAGACCAGATCACCGGGTCGGGGTGGGGCGACTGGTGCCAGGCCTGCTGCAGGATCATCGCCAAGACCGCCGACGCGGGGGCTTGGTCGGCTTTGAAGGTGATCGGGGTGTCCCGATGGATGCCACGTTGATGCAGCGCATCCCAATCGACCCGGATCGGCGTCTGGGACCGGGCCTGCAATTTACCGATCGCCTCAGCGATCGGGGTGCGGTCGTACACGACATCGACGGGGGTGCCCATCCGCTCCACCACGGCCAGCGGGCCGTCCGGCCCGGCCGGCGGCGGGCTGACCACGACGTCCGGCCCGTCGGGTGCGTGGTTTGGATTGAGCAGGACGGCCGTGGTGATCGCCGCCCCGGCCGCCAGGGCGAGCCCCGCAGCGAGCAGGGCCTTGCGCGGGAATCGGGGGGCCGGCCCGATGACGCCCGCGACCGCCCGCTTGGCCTCGGGGGTCGGGGCTTGGTCCCGGCTGATCGCGGCGACCACTGCCTCGCGCTGGTCCTCATCCAGCCCGTCACTGGTCTCGCCGGCTTCGGCGAACTGCCGCGCTAACTCGTCACCTATCACGCGAACCTGGTCGACGTAGGCCCGGGCCTGCTCGTCCTCGGCCAGGCGGGACTGGACCGCGGCGTAGCGCTCGCTACCCGGCTCTAACTCACCCAGGGCGAAGGCGGTCAGCTCAGCGTCTTGCAGTTCGGCGGGGTCGGGGCTGTGATCATTCATGGTGTTTCTCGTGGGTGGCGAGCCGGGACCTGCGGTCCCGGTCTGATCAGAGTGTGGTAAGCGTTGTGCGATGCGGATACGGCTTATGACGAACCTCGATGGCGGACCGGCGGCACAGCCACCGGCTCGCTCACGCGGTGATCTTTTTCATCTGTTCACGGAGCAGGCCCATGGCCTGGTGCAGCAGGACGCCGACG
The DNA here is from genome assembly GCA_038749735.1 of Planctomycetota bacterium. GTDB lineage: Bacteria > Planctomycetota > Phycisphaerae > Phycisphaerales > Phycisphaeraceae > JAHQVV01. Next base: position 11,112 of record JBCDHS010000038.1, read on the forward strand.
TAGCTGGTGCTCTGGCCGGTGACCTCACCGATCTGGGCGTAGGTCAGCCCGCCCTGGAAGCGGAGTTGGACGACCTCGCGTTGAGGGCCCGGCAGTGCGGCAACCAACGCGAGCAGGGCGTGACGGTCGTCGGCCTGCTCGGCGAGGGCGGCGGGGCTGGCGGCCTCCGCGCCGGAAGCTGCCTGCTGGTCGAACAAGAGGGCGTCGGTGCTGTTCATGCGTCGCTCCTTGCGGAGGATGTCAAAGGCGCGGTTGCGGCAGACGGTGAAGAGCCAGGCCGACTGTCGGTCCATGATCTTGTCCCGGTAGTCCCGCTCGGTCTGTTGGCAGAGCCTGAGCAGGGTGTCCTGGGCCACATCCCGGGCACGTTCGGGGTCGCCCAGCAGGTTCCGTGCGTAAGCGACCAGCGGCCGGTGGTACCGGTCCACCGCGCTGCGGAGCTCGGCGTCGTGCGTCGAATTGACGGGGTTGTCCGCGCCGGGCCTGGGACGAGTTGGGTCGTGGGCCGGTTCGGGCTCCGGTTTCGAATCGCTCATGCCGGGTGATTCCGTAGCGGCGTTTCGCCGCTGAGTTGAACAACGGGCGGGATCGGCTTTTCTTAGTGATCCTGGAGAAATTGTTAAACGTTTGATTCTTGGACGGTTAGGGCCGATCCGGGTTCCCGGGCAGGCCTCGCGGGCAAATCCGGGGCCAGATCAAGGCCAAGTCTTGAAATTTTTTAGTGGGTCCGGTTGCAGGCGGACCCGGTTTGCTCTAAGATGCCCTGTTCGCGATAGAGAACCCATGGTCAGGACTTGGCGGTCCCAAACCTTCCCCACAACCCGACTTCTATAACGAAGCGAAATCGAGGATATCGATGCAGCCGACTTCTGTGCGCGACTATTCGAAGCGCGGAGACGCTCTCCCTATCCCTAATCTTGTCCAGGTTCAGGAGGTCGCCTACGAGCGATTTATCCAGCTAGACAAGAAGTTTGACGAGCGCGACCCGAGCATCGGTCTTGAGACCCTGCTGCGGGAGGTGTTCCCCATCGTCTCGTACGACGGGAACATGCAGCTCGACTACCTGTACTACAAGCTCGACGAGCCGCGGTACACGGCAGACGAGTGCCGCGAGCTGAGGCTGACCTACGGCATGCCGTTCCGTATCGGCGTGCGGTTTGTCCGCAAGGAAGTTGCCGAGATGCCCGAGGAAGAAATCTACCTCGGCGAGATGCCGGTGATGATGGGCGGGGGCGAGTACATCATCAATGGAGCCGAGCGCGTCATTGTGAACCAGTTGCACCGTTCGCCCGGTGTCGACTTCTCGATCGCCTCGTCCGAGGGCGACCGGCCGCTGCACTCGGCCCGCATCATCCCCGAGCGCGGCTCGTGGATCGAGCTGGAGGTGTCCAAGAAGGATGTCCTGCAGATGCGGATCGATCAATCGACCAAGATCCCCGCGACGACCTTCCTCCGCGCGTTGGACGAAGAGTTCTCGACGACCGCCGAGCTGTTGCAGACCTTCTATTCGGTCGAGTCGATCAAAGTCACCGACCTCAAGCCCGAACACTACGCCGCCGCCCCGATTGTCGATACCGATTCGGGCGAGGAACTCGTGCCCATCGGCGGGCAGGTCGGCGAGAAGGTCGACCACATCATCGCCTCGGCCCTTAAGAAGGTCGATGTCATCGCCAACCCCAGCGACATGCTGATCCTCAACACCATCGCCGACGAGAAACAGGCCCACCTGCCCGAGGGCATGCAGGTGTCCGAGCACGAGGCCGCGCTGCTCGCCCTCTACGCCCGTCTGCGGCCCGGCAACCCGCCGCAGGTTGACAAGGCGACGCAGCTGTTTGCGGAAAAGTTCTACGATGAAAATCGTTACCGCCTGGGCAAGGTGGGCCGGTTCCGTATCAACCGGAAGTTTGAAGAGATCAACGTCGAAGAAGACGTGATGCACCTTCGGGCCCAGGATTTCCTGGCCGTCATCAACTACCTGCTGGACCTGCGTTCCAACCGCAACAAGGCCCACATTGACGACATCGACCACCTGGGCAACCGCCGGCTGCGGACCCTGGACGAGTTGGCGATCGAAGAGCTCCGCAAGGGCTTCCTCAAGCTCCGCCGCACCGTGCAGGAGCGGATGTCCGTCAAGGACCCCGACGAGCTCTCGAAGATCGCCGACCTGATCAACTCCAAGTCGATCAGCAGCGCGATCGACCACTTCTTCGGCCGTGGCGAGCTGTCGCAGGTTGTTGACCAGACCAACCCGCTCAGCCAGCTCACCCACGAGCGCCGCCTTTCCGCGCTGGGGCCGGGCGGCTTGAACCGCAAGCGTGCGGGCTTCGAGGTCCGCGACGTACACATCTCCCACTACGGCCGGGTCTGCCCGATCGAGACGCCGGAAGGCACGAACATCGGGCTGATCTGCTCGCTGGGGATCTACTCGGAGATCGATGAGTATGGCTTCCTCCAGACGCCGTACCGCAAGGTCGATAGCGGCAAGGTCGTCGGGGGTAAGAAGGGGATCACCTACCTCCGCGCCGACGAGGAAATGAAGCTAACGCTTGGCCCGACCGACTCGATCGAATCAGACGGCACGGTGAAGAAAGGCCTGGTCCTCGCACGGGTCGACGGCGACCTGGCGCAGGTCCCTTCCGGCCAGATCAACTACATCGACATCAGCCCGAAGCAGATCGTCGGCGTCTCGGCTGCGCTCATCCCGTTCCTCGAGCACGACGACGCCAACCGTGCGCTGATGGGCTCGAACATGCAGCGTCAGGCGGTGCCGCTGATCAAGACCGACCCGCCTTGTGTCGCGACGGGTATGGAGAAGGAAGTGCCCAAGTACTCGGGCATGGTGGTTCGGGCTAAGCGGCCGGGCATCGTGACCTACGTCGATGCCGAGCGCATCATCGTAGACAACGCCGACGAGTACGAGCTGCGTAAGTTCGTCGGCCTCAACGAGCGGACCTGCCAGAACCAGAAGCCCATCGTCACCCTCGGCGACAAGGTCAAGAAAGACCAGATCATCGCCGACGGTGCTGCGACCCAGCTCGGCGAGCTGGCGCTGGGCAAGAACGCCTTAGTCGCTTTCAACACCTTCGACGGCTACAACTTCGAAGACGCGATCGTCATCAGCGAGCGATTGGTTAAGGAGGACGTCTACACCTCGATCCACATCGAAGAGTTCGACGTCGAGATCCGCGAGACCAAGCTCGGCCGGGAAGAGTTCACCCGCGACATCCCCAACGTCAGCGAGAAGATGCTCGGCCAGCTGGACGAGAACGGCGTGATCCGCATCGGGGCCTACGTCAAGCCAAGCGACATCCTCGTCGGCAAGGTCTCGCCCAAGTCCAAGAGCGAGCTGACCCCGGAAGAAAAGCTGCTGCACGCGATCTTCGGCCGCGCCGGTGAGGACGTGAAAAACGACTCGCTCGAGGTGCCGGCCGGCACCGAGGGCGTCGTCATTGGGGCCAATCGGTTTAGCCGCCGGGTCCACCTCAACGACGAGCAGAAGAAGCAGCTCCGCCGTGAGATGCGCGAGTACGAAAACGAGATGGACGAGAAACGGGTGGACCTGTTCCGCCAGTTCGTCCAGATGGTCAACGAGTTGACCGGCACCGAGTTGGTCGACCCCTCGACCCGTCAGAAGGCCGCCCAGTCCGATATTGCCGAAGTTGTTATCGAGCAGATCGAGGCGTTTGACCTGCGATGGGTCAAGGGCAACAAGGACGTGAAGTCCCAGGCCGAGGAACTGTACAACCAGTTCTGGCCGCGCATCGAAGCGATCCAGAAAGAAAAAGAGCGCCGCCTCGCTCACATGAAGCGGGGCGACGAACTGCAGTCCGGCGTGCTGGAGATGGTCAAGGTCTACCTCGCGACCAAGCGCCCGCTATCGGTGGGCGACAAGATGGCCGGCCGGCACGGCAACAAGGGCGTGATCGCCCGTATCGTCCCGATCGAGGATATGCCTTTCCTCGAAGACGGCACCGCAGTGGATGTGCTGCTCAACCCGCTGGGCGTGCCTTCTCGTATGAACGTGGGCCAGATCCTTGAGACCCACCTCGGCTGGGCGGCACAGGTCCTGGGCTTCCAGGCCTGCACCCCGGTCTTTGACGGCGCGACCGAGGAAGAAATCCACGCCGCCGTCCGTGAGGCCAACGATTACGTTGATACCCGCATGGCCGAGACCAAAGGGGCCCACGGCGACCGCGAGCTTCTCGCCAAGATGCCTGCGGGAGGCAAGGTCCAGCTCTACGACGGTCGAACCGGCGAGCCCTTCGACCAGAAGACCACCGTCGGCTTCATGTACATCATCAAGCTGCACCACCTGGTCGATGACAAGATCCACGCCCGTGCGACCGGCCCGTACTCGCTCATCACCCAGCAGCCGCTCGGGGGTAAGGCCCGTACCGGCGGCCAGCGCTTCGGCGAGATGGAGGTCTGGGCGCTCGAAGCGTACGGCGCTGCTTATATCTTGCAGGAGCTGCTGACGGTCAAGTCCGACGACGTCGAAGGCCGTACGAAGATCTACGAGTCGATGGTCAAGGGACAGAACACCCTCGAGGCCGGCATGCCCGTCGCCTTCGACGTGCTCTGCAACGAGGTCAAGGGCCTGGGCCTGAACATCACGCTCGAGAAGAGCGAGATCGACGGTGTCGGCTCGATCCTGTAAACCAAAAGAGGGCTTTCGATGAATTGGTTCGACATGAGTCGAGACAATCTGAAAGCTGCTCGCTTGGCAAAGAAGCACGGCCATTGTCGTACTGCTTCGAGCCGAGCTTACTACGCCGTTTATGCAGCGTTAGCTCGTGTCTTTCAAAGAGATCATGAAATCCAGTTCCGATACGAGGGCAACAACCCCGGTCATCGCCAATTACTCGCATTGACTGCTAACAACCTTGATGCCAAGCGTTACTCCATGCATGACAAGCATGAAATGAAAAAATCGCTGCGGGTACTCCAAACTTTACGAATCAATGCGGACTATAACCCTCGTTTAAACAATTCAGCTGAAAGAGAAGAAGCCACAATAGCCCTCAGAAATGCTTCGTCTGTCATGAAGCGATTGGGGGTTCTCGTATGAGCGACGACGAGCGTATAATAATCGCACACCAAGTGCAGTCTGTTCTCCGAAAGCAACACGAATCTGGGAAGCGTGTACGTGTCGATCCCGATCAGATCGTTGAAGAAGATGCCGGAGGTCGTCACCAGAAATGGTTTTACGTCCCCGTCGATATCGCTCCGTACGAAAACGAACTTGGGATATTTTACGAGCTTTTTAGCCGTGTAGAAGATGAATTAGAAAATGAAGGGATCGATGTGCTATTGGTCCCTCATCGTTACGAAACACCTGCGGGAGACCGCTGAACGAGTTACCGAACTCATCGTTGGATTTGCTAGAAATAGAGAGTCAAAGATATGTCCGAACAACTTTACGACCGCGTCAACGATTACGCCTCGGTGAAGATCAATCTCGCTTCGCCCAACGACATCCGCTCGTGGTCCTTCGGCGAAGTGAAGAAGCCCGAGACCATCAACTACCGCACCTACCGCCCCGAGAAGGACGGGCTGTTCTGCGAGCGGATCTTCGGCCCCGAACGCGACTACGAGTGCGCCTGCGGCAAGTACAAGGGCACCAAGTTCAAGGGCATCATCTGCGACCGCTGCGGCGTCAAGGTCACGCACAGTCGGGTCCGCCGCAAGCGCATGGGCCACATCAACCTGGCCGCGCCGATCATCCACATCTGGTTCTTCAAGGCGATCCCCTCGCACCTGGGCAACCTGCTGGGGATGAAGACCTCCGACCTCGAGAAGGTCATCTACTTCCAGGACTACGTCGTGGTCGATCCCGGCGACACCCCGCTCAAGTTCCAGCAGGTCATCACCGAGGACGAGTTCAAGACCGCGGTGAACGAGTACGGCACGGCCGCTTTCCAGGCGATGATGGGTGCCGAAGCCATCAAGGAACTGCTCCACCGTATCGACCTGAACGAACTCGCGGTTGAGTTGCGTGAAGGACTGGGCGCGACCAAGTCCAAGCAAAAGATCAAGGACCTGTCCAAGCGTCTGAAGATCGTCGAGCAGATTCGCCACAGCGAGAACGACCCGTCGTGGATGGTGATGGACGTGACCCCCGTCATCCCGCCGGACCTGCGCCCGCTGGTCCTGCTCGAGTCGGGCAACTTCGCGACCTCCGACCTCAACGACCTGTATCGTCGAATCATCAACCGCAACAACCGGCTCAAGAAGCTGATGGACCTCAACGCCCCCGAGGTCATCATCCGCAACGAGAAGCGGATGCTCCAGCAGTCGGTCGATGCGCTGTTCGACAACGGCCGCTGCCGCCGCCCGGTGCTTGGCTCGTCCAACCGCCCGCTCAAGTCGCTCACCGACATGATCAAGGGCAAGCAGGGCCGATTCCGCGAGAACTTGCTCGGCAAGCGCGTCGACTACTCCGCCCGCTCGGTCATCGTCGTCGGCCCGACCCTCAAACTCCACCAGTGCGGCCTGCCCAAGAAGATCGCGCTCGAACTCTTCCAGCCGTTCATTATCCGCAAGCTCAAGGAGCACGGCCTGGTCGACACGATCAAGTCCGCCAAGAAGATGCTCGAGCGCCGTGATCCCGAGGTCTGGGACGTCCTTGAAGAAGTCATCCACCAGCACCCCGTCCTGCTCAACCGCGCACCCACGCTGCACCGTATGGGTATCCAGGCCTTCGAGCCCGTGCTCGTCGAAGGAAACGCGATCCGCATCCACCCGCTGGTCTGCACCGGCTTCAACGCGGACTTCGACGGCGACCAGATGGCCGTCCACCTGCCCTTGTCCGTCGAAGCGCAGGCCGAGGCGAGTGTGTTGATGCTATCCCCGCACAACATCTTCTCGCCGGCAAATGGCAGCCCGATTATCTCGCCTTCGCAGGACATCGTGCTGGGCGTGTACTACATCACCGCCATGCCCGAGCCCATTAGCGAGGAACTGGTCGCCGCCGCCCAGGGCCAGCGCGATGAGATCGGTGATGAGATGGTCCAGGCGTTGCGCGCCGTTCCCGAGTTCAAGGACGGGGCCGAGGCCCTGATGGCCTACGACCTCAAAAAGATCAGCATCCACCAGCCGATCATGATCCGCCTGTCAAGCGAGCGCTACGCAGGCGTCGTGAGCCAAGAGAAGGGCGACGTCGAAGCGCTGCCCGAGTCCGGGCGCGTTGTCACGACCATCGGCCGGCTGATGTTCAATGACATCCTCGTCGAAGGCATGCCGTTCTACAACTGCTCGCTGGGCAAAAAGGGATGCGCCCGTGTCATCGATGATACCTACGCCTACTCCGGCCGCCCCGCGACGATCAACCTGCTCGACGCGATGAAAGGGATCGGCTTTAAGCAGTCGACCGTCTCCGGGCTCTCGTTCGGCATCACCGACCTGCGTATCCCCGAGAAGAAGCAGGCGCTGCTCGACGCGACCCAGAAGAAAGTCGACCGTGTCGAGAAGCAGTACAACGCCGGTGCCATCACCGAGCGCGAACGCTACAACGCGTTGCTCGACCTATGGACCCATTGCCGTGAAGGTGTCAAAGACGAGTTGCTTAAGGAATTGAAAAACGACCGCCGTGGTGAAAACGGCGAGCTCGCACCGATCGATGACGAAAACGCGGCCCGCTACCTTAATCCGGTGTGGATTATGTCCCACTCCGGCGCGCGTGGTAACGTCTCGCAGATCCAACAGCTTGCCGGCATGCGTGGTCTGATGGCCAAGCCCTCGGGCGAGATTATCGAGACGCCTATCAAGGCGAATGCCCGTGAAGGCATGTCCGTTCTTGAATACTTTTCCTCGACCCACGGTGCGCGTAAGGGCTTGGCCGACACCGCTCTGAAGACAGCGGACTCGGGTTATCTCACGAGAAAGTTGTGCGATGTAGCTCAGAATGTATTTATCGTGGATATGGATTGTGGCTCAAAACGCGGAATTACTAAGCGCGCTTTGTATAAAGGCGAAGAGGTTGATGTCCCGCTGCGTGACCGCATCTTTGGCCGCGTCGCCCGCGAGACGGTGATTAACCCGATCACGGACGAGGTCATCGTCAAAGAGAACGAGATGATCACCGCCGAGGCCGCACGCAAGATCGAGGACCTGGGCATCGACGCCGTCGTCGTCCGCTCGCCGCTGACCACCGAAGCGGCCCAGGGCATCTCCGTGCTCGACTACGGCATGGACCTGTCCACCGGCCGCCTGGCCGAGCCGGGCCTGGCCGTCGGTATCATCGCCGCACAGTCCATCGGTGAGCCGGGCACCCAGCTCACCATGCGGACCTTCCACACCGGCGGCGTCGCGACCTCCTCCGCCTCGGAGAACTCTTACCTGGCCTCCGCCGCCGGCACCATCGACATCCTCGACGCCAACGTCGTCGAATCGCAGGACGACGAGGGCAACCCCTGCCTCATCCCGCTCAAGCGCAACGGCGAGGTCCTGGTTAAGGACGACAAGGGCCGGGAACTCGAGAAGTTCCTCCTGCCCTACGGCTCGTTCGTCCGCGTCAAGCCGGGCGACACCGTCAAGCGGGGCGAAAAGCTCGTCGACTGGGACCCGTTCCGTACCCCGATCCTCGCCGAGAAGGACGGCAAGGTCCGCTTCGAGGACATCGTCGTCGGCGAGACCGTCCGTACCGAAGCGGAGTCCGCCCAGCAAAAGGCCAAGGGCGGCAAGAAGACCTCCGGTGGTCAGGCCTTGGTCGTCACGGAACACAAGGGCGAGATGCACCCGCGCATCGTCGTCGAAGACGCCGACGGCAAGATCCTCGATTTCCACTACCTGCCCGCCAAGGCGCGGATCGAAGTCAAAGAGGGTGACCCGATCAAGGCCGGCGACATGCTCGCGCGTCAGCCCCGTGAGGCCTCCGGCTCGGCCGACATCGTCGGCGGCCTGCCCCGGGTCACCGAGATCTTCGAGGCCCGCAAGCCCAAGGACGCCTCGGTCATGGCCGAGATCTCCGGCCTGGTCGAGATCCGCTCGGATAAGCGTAAGGGCAAGATGACCATCATCGTCAAGTCCGAGTCCGGCCTCGAAGTAGACCACCACGTCCCGCAGGGCCGACACCTCAACGTCCACACCGGCGACTACGTCGAGGCCGGCGACCCGCTGATCGAGGGCCCGATGGTCCCGCAGGACATCCTGCGCATCAAGGGCGAAGAGGCGCTGTTCAACTACCTGCTCGAAGAAGTGCAGAACGTCTACCGCGCCCAGGGCGTGCCGATCGACGACAAGCACATCGAGGTCATCCTGGCCCAGATGCTCCGCAAGATCCGGGTCGATATGCCCGGCGACGCGGCGCTGCTGCCCAACGAGGTGGTCGACAAGTTCCGCTTCCGCGAGGCCAACCAGACGGCCGCCAACTCCGTTAAGATCAAGGAGCCCGGCGACTCGTCCCTGCCCAACGCCACGGTCATCAGCAAGGCCGAGTTCAAAGAGCTCAACGCCCGCCTCGAGGCCGAGGGCAAGGAGCCGGCCAAGGCCGTCAAGGCCAAGCCCGCCGTTGGACAGACCCTGCTGCTGGGCATCACCAAGGCCTCGCTCCAGTCCGAGTCGTTCCTCTCGGGCGCCTCGTTCCAGGAGACGACCAAGGTGCTGACCGAGGCCGCCCTGGCCGGCAAATCCGACGAGCTGGTCGGCCTGAAGGAAAACGTCCTGCTGGGCCACCTCATCCCCGTGGGCACCGGCTTCAAGGAGTACCAGGGCATGGCCGTCACCCACCTCGCCGAGCCCCCCGAGCCCGAGGCCCTCTCCATCGAAGAGGAGATCGCCGCCGCCGCGGAGATCGCTGAACTCGCCGGCGCCGAGAGCCCCGACGAGATCGGCACGACCATCGGCGAGTCCAAGCTCGTCGCCCAGCTCCTCGGTGACGAGAACAACGGGAAGAAGTAAACCTCCCTTCGAGATGAACTTTGACAACCCCACCACCCGGTGGGGTTTTTCATGCGAGCCGGGGCCTGTGGCTCGGGTTAATACAAACTCTTCGCATTCGATGGCGAGCCGGGGCCTGTGGCCCCGGTCAGTCACGAGCGCTCGGGGTTGCGGTCGAGAGGTTTTTCATGCTTGTTGCAGACCGGGACCGCAGGTCCCGGCTCGCTTCGTCACAGACCGGGGGCACAGCCCCCGGCTCGCTGGGGGATGGGGTTGACATCATTATTTTGTTTGGTATATGTAAGATATGTCTCGTACCCCTGATCTCACCGTATGGCACATCACCTTCGGGACTTACGGCAGCCGACTGCACGGCGACGAGCAGCCCACGGTTGATCGCCAGCACAACGCGCCCGGGTTGAAGTTTCTTCGCCCCGATCCGGCCCGGCGGTGTTGGGCACAGGCGCGGATGCTCGCGCCGCCGGTTTATCTCACCCCGGATCAGTGCCTGCATATTGAGGCTGTCCTGCCGGATCTTTGTGAGCGCGGCGGGTGGGACTGCCGAGTTGCTGCCGCCCCCGCAGAGGCCGACCATGTTCACGTGCTGATCGCGGCACCCGCCCATCGTCACGGCAAAGGCGTCCGCCGCTGGTTGAAGGTTTGGCTTGGTCGGTCTTTGAGCGCCCGGTTCGGTAGGCCGGAGCAGTCGTGGTGGGCCGAGGGTGGTTCGACCAAGCCGGTGTATGACTCGCGTTATTATCACAACGTTTATCGATACATCGAAAAACAGAGAAGCATGCGCTAAGCGAGCCGGGGCCTGTGGCCCCGGTTTGTGACGGAGCGCTCGGGGTTGCGGTCGAGAGGTTTTTCATGCTTGTTGCAGACCGGGGCCGCAGGCCCCGGCTCGCTTTGGGGCGTTCGGCGCTGCGGTGGGTTTGGTTTTTGATGGTTTTTGCAGACCGGGGGCACAGCCCCCGGCTCGCGGTGCGCGCGCTTTGGCGTGGTGAATGTTGGAACATGTCAAACCCGAACCCGCGATCGGGTGGGGGGTTATGTCGGTTTGAGAGCTGTTTTGCGCACAAACGTTGCCTTTGCTCCCAAGGGTGTGGGGGGTTGCACACCTCTTTATCTTTGGGAGCTTGAACACGATGGATGCACTGGACCTGGCGTTGATGGAGGCCTGGGAGCGGGTGGGGCAGCGGTTGTTGGATCGGCCTTGGGAGCGGGTCAAGCGGATGGAGCGGGTTCGGCGGGCGGAGCTGCGGCGGCCGGTGCGGGCGTGGGCGGTTTGTGTTCGAGCCAGCGATCACCGGATCGGGGACGGGGGGTACTCGGCGGATCGGCCGTGGGGGGATTTGGGGTGTGAGACGAGTTGGCACTTGGAGCGGAAGGGGCGTCGGCATCGGGTGACGCTGACCGGGCGTCGGCTGGCGGAGTTGATTAAGCCGGTGCGGGTGGTTGAGCCGGTGGATGTGAAGGAGATGGCCCGTTTGTTGGGGCGGGACGTTCGGACGGTGGTGTCGTGGCGGGAGCGGGGGGTGCTGGCGGGTGAGCAGACGCGGCTGCACGCGGGTCAGCGTCGGGCGAAGTGGATGCTGCGGACGGTGGGCGGGTTGGACCCGCAGGCGGACGGGGGCCGGGGCCCGAGCGGCTGGTGGGGGACGACGTGGGAGCATCACTGGGAGCGGGTGCCGGCGGATTTGTGGGTGAGGTTGAAAAGGGTGCCCCGGGTTCGTGTGGGGCGGTGCGAGACGCATGCGAAGCATGGTCATGGCGAGCCGGGGCCTGTGGCCCCGGTCTTGGGCGGGGATGAGAACCTGGAGCACAGCGGTTGCGAGCGGTTTGTGGCAGACCGGGGCCGCAGGCCCCCGCTCGCTTTGGGTGATGCGGGGTTCGGGCAGGCTGGGGTTGGTGGCTCCAATTCGCCGGGGCGTTGGGTGGGTTGGGACTGGGTTTGTCCGGGGCGGGTGGTCGTGGGTCGTGGCGGTGAGCGCGTGCGGGTGGCTTGCGGCCGGGTATGTAAGAAGCTGTGGCTGCCGCTGCCGAGTTGGGGGGTGGGTCAGTACCTGGCGGGCCGGGGTGGCGCGGGGGAGGCGGTGTGGGAGGCGATGGCGGTGGCGGGTTTGTTTGGGGCGGGGTTGCAGGGGGTTGAGGACGAGGTTGGCGAGCGGTTTGGTTTGACCGGCGGCACAGCCGCCGGCTCGCTGGCGTGCGCGAAGTGTTGGGGGCTTCGTCACGAGCCGGTGGGTGAAGGGCGGTTGCGGGCGGAGGCGTGGAACCGGTTTGTGACGGTGGTGAGTGGGGGGTTGTTGTACGGGCGAGAGGTGGTTGAGCCGGCGTTTTAGGGGCGGGGTTAGACCAGGATCGGTGGGATGGATCGGGGCTAGTACTTGATGCGTCCGAAGAGGAAGGCCGGGGAGGTGAGGATGGCGGCGACGAGGAAGGTCCATTCGAGGGGTGAGATGCCGAGGCTGCCGGGGTGGGTGGACATGAACGGGGCGCGGAGGAGCATGATGACCAGGGGGAGGAGGAAGACGGTCATACGGATGCCGCGGAACATGCCCGAGGCCGTGAGGATGAGGCCGGCGAAGAGTGCGCCGGGGGAGGAGAGGACGGCGAGGATGGCGGGTGGGATTGGGGCGGAGGTGAGCGGTTCGGGCCGGGTGGCGAGGAAGGTTCGCAGGTGGGCGAGGTAGCCGCCGGACTCGGGCAGGGTGGGCAGGGCCTCGCGTTGGGTGGCCCAGAGCAGGTAGACGGCGAGGAAGGCGGAGCCGAGCATGAATCGGCCGCGTGCGCCGTAGACCCAGTAGGCCAGGCGGGTGCTCAGGGGGGTGGGGCGGAGCTTCCAGGACTCGGGGATCTGCTCGATGGATTGGTTGGATAGCTTCTTGTCGTCCTCAAAGCTCTGGTTGTGGTAGGCCTCGGCCAGGGCGCGGGGGGCCTTGGTGCGGCGGTAGGCGGCGGCGTTGTCGGCGAAGTCACGGGCGAGTTGTCGCGCTTCGGCCAGTGCCTTGACATCCTGGACGCCCTCGGCGCGGAGGCGGAGGACCTCCATGCGTTGGACGTGCTGGCGTTGGTGCGCGTCGATCTGTTGCTGCTCGTGGCGGTCCAGCCAGTTGATGATGCTGTCGCGCCATCCGCCGAAGCGCGGGCGGGCGTTGCCCTGGTCGTCGTAGCCCCAGAGTCGGCGGGCCTCGATTTTTTCTTCGTAGCCGAAGAGCCGTTCGTAGAGCTGCTCCCAGTGCCGGCCGGCCTGTTTGCAGATGAACTGCCGCAGGGCCGCTTCTTCCAGGCCGTTCTGCCTCAGGCCGACGAGCATCTGCTGGAGCGGGGTGAGGGCGCGCTGGTGCTGGCCCATGGCCCAGCGGTTCATACTGAAGTAGAAGCCCACCCCGAGCAGGGCCCCGGCGACCAGCGCGCCGAGGTAGGCCCACTGCAGCCCGATCGCGACCATCATGACCGAGAAGGACACCACCCCGCCGAGTGCGACCATCCACTGCATCCAGCCGACGGTGGCGGCGAATCGGCGGAGCCGGCGGACGAGGTAGTCTTTGCTGAGCAGCCCGGCGGTGGCCTGGTGGGCGAACTGGGTGACGACCCAGAGGACCGCCGCGCTGCTGACCACGCCGAGGCTGGCGGCCAGGATGCCCAGCAGCAGCATCAGGGCGCAGCCGGCGTGGAAGGCGATGCCCAGGCCGCGCCGGGTCTTGGCCGCGGAGGAGCTTTGCAATGCCTCGGCGGCGTCTTTGACGGCCTTGACGTGTTCGGGCCTTGGCGTGAACGGGCCGGTGGCGATGCCGAGCATGCGTTCGAGCGACTGAGCGACTTGGGGCATGGCCTTGGGCCTCAGCGCGGGTTCTTTCTCCATCATGGTTTCGATCAGCGCGGAGACCTCGGCGGGGATGCGCGGGTTGATCTGACGTGGCGGGACCAGCGGCTCGTCGCGTGCGTTGCGGATGACCTCGCGGGCCGTCTTGCCGGTGAAAGGCTGCTTGCCGGTGAGCAGGAAGTAGAAGGTCGCACCCAGGGCGTAGACGTCGGCGCGGTGGTCGACGTTGGCGGCGTCGTCGGCCTGCTCGGGGGCCATGAAGGCCGGCGTGCCGAGCATGGACTTGGCCCGGGTCGAGGCGAGCGAAATGGTCCTGGCCCGTGAGGTGTTGCCGTGCTTGGACTGACCCGTTTTGGCCCCGGCCGCCGACACATCGCCCGAAATCGCGCCCGACCGTGCCGCGGCCTCGTCGATCGATTGATCTGTCTTGACCAGTCCCAGATCGGCGACCTTGACCAGCCCGCTGTCGCTGAGCAGCAGGTTGGCGGGCTTGACGTCGCGGTGGACCATGCGGTGCTGGTGGGCGAAGGCGAGGCCGCGTGCCGCGTGGAGGATGTACGTCGCCGCGGCGCGGCTGTCCAGCGGCCCGCCCTGTTTGACCACGTCCGCCAGCGATCGGCCGGGCACGAGTTCCATGCTGAAATAGTGGGTCGCCTCGTGCTGGCCCACGTCGTGGATCTGCACGACGTTGTGGTGAGAGAGCTGCGCGACGGCGAAAGCCTCCCGCACAAATCGCGCGAGGAAAGCCGGGTCGTCCGCCACGTTCGGGTGGATCGTCTTGACCGCCACCCGCCGATCCAGCGACACCTGCCGGGCCAGGTAGACACAGCCCATGCCGCCCCGGCCCAGCTCGCTTAGCAGCTCGTACCCGTCCAGCCGGCCGATCGGCTCGCCCGATGCGGCTGAGTCGGCGTGACGCTTCGTGGCCGGCTCATCCGCGACGCTGAAGTTGGGGCGGCTGTCCGCGACGGTCGCCGCTTCACTGGCGTTGTCGGCGATCGTCTGCGCCTCGCTTGCATCCCCGGCACGGGTCACCGCTTCGCTGGGCTCGCCCGTCGGCTTGGTTGGGGCAACCACCTGCCCCGCAACCGACCGGCTCGCCTTGGCCCGTAGCGCTTCGAGCGATTTGGCGACCACCACCGATTGGCCGGGCTCCTTGGGGACAACCAGCACGAAAGATTGCTTACACGATGGGCAGGTCGGCTGGTACACGCCCGCGGCCGCCTTCACCCCGATCTTGTGCCCACAATGCGGACAATCAATCGCCATCGACAATACCCCACACGCGGCCAGCAACTAACGATCCCAAACTCGGGTCAGCGACAAGACAGGGCCGACCAACGACCGATCCTTCTAGATAGACATCATCATAGCGTATCGCAAAGCCATCACCCGCGCGGGGCTGGCGATCACACGGCCAGGATTGCCAGTATTCGTCATGACCTCGCTTGAACGATCAGATCAAAAAACACCATCCCCGCTCCGCCTATCAAAACAAGCGGCGGCTATGATTATTGTATTGTTGTTACCACAAATTTCATCCACCCAGGACCCCACCATGGACACCCTCGACGCCATCTACCAGCGACGCTCGATCAAGGCCTTTGACCCCGATCACCGTTTCACGCCCGAAGAAGAGGCCAAACTGCTTGAGGCCGCGATCCAGGCACCGACCAGCTTTAACATCCAGCACTGGCGCTTTGTCATCCTCCGCGACCCGGCCCTGCGGCAAAAGATCCGCAACGAGTTGGGCAACGACCAGGCGCAGATGACCGACGCCTCCCTGCTGATCCTGATGACTGCGGATACCCAGGCCTGGGCGAAGCAACCTTCGCGTTACTGGGCCAACGCGCCCCAGGAGGTTGCCGACCTGCTCGTGGGTTGGATGGGCCCGTTCCACGAGGGCCGGGACTGGCTGCAGCGCGACGAGGCCCAGCGGTCCATCGGCATGGCCATGCAGACCCTGATGCTCACCGCCAAAGCGATGGGCTACGACTCGTGCCCGATGATCGGCTTCGAGATCGAGAAGGTCGCCGAACTCGTCAACCTTCCCGACGACCACGTCATCGGCCCGATGGTCGCCATCGGCAAGGGCACCAAGGACCCCTGGCCCAAGCCCGGCCAACTGCCGCTGAGCGAGCTGGTCGTCGAGAACAGCTTCTAATTCAAGCGAGCCGGGGTCTATGACCCCGCTCTGTCCAAAGCCACATGGACTCACGCCTAAGCATCTTTCGTAGTCGCCGCAGGCCGGGACCGCAGGTCCCGGCTCGCAGTTACGTTGGAATGTTTTTCGCGTGGGGGATGTTCAGACCTACATGAAATCAATCCCCGCCTTTGCTCTGACCTGTTTCTCATTCTTGTTGTTCACGGCCTGCACCGCGACCGGCGAGCCCGACCCGGACAACCCGCCCCGGGCCGTCGGCGAGTCGGCCCCGGACTTCGAGCTTGAATCGCTCCGCGGCGGCGAGGTCACCCTCAGCGAACTGGCCGCCGATGGCCCGGTCGTCCTGCTCGTGCTCCGCGGCTACCCGGGCTACCAGTGCCCGATCTGCAACCGGCAGATGGGCGACTACTTCAGCGAGCACGAACGCTTCGCCGAGCTTGGGGCACGCGTCGTCCTGGTCTACCCCGGCCCGTCGGACCACCTCAAAGACAAGGCCGAGGAGTTTGTCGGCGGCGATACCCTCCCCGACAACTTCGACCTGCTGATCGACCCCGACTACACCTTCACCAACGCCTACAACCTCCGCTGGAACCAGGGCAGCGAGACGGCCTACCCCTCGACCTTCGTCATCGCCCCCGGCGAGGGCCGTGAAATCACCTTCGCCAAGGTCAGCTACAGCTACGGCAACCGCACCAATGCTGCGGACATCCTCGCTGAGGTCGAGAAGATCGCGGAGTGATGAACAGTCTTGTTGCGTGGATTCACAAAGATAGCCGCCACGTAACACGTGGCGGACAAGCGCTGAGAGATGACCTCAGTCGATAGAGCCCGTCCGCCACGTGTTACGCGACGGCTATCGGGCTTTAATCCGAAGTGGCTAGGCTGTCTCGCCTCCAGAACAGGCCCGGGTGAGAAGGCAGATAGACTCCGACAAGGTGATTCAGGTGGTCTTTATCTTTCACCGGCGTTTGCCCTGCATTCCGGGCAAACCATCGTCGTCGACCGAAGGCTTGGTTGAAGACCCGCGTCAGAGATGCTTTAAGGTTTGCGCGAATGCGGAGCGGGGCACGATCATCTTGCCAGCTGACGATGAGGTGCAGGTGAGCGTCTTCAGTGGCTATGGCGTATAGGGTGATCGATTGGGGTTCTTGCGCAGAAATCAGTGTGACAAGAGCAAGTTCCTGGATGGTGCTTGAAAGCTTCCCGGGTAACTACTTCATGTTCCGGCGGTATTGCTCAGCCATTTTCGCATCGGGCGGCAGAATACCCAGTTTGCGTCGGACATAGCCTTTTGCATGATCCGGCATCCACGTGCCATAGGCGTGGAAGGTGAAGTGATATACGGGCATGGATGCATCATAAATCAAGGCCGCCACGTAACACGTGGCGGACGAACGCTGCTTGGTTTTGCTCGTGAAGAGAGTGACGTCCGCCGCGTGTTACGCGGCGGCTATGCCGCGCTGCTGACCGTCGGGTTGATTTGAGTTTTCGGTGGGGTAACCCAGCCTAAGTCGCTTTCCCCCTCGTCATCGACCGGGGCCGCAGGCCCCGGCTCGCCTCGACGCCGCGGGGCGCAAAGCTTCAGTGGATGTACTTCCGCGGCAGGCCAGGGCTCAGGCGGCAGAGCATCTCGTAGGCGTTGGTCTTCGCCAGCGTCGCGAGCCGGGGCACGGCGTTGCAGGCGTCGGGGTTGGTGCTGTAGAGCTCGGCCCAGGCGTCGAGCAGGTGCTCGTTGGGGGCGCTCGGATCGTCGACCAGGTCGGTCAGGTCGACGACGATCTGGTCCATGCTGACCTGGCCCAGCACCCGGCACTCGGTGACGGGCCGGCTGCGGTCCTTGAGGTGGACGCGGACGTCGGCCTTGTTTGATAGTGCGACGGGGTAGCCGTCGCCGTGCCCGACCGGGACGATCCCGAGCACGCTCTCGCGCTTGAGCTTGTGGGTGCTGCCATAACTGACCGGGGTGCGGCGGGGGTAGCGTTGGATGTGGATCACCCGCGAGCACCAGCGGAGGATCGGCTTGACCTTGGGCAGCTCGGTCATCCACGGCCCGGCGTCGGGGGTCAGGCCGTCCGGGGAGGTCGAGGGCGCGTAGCCGAGCATGCAGAGCCCGGGGCGGACCATGTCCAGGTGCATCGCCCGGCCGCGCAGCATCGACGCCGAGTTCCCCGCGTGGCGGATGGCGTCGGCGGGCAGGGCACCGCCGGCCTTCTCCAGCGTCTGGTTGAACAGGTCGAGCTGCCGGTAGCTGAACTCGGGGTTGGTGTCACTGCAGGCGAAGTGGGTAAAGACCCCGGCGATGCGGACGTAGCGGTGGGCGGTGGTCGAATTCAGCACATCCAGCGCCTGCTCGGGGCTCAGGCCCGACCGGGACATGCCGGTGTCGATGTAGAGGTGGCAGGGCAGTTTGATGCCCAGCTGCTGGCCGATGGTGTTGATCTCGCCAAGCTGGCGGGTGTCATGGATGGACAGGTGCAGCTTCTCGGCGACGGCGTGGCGGTAGAGGCCGTCGGTGCGGTTGAGCTCGCGCAGTGGCATCAGCACGAGGATCGGGCAGGTCACCGCGTTGGCGATCAGGTGCTCGGCCTCGTCGGGGGAGTACACGGCCAGCATATCCACGCCGGTCTTCATCAGCCGGTGAGCGACATTCACGCTGCCCAGGGCGTAGGCGTCTTTCTTGACGACGGCGCAGATCATCGTGCGGGTCTGTTCGGCCGGTGGGACGGACCGGCCGTACTGGTCGCAGGTCGCGGCGGTATCGAGTGCCTCACGGACGGCGCGGGCGTTGGCCTCGAGTTGCTTCAGGTCGATTTCGAGCCAGCTCAGTTCGGTCACGCCGGGGGCCTCGAGTCGGACGGGGTTGTTCAAGGATAGCGGCCCACGAAGTTGTATCACGGTCTGGCTCCGTCTAGAGTATGTGCAACTTATGTCGGAAGGGTCGCTTCATTGGGAACAAGCAAGCGGCCGAGGGACCGGTAAATCCGGTCCTGCAAGGGTCATCGGCCAGTCCGCCGGGCCCGAACCACAACCGCCGCGACGCGAAACCCCAACCCACCCCCGCCACCCGGGCCCATCCCGCCCCCGGTCGGCAGCCGAAGCACACCCCTATGGCCGAGCAAGACCCCGACGCTGTCCAGCAGCCCGAGACCGATCCCGTCCCCACGGATCAAGCCGCCGAACCGGCGCCGACCTCCAAGGGCGATACCCTCAAGACCGACCTGACTTTCGATGACCTGGGCCTGCGCGAGGACGTGCTCACGGGGATCAAGTCCTACGGCTTTGTCCACCCGACCGACATCCAGGCCGAGCTCATCCCCGTCGCCTTGCAGGGCAAGGACATCATCGGCCAGGCGAAGACCGGGACGGGCAAGACCGCCGCGTTTACCCTGCCCATCCTCCACCTGGCCGACCCGGAGATCCGGATGCAGGCCCTCATCCTCGCCCCGACGCGCGAGCTGGCCAACCAGATCACCGCGGAGATGCAGGACCTCGCCTCGGGCACGGACCTCAAGGTCTCGTCGATCATCGGGGGCGAGTCGATGCGCGACCAGCAGGACTCGCTCAAGAAGGGCGGGCACCTGGTCGTCGGCACGCCGGGCCGGGTCATGGACCTGTGGTCCCGCCGGCAGCTGGACTTTTCCAAGGTCCGCTTCGCCGTGCTCGACGAGGTCGACCGCATGCTGGACATCGGCTTCCGTGACGACATCAAGAAGATCCTCTCCAAGATCAAGGCCGACCACCAGACCATCTTCGTCTCCGCGACGATGGACAAGGACATCGAGCTGCTGGCCCGGCAGTTCATGAAGGACGACTGCGAGAAGATCACGACCGTCTCGGGCAGCCTGACGGTTTCGATGGTGGACCAGCTGCACCTGCCGGTCGAGCCCTGGGACAAGAAGCAGCTGCTGCTGCACCTGCTGACCCACGAGGAGCCGGCGACGACCGTGGTGTTCTGCCGCACGAAGATGACGGTCCGTAAGCTCGCGACGTACCTCAAGAGCAAGGGCCTGGCGGCGCGGGAGATCCACGGCGACCTGCACCAGTCCAAGCGCAACCGCGTCATGCAGCAGATGCGCGACAACAAGGTCGATATCCTCATCGCCTCGGACCTGGCGGCCCGTGGGCTGGACGTCGAGCACATCACGCACGTGATCAACTACGACCTGCCCGAAGACCCGGAGGTCTATGTCCACCGCATCGGGCGCACCGCGCGGGCCGGCCGGCGCGGCACCGCCTGGTCCTTCGTGACCACCGAGCAGGGGCAGATGCTCAGCGAGATCGAGAAGCTCACCGGCGTGCTGATCGAGCAGAAACACTATCCCGACTTCAAGCCCGGCCCACCGCCCAAGGACATCCGCGACCAGCGCGCCGCCGAGGCCGCCAACCGCGGCAAGCAGACCACCGTCGCCGACCGCGTGGTCAAGCCCGACCACGAGGAGGCCGGCCTGAGCGAGGCCGAGCTCAAGGCGATGTTCCCCGACGGCAAGATCCCCAAGAGCATGCCCAAGCGTGGCATCGGCGCGAAGTTCAAACGCCGCGGGCGGTGAGTTAAGCGCGGGTCGGTATCGCGGCGAGCCGGGGGCTGTGCCCCCGGTGTGTCCAAAGCTTTGCGGTCTCCCGTACGTTGCTTGTTTAACTTGCGCAACTGTGCGGGTCATGCCCGTCGCGGACCGGGGCCACAGGCCCCGGCTCGCTATATAGCATGGCTTACGAGCGGTCGGCGATCGGGGCGACCATGCGGTGGGTTGCGCCGGTGTAGACCTGGCGGGGGCGGTAGATCCGGCTCTTCTGGTCGCGGACTTCCTTCCAGTTCGCGATCCAGCCGGGCATTCGGCCCAGGGCGAACATCACCGTGAACATATTCTCGGGGATGTTCAGCGCCCGCATGATGATGCCCGAGTAGAAGTCGACATTGGGGTAAAGGTTACGCGAGACGAGTAAAGAAAAGGGGATAAGTTGCCCTGTAGAAAAGCCCAACTACAGCGATCACCATGATGTTGTGGGCGACGGCCATTAAGCCCATCTCACGACGCCGGCCTTGGTAGGTCCGGGCAGTCAACGCTTCGCCCTGGCGTGATTTGAGCATGAACATGACCGTCTCG
>JBCDHS010000039.1:0-31482 GCA_038749735.1 Planctomycetota bacterium
CAATGACGAAATCGTCATCACCGATCTGGACACGATTGAAGGCTTCGATATCGACTCGCTGTTGAACGGTGGCCCGGTCGACCTCAACAACAACGGCGACTTCGTGTTCGTCGCCACCCTGCTCGACAGCAACGGTGACGATTTCGAAGCCGTCATCCGCGCAACGCTCGTCCCCGAACCCACCAGCCTCGCGCTGCTGGGCCTGGGCGGATTGCTTATCACCCGGCGACGACGCCGCACACGCTGACCGTCAACCCAACACCCACCGGAGAACCCATCCGTGAAAACCCTCTGCATTGCAACAACCGCCGCCACGCTCGGGCTTGCCCCGCTCGCTACTGCTCAGCCGTTCTTCCGTGTCACAGGCAACCTCTTCGACGACAGCCCCGCGCAGATCGGCACGTTCGTGATCGACATCGACCCCAACGGCTTCACCGACCTCGTCACCAACGCCGACCTCGGCCCGAGCGAACAGCTCGAGATCGAGCCCTGGTACGGCTACGACGTCCTCAGCGCGACCGTGACGATCGATGGCTTCACGTGGACGACCGCCGACGTGGTCCTGAGTCTCTTGCCGTTCGGCGGGCCGCAGCAAGCCCAGTTCTGGATCGAAGGCGCGCCGATCGAAGGGCTCGATACCGAGGACTTCGGCCTCAACTTAGAAGACACGGACAACAGTCTTGCGGTGGCGAGGATCGGGAACCCGACCGGCGACCTCACCCAAGTCCTGACGAGTGAGGTCGGTTGGGATTCTCCGCTCAGCCTCGGCGGCGGCGGCAGCTATCAGAACGTCATCGTCACCGTCGTCCCCGAACCCACCAGCCTCGCCCTCTTGGGCCTGGGCGGGCTGCTCGTCGCGCGGAGGCGGCGTTGAGCATCCCGCTTGACCGCCTGCCTTTGTCTGGTTCATTTTTGCAAACCGTGACTGCCTCCTCATACGAAAGAACACGTTCCATGCGCACCGTTACGACCGCCGTCACCTTCGTCCTCGCCATGACAGTCGGAGCCGACGCCCCAGCCGACGTCATCACCTTCGGCTCGTTCGAGGGCACCATCTCCGGCCTCGATCCTGACTCGACGGAGGGCGACTTCGTTTATCGCGCCGTGAACGGCAGCACGCTCTTCATCGCCCCCATCACCGACGACCCCGCCGACACCGACTCCGCGATCCGCGCCCAGCTCGCGAGCTTCGGCGGCACTCTCGAAATCTCCCCCGCGCCTGGCGCCGGGTTCACGACCTTCAGCTTCGACAGTATCGACCTGATCTCCCTGGGCCCGGACACCCTGGACGTCACTCTCGTCGGCCTGCTCGATGGCGAGGTCGTCGCCAACGGCCCGGCTTTCTCGGTCGTTGGCAACAGCTCCGCCCAGACCGTTCTCGCCGAGACGTTCAACCTGCTCAACGCCGAGGTCGACACCCTGCAGATCTTGCTGCCCGCCAGCGGCGGCTTCGCCTCGCTGTCCAGCGCCCCGGACCCACCGGCAACCAGCAACAACCTATTGCTCCCGGCATCCACCGTCGTGGCCGCCGACAACATCGTCCTCACCCCGATCCCCGAACCCACCAGCCTCGCGCTCTTGGGCCTGGGCGGGCTGATTTTGGCAAGACGCCGGCGCGGCTGTTCATTGTCTGTTTGAAACGACTGAAAGGAATCGGCCATGATTTATTTAGTTTCGACTAGAGCAAAGCTTCTGATATTGATGGGTATCGCCTTGCACGGCCCGGTCCAGGCGGCGGGGATCAAACCGCTTATCATCGACAACTTCGTCGCAGCACAGGATCTGTCTTCGCCGTTTGACCAGACCGTTAGCAGCTCCGGGGACGACATCCTCGGAAGCACACGCACGGCCACGTCTTTCAGCGGCGACCCGAACGACCGATGGACCGCGGCCAACGGGGTCGGCACCTGGTCGGTTACCCCTGGGGAATTCGTCTCGAGCATGAATCTGCGCTATGACGCCAACGACTTGCTCCTTGGCTTGGACCTGACCGAGCTGGGGCTGGACAGCTTCGCGATCGAGATCCTTTCTGTCTCCCCAGGCGTGAGCGCTTCGGGCCCGCAGTTCAACATCAACCTGACAACCCTGGACGGGTCCTCGGATGATGTGCGATCGACCTACACCACCGGTGTGCTGGGACCTGGGGTCTATGTCTTTGATATCGCCGATGAATTCACCCCGCAGCAGCGCCCGGTGGATGAGACCCAGATCGACATCATCAGTATTCAGATCAGCGGCAGCCCCGGCCAGTCGATCCAGCTGGGCAGCATCTACTTCGTCCCCGAACCCACCAGTCTCGCGCTGATGGGCCTGGGCGGGCTGCTGCTCGCGCGGCGTCGGCACAGATAATTAGGTCATGGACTATGCCGGCGGTTTTGTGATCTCATGTACGCATCAGCCTGAAAGACCGCGGATACCATCCGTGGCTTTTTATTCGTCTCGATGCGGTGGGACGCCGACGATGCTGAAGCCGCAGTCGACGTGGATCGTCTCGCCGGTGACGCCGGACGACAGGTCGGACAGCAGGTAGACCGCGGTGTCGCCGACCTCTTCGCCGGTGTTGCACCGCTTCATCGAGCTGGCGTACTCCTGGTAGGCGATCATCTTGTCCATGCCGCCCACGCCCGCGCCGGCGAGGGTCTTGAACGGCCCGGCACTGATGCAGTTGACCCGCACATTACGGTCGGGCTGGCCCAGTTCGTAGGCGAGATACCGTGTGGTGTGTTCCAGACAGGCCTTGGCGACACCCATGATGTTGTAGCCGGGCGTGACCTTCTCTCCGCCGTAGTAGGACATGTTGATGAGCGTGCCGCCGGGCTCGGCCTTGGTGCCATCGGTCTTCTGCATCAGCGGCAGCGCAGCACGGGACATCGCAACCAGCGTGTAGGCGGAGGTGTCGATCGCGTTCTTATACACCTCGCGCGGCGTCTGGTGGAACATGTCCTTTCGCAGGTAGTCCTTGTCCGCAAACGCGATCGAGTGGACGACAAAGTCCAGCGTGCCGTGGTCGGCCTCCCACTTGTCAAAGACCGCCTGGATCGAGGCGTCGTCGTTCGCATCGCAGGGCGCCAGCCAGGGATCATCGATGCCCAGCTTCTGCACGGCCTTGCCCACCCGGTGCTCCATCTTGCCGATCGGCAGGTAGGTAAACCCGATCTCGGCCCCGTGCTGGCGCAGCGACTGCGCGATGAAGTAGGCGTAGCTGCGTTCGTTGGCGACGCCGAAGACGATGCCTTTTTTACCGGTCATCAAGCCCATTGCGATTCCTTTATCTGCGGTGGATCAAGCCAGACAGTCTATCGTCAGCCCGATCAGACCGCGATCCACATCACCACGTGCGGTCCGATCCCTGCGATCTCGAACGTTTCACCATGCGGCTCCAGACCCAGCCGGCGGTAGAAGCCGGCCGCGACGATGCGGGCGTTGCACCACAGGCGGGCCGCCCCTTCCTGACGGACCGCGCCGAGGCTGGCCAGGACCAAAGAGCGTCCGATACCCATCCCCTGATGTTCCGTATCGACCGCCATCCCGCGCAGCCGCCAGTCGCCGGCTTGCGGGGCTGCGGGCATCGGCTCGGCGGCAAGGGTGACGACGCCGATCGGCTCGCTTCCCTCTGCGGCTTGCTGCGGCGCCATCGCGGCCAGGTGGATCGTTGTGGAAAGCTCGTCCCCGGGGTAGCGGGCTTCTTCAGGGCGCTGGTGGGGCCGCAGGACCCGATGCCGAAGCGGGACGGTCCCGCTAAATACAATCCGCTTGATCTGGATCGTATTGGGCAAGCTTCTAGTCCCCTGGGTGGCTTGATATTGTTTATTGGGTCCTGCGATCCGAAGGCTCAGGCAAAGATAAGGTCGTATGAAGAAGCCACGAACGTTACGCCCGGTGGCGGCGTAAGAATGGCATGACTATGATATGCCGCTCCGGGGTGCGTGCTTGGACACAACGTGCCGTGGCTTTTCAGAACGAGCCGACTCAGGGCCTGATCTTGTCCGCCCTGCCTCCGAAACAAAGCCGGCCTCTTCGGCCCTGCAGGTCAACGTTCCATGAGTCAGGACCAACAGACCTTCGCCCGAGCAACCACCGCCGCCCTCATCGGCCTGGCCACACAACTGGTCATCACCATCATCGTCGCCATCATGGGTGTCTACACCCAGTCGATGGCGCTCACCGCGGCGACCTGGTACCTGGTCGGCGGCCTGCCCATCTGGGTCGGCATCTGGGTCCTCTATAACCAGCACCGGCTCGAACGAGGCGAGTCACTCGAAGCACAACAGCTCGCCGACAGCGACGCCCGCTCCGCCGCGCTCTTCGACGAGGCCGGCAACCAGCTCGCGCAGTCCCGACGACGCCTGGAAAACCTCTACAAGTGGGGCCTGCCCACGATCAGCGGGGCCCTGGCCGTCTACCTCCTCGGGCTCGGCGGATACCTGCTGTTTAACGCCCGCAACGCCATCCGCAGTGAGACAATCCTCCCCCGCGCTCTGGGTGAAGATGTCAACCTCTCCGTCGTCGGCCTGCTGCTGATCCTCTGCGGGATGGCGGGCTTCCTCGTCTCGCGCTACGTCGCGGGCATGACCCGCGTCAACGCGTGGCAGGGTCTGCGCGGCGGGGCCAGCTACCTGATCGGCAACGTCTTCCTCGCTGTGGCCCCGGTCCTGATCGCCCTGGGCCTGGATTGGTTCCTGGGAAGCCGGGAGATGCTGGCCTACCTAGGCCTGGTCATCCCGATGCTGATGGTCCTGCTGGGCCTGGAGATCGTGCTCAGCTTCGTGATGGGGGTGTACCGGCCGCGCAAGGCCGACGAGTTTGTCCGCCCCGCCTTCGACAGCCGGACCCTGGGCCTGCTGACCCGGCCCGAATCGCTGGGCAAGATCTTCTCCGAGACCCTGAACTACCAGTTCGGCTTTGAGGTCAGCAAGAGCTGGTTCATGCAGCTGCTGGGGCGGGCCCTGCTGCCGCTGGCGGTCGTCTGCGTGCTGGTGATCCTGGCGATGTCGACGGTGGTGGTGGTCGCGCCACACCAGCAGGCCGTGATCACCAACAACGGCTCGTTCAGCCATATCGCCGACCCGGGCATCCGTTTCAAGGCCCCCTGGCCGATCGGCCGGGCCGACAAGTACAACGTCAACCGCGTGCTCTCTCTGGAAATTGGATCGAAGGCGCACCTCGATCCCATGCTTGACGAAGACGGCAACGAGATCTACCTGCCTGTCCTTTGGACCAATCAACACGTGCAAGAGGGCCAGACCGAAAGGTTCCTCGCCACCGCCCCGCCCCCCGGCGCGGGGACGACCGGCGACACCGACTCGGTCCTGGGCGAGATGGTCGGCGCTGATATCAATGTCAAGTTCCGCATCCGCGACCTGCGCGCCTACCTGGGCATCGACAACCCCCAGCGTTCGGCCCAGTCGCCCGAGCTCTTGCTCCGGCTGGTCGCCGAGCAACAGGTCGCTCGATTCTTTGCGACGCGCGATATCGACACGCTGCTCACCACCGGCCGGCAAGAGGCGGGCGACCGACTCAAGGCTTCGATCCAGCAGGAGCTGGACACCTACAACGCCGGGATCGAGATCGTCTACGTCGCGGTGTCCGGCATCCACCCGCCCCAGGAGGTCGCCGAGAGCTTCCACGAACGGATCAATTCCTATCAGCAAGCCCAGACCACGGTGGAAGAGGCCAAGCAGGAGGCGACGGTGACCCTGTCTAGCGTGGCGGGCTCCAGGCTCAAGGCCCTCGAGATCGCCGAGCAGATCAGCGCGCTCAACACGTTGAAGGCGCGCCAGAACGAACTCAAAGCCGCGGAAGAGGTTGACCCCCAGGCTCTCGCCGAGGTGCAGGAGCAGATCGCCGAGCAGCAGGCCTCGATCCAGTTGCTGCTGCTCTCGGCCGGCGGTGAGGCGGGCCAACTCATCGCCCAGGCCCGGGCCGACCGCTGGTCGATCGCGTTGTCGGCCCGATCCCGGCTGACCCGTCGTGAAGCGGAGTACCAGGCCTACCGCCTGGCCCCGCTCTATTACCCGATGCATCGATACTACGAGACCCTGGCCGCCGCCATGGCCGACCGTCCTAAACGGATCCTGGGCATGCGGCCCGGTGCCGAGGACCCGAACGTCGTGTTCGATCTT
Source organism: Planctomycetota bacterium (assembly GCA_038749735.1). Classification (GTDB taxonomy): domain Bacteria; phylum Planctomycetota; class Phycisphaerae; order Phycisphaerales; family Phycisphaeraceae; genus JAHQVV01. Next base: position 6,123 of record JBCDHS010000039.1, read on the forward strand.
CAGGGCAACATGCTGCCCGGGATTAGTGGGGGCCCGTAAACCCGATAAGCCCAACCTAGTGCGTGTGACCGAATCCAACAAACCGCGATCCATGGATCCACGATGACCGATATGAAACGCCTGACCACCGCCCTGCTCGCGATCTTCATCGCGCTGGTTTTCCTGACCTACATGGTCACCTACACCGTGCGTTACGACCAAGTCGCGATCCTGACGACTTTTGAGCAGGCCTCCGAGCCGGACGGTGCGACGATCGCTCAGGGCAAGAACTCGGGCAGCGTGATCCAGGAAGCGGGCCTCTACTTCAAGTGGCCCTGGCCGATCCAGCGGGTCGAGACCTACCCCACCCGCCTGCAGGTCCTCCAGGACCAGCCCGAGGAGATCCGGCTGGCCGATGGCAACACCGTGATCGTCAACATGGCGGTGACCTGGCGGATCGAGAACCCGCTGGAGTTTTTCCGGGCCCTCGAATCGGTCGACAACGCCAACCGCCAGCTCCGGCCACAGATGAGCGACCTCCGCAAGGTCCTCTCGGGCTACCGCTTCGACCAGTTCGTGAATGAAAACCCCGAAGAGGTCAAGCTCGAAGAGATCGAGGCCGAGATCGCCGAGCAGTTCCGCCAGCAGCTCGCCGGGCTGAAGTACGGGATCGCGATCGAACAGATCACGATGGGCAAGCTGTTGTACAACGGCTCGACCGCGACGAAGGTCAACGAGCGGATGACCGCGACGCAGAACCGGCTGGCCGAGGAAATCCGCTCGCAGGGCAACTCCGAAGCGACCACGATCCGCACGGACGCCACCAGCGCCAGCAAACAGATCCGGGAGTTTGCCAGCACCGCCGCCGAGGATATCCGGGCGATCGGCAAGAGCGAGAGCGCCCAGATCATCGGCCAGCTCGCCGCGACGCAGTCCGACCAGGAGTTTGCCGCCTTCCTGCGTGGGTTGGAAGCCGCGGAAGTGATCCTCGCGAACAAGTCGATCTTTATCATCGACGGCAGCCAGACCCCGCCCTTCGATACGTTCCTGTTCGGCCCGGACGATGATCTGAGCCGGCCCAACGAAGAACCCACCCGCTACCGCCCCAGCCCGCTGCGTCCCGGCGTTGACTCGGCCCAATCCGGCGCTGCGCCCCTGCCCACTGGAGCCCGGCCGTGAGTGAATCGCCACCGCCGCCACCCAAGCCCGTGGCCGAGGAGACCCAGATGGACGCGGCCCAGCAGTCGCTGGCCGACGCGCTGCGCGTCAGCTTCACGGTGCTTAAGTTTGTGATGGTCCTGCTGGTGGTGGTCTACGTTTTCAGCGGTATCTTCCGGGTGGACGAGCAGAACCGGGCGGTACGCCTGCGCTTCGGTGAACTGGTCGGCCAGGCCGAGTACGGCCCGGGCTGGCACTTCGGCCTTCCCTTCCCGCTCGAAGAAGTCATCCAGGTCCCCCGCAATACCCAGACCTACCGTATTGACAAGACCTTCTGGTACGACAACCCGGATAATAGAACCCCCGAGCAGCTCGCCTTCCAACCCATCGACCCGATCAAGGACGGCTTCCTGATCACCGGGGATACCAACATCGTCCATGTGCAGTTCGAGCTGAGCTACATCATCGAGGACATCCAGCTCTATATCGAGAATGTTGGCACGCTGGAAAAAGCCGAGGAGCTGCTGCACACGGCGGCCCAGCGTGGCATGCTGCACGCCGTAGCCTCGGTATCCGTTGATGCGATCGTCAATCAGGGGCGGTACCCCACGCAAGAGGCCCTGTCCAAGACCCAGCAGGTTCTCGACGCTTTACGGACCGGCATCACCGTGCAGCAGGTGCTTATCGACCGTGAGAACCAGTCGATGCCGCCGGCCGTGCGCAACGCCTACGTCGAGGTCACCAACGCCCAGGCGGACAAGGCGACCGCGATCGAGTCGGCCCGGCAGGAGTACGACCGGGTCCTCAACGACACCGCCGGGGCCGCGCACGACGAGCTCTACCGACTGATCCTGGCCTACGACGATGCGCTGCAGCGCGGGGACGATGACCTGGCGGGTCTGATCCAGGCCGAGATCAGCGAGGCGTTCAAGCAGCAGCAGATCGCCTCGTCAGAGCTGGACGAGAAGGTGGCGCAATACCTCGACGCAGCCGGCGATAAAACCGAAGAACAGAGCCCCGGCTTTGATACGGCTCGAACAGGCCTGGTCGAGGCCCTGCAGGAGGCCGACCCCGAGGGCCGCACCGGGCCGCGTGTCTCCGGCGAGGCCTCATCGACCATCAGCGATGCGCTGGCCTTCCAGACCACCTCCGTCGAGCAGGCCCTTCAGCGGCTCAAGAACTTCAACAGCTACATCGAGCAGTACCGCGAGCACCCGCTGCTGATCACCCACGAGCTCTGGCACGCCAGCCGAGAACGCGTGCTGACCGGTATGGTCGAGACGATCTATACCCCGACCGGCCAGCTCCGCATCCTCGATACACGCGACCCCGATGTCGTCCAGGAGATCGCCGCCTTCCAAATGCAACTCCGCCAGGAGCAGGCCCAGCGCGAAGCAGACGAGCAGCGGCGTTAACGCGTCACAGATCATCAAAACTGGGCCTGACCATCGCGAAGACCCGAGTCACCTCTCAGCGCATCTGCGTTGAGGCGAGTGGCCTACTCGGAAGACAATGTCTTGGGCCCTTCGCCGGACATCTTCTCGTACCGCCCGTCGTCGACCTTGATGTACTTGGCAAAGCCGTGGGCCGTCAGGTTCGATTCGCGGGTGCCCTGCTTCATCCCGGCCTCGGACCACTGGCCGGCCAGGCCCACCCGCTGCACGATGCGGGTCACCGGCTGACCCGTGACGGGGTGGCGGGTCAGGGACGGGTCACTGATCGGCTGCATCACTTCAAAGCAGTGACCCGGCAGGCCGTCGCTGGCTTGAGCCCTCCTATCCCGGACAACCTGGTAAACATAAACGGGCATGGCGGCTCCTCTGGCTTACGACACCCACTCGGCGACCTGCGGGGCACAGTACGTGAGCACCATGTCGGCCCCGGCCCGCTTGATGCCCAGCAGCGATTCCATGATCGCCGGCTTGAGCTCAAGGAATCCCGTCGAGGCGGCGGACTTGATCATCAGGTACTCGCCGGAGACCTGGTAGGCCGCGATCGGGAGGTCCGACGCGGCGCGAAGGCGGCAGATGATGTCGAGGTAGGGCCCGGCCGGCTTGACCATCACGATGTCCGCGCCCTCGAACGCGTCCAGTCTCAGCTCCCGCATGGCCTCGCGTACATTGCCCGGGTCCATCTGATAGGTGGCCTTGTCGGCGGGGATGGGCTTGCTCCCGGCCGGACGCGGCGCCGAGTCCAGCGCACCGCGGAACGGGCCATAGAACGCCGAGGCGTACTTGGCGGTGTAGCTCATGATCGAGGTGTTGAGGTGGCCCGCGGCGTCAAGCCCGGCGCGGATCGCGGCGACCCGGCCGTCCATCATGTCGCTGGGTGCGACCATGTCCGCCCCCGCCTCGGCGTGGGAAAGCGCCTGGCGGACCAGCACGGCGATCGTCTCGTCGTTGAGCACCTCGCCCGTATCCGAGACGATCCCGTCGTGGCCATCGCTGTTGTACGGGTCCAACGCCACATCCGTGATCACACACACCTCAGGCACGGCCTGCTTGACCGCACGCACCGCCCGCTGCGCTAAGCCTTCGGGATCGTACGCATGCTCGCCGCGTTCGGTCTTCAGTTCGTCCGGCACCTTGGGAAACAGCGCCAGCGCGGGGATGCCCAGCCGTTGGGCCCGCTCGGCCTCCTTGACCAGATCATCGAGCGACAGCCGGTGCTGCCCGGGCATCGACTCGATCGGCTGGGTCGCGCCGTCCTGCACAAACACCGGGTAGATCAGGTCCGATGGCGTGATCACCGTCTCGCGGGACAGCGCGCGGATCGTGGGGGTCCGCCGGTTGCGCCGAGGTCGAGATACGAGATGCTGTGGGGAGTCACCGGTCATGAGGGGGTATGGTACCGCGCGGCTATTGATTGCCGTACACCTCGTCGGGGTCGTACACCTTGTCGGTCACGATGCGGAGCTCGACCGCGCCGTCTTCCCCGATACCGGTCGGCACCTCGCGGTAGAAGCAGTTGGGGTAGCCGACGTGGCAGCTCGCCTGCACCCCCCCGGCGTGGGCCTTGCCGATCTCGACCCGGGCGACCAGGGCGTCCTGGTCGCAGTCGGTCAGGAACTGGACGACCTTCTGGGTCATTCCGGAGGATTCGCCCTTGAGCCAGAGCTTGCCGCGCGACCTCGACCAGTAGTGGACCAGCCCGGTCTCGATGGTCTTGGCCAGGCTGAGCGCGTTCATGTAGGCGAACATCAATACCTCGCCGGTCTCGGCGTGGGTGGTGATGCAGGGGATCATGCCGTTGTCGTCGAACTTGGGGGCGAAGGCCGCGCCCTCTTCGAGCTGCTTCTTGTCGGTGGGGCGTTCGGGGAAGGTGATCGGCATCGGAGATCTCCAATTACAGAGGCCCACGTTAGACGAACGTGGGCCTCGAATGTCGGGCGTCGAGATGGGCCGCGTTCGGCGGCAAACCGCTTAGCGGTAGAACTCGACGATGAGGTTCATGTTCACATCAAAGGGGACTTGGTCCGGGGTGGGGACGGCGATGATCTTCGCTTCAAGGGTCGAGGGGTTGTACTCAAGCCAGGCGGGGACCTCATGCCCGGGCAGCGACTCCATGTTGTCTCGGACCAGCTTCTGGCCGTTGTCCTTCTTCAGGGCAATATGGTCGCCGACCCCGACCTGATAGGACGGCCGGTCGACCTTGCCGCCGTTGACGGTGATATGGCCGTGGGCGACCATCTGCCGGGCCTGCCAGATCGTGCGGGCCCAGCCCAGTCGGCGGATGACGTTGTCCAGGCGCTGCTCGAGCAGGCGGAGGATGGTGGTGCCGGTGTTGCCCGGGAGCCGGCCGGCCTCGGCGACGTAGCGGCGGAACTGCTTCTCCAATACGTTGTAGTGGAACCGCAGCTTCTGCTTTTCGTTGAGGCGGACGCCGTAGTCGCGCAGGCGTCGGCCGCGGAAGCCGTGCATCCCCGGGGGGTTGAGCTGGCGCTTGGTGGTGTGCTTGGGGATGTCGGCGATGGGGACGCCGACACGGCGGGAGAGCTTGACCTTGGGGCCGGTGTAGTTGGCCATAATGCTGATACCCCGTGTTTGTCGGGGCCCTCGTGTGTGCCTCGGCCCCGGCTGGGGCGTTGCGGTTCTGGGAAGTTCTGGGCCTCGTTAGCCCAGCAAAGTTGAGCCACACATTGTGCCCGGATCAAGTCGATGCGTCAACCTTCAAACCGCATTTTCAGTGTTGCATGTGGGCATCATGCCGCGGAAAACGATCCCAGCTAAGCTCGGTGCCGAAACGAAAAGCGTTGATTGAAGGCTATTTCGCATGATCTTCACAAACCGGGCCCGCTGGCACAGGCTTCGCATTGTTCATCCCATGCCGATCCGCCGCTGCCAATTCGCCACCCTGGTCGCCGCCCTGGCCCTGTTCGTAGGATGCCGGCAGGTCCCGCCTCACTACCACGCCGCCGACGTTGCGCCGCTCCACCACCACTTCGATGGCTCGGCCCGGTCGCTCGTTTCTGACACCCAAGCGATGAGCAGACTCTCCTCTGAGAACGCCGACGACTGGTACCTCAACCGCCGCGACTTCCGCCCCTCCGTCCAGGCAGGTTACGTCTCGGCCCGGCGGGAGACGACCGTCACCTTCACCCGTGATTCACAGTACATCTCCGGCGGGCGGGTCCGTGACCACTACCGCCAAACGACGATTCGACGCAGCGTGCAGGAAAGCCAACGCTGATCCAATCGATCGACAAGGGCGAACGGGCCTTGGCTCTAGAATGGTGCGATGCCCAAGATCGGCGCACCCGCCAAACCGCGAAGCACTTGGACGAAGCTGCCCGGCACCTTCTGCCGTGAGCTTGAAGCGGCGCTGCCCGGCGAGGTGTCGTTCGACCCCGCCACGCGGGGGATCTACGCCACTGACGCAAGCCACTATCAACAGACCCCGGCCTGCGTGATCACGCCGCGCGATGAAGCCGAGTGTATCGCCGCGGTCCGGATGGCGGGCAAATACAAGGTGCCGATCACAGCTCGGGGCGGGGGCACATCGCTGTCCGGACAAACCTTTGGCCCGGGGGTGGTGATCGACTGCTCCAGGCACATGGACCGCGTGCTTGAGATCAACCCCGACCAGCGGTGGGCCCGGGTGCAGCCCGGTGTGATACGCGATCGGCTCAACGACCAGCTCACGCCAATGGGCCTGCACTTCGCCCCCGACCCGGCGACGGGCAACCGCGCGACCCTCGGCGGGATGATCGGTAACAACAGCTCGGGCACACGTTCCATCGTCTACGGCAAGACGATCGATCACGTACTGTCCTGCCGTATCGCCCTGGCTGACGGCACCGTATTGGACTGTCGGCCGTACGATCGCGCGGGGTGGGACGCCGTAGCCGAGGGCCCCGGGCGTGAGGCGGGCCTTTACCGCGGGATCGCCGAGCTGATCGACGGGCACCACGAGGCGATCCGTGAGCGGTACCCCAAAGTGATGCGACGTGTCTCGGGGTACAACCTCGACGAGTTTGTCGACGGCGCGGGCTACGAAGGCCCGATCGGCCCGCGCCCCGAGAGCAGACCCGGCTATACCAGCCGGCCGTGGAACCTGAGCAACCTGATCATCGGCAGCGAGGGGACACTCGGGGTACTGCTCGAAGCCACCGTCCGGCTCACCCCCCTGCCCGCCGCGACGGCGATGTGCATCCTCCACTTTCACGATGTGCTTGACGCCCTGCGCGCCGTCACGCGGATCAACCGTTTTGACCCCTCGGCGGTTGAGCTGCTGGACCGGCACGTCTGCCGGGAGGCCAGGCGCAACCGGGCCACCCGTGACATGTCGGGGTTTATCCAGGGCGACCCGGGCGGCCTGCTCATCGTCGAGTTCTTCGGCGACTCGACAGCAGAAGCAAACGATCGCGTTGCGGCCTTTGCCAATGCGATGCATCACGGTGGGGTCGGCTACGCGCATCCGATTCGTTGTAGCCACAAGGGCCAGGCCGCGGTCTGGGAGACGCGTAAGCTTGGGTTGGGGCTGATCTCCAACGCGCGGGGGCCGGTGAAGGGGCAGGCCTTTGTCGAGGACGCCTGTGTCCCGGTCGAGGTATTGGCCGACTATATCGAGCAGCTCCGGTCTTTCTGCCGGGCATTGGGCGTTGCTACGTCGATGTACGCCCACGCCTCGGTCGGCGTGATCCACTTCCGCCCGGCGATCGACCTGCACCGGCCCGAGCACCGCGAGCTGATGCAGCAGATCGCCGAGTACGCCTTCGATCTCTCGCAGCGATACGGCGGGGTCTTCGCCGGCGAGCACGGCGACGGCATGGTCCGGGGCCAATTCATCCCCCGCGCCTTCGGCCCGGAACTCTACAACGCCTTCCGCCGGCTCAAACGCCTCTTCGATCCCGACGGCTTGATGAACCCCGGCAAGATCGTCGACAGCCCGTCGATGAACGACCCGGCGTACCTGCGTTATGGCCAGGACTACCGCCTTGCCGAAGTATCCGCCTCGTTCCGTTACCGCGCTCACCGCCTGCCCGAATCGGATGACGCGGAGGGTTTCCGCCTGGCGGTCGAGCAGTGCAACGGAGTGGGGGCCTGCCGGAACGTCGGTAGCGGGACGATGTGCCCGTCTTACATGGCCATGCGGGATGAAGAGGCCAGCACCCGCGGCCGGGCCAACGCCCTGCGGCTGGCGATGACCGGCCAGCTCGGGGAGCACGACCTGGCCAGCCATCGAATCCAGGAGGTGCTTTCGCTCTGCCTGTCCTGCAAGGCCTGCAAGACCGAATGCCCCAACGCGGTCGACATGGCCAAGCTCAAGGCCGATGTCACGCAGATGCACTACGACAAGTACGGCACGCCGCTGGGCGCGAGGTTGATCGCGGCGATGCCGACGCTGGCACGCTGGGGCTGCGGCCCGCAGGCGGCTCTTATCAATGCGCTGCAGAACCTTGCACCCTATCGTCGCCTGGTCCAGCAGATCGTGGGTCTGGACGCCCGCCGCCCGCTGCCGCGATTGGCCAGGCGTTCGTTTATGCGGTGGTACCGGTCGAGGCCGAGGCAACAAAGAACGACCGAACCCGATGCCGTGCTGCTGGTTGACACCTGGATGAACTGCTTCGAGCCGGGGATCGGGGCCGCGGCGGTGGAGTTGCTCGAAGGGATCGGGGTTCGCCTCGCCGTGCAAGACGCGGGCGATCTGCTTCGTCCCATGCTTTCCATGGGGATGACCCGCCGGGCCAAACGCGAGGCGGCGCAGCTTTTTGCCCGGCTCGACTCCATCGCAGACCCCGAAGTGCCGTTGATCTGCCTGGAACCGAGCGACGCTTCGGCGCTGGTCGATGACCTGCCCGACCTGCTGGATGACGAGGCCTTGGCCGGCCGGATCGCCAGCCGAGTTACACCGGTCGAAGGCTACCTCGCAAGTGCACTGGAGTCGGAACGTTTCAGAGCCGGTGAAATCCGAACGAGAGACAACCTCTCCAACCTCATCCTTCATGGCCACTGCCACCAGAAGGCCCTGTTCGGAACGAACTCGATCCGCACGATCGCTGATCGTATCCCGGGGGTTGTGCTCAACGAGATCGACGCCGGCTGCTGCGGCATGGCGGGGTCGTTCGGCTACGAACACTACGACCTGTCCGTACAGATCGCCGAAGAGCGATTATTGCCCGCCGTGAAGCAGGCCGTGTCGGAGGGCAAGACGATCGTTGCCTGCGGCAGCAGTTGCCGACAACAGCTTCGTGACCTGCTCGGGGTTGAAGCGAAGCACCTGGTCGAGGTCTTGCGCCCCGTGACCTAGAGCAACCGGCCTATTTGATGGCCTTTCCTGCCTTGCTCCCCCTCCCTCCCAGGGAGGGGGCTGGGGGAAGGGTCGGGTGTACGGAATCGAATTGAAGTGTCCGTTGAGAACGCTTGCGCCGCGTGAGGTGTTGCTGACCGTTTGCCGCGGTTGATCCCACGCCCCGGCCCTCCCCCGGCCCCTCACTGGGAGGGAGGGGGGCGAAGACATGCCGGAAATGACGCCAGTTGCTCTGACCGCAAGTCATCCGTCGATCGTGGTCTGTTGTAGCACGACGGTGTGCTTCTCGCCCTCGGCGACATCGACATACGCTCGACTGCGCAGCACCGTGCCGTCGGGCAGGACCGCCTCGATCTCGTACCAGCCCTTGAACACGCGTGTCTGCAGATTGCCCCGGCCGTCGGTTTCGCCCTCGACCTCGCTCCACCAGTGCTTGCCGAACAGGTCATCAATCAGTTGACCCGACGCGGTCAGCGAGCCGTCTTCATTGATCAGCGCGGCGTGGCTCTCAAGGGTTTGCGTCTCGGTGAGACCGGCCAAGTAGACCGCCTCGATATTGGGCTGGGCAAAAAGCAGACGCAGAACGGTTTCCAGATTGATCGCGGCGGCAACCTGTGAGTCCCCGCCGACTTCGAGGTCGGCCAGGGTCACGGGCACCGGCAACGCCCCGACCCGATCCCGCAGGGTCCGGCTCAGGGCCGGGGCCAGGACCTGGCCGGTGAAGTGCTGCTCGATGGTGATCCCGCTGAGGGGGACCAGGCGTAGCTGGTAAGACCGGGCTCGTTGGACGATCTGCCGTGAGCTTAGGGTGTCCAGGCCGTTGACCAGGCGTATCGACCGGCCGGCGTCGTGGTCGATGGCGTGGGCCTGATCAAAGAGTCGATGGATCAGGCCGAAGCCGATCTCTTCCCGCAGGTCGGCCGGGCCGGTGGTGTCGCGGTACAGGTCGTAACGGCCGATGCGTGGGTCCAGTTCGAGTGCGGCGTCCACACGCTGGCGCAGCAACTCGGCCACCACGGCGGTCTCGAGCTTGGCCAGCCCGTCGAAGTTGACGGCCGGGTCGCTGGCGATCACCGTGCCGAAGGACATCTGGATCGGATCAAACGCCTGGGCCCAGCGGTCGATGTGGTCACGGGCCGGCTTGGGCCAGTGGCGATTGGGCGAAACCCAGCGGGTCACCTGGTCCAAGGCCAGCGCATTGAAGCAGCGATACAGCGGCTGCTGCCGGGCGCTAGCCGGCGGATCGCCCTGGGCCGGGACGGTCAGGCCCAGCTCGAATGCGTGGCGGGTCTGGGTGATACGGACCCGGGCGTTGGCTACCGCGCGGTCCTGCCGATCCAGTACGATGACTTCGAGGTTTGACTTGCGGTGCTGATCGATCGATCGCTCGGCCTGGTCAACCCATTCACCGCGCAGCATCTGAGCGCGGGCGGTCGTTGCCGGGTGCATCGACAACAGTCCTACGACCAGGCCCGCCAACAGGCACCGATAACCATCGCGCGGCAAACACGTCATCACCCCTACTATCGTCACGGCCAACGGCCGGGTTAAGCCGGCATCAAGATCAGCTGAGATGGTCCAGCGCCCGATCAAGCGATCGGACCTCGATGAATTCGGCGCCCTTGGGCGGCTTGGCCCCACTGGGCGGGGCAAGGATCTGGGTAAAGCCAAGCCGGGCGGCTTCGCGCAGCCGCTGGTCCATCTGCTGGCAGTGCCGGACCTCGCCTCCCAGCCCGATCTCGCCGACCGCGCAGGCCCCGGCCGGCAACGCCCGATCGAGGAACGCCCCGGCCACCGACAGCGCGAGGGCCAGGTCCGCCGCGGGCTCGACGACTTTCATCCCCCCCACCGAGCTGGCGAAGATGTCCTGGTCGGCCAGCCGGAGCCCGCCGCGTTTCTCCAGCACGGCGATCAGCATCGCCAGCCGCGAGCTGTCCAGCCCGCTGACCTTGCGCTTGGCGTTGCCGAGGAACCCGCTGGCGGTGAGCGCCTGGATCTCGATCAGCAGGCAGCGCGAGCCCTGGAGCACCGGGCAGACCACACTGCCCGAGCGCGCCTGGTATTCACGGGCGAGCAGACCGCTGCCGTCGGCGACCTCGGCCAGCCCGCCGTCGGTCATCTCGAACAGCCCGACCTCCAGCGTCGTGCCGAAGCGGTTCTTGATCCCGCGGACCACCCGGTGGCTGTGGTAGCGGTCGCCCTCGAAGTAGAGCACGGTGTCGACCATGTGCTCAAGCAGGCGGGGCCCGGCCAGCGCTCCCTGCTTGGTGACATGGCCGACCAGCAGCAGCGCGGTGCCCGTTAGCTTGGCGTGGTAGACCAGCTCCAGGCAGCAGGAACGCAGCTGGGTCACACTCCCAGGCGCAGCGGGCAGGTCGCCCTTGTAGACCATCTGGATCGAGTCGATCACCACCGCGTCGGGCTGGGCCTGGCGGGCCTGCTCCAGAATGCGCGCGAGGTTGGTGTCGGCCAGGACCAGCAAACCATCGGGCAACTCATCGCCGATCAGGCGTGTTGCCCGCAGGCGGAGCTGGTGGGCCGACTCTTCGCTGGTGACGTAGAGCACACGCCTGCCCGAGCGCGCCAGGCCCGCGGCGGCCTGGAGCATGAGCGTGGACTTGCCGATCCCCGGGTCGCCCCCTATCAGAACAGCCGAGCCCAGGACCAGGCCCGCCGCCGCCCGAGGCGCATCCTCGACCACACCGCCCAGGACCCGGTCGAACTCGTGCAGGGTCGTGCTCATCCGCGTGGTGGGCTGGTCGGCGTCATCGACCTCACCGATCGGGATCGCCCGCGCGGCCTTAGCGTCCTGCGGGACCACACTGCCGTGGAAGGGGTCGGCCTTGGCCGTCTTGCCCGCGTCCCGGAACTCCTCGAGCGCGTCCCAGGCCCCGCAGTCCGGGCACCGGCCCATCCACTTGGGCTGGACTGCACCGCACTGGTTACAGACAAACTGGACTTTGATTTTCGCCATGCCCGGAGCATAAGCGGGAGCGGCCCAAGACTCCACCCCGACCCGCCGACCCCGGGCCGGGACCAACTCGTAGAATAGTTCTATGAACCATCAGAAACACCACGTCAAAGGCGCCCACCGCATGGTCGGCAGCATCGCGCTGCTCCTGGTCGTGCTCGCGCTGATCTTCAATGTGGCCTTCTACGCCTACGCCCGGCCCGGGGGGATCCTCACCGCGCTGGGCCCGGTGGCCGACGTGCGCCAGAAGCTGCTCTCGGCCTACGTCGAGCAGCCCGACGACGACGTGTTGATTGAGGCGGCGATCCGAGGGATGGTCGAATCGCTTGACGACAGGCACACGGTCTACATGAACCAGGAGGAACTGGACAGCTTCAACAGCCACGTCCGCGGCACGTTCTCGGGTATCGGCGCAGAGATCGACATCCACAACAACCGCCTGCGCATCGTTGCCCCGCTCCAGGACTCGCCCGCCTGGCAGAGCGGCGTCATGGCGGGGGATATCGTGCTTCGCATCGAGGGCGAAGACACCGAGGGGATCACCATCCTCCAGGCCCAAAAGAAGCTGCTGGGCGAGCCGGGCACGCAGGTCACCATCACGGTCCGCCACCGCAGCGGAGAGGAAAAAACCATCACCATCACGCGCGACACGATCAAGGTCGCCAGCGTGCGCGGGTATCGCCGCATCCCTGGCAACGGCTATGAGTACATGCTCGATGGGCAGGTGAAGGTCGGCTACATCAAGCTGAGCCAGTTCGGCGAGAACACCACCGGCGAACTGAGCGCCGCGCTGGCCCAGCTTAGGGCCGAGGGTATGGAGGGTCTGATCCTGGACCTGCGTGACAACGGCGGTGGGCTGTTGGATGCCGCCGTCGAGATATCCGACCTGTTCCTGACCCAGGGCAAGACGATCGTGACGATCCGCAGCCGGATCGAGGCCGAGCAGACCTACAAGGCCGAAGCGGCCACGCCTTTTGCCGACCTGCCCCTGGTCGTGCTGGTGAACGAGTACAGCGCTTCGGCTTCGGAGATCCTCGCCGGGGCGTTGCTGGACAATCAGCGGGCGATGGTTGTGGGCACCCGCACCTACGGCAAGGGCAGTGTCCAGCAGGTGGTCGAGGTCCAGGGCGGCGGAGGTGACAACCGTTTTGGCGCGTTGAAGCTGACGACCGCGTACTGGTACGTGCCCTCGGGCCGGCTCATCCACCGGGTGCCCGATGCCGAGCAATGGGGCGTAGACCCGAGCCCGGGCGACTATGTGCCGATGACCATCGACCAGATCGAGCAGATGATGCTGCGTAAGCGTGAGAACGAGGCGGACGACCCGTATGCAGACCTCGACGGCGCGCCGACCCCCGACTGGATCAAGGAGCATCTGCTTGACCCGCAGCTCGCTGCGGCACTTGAGGCGATGCAGGCCCGGCTTGGCGGCGCAGACTGGCCGCAGGTCGGGCTGCCGATGAGTGAGGCCCGGCAGCAGGCGGTCGAACGTGACCAGCTCGAACGCCAGCGGGCCCAGTACCAGGAAGCGCTTGAAAAGATCGAGCGTGAATTGGCCGCGCTTAACGGCGAGCCCGTCGATCAAGACGCCGCGCTTCCTGATACCTCGACCGAGCCGGCTCCATCACCCGCCGCATCGCCGGTCGGCGCGGAGTAGCCCGACGTGCCCACCCACATCCTCGGACTCGAAACAAGCTGCGATGAAACCGCGGCATCCGTCGTCCGCGATGACGGGGCCATCCTCAGCAACGTGGTCAGCAGCCAGCACGACCTGCACGAGCGCTTCGGCGGGGTCGTGCCAGAGATCGCCAGCCGGGCGCACCTCGAAAGGCTGCTGCCCGTGGTCCGCGCAGCAGCCGCCGATGCCGGTTTAACGCTCCGACAAGTCGACGCGATCGGCGTGGGCAATCGGCCCGGGCTGATCGGCTCGCTGATCGTCGGCACCAGCGCCGCCAAGGCCCTGGCCTGGTCACTGAACAAGCCCCTTCTCGGCATCGACCATGTCCAGGCCCACCTCTACGCCGCGAGGCTGCATGAGCCAAGTCAAGGTACGCCGATGCCGTTGATCCGCTACCCGGCCCTGGGGCTGGTCGTCTCGGGCGGCCACACCTCGCTCTACGCCGTGCAGTCGCCCCTGCAAATGCAGTTGCTGGGTCGAACAATCGATGACGCGGTGGGTGAGGCGTACGACAAGGCGGCGGTCATCCTCGGGGCCGGGTACCCCGGCGGGCCGAACATTGACAAGCTTGCCCGTCAGGGCACGGCTGACCCCCATCGCTTCCCGCAATCGATGCTAGGCAAAACCAGCCTGGACTTTTCGTTTTCCGGCTTGAAAACGGCTCTGCTCTACGCCGTGCGGGGCAAACCCGCCGGGCGGGGCAAAGACGCGCACTTCGAACAAGACCACACCGCGCTGAGCCAGCAGGAGCGTGCCGACCTGGCCGCGTCTTTTCAGCACGCGGTGGTCGTAACGATCTTGAAGAAAATCGAGCGGGCGACGTACACGCTCACCGACCAAGCCCAAAACCCCAAGTCGATCCTCGTCGGGGGTGGGGTCAGCGCCAACTCGCTGCTGCGTGAACGGCTGGGCGACTATGCCCTCCAAAACAACACACCGCTCCATCTGCCCGAACTCCCCGTCTGCGTGGACAACGCCGCGATGATCGCCGGGCTGGCCCATGAGCGGCTGAAGCATGGCGAGCAAGACGACCTGTCTCTCCCGGTCATCGCGACGACCGCGCTGGATTGATTGGCACGCTGCAGGATGCAGGCCAGCTACAGACCTATTCCGCTTCTTGGCCGTTGTCTGGCTGCTCGTCTTCAACATCGACCTCCTCGGCCAGCAACGCCTTGATCGCCGATTCGAGGTTATCGTTTTTCAGATCAGCGATCCGAAGGTTGCCGGCTTTGTCGATCAGGTAGAGATCGGGGAAATTGTTCGGGCCGTACGCCCGGTTGGTGCGGTTCTCGACATCGATGCAGACGGGGAACTTGATGCCGTAGGTCTCGGCCACCTCGGCCAGCGCGTAGCCCTCGTGGGTGGCACAGATGCCGATGATCTCCAGGCCCTGCTCGCTGTACGTCTCTTGTAAAGCGTTGAGCTGCTCGACGCTGTCCAGCCAGGGCGCCGCCCAGGTCGCACCGAACGAGAGCACCACGACCTTGCCGCGCAGCGCTTCGAGGGTCTTCGCCTCGCTGTTCATCCAGCCCTCGACCTCCAACACCGGCGGCGTTTCCGCCTGCTCTTCGAGCTTGGCCAAGCGCGCGCGGTCCTCTCGGCTTCCCTCTAACCAGAAACCGGGGATGGCGGCCCGTCCCTCAGCCGGCGCTTCTTCGGCGAGCAATGCATCGATCACTCGCTCGATCGAATCGGGGCGTAGCCCAACCGCCCGGACCGTGCCCGTACGATCGACCACCGCATAGGTCGGGAACCACTTCACCGGCCAGTCGGTCATCACCTGGTCGCCGTCAATAAACGCGTTGGGGTAGATCGGCTTATCTGCCTTGATCACCGACATCATGTCCTCGGGGCTGTCGTCCGTGCACACGCCAAGAAACAGCACGCCGAGATCGCGGTAGTTCTCGTGGATCTCGTTGTTGTGCGGTATCGCTGCACGGCAGGGGCCGCACCAGGTCGCCCAGAAATCGATCACCAGGATGTTGCCCGCCAGGTCGTCCTCGGTCAACTCGCCGTTGACCCACGGCTGGACCTCAAGGCCGGGCCGGACCTGGCCCTCGAACTCGAGGTGCTCGGCCGGGCGCTTGCCATCGTTACCGGTCCAGTACCAGTCGTCGGGGAACTCCCCGGCAACCGCCGCCACCGAAAACGCAAAGGCCGTTGCCCCGGCTGCCGTGACCTTCTTGACTCGCTTCATCCAGCTCATCGTTCACCTTTCCGTACCAGACCGCAAAGCCTAAATCGAACCACTCTCCATCATATACCGAACGCGCGATCCACCGGTTCATTTTTCGATACACCACCGGCCCGCCCCCACCCTATCATCCCCGCATGGCACTCGAACTGACTTTCCTCGGCACGGGCACCAGCATGGGGGTGCCGATGATCGGATGCAACTGCCCGGTGTGCACCTCCGACGACCCGCGCGACCGACGCATGCGGTCCAGCGCCGTCGTCCGCTACCCGCGCACCGAGCCGGTCAACGCCCTGCCCCCGGGCCTCGACCCGCCGCCCGACCGCTACACCGTCCTGATCGACACCACCCCCGACCTTCGGCCCCAGGCCATCCGCGCCCGGCTCAACTGGCTCGACGCTGTCGTCTACACCCACGGCCACGCCGACCACATCCTCGGCCTGGACGACCTGCGACGGTTCAACACCGTCATGGACCGCGCCATCGATATCTTCGCCGAGCCGAACGTCATCGAGCAGTTCCGCCAGACCTTCGGCTACATCTTCGCCCACGACCGCCACAAGAGCGAGCAGTACATCGCCCACCTCATCGCCCACCCCCTGCACCCCGGCGAGACCCGCGGCTTCGGGGATGCCCACTGGACCCCCCTCCGCCTCATGCACGGCCGACTGCCCATCCTCGGATACCGCGTCGACTGGCAGGGCCGATCCCTCGCCTATTGCACCGATGTCTCGACCATCCCGCCCCAAACCTTCGACGACCTAAACGGCCTGGACCTATTGGTCATCGATGGCCTGCGCTTCCGCCACCACCCCACCCACCTGACGATCGACCGGGCCTGCGAACTAGCCGCGCAGATCGGCGCGACCCAGACCCTGCTGACCCACATCGCCCACGACGTCGGCCACGCCCAGACCGACCCGCAACTGCCCGACGCGATCAACCTCGCGCACGACGGCCTCCGCGTTGTCCTTGAAGCGGGATCGAGTGCCGTCAACCTCATCGACGCCGATCACCAAGTGACGTCGTTTATCTAGATCAACTGGCATAGGTGATGGGCACTCCTGTCCTGCTCCCCCTCCCTCCCAGGGAGGGGGCTGGGGGGAGGGTCGGGTGTCCGAGACCGAAGAGAAGCTAGCGAAAAGGACACTTGCGCCGCGTGAGCTTTCGCTGACTGTTGCCGCAGTTGCTCCCACACCTTGATCCTCTCTCCGGCTCCCTCCCTGGCAGGGAGAGGCGGGGGAAGCGAAGACTGCCAGGAATAGCACCAACTGCACTAACGGCTCGCGGCGTCGTCAGTCCAACGCGTCCTGCCCCGGCCACTCCAGGCTCACCCGCCCGAGCTTGCCGCTGCGCATCTCCCGCAGCAGCAACTCACTGGCGCGGTTGAAGTCCACCTCGCCCCCCGCTATCAGGCAGCCCCGCCGCCGGCCAATCTCTTCGATCAACGGGATCGGCTCGCCGGGCAGCGGGTCGAGTTGATAGCGTTCGGCCAGCGCCGGGCCGTATTGCCGGATCAGGTATCTGGCGGTAAAGATCGCCACGTCGTCATAGTCCATGGCCGTGTCCTTCACCGCTCCGCTCGCCGCCAGGCGGTAGCCGACCACCTGATCGTCAAAGCGCGGCCAAAGGATCCCCGGCGTGTCGACCAGGACGATCCCGTTCTTTAGGTCGATCTCCTGCCGCCCCTTGGTCACGGCCGGCTCGTCGCCGACGTTCGCCACCCGCTTGCCCCGCAGCGCGTTGACCAGCGTGGACTTGCCGACGTTGGGGATGCCGACCACCATCACCCGCACCTTCTGGCCCTTCTCGATCCGCCGAGGGGCCAGCCGTTTGATCAGCGCGACCACCGCGTCGGTCTGCTTGGGCTGGTTGGCACAGAGCGCGAGCGTGCGGACGCCACGATCCTCTTCGAAGTGCGTCCGCCACCGGGCCGTCGCCTCCGGGTCGGCCAGGTCCCGCTTGTTCAGCACCGTGATGCAGGGCACCGTCCCGGGCCGGCCATTGTCCCCCTTGCCTTGAACGTCCCGACGCAGTTCATCGAGCAGCGGGTTGCGCGACGACGCCGGCAGCCGGGCATCAAGCAGTTCAACCACAACATCACACTGCGGCATCATCGCCGCAAGCTGCTGCCGCGTCTTGTGCATGTGGCCGGGGAACCAGTTAATCGCCATCCCGCAAGTGTACCGACTGCCGGCCACGCCGACGCGAAGCTCAAAGTGGTATGCCCGGCATCCAACCGATTATCCGTTTAGCAGTACACACGCCGACCGCAGATTCTTGAAAATCATCTAACCTAAAAAAAGCGAACACCTTCATGCTAATCCTCAAGGATTACAACATCGGTAATCAGTCCGTTCAATACTCATGCCCATTTTGGTCTCAACATAGTCACTATTCATCACCACGCCATAAAAAATTGCTCATTGACCCATATTAACTACACTACTAGGTAGTATTGTTTCGCAGAATAAATGTTAAGTCGCATGAGCACAGACGGTGAAAACCTCGCCATTGAACTCACTCATGACGAGGCTCTCGTTGTGTTTGATTTCCTTACGCGCTTTTCCGACACCGACCAGTTACAGATTGAAGATCAGGCAGAGCAGCGAGCCTTGCGGAATCTCCAGTGTGTATTTGAAAAAGCACTTGTCGAGATTTTCGATCCGCAATTACCCGAGTTGATTGAAGCTGCAAAAAATAGGCTGCGCGACTCTTCGGATGCGACCTAACCAATTGCTGCAGTTGACCGGCTGCGCCCGCGATCGATAATGTGGTTGTCGGTTTGGAGCTTGCATTCCGTGGGCGGCCGGCAACTGAGCCTTTTACGTTAGCCGTCTAATGTCTGACGACTCCAAGTTTGAAAGGTTGCTTGCATTTCTTGAGCAACTTCCGGCCATTGATTTGCCTGCGGGGCGTAAGTCGATCGGCCGCGGCTTCTTTGAGAACGGCAATTGATGGCTAAAGTTTTCACTGGATACCACCCATGCGCTGGCTTGGCGTCACGTGCAAGAGCTTGGCTATGTACTCAACTACGTTTCGATCGAGGAGCGCCTGCCCACAGTCTTGATGCCAGTGTCCCCAGCTCCTTATTTGAATGGTGGTGAAGAATTCCTCTCTTGGGTTATTGAGTCAACTGAGCCAAGCTTCTCTCCAGATTTATGTGCCGAATGGCTTGAAGGACGCCTACCACGTCCGGTCAACGATTTGTCGCAATGGCATGTCGAGGATGATGAGGACGACGGCTAACCAACTACTGCAGTTGACCGGCTGCGCCCGCGTTATGATGCTGTTGTCGGTTCGGAGCCCGCTCTCCGCGAGCGGCCGGCGACTGAGCTCTTTACGTTAGACAAATCACCAGATGGACGGTGCGTGCAGTCGGCCAGCAATCGTATACGGAGCTGGACCTCATGAGTCATTGCTCAACGGTACCCGTGACCAACTCGCAACGTTTACAAGAGCCATTCATTGGTCAGCTTGCTAGCATGGTGATGAAAGAAAAAACTACAACGTTGACGTACGGTTCTTACCGGCTGATACCGGGCTTACGGAACCACTGTGAGACATAGCAATCGATGGATTAGCGGTCGTAGCGAATCAATTGGATCGTCGAAGACTTGTGAACGCGATACGCACGAACAATGGCGATTTACCAATTGATTGGAATGGCGGTGAGTAGCTTCACCGAACTGCCTACCATTTACCATAGGCAACACTGTATCTGGATGCTATAGTTACAGCATGACGGTACAAACTTTTCGCGAACTTTTGTCAGCCCGCCCATTTAAGCCTTTTCGCTTGATTATGTCGAGCGGGGAACGTTATGAGGTTCGTCATCCAGAGATGGCTTTGCTGACGCGTTCTGATCTTCTGGTTGGCACCGAAGCTGAAGATGGCGTGCCCTCTGAGTTTAAGATTTGTTCGCTGCTGCATGTCGCAACGATTGAGCCGATCGACCTTCAGGCCGCCTAACCACCGGCTACATTTGAACGGCCACGCCCACGATCGATAGGGATTTTGTCTCTTTCCAGCCTGCTCTTCATAGGTAGTCTGCAACTCAAATTTTTACTTCAGCCCATCAACGCTTGGAGCGCCGCCCCCACGTCCGGCTGACGCATGAGGTGTTCGCCGACCAGGACGCGGTGGACGTTGTGATCGGCGAGGCGTTTGATGTCCTCATGGGTGCGGATGCCCGACTCGCTAACCAGGATCGAGCGGTCGGGGACTTCGCCGAGCAGCTCGAGGGTGTGGTTCAGGTCCGTGGTCATGGTTTTGAGGTTACGGTTGTTGATGCCCAGGAGCATGTAGCCGGGCTTGGGGAAGTTGAGGTGCTGCTTGACCTGGACGAGTGATTCGAGGTCGTGGACCTCCAGCAGCGTGGTGAGCTTCAGCTCGGTGGCGAGGATAAGCAGGTCCATCATCAGCGGTTCGGTGAGGCACTCGGCGATGAGGAGGATGGCGTCCGCCCCGGCGGCGCGGGCCTGGTAGACTTGGTACGGGTCGATGATGAAGTCTTTGCGGAGCACGGGGATGTCGACGGCCTGCTTGATCCGGGTTAGGTAGTCGAGCGAGCCCTGGAAGTACTTCTCGTCGGTGAGGCAGGAGATGGCCGCGGCACCGTGGTCGGCGTAGGCGGTGGCGATGGCGACGGGGTCGAAGTCCTGGCGGATCAGCCCGGCGGAGGGGCTTGCCTTCTTGACCTCGGCGATGACACGGAGCCGGCCGGCCGGGCGGGTCAGGGCGGTGAAGAAGTTGCGGGGGTTGGGGGTGTCCAGGGCTTGGGCCTTGACCTCGTCGAGTGGCCTAGCGGATCGCGCGGCCTCGACCTCGGCATGCTTGTGTTGGACGATCTGTGCGAGCACGTTGGTCAATGCGGCCTCTCCGGCTTTTGTGGCCCGGGGTTCGTGGCGGGTCTACCCGCTCCAGCGTAGGAAACCGTAGATCGGGCCACAACCCGGGCCGGGCCTCTACGCCCAAGAGGCATGCAAAAGGGGTGGCAAGACGCCCTGGAGCGCGTTATGCTTGCCCTGCGGGCCTGCCCACCTTCCCGCCTTCTTCCGCCCGAGCTACAAGCCTTGACGACGTTGGGACTGCTATCGGATTCGCACGGCCGGGCTTCGACCACCCAGCGCGCCGTCGAGTTGTTGCTCGATGCCGGTGCGGACACCTTGATCCACCTGGGTGATGTCGGGACGGTGCAGGTCATCGACGCCATGATCGCCGACCACCCGGCCACAGGCCGGCCAATCGACGTGCACCTGGTCTTTGGCAACACCGATTGGGACGCCCGCGCCCTGGCTGACTATGCCACCGACATGGGGATGGCCGTGCACGATCCCAGCGGTGAGTTAGAGGTCGATGGCTGTACCCTCGCTTTCACCCATGGGCACCTGGAGAAGCTGGTTGGACAACTGCTTGCCCGGGAGCCGGACTACCTGCTTCACGGCCACACCCACCGTGTCCAGGACCAGCAGATGGGGTCCAGCCGGGTGATCAACCCCGGCGCCCTGTTCCGGGCAAGCAAGTACACCGTTGCGACATTGACGCCGATGACCGGTGCGTTCGAGGTGCTTGAGCTCAACGGCGTGGCGTGGTGAAAACTGATAAACTAGGCTGTCATCCGTAACCCTAAGGGTGCTTATGCCACCCAATGGTTTTCCGAGCCGCAGCCCGATCCATGTCATTGTCTCCGCCCAACGATACGCCTGATGGACTTGCTGTCCGCTCCTATGGGGAGTCGGATCAGTCCGAAGTCCTTCGGCTGTACAACGAGGGGCTTCTGGCCGGACAGATCGCCCCCAATGATTCAGGAGCGGACCTGGACTACATCCACGAGGCCTACTTTGTTGATGAGCGGCACCACTTCTGGGTCGCCGAGACCGGTGGCCAGATCATGGGCATGATTGGGGTCTCAGCCGACGAAGAGCACACCGCGGAGATCCGCCGGCTACGGGTGGACCGCGAGTTCCAGGGCTCGGGCATCGCCCCGGTTCTGCTGGAGACCGCGATCGCTCATTGCAAGCACCACGGGTTCCTGAAGATCCGCCTGGACACGCGTTTCGAGAAGGACGCGGCGGTCGATCTGTTCGACCGGATCGGCTTTCAGCACACCCGGACCAAAGCCGCGCCGGGCAAGGAGATGCTCGAGTTCTATCTCGACCTCTACCGCAAGGAAGACGAAGAGGACGCGGTCCGCTAGGCCCCGCGCTGATACGGACTCAACCCAAGTCAGCCTGTTTTCCAGTTGCTGCCAGGCCCATCGCTATCTATGTCAAGCCGGCCCGCTCGCCTCAGTGCGACCCGCCAACTCCGGGCTGAACCGCGAGCCGGCTAGGGGGACGCGTCGGTTGACCGGCGGGCCGCTGGGGAGCATCGGGGCGATCAGGGCCGCGGCCACCGCCACGACGAGGTTTACCAGCAGGTACGCCCACCAGGCCTCGATCTTCATCGCCGTCATCAGGCCGGTCAGGATCAGCATCACGATCATCAACGGGATCAGCCCCCGCCAGGCCAGCTTCATCAGTTGGTCGAAACGGAATCGCGGCAGCGTCCAGCGGATCCACATCATCAAGAAGAGCAGGAAGAAGATCTTCCCGCACAGCACGCCGAACTTGAGCAGTACCAAAAGCAGCCCGCCGATCCCTGCCTCGGCCAGGAGCGGCAGCTCATTGACAAACGGCAGCATGTCCCACCCCCCGAGGAACAGCACCGCGAAGAACGCGCAGCCGGTGATCATGTGCATGTACTCGCCGAGGAAGAACAGCGCCCACTTCATCGAGGAGTACTCGGTGTGGAAGCCGCCGACCAGTTCCTGCTCGGCCTCGGCCAGGTCGAACGGGGCGCGGTTGCACTCGGCCAAGGAACAGGTGAAGAAGATCACCGCCAGCAGCGGGTGGGCGAAAATGCCCCAGGTCCCGAACCCGGTCGTGGATGATTGAGTATTCGCCATGACCCCGGCGTCGGTGGTCTTGTAGAGCAGGATCATGATGAGCACGCAGACGCCCATCGGGATCTCGTAGCTGAGCATCTGTGCGGTCGCGCGGAGCCCGCCGAGGAAGGAGAACTTGTTGTTCGAGCCGTAGGCACCGAGCACGACGCCGTAGACCGCGACCGAGCCGATGGCCAGGATATAGACCACGCCGATGTTGATCGGGGCTACGGCAACAACGACCCGGCCGGCCTCCGCGATCTCCCAGCCAAACAGCGATAGCCCGGGGAAGTCCCAGTTGCCCCCCCAGGGGATGACGGCCCAGCCAATGAGCGCGGGGATAACCACCAGGACTGGCCCCAGAAAGAACAGGACCTTGTCGACGTGGGGTGGGGTGTAGTCTTCCTTCAGCAGCAGCTTGATACCATCGGCCAAGGCCTGACCCAGACCGAGGAACGATTTCTGGTAGAGCCAGGCGAGCCCGAACCTGTCCAGCACACCATCGACTGCGGCGAGCATGCCAAAACCGACACGGTTCGGCCCGATCCGGTCCTGCGCCCAGGAGGCGACCTTGCGCTCTAGGAAGATGAGATAGGCCGTAGCCCCGAGCATCGCGTGGACAACCACGAGGATCACACAGACGCTGACAAACAGTTGGGCAGAAAGCATGGGCGCTGCAACGGGATGGGGAATCGTGGCCGGGAAACCGATCCTAACCCTGGACCGATTGGCATTATCATACGAAAGACTTGCGGCTCCGTTTGTCGATGGTCAAACATACCCGCCCAACCTTGCTGCTGTCCAATAAAC
The DNA here is from genome assembly GCA_038749735.1 of Planctomycetota bacterium. GTDB lineage: Bacteria > Planctomycetota > Phycisphaerae > Phycisphaerales > Phycisphaeraceae > JAHQVV01. The sequence continues at coordinate 29,590 of JBCDHS010000039.1, forward strand.
CACCACAACCGACCTGCCGCCCTTGTCCGAACTCAACACCACCACCGCGACAGCGTCCAAGCCTGCACGGGCGGATAAGCCCTCGGCCAATCCGGGACGGGTCGTCGCGCACCCCGCGACCGACGAGACCGTCAAGGAAACGATCGAGTCGATCGTCATCGCCTTCATCCTCGCCTTTATGTTCCGGGCGTTTGTCGTTGAAGCGTTCATCATCCCCACCGGCTCGATGGCCCCGACCCTGCTGGGCGCCCACGTGTCGGTCACCTGCCCTTGCTGCGGCTACGCCTTCGACGTGTCGCTGAGCCCGGAACACAAGCAGGGCCAGGTCCTGGGCGGCAGCGGAGACCCGGTCGAGGTAGCGTGCCCGATGTGCCGGTACCCCGTGGTGATCGCACCGGGCAGCCGGGTCAGTGCGGGCGACCGCATCCTGGTCGATAAATTCATCTATACCTTCCAGGACCCGCGTCGCTGGGACGTGATCGTCTTCAAGAACCCGCAGGGGTCCAGCGAGTTCAGCGGCAGCGCAAGCTCGCAGGAGACCCGTACCAACTACATCAAACGGCTGGTCGGGCTGCCGGGTGAAAGAGTCATCCTTCTGGACGGAAACATCTATGTGGCCTCGGAAGATGACCCGGACAGCTTCCGGATCGCACGCAAGACCGATCCACAGGCGAACCCGCATTGGGACAAGATCCAGCGCGCCGTCTGGCAACCGATCTACCACAGCCAGTACGCGCCGTTGACCGATGCGCGGGCCTGGGACGGCGCCCAGGGCGACCCCAATCGCGGGCCGGAAAACGCCTGGTCCCCGCCCTGGCACGCCGAGCGCGGGGACGAAGCCAAGTGGCAGCTGGGTACGGCAGTCCGGCCCAGCCGTGAGTACCGGTTCCTCGGCGGGACCGGCGCCATCCAGTTCGACTTCTTCCCGCGCAACCCTTCGGTCCGGCACGATGGCTACCGCGACACGATCTCCATGTTCAACTACAACCGCGGCTCGAGTGGGCGGGATAAAGTCGCAAGGGAGAGCGACCTGCCGATCGAAGATATCCGGCTGTCGGCCTCGGTCATCCCCGAGGGCGAGAACATGCTGATCAGCCTATCGACGACCGCCCGGCTGGATCGACCCGACCTCGGGGTCGAAACCCTGGTCGCGTCGGTAGACTCCAAAGGCTACGTCTACCTCACGGTCCCGATGGATGATGGCAGCATCCGCGAACTGGCACCGGTCACCCGCGGCCCGGCGCTTCGGCCAGGGGTCGCGACGCAGGTCGAACTCTGGGTTGTGGACGACCAAATCAGCGTCTGGGTCGCAGGCGAGATGGTCGTCAGACGCAGCATCAATCTGGACTGGGAGCAGGTCCGGAGGCGCGGCGACCAGGACACACTCCCCAAGATCAAGATCCAGGTCGACTCCCCCGAGCCGGCGACACTCGTCCGCGTTGAGCTAGACCGCGACATCTACTACAGCGACAGGTTCAGCACCAAAATTCAAACGGTCGAGCGCGACTTTAACGGCATCGTTCAGGGATCGAACCCGGTCCAACTTCGGACCCAGACCGACAGCTATGACGATGAGTACTTCGTCCTCGGCGACAACACCCCCTCCAGCCAGGACGGCAGGGAATGGCGTACCGTCAATGGCTGGGTGACCGAACGCAACTTCGGCGGGGTGTTCCGCCCGAATGTCGTCCCACGCGGTCTGCTGGTCGGTCGTGCTTTCTATGTCTATTACCCCGCCCCACACCCGATCAGCTTTGGGGACAAGGGCATCATTCCAAACTTCGGCACGATGCGATTTATCCATTGATTGAGCTCAAGACCCATCCCCCATTGGGATTAACGCCTTTGTTTATCTGCGCTTAAAGCACCAAGTCTTCCACAATTCGAATGCAC
>JBCDHS010000040.1:0-31323 GCA_038749735.1 Planctomycetota bacterium
AGGGCGGTCAGGCCGTCGGGCCGTCGGGCCGTCGGGTGATGATGTCGACGAGAGCCTCCTTGCTCGGGGGCATCATCATCCATGATCGTGGGGCAGTGCGCAGCCGTGCAAGCGCCTAGCACGCGTTAGAAATTATTGGGATGCGTATTATTGGGGGCTTTCGAGTCCTTGATGGATCCCTCCTCGATACGACCTGACGAGACGCCCCGGCAAAAAACAGCCCCCAGCGTGAAGCAGGGGGCTTTGAGATGCACTCGAAAGGATTCGAACCTTTAACCTGCGGTTCCGTAGACCGCTGCTCTATCCAATTGAGCTACGAGTGCCGAGTGTGATGAGCCACATATTATAAGCGGCGCTGTTTTCTCCCGCAAGCATGATCGTTGCGTCGTATCCGCCGGTAGAATGAGATGATGACCGGGTACGTCATATCCACCGACCCTACAGAGTTGCTCGCCCGATTGGAGGACGCCATCCGTCCCCGCCGGCGGCTGATGACGGCATACAGCGGTGGGATCGATTCGACCCTCGTCGCGGTGACGGCGCACCGTGTACTGGGCCCGAGATGTGCCCTTGCGGTGATTGGTGATTCCCCCTCGCTTCCACGGTTTGAGCTTGAGCAAGCTGTAGCGCTGGCCGAGGACCTGGGTCTGAGCCTGCGGGTGGTTCGTCCAAACGAGCAGCAAGACCCGGGCTACCAGGCGAATGCCGGTGATCGCTGCTACTTTTGCAAGACCCACCTCTACCGGACCCTTCACCGCACCGCGCGTGACCTGGGATTCGACGCCATCGCCAACGGCACGAACACCGATGATCTCGGGGACCATCGCCCGGGTCTGACCGCCGCGGACGAGGCGCAGGTCGTCAGCCCGCTTCTTGATGCGGGGCTGGGCAAGCAGCAGGTCCGCGAGCTCGCCCGCTTGCTCGCTCTGCCCAACGCTGACAAGCCCGCTGCCGCCTGCCTCGCCAGCCGGATCCCCTACGGCACTTCAGTGACGATCGAGCGGCTGGCCCAGGTCGAGCAGGCCGAGGATGCTTTGCGAGCGCTGGGCCTGACCGGCTTGCGTGTCCGTCACCACGGGCAGGTCGCTCGTATTGAGCTGCCCCTGGATCAGATGCCAACGATCATGGACGACGTCGTCCGTGACCGGGCCGTCGCCGCAATTAAAGCCGCCGGTTTCTCGTTTGTCTCCCTGGACCTTGAAGGTTTCCGCAGCGGCAGCGGGAACGTGCTCCTGACCATCGGAGGGACTCACGCATGACCTTTCGGATATCTACCTGCGCTACGCTGTTCGCATGGGTCTTTTTGACCGCGATGCCTGCATCGACCCGGGCGCAAACGGCCACTGAGGTCGATGGGACACCGCTTGACTCGCGTACCCGCCGGGCGTGGGCCGGCAACTACCGGGAATACGCCCGGTACATCGCAATCTTTGAGGAAGGCTACATCGTCGTCCCCGGGTACGAGCGTCGGGCCAACAGCTCCCGCGGCATGAGCGTGCGCGAGGCCGAGGAAAGGCTCAAGGTCACATGGACCGAAGACGGCGGCCTGATCCTGCAGGACCGGACCTGGAGACCACCACGCGAGGAGATCGAGGCTTACGCCAAGCTGCTGCCCGCGTTGCGGCTGGGCGTGTTTGGTTACGTCCACTCGGTCGAGGTGGTCGAGATTCTTGGGCCCGAAGAGATGCTGGTCAAGGACCTGTGGATACTCGACGCCGATGCTTTGGATCGCCAGTACCGCCGCGATCAGGCCGAGGGCCGGGCGTCGCGCGACCGAAACTACACCCAGTTGCTGGAGGCGGCCTATAGCAAGCGGCTTGAGCTGGCCGATCTGCAGGACGAACGTGAGTTCCAGGAGACCTTCCGGCTCGTCGGCTACCGGACCCGTGGCTTGCGCGAGGGTGTGCGATTCGATGGGCTGGATGATGAGGGCTTCCAGGTCGCCTTCGTCTCCTGGGACATGCCGGCGGAAGAAGATCAGCAAGACAACCGGTTACGCCGCTCGCGGCGTGGTGAAGGGGTCCGCGTGCTGGCAGACCCGGCTAAAGTGATGCGGCATACGATTGACGAGCAGGAGTTCATCGAACTGCTCAAGCAGAAGGAGATGACCATTGCCGGCTTCGTGAACCTGGTCCGTGGCGCAAGGCAACAGGACCGGGACACGGCCGACTCCGTCATCCTCTCCGAGTTGATGCCGGCCGGGCCTAACGATGAAGACGACTAGGCTGGCACCCGGCGGGCATTGTCGGGACGAGGCTTTTTGTGCGTCGATTGAATCTGCTTGATTAGCCCCCTAGAATCCTTTGTATCCAGTCAGGAGCATTTTTGAAACACAAGTGCGACAAATGCGACCGCCCGGCGACCTACCACGCCGTAGAGATCATCAAGGGCAAGAAGATCTCCAAGCACCTCTGCGACCTGCATGCCGCCGAAGAGGGGCTCATAGCCAAATCGGCGCACACGCCGATCAACGAGTTGCTAACCAATTTCGTCAAGATGTCGGGTACAAATGCGGACAAGCAGGGCAGCAATAGTGGGGTTACAGGCTTGGAACTGGTCTGCGGCGACTGTGGCTTGACCTTCTCCAAGTTCCGGGAGAAGTCACTGTTGGGCTGTCCGAGTTGCTACAAGGCGTTTGAGGGGCCGCTCAGCTCACTCACCGAGCGCGCCCACGAGGGTGGCAACCACCACATCGGCAAGGTCCCGCGGCGGAGCGGGGCCGGCGAGCAACGCCAGCTTCTATTAACCCGGATGCGCAAACGGCTCGAAGCCGCCGTCGAGGCCGAGGACTACGAGCTTGCCGCCCGGCTGCGTGACGATATCGAGGGCATCGGTGGTGAGGCGGAGGTGTCTGGCCCCGACGCCCCGGGGGGCGGTGACGCTCGATGACCCTGCGGAGCATGACGAGCAGCGCCGGGGAGTGGCTGCGTGGGTCCGGTCCGCACAGCGACGTGGTGATCTCCTCGCGCGTCCGGCTGGCTCGCAATCTCGCCGGGTTCCAGTTCGTGAACCGTGCCAATCGTCGGCAACGCTACGAGGTGCTCGATCTGTGCCGGGGCCAGATCATGACCAAGCGGCTGGCCGACAACACCATCTGGGTCCAGCTCGGCGACAGCCCGGCGATTGACCGCCAGCTCCTGGTCGAGCGCCACCTGATCTCCCGTGAGCACGCCAAGGCCAGCCCCGACCTGCCCCGCGGCGTTGCTATCGGTAGCGACGAAACCTTCGCCGTCATGGTCAACGAGGAAGACCACCTGCGTATCCAGGTCCTGCGTAGCGGGATGCAGCTGGGCGAGGCCTTCGACCAGATCAACCGTATCGACGATATCCTCGAGCAGAAGCTGGACTTTGCCTATTCCCGCCGCTTCGGCTACCTCACCGCCTGCCCGACCAACGTCGGCACGGGCATCCGAGTGTCGGTCATGATGCACCTGCCCGCGCTCAAGCTCACCGGGGAGATCGAGAAGGTTAAGCGGGCCGCCCGCGATATGCACCTGGCCGTCCGTGGCCTGTTCGGCGAGGGCAGCGATGCACTCGGCGATCTGTACCAGGTCTCCAACCAGACCACGCTCGGCCGAACCGAGCGCGAGGTCCTGGCCGACTTCGAGCGCTCGATCATCCCCCAGATCATCGGCTACGAGCAGCAGGCCCGGCAGGCGCTGATCCGCCAGCGCGAGAAGCAGCTGGACGACAAGGTCTGGCGCGCCTGGGCGACCCTCACCAACGCCCGGGTCATCGGTACCGACGAGACCCTGAGCCTGCTGAGCCACGTCCGCCTGGGCATCCACCTCAACCGCCTCGAGCAAATCGATATCCGCACGGTCAACGAGTTGTTCCTACTCAGTCAGCCCGCCCACCTGCAGCGCGTGACCGGCCAGGAGATGACCCCCGCGGCAAGACGCATCGCGCGGGCCGACCTGTTGCGTCAGCGGCTGGCGGGGCGTTAGATCTTGATCACTATAGGTGTTGTGGGAGACGCGCAGCGTCCAGGGTTGGCGTCGGTACGATCTGCTCGGGACGCTACACGCCCCTTGCTACACGTCGATTGAGTCCGCGCTAGCCATTGCCCCCAAGGTCTTGATGGCCTTATGCTGCGGATTGGCAAGCGGCAGGTCGTCGAGATGATTAAGCCGCCGCCAGCGTCCCGAGTTGGGCTTGAGCCGGCCCTCGGCCTTGCCATGAAACACGACAAACCGGATCTTGCGGTGGCTGGTCTGGTGGTTGAAGTCGCTGGCGAATGTAAGGTTGGATGGGTTGATATTGAAGCGGGCGAGATACCACGTGGACAGGGCGCGGTTAGCCGTCGTTGGCACAACGACGCTCGGCTCGGCTGAGGCGTCAGGGTTGCGGGTTGGGTAGACAGCACTCGGCGTACTCCCGTTCCGGGAGCGGCGAACGGGTTGTCCCCTTAGCACTTCCGGGGGCGGGTTTTCCCACGTCGGCAACTGCCACATGTTGGCCCAGAGCCCGGTCGCGGGCCGCTGCTCCAAGAGGTACTTGCCGCCCCGCTCAATGGCAAACACCACGTGCGTCACCGCGACGGGCTTTCTCTTGGGCGGCTTGATCGGCAGTGTCTGTGGGTCGGTCTCCTGTACGCCCCGGCAGTCCCGACGCAGCGGGCAGACGAAGCACCGCGGCAGCTTGGGCGTGCAAACCGTGGCCCCCAACTCCATCATCGACTGATTCAGGTCTCCGGCCCCGGACCTTGCCGGCACAAGCTGCTCGGCCAGTGACCACAAGTGCTTCTTCACGGCCGGCTTATCCACCGGTTCACGCAGGTGCATCAGGCGGGCCAGCACCCGCTCGACGTTGCCGTCAACGATGGGGGTAGGGCGGTCGTAAGCGATCGATGCGATGGCCCCGGCGGTGTAACGCCCGACCCCCGGGAGCCTGAGCAATGACTCGACATCGCACGGTACACGGCCGTCAAACTCGGAGACGATCATGCCTGCCGCGGCGTGCAGGTTCCGGGCGCGCCGGTAGTAGCCCAGCCCCTGCCAGAGCCGAAGGACTTGTTGCTCGTCCGCGTTTGCCAGGGCATGTATGGTCGGCAAGGCGGCGATGAAGCGCTCGAAGTAGCCAACGACCGTCGCGACCTGAGTTTGTTGCAGCATCGCCTCGCTCACCAGCACGTGGTAGGGGTTGGGCGTCTGCGGAGGCTCGGCCCGCCAGGGTAGCTGGCGGTGGTCCTTGCGGTACCAGGCAAGCAGCTTCCGCCGGATCGCGCGGGCTTGTTCGGCGGCCAGGCTCGGTGGGTTGGTTTCGGGGTTCTTGCGCGTCATCCAAGTATGTGATGATAGCGGACCGACCCTTGCAATAAACCCTGGTAGTCTGTGGTCAACGACACCGATTTCTAACGCTAAACTACTGCAACGTTCGCAGAGCGAGCTTGCCCGGAAAAACTTGTGCACCTTGCCAGACCCCAGGCGCGAGACGCCAGCTCCCACCAACCCCCGAGACACGCCTATGTGCGGTATCGTCGGCATTGTTGCCAAGGACCCGGTCAACCAGCGGATCTACGACGCGCTGACCGTGCTCCAGCACCGGGGCCAGGACGCGGCGGGCATCATGACCTGCGACCGGGGCAAGTTCTTCCTGCGTAAATCCAATGGCCTGGTCCGCGACGCGTTCCGGCAGCACCACATGCAGCGGCTGGTCGGCAACATGGGGCTGGGCCACGTCCGCTACCCCACGGCCGGCTGTTCCTCCTCGGCCGAGGCCCAGCCGTTCTTTGTGAACTCACCGTACGGCATCTCCTTGGCGCACAACGGCAACCTGACCAATGCCGCCGAACTGCATCAAGCCTTGTTCCGAACCGACCTTCGGCATATCAACACGACCTCAGATAGTGAGGTCCTGCTCAACGTCTTTGCCCACGAGCTGCAGGAACTGGGCAAGCTCAGCCCCGGCCCCGACGACATCTTCGAGGCCGTCCGCCGGGTCCATCGCCGGTGCAAGGGCGCCTACGCGGTGGTCGCGATGATCTCCGGCTACGGCATCGTCGGTTTCCGTGACCCCTACGGCATCCGCCCGCTGATCTTCGGCAAGCAGCAGACCGACATGTTTGACACCGACTACATGATCGCGTCCGAATCGGTGGCTCTGGTTGCGGCGGGCTACCAGGTTGAGCGAGATGTCGCCCCGGGCGAGGCGGTGTTCATCGATCTCAAGGGCAATTGCCACACCCGCCAATGCGCCCCCGAGCCGCGCTACTGCCCGTGCATCTTCGAGCACGTCTACCTTGCCCGGCCCGACTCGTTCCTCGACGACATCTCGATCTACAAGGCGAGGCTGCGGATGGGCGAGAAGCTCGCCGAGAAAGTACGGAGCCTCAGGCCGGACCACGATATCGATGTCGTGATGCCGATCCCCGACAGCGGCCGGACCGCCGCGATGAGCATGGCCGGGGAACTGGGCCTGCCGTTCCGCGAAGGGTTTGTGAAGAACCGCTATATCGGCCGGACCTTCATTATGCCTGGCCAGGCGATCCGCAAGAAGAGCGTCCGCCAGAAGCTCAACCCGATCGAACTCGAGTTCCGCGGTAAAAACGTGATGCTCGTCGACGACTCGATCGTCCGGGGTACGACCTGCCAGCAGATTATTCAGATGGCCCGGGAGTCTGGCGCGAAGAAGGTCTATTTTGGTAGCGCCGCCCCGGCCGTGAGGCACCCCAATGTTTACGGCATCGACATGCCCGCCGCAACCGAACTGGTTGCCCACGGCCGAACTGATGAGGAGGTCGCCCGTATCATCGGTGCCGACTGGCTGGTCTACCAGGACCTGACCGACCTGATCGAGTGTGCCAACATCGGCAACCCCACGATCACCGAGTTCGACTGCTCGGTGTTCGACGGCAGGTACGTCACCGGCGATGTCGATGAGGCCTATATCGCTCGCCTCTCGCAAGAGCGCAACGACGCGGCGAAGAACCGCAAGGGCGTCGAGATCGTCCGCGACGAGGAGCTGCTTCTCGACCTGCACAACGACGCCTGAGAGCGGCGGTCAAGGCGTAGCCAAAATAACTACGGCGGTCCCGATTCAAAAAAGTCCACGATGACTTGCCGAGGAATTCGCATGGCGACCGCTTCATTGTTCCGCAACACCCAGACATATCGATCGCCGTTGTCGCTAGGGGTGGCTAGTTCGTAGACCCGGAGTGACTCCGCCTGTCCCCCAATACGCGGGGTGATCGTGAGCGAGGCGAACGCCCGCCCGGGCAGTTGGTCGGCCGGCAGATAATCATCGGCCCGCGCCTCGGCGAGCCCGCCCAGGGCCGCGGTGATGGCTGCGTGCTCGGGGGCTGCTTCGCCAACCTGAAACTCGATCAAGAATGATCCACCCAGGCCCTCACCAGCTACGGCCTGCACCAGAGCAGGCTGGGTCTCGATCACCCGCGGGTCGCGGAAGTCATCGACGGGCCGAGCGAGCACCGTGGCGTAATCCCAGGGCATCACCGCGAAGATGGGCCGCTCACTATCCGGGGCCTGGTAACTCACGAAGTACGTCTTTTTCTCCGGGTCCGCCGGGCTTCCGACACGAAGCTCTGCGGTTTGAGTTTCTCCGTGGCCTCCAGGTGTCTCAACGGTGTAGCGAATCAAGATGCGCGCCTGGTCCAGGCCATAAGCCGCGGGGTTGGCGGTGTCAAGAGACAGGTAGCTGACGACATCCACCGCGTTGGGGATATTCAGGTAGCCGGGCACGTTCGTGAAGCCCGTCATGATATTTGAGAGCGCCCGTTCCCTCGTGTCTTGGTCGCCGAGGTACCACCGTCCCTCGATCTTGCGGATCGTCACATCACCCGCCGCGCTTTCGATGTCGAGCCTAGTTGTGGTCAGCCCCGAAGGCGTGCCGAGCCGTTTGGAGAGGAACGCGAGCGGGTCAAGGTTTTTGATCAGATGATGGATCGCCGCCTCGGTCTTGTGTTGGACGAGCGAGTCTGCGCTCAAGACGATCCAGCCATAGCCGCCACCCAGCTCATCCTCAAGGATGATATTGACCTCTGTGTCTCCCGAAGCCAGCGTGATCGAGTCGTCCGCGGCGTGGAGAATCTTCATACGGTCAGAGGCATCTTGCGGGTCGTGGGTCAACGCACCGAGTTGATCGGCAAAGGCCTGGATCGCGGCAGCGCTGACCGGGTGATTCACCGGCGTCACCATCCGCCAGCCGGTCGGCGTTCTGAGCAGTTCGTGCTTGACCGAGCGGCGATGGAACACGATGCGGTCCAACCGCTTGAGGTTGATGACCTCCGGGGGCAGCAACGGCGGGCGTTGGGCGTCTGAGTTTCCCTCTGGAGGCTGGGGCACCCCTGGATCGGACCGGCTTAACCACCACGCCGCGCTACCTATGGCGAGCAGGGCGGTCAGCAGGATGAGCGTGGTCTTGAGGTTCACGTCGTTGCACCCTAGGCGCGGCGTCGCACCAGCCAGACGGCGACGCCGATCACGAAGACCAGGCCGGGCAGGCCGGCGACGAGCACGCCGCGGTACACCGACAGGGTCGTGGGCTCGATCGGCTCGATCCGGCGCAGGTCCTGGGTCCGTGGGCTGGAGGCGATGAGCTGTTCCTGGTTGGCCAGCCAGAACACGCTGGCGACAAACAGTTCGGTGTTGCCGGGGTAGCTGACGCTTGCGCCGGGCTGGGTCGCCAGGCCCGGGCCTTCCCGACCATCGGGCAGTCGGCCGAGGGTCGTCGCCTCGTCGGTCGCCCAGAAACCGTCGCCGACCGTGATCAGCCGGCCCTTGCCGCGCTTAGCGGCCACCGCGACCAGCACGTGATCCCGCTCGCTGCCCGGCTCGGTGCGGATCGGCAGGCCGGTCTCTTCGGGCTGGAAGCGCTGCACGAAGACGCCCGGCTGGTCGATCCGGGCCAGCTCGGTGTGCTCGACCCCGCCGGCTTCTCGGAGCAGCAACGGGTGCGCAACGCGGAAGTAGGTCGGGATCCCACGCAGCGACACCTCCACGAATGATCCGTCGGGCCACTGGGTCACAACAAACGACGAGGTCGACCGCGTGGCCCGGCCCTCGTCGTTCTCTTGGGTCGGCATGAACGCGAACTGGTAGACCTGTGCGTCGATCCCCCAGTCCCGCAGCAGGCCGACCTGTGCATCGTCCGCAAGCGTCCGGGCGACCTCGGCCCGGACCGAGTCGCCGCCGCTGCGCTCGGGGTCGACAAACTCGTTCTGGCTGAGCATCACCAGCGCCGCGTCACCGTAGGCCAGGCGCTCCTTGACATGCCCAAAGACCTTGTTCTTCAGCGTCGGGTCCATGCTTGCGGCGTTCCGCGGGTTCGGCCGGATGAAAGGCATGGTGACCCAGACCACGCGTTGGTTCTCACGCGCCAGCGGCGGGTCGTCGATCCCCTTCCACTGGGCCACCTCGAACCCCAGCGCGCGCAGGCGCATCGCGACATGGTTGTAGAGCCCGGCGATGGGCGCCGCGTTGGGGTTCTGGCTGCCCGCCGGGTCGACCCGCATCGAGGTCAGCGCGGGGGTCGGCAGGTTGCTGCGGACAAAAATGATCAGCGGCGGCGGGTCCAGCGTCAGGCTGATGAAGGCGCCGGTGAGCTGTTCCTCACCGAGAAACTGCTCCTGGACCTCATTGCCGTCGGCGGCCGGGGAGGCGTCGGCCTGGCCACGGAACAGGCGTTCGGCGGGCACCACCCGCGCGACACTCGGCGTACGGATGATCAGGCATGGCCGATCGCTGATGATGGCACGCGATTCGTCGTAGCGGTACGGGACTTCGGCCAGCAGCAGCGGGCGGAGGATGTCGGTGAGCTCCCGGAAGATGCCCTCGGTACCGAGCTGAGCCGTGCTCCCGGGCGGGCGGATGGTCTGTGAGATCCGGACCAGGTCGTTCTTGGCTTGCAGAACCTGCCGGCGTCTTGCCGGGGCGTCCACGCCGGTCGTGCGGATACGGCTGATGAGGTTCTTGGTCACGAGCACGTCATCGGTCGCCGGCAGGACCTCCTGGTACAGCGTGACGAAGTAGCCTTGGAGCTGGGCCAGCAGCTCGGTGTAGTCCGGCAGGTCTTCGCCGTCGTTCGCGCTCTTTGCCGGCTGGTCAAGCTGGTTTCTCCAGCCTATTCCGAGCTCTGTGGCGCGGGCTTCACGGGCCTGGTCAGCGCGTTGGGCGAGTTGGAGGTAGCGGGCGTTCAGGTCTGACAGGGCCTGGCGGTCCCGCTGAATCGTCAGCACATCCAGTTCGATCACCTGGGAGAGGACCCGCTGGTTCTCGCTCTGAGCCCGGTCGATCCGGTCCAGGTCGTCAAAGCCCTGGATCAGTGCTTCGCGGATGGATGCGGTGTCGTCGGCAAAGAGGGCGGACATCTCGGCCAAGACCTCGGATCGCCGGGCCTGGTCCTCGGCCAGTTCGAGGTGTTCGGCTTCCAGCAGCTTCGAGTTGCGGGCGTACTCGTCGATCAGGTCGCGGACGCGCTGGTCGCGGACTTCGTTGGCGTCCAGGCCACCGAGCATGCTGATGATCTGGTGCGGCTGGGTCAGGCCGTCGAGCACGTCGCGGGTCTGGTCGGAAAGGCTGTAGCTGCGGGTGGTCGTCAGGTCGTAGCGGACCCACTGCCTCGCGTCGGGCGACAGGCCCCGGTACTGGGTGTAGACCAGCCAGTTAAGCACGACCACGATCGTGACCGCGATCGCGACCGCGAGGCCGACGTTGAGCCCGTAGCGAAGCCGGCGCTTGGCCGCCGAGTCTAAAGCGTCTGTGGAACCCTGTGGTGAGGCAGACGCCATTACCGGGGTGTTGGCCCGCTTGGTCTTTTGCTGCTTGCCGCTCATCGCCACCTCCGGCTCTCGACGAGCTTGACCGCCAGGAACAGAAACAACGCGGTCACCGACAGGAAGTAGACGAAGTTGCGCACGTCGATCAGCCCCTTGGCAAAGTCGGCGTACTGGTTGTTCACACTGATGTATTCCACCAGCCGACGCAGCCCGGGCGTGATCGTCGTCGCCCCGGCCAAGAAGAAGGCGGCGAAGGTCGGCACGGCGATGATGAAGACTGTGACCAGGAACGCGATGATCTGGTTCTGTGTCCACGCCGAGGCAAACACACCGATCGCCAGGTACATCGCCCCGACCAGAAGCAGCCCGAGCAGCCCCGTGACGATCGGCCCCCACTCGGGTGCAGCCACCAGCTCCAGCACGACGACCTGCCCGAAGATCGGCAGCAGCAGCACGGCAAAGAAGCCCAGCGCGCCCAGCCACTTGCCCAGGACGACCTGCGTGTCGTTGACCGGACTGGTCATCAGCCGTTCAAACGTGCCGCTGCGCAGCTCCTCGCTGATCAGCCGCATGGACACGGCCGGGGCGAGAAAGATCAAGAGCCAGACGATCAGCTCGAACGTCCCGCGCATCGTCGCGGGCTGGCCGGGCTTGAGGTCGTTGATAAAGAAGATGGACGAGCCGATCGCGAACCCGCCGAGCACCACGTAGGCGATGGGCGAGAAGAAGAGGCTCGATAGCTCGCGTTTGGCGATGGTGAGGATCATGGGCAGTGCGACACCTCAGTTGCAGGATCAACACTGGCGCAGAGTCGCTGCAACGCTTGAATCCACAATTGGCGCTCCTGATCCGAAGAGAATGCCGAACTCGGGATCAGGATCATGTGCTGCTTCGTTAAATAAACAATGATGCCAAGCGTGAAATCCCGGACGTGACTTAACATCGCTGCGGACAGTCGATTCGTACTGATCTTCGTAGTCAGAATCAGCTCCTGCGTGGGCGTAATCACCATGGTTGTGGGCAGCTCCGCGTCGGGCATTCTTTTCCACGTACGCGCAGCCTTATTGATCATGTAATGGCGAGAAAAAGTAAGCCAAAGCCCATTGAGAAAAAACAAGCCGCCAAGGATGGGCATCGGAGCGAATCCAATCCATCCAAACGCGAACAATAAGGCAAACAAGCAAGATAAAGGACCGTAGATGAGCCTCCCCTGCATGAGCCGGTAAGTGCCGTAGTACTTCCAGAACAACTTACGAAATGTTTTTTCATTCAGCGTAAACGTGACCTCGGTTGGTAGCTCAGCAATATTTGTATTCGCGGAGTTTGCCGGTTGATTCATCGGCTTGTCTCCTTCGCCTGCTTCGCCACCGCTTCGACGAAGTAACGCTCCAGCGTCGGCGCTTCGAGCTGCAACTCGCGGATGGGCAGCCCGGCCTTGCCCAGCGTGCTGGAGACCGCCTCGCGGACGTCGGCGTTGCCCTTGCTCTCGACGATAGCCCGGCACCAGTCGCCAATCGGCTGGCAATCAATGCGCTTGACCGCCGGCAGCGGCTGGAGCAGATCGCTGACCTGCTTCGGCGCGGCGCGGGTCTCGACGATCACGCTCGCCCCCTTGGACGCCTGGTCGCGCAGCTCGGCCGGAGTGCCCTGGGCGACGATCCGCCCGCCGGCGATGATGATCACCCGGTCGGCCGACCGCTCGACCTCGGGGAGGATGTGGCTGGAAAGCATGATCGTGTGCCTGCCGCGCAGCTCGGCGATCAGCTCACGGAAGGCCAGCGTCTGCTGGGGGTCCAGCCCGCTGGTCGGCTCGTCGAGGATCAGCACCGGCGGGTCGTGCAGCAGCGCCTGGGCGATGCCGACCCGCTGGCGGTTGCCCTTGGAGAGCTGGCCGATCACCCGGTGTTGGTTGTGGCTCAGCCCGCACTTCGCGCAGACTTCGTCGATCCGTCGCCGGCGGTCGGCCCGGCTCATGCCGAATAGCTGGCCGCAGAAGTGCAGGTACTCATCGACGCGCATCTCGGTGTAGAGAGGCGTGGACTCGGGCAGGTAGCCGATCTTCCGACGTGCCTCCTGCGGCTCTTTGAGCGCATCGTGCCCGGCGATGATGGCCCGGCCGGACGTGGGGGGCAGGTAGCCGGTCAGCATCCGGATCGTGGTGGACTTGCCCGCGCCGTTGGGACCGAGAAACCCGACGACCTCGCCCGCGGGGACCTCGAAGCACAGATCGTCGATCGCCCGGACCGGGCCGTACCACTTGACCAGATGCTCGGCGGTGATCATGGGCGGGGAGATATACGGGGGTTCACGGCACAGAGGCGGGATCAGGCATTGTCGGTGATGCGATCCAAGGGGTCAAGACGTATCGGTGATGTGTTCCCTGATCGCCCCCATAAAAGTCCCGCCATATTGTTCGAGCTTCTTCTGCCCGACGCCGGAGATCCCCAGGAAAGTCTGCTCGTCGGTCGGGAAGCTCTGGCACATCTGCCGAAGGGCCTTGTCGCCAAAGACGACGTAGGGCGGGACCTGTTGCTCGTCGGCCAGCTCTTTGCGTAGCTTACGGAGCCTGTCAAACAACGCCGTGTCGATCGGGCCCAGGTCCTGCTCGGCCGCTTGCGGCTTAGCCGGGCCGCGCTTGGCGATCTTTGATACCGCCATGCGTACCTCAAGCTCGCCGCGGAGCACCGGCTTGCTGGCCGGGACAAGGTTGAGCGTACGGAACTGGTCGTTGGAGGTGCCCAGCAGGCCTTCGTGGATGAGGTGCTCGGCCAGCGACCGCCAGTGCTGAGGGGATTGGTCGGCCCCGATGCCGTGCACGGTCAGCTTGTCGTGGTGGTAGTCGAGCACCTTCTGCGCGGTCGATCCGCGCAGCACGTTGGTCAGGTGGCCGATGCCGAAACGCTGCCCGGTGCGGGCGATGGTGGACATAAGCTTCTGGGCATCGGTGGTGACGTCGACCACCTCCGGTGGGCGGAGGCAGTTGTCGCAGTGCCCGCAGCCTCCGGGGTGGTCCTGGCCGAAGTACTCGAGCAAAGGGACCATTCGGCAGCCGGTGTGGTGGGCGAACTTCACGACACGGTCGAGCTGGGCGTAGGCGTGCTCGCGTTCGGCGGGGTCTTCCTTCTGCTGGATGAAGAACTCGATCTGCCCGCGGTCGCCGCCGGAGTAGAAGAAGATGCAGTCGGCGGGCAGCCCGTCGCGGCCGGCCCGGCCGGTCTCCTGGTAGTAGCCTTCCAGCGAGCGGGGCATGTCGGCGTGGATGACAAACCGCACGTCCGGCTTGTCCACGCCCATGCCAAACGCGATCGTCGCGACGACGACCCGCGCATCGCCGAAGATAAAGTCGTGCTGATGCTGCTCACGTTGGCGCGGCTCGAGCCCGGCGTGGTAGGGCACGGCCGCGATGCCGAAGGACCGCAGCTTCTCGGCCGTCTCGTCGCACTTGCGCCGGCTGTTGCAGTACATGATGCCCTCGTAAAGCGGTTTCTCGGCCAAGTACTCGATGATCTGGTCGAGCATCTTCCGCTTGGGCCGAAGCTCATAAGTCAGGTTGGCCCGCTCAAAATCACCGCGGTACCGGGCGGGGTCGCGCAGCGCGAGCTGGTTGACGATGTCCTCGCCGACGCGGGGCGTGGCGGTGGCGGTCAGCGCGAGCACAGGGGTGTTGCTGAAGCGCCCGCTAAAGCCGCTGCGGAGTTGGGCGAGCATCCGGTACTCGGGGCGGAAGTCGTGGCCCCACTCGCTGATGCAATGGGCCTCGTCGATGGCGAAGCGGGCGACATCCAACTGACCGAGCAGCCGCGAACCCGCCGCCGCCATCAGCCGTTCGGGGGCCATGTAGATCAGATCATACGCCCCGGCCAGGGCGGCCTGCTCCCGGCGGTACGCTTCGTCCTGATCGATCGTGGAATTGAGCAGGGTCGCGCGGATGCCGTTCTGTTCGAGCTGGGCGACCTGGTCCTGCATCAGCGCGATCAGCGGCGAGACGACGACGGTCGTCCCCTCGGTCAGCAGGGCCGGTAGCTGGTAACAAAGCGATTTGCCCCCACCGGTCGGCATCAGGACGAACAAATCCCGGCCGGCCAGGGCGTCGCCGATGATCTGCCGCTGCATCGGCCTGAACCGGTCGTGGCCGAAGTGCAGCTTGAGGGCGTCGCCCAGCGCGTCGTTGGCTCGGGACGCGGGGCCGGGGTGGATCGAGCTTTCGGGCCCTGGATCAGACATCAAAAGATAGGTTAGCACGGCGGTCATCCCGTGGCACCGTTGGCACCTTGGTCAGGCGGATAAGCCCAATCTAAGTCTTGCCCGCGATGCGGCCCAAGGTTATGCTTGTCGATTCGCCCCAGGTCGATCGGTCTGCTGAAGATCCGGCCCCGGAGAGGTAGTATCGATGCGAATTTCCGAGATCCTCAAGCCCGCCTGCGTGAAGGTCCCTTTGAAGGGTGCCGACAAGCAGGCCGCGCTGTTTGAACTGGTCGATGTCCTGTCCGGGCACGGCGAGATCCCCGATGCCGATCAGCTTAAGCAGGCGGTCTGGCAACGCGAGACCATCCGCACCACCGGGATCGGCCACGGCATCGCCGTCCCGCACGGCAAGACCGAGGGCCTAACCCAACTCAACATGGCGATCGGCCTGACGCAAGAGCCCCTGGAGTTCGGGGCGATCGATGGCAAGCCGGTTGAACTGATCATCCTCCTCGCCTCCCCGATCGACCAGACCGGCCCGCACGTCCAGGCCCTGGCCAAGATCAGCCGACTGCTGATCGACGACACCTTCCGCGACGCGATCAAACAGGCCGAGTCGCCCGAGAAGCTCTACATGATGCTCGTCGAGCACGAAGCCGCGACGGCTGGGGTGTAGGGGCAACCTGTTGACCTTTACCTTGTGCGGTTGCGTTCAGCTCACCGTTTGACTAAACATGCGATGAATACCTGGGCCATCGCATCCGCGAGACATGGGTATGATGATCCGGCGTTGGTACGCCGCCTTTTCTTTTTCCGAGGCCTGTTCAGATGCCCGTTGTTTTGTTAGCCCTCGTCCTTGTCGTCCTCTCACCTTTTGTTGCAGCGGCTCAGGAGGCCGAGCCGCAGGCCCCGGCTACGGTGCTGGAAGCGGCACGTGCACGAGACTTTGAAACGTTGGGTCGGATGTTTGCGGCGGGCATAGACCCGGACGCCGAACGAGACAGCCGAGGCTCGACCCCGTTGTTGCGGATGAGCACAACGGGGGATGTGGCGGTGTTGCGTGCCTTGGTCAAGGGTGGCGCGGATGTGAACGCGGTGAACGAGAGCGGGAAAACGGCCCTGATGCTCGCGGCTTCTCAGGCTCGAGCCGAGGCGGTGACTTATCTCATCGAGTCGGGGGCGGAGGTCTCCGCGGCCGATCGGGAGGGCCGTTCGGCGCTGTTTTATGCCGCGACGGCGCAGCGCGAAGGCTATCGGCAGGTCATCGATACCTTGCTTGAGGCCGGGGGTAACTTGAACGCCGGCGACGAGGAGGGGATGACCCCCCTGATGCGGGCCTGCGAGTTGCAGCGCACCGACAACATCGCTTTTCTGATCGAGAAGCAAGTCGATCTCGATCAAGGGGATGAAGAGGGACAGGTCGCGCTCATGCTCGTGGCCGGCACGGGGAATACCGAGCATCTGAAGATGCTGCTCGAGGCCGGGGCCGACCTCGATGCCTCCACCCAGTACGGCCGGACCGCGCTGGACTACGCATTACGTCGTCGGAAGGTCGAGATGGTCCGGCTTCTCATCGAGCAGGGGATCGGCATCGACTCGGTGGCACGCAGCGGTGAGACGCCGCTGTTTACCGCGGTCCAGACCGACAACACGGAACTGATCCAGATGCTGCTGGACGCCGAGGCCCAGATCGATACCAAGGACGACGACGGCAACACCCCGCTGATCCGCGCGGCCTGGCGGGTCGAGCCCGTGGTTAGACAACTGGTCGAAGCGGGTGCGGACCTGGAGGCGAAGAACAACGCAGGCCTGACCCCTCTAATCGTTGCGTCTGCGGCCGGCAGCCCGGAGACCGTCAACTTCTTGATCGAGTCAGGTGCCGACGTGGATGCCGCCGAGGACCGAGGCATCACCCCGTTGATGGTTGCTGCCGAAGGCCGACATCATATGGTGATCCCGCACCGTGACGCACAACACCTCGAGGTCGTCAAGGCCCTGATCGAGGCCGGCGCGGATGTCAACGCCCGCAACCGCGCGGGGCGGACGGCCCGCCAGATCGCAGAAGCCGGAGGCGCTGACGAGATCGCGGCAATTCTGAGAGCCGCCAAGTAATCATCAACAACCAGGACTTATACGTATCCCACAAAAAACGAAGGCGTTCATTGCTTCATGAGCCGCCGGGTCACACCCGGCGGACAAGCGTCAGGTAGCTCGTCCGCCACGTGTTACGTGTCGGCTTTTCAAGACCTGACGAACGCATGAATTTTTTGGGATTCGTATTACTCGCTACTTGGCATTAAACAGACTCATCGTCTTCTCCAGCCCATCGACCAGCCAGCTCTCGATGCACTTGACGCCTTTGTCCAGGGCGTGGTCGAGTTCGATCTGTTGGTCACCGGTGAATCGGCTGAGGACGAAGTCTTTCTGCGGGACCTTGTGCCCGTTGACGGCGTTGGGGCCGATGCCGATGCGCAGACGCGGGTATCTGCGGGTGCCCAGGGCGCGTTCGATGTCGGCCAGGCCGTTCTGCCCGCCGGCCGACCCTTCGCCACGCAGGCGGATCGTGCCGACATCCAGCGCAAGGTCATCGACTAACACCAGTAGGTCTGTTGTCGGGTTGAACTTGTAGAACGCCACCGCCTCGCCCACCGAGAGCCCCGAGCGGTTCATGTACGTCGTCGGCTGCATGAGCACGCATCGATAGGGCGTCATCGGATGGCCAACCAACAGCTCCCCGTCGAGCACGCCGGCGTGGAACTTGTGTTTCGCGCCGCTTAGATTGTGGCGCGCGGCGAGCTTATCGACGAGCATGAAGCCGGCGTTGTGGCGGGTCTGGGCGTATTCGGGGCCGGGGTTGCCCAGGCCGACGATGAGCTTCATGCGGGCATCTTATGAAAAAAGCCCCGCAGGGGATGCAGGGCTCTGGCGGGGGATCGGCTTGTTTATTCGCCCGGTTCGTCCTTACCCTTGTTGATCACCTCCGGCTCGGCTTCCGAGCCTTCTTCGGCCTCTTCATCCGCCGCCTTCACGCCCGTGATCTGGCAGACCAGCTGCTCGGGCGGGCTGACGACCTCGACGCCCTGGGGCGGGGTCAGGTCGCCGACCGTCACGGGTGTGCTGGGGGCCAGCTCGGCGATGCTGTGCTCCAGGTGCGAGGGGATCGAGTCGGCGCGGCAGCGGATCAGCACCGCCGTGGTCGGGTGGTCCAGCATGGTACCCGCCTGGCGTAGCGCGGCCGGCTCGCCGGTGAGCTGTAGCTCGACCTCGACCTCGATGGTCTCGCTCAGATCAACCCGTTCCAGATCGACGTGGACGATCTCCCGGCCAAAGGTGTCCCACTGGATCGCCTTGATCAGGGTGTGCTCGCTCTTGCCTTGGACCTTGACATCGATAATGTGCGCCTCGTGATGCAGGAGCTCGGTGAAGGTCTTGCCGTGCAAAGAGACGTGGACGGGGTCCTGCTTGTGGCCGTAGATGACGGCGGGGATTCGGCCCGCTTCACGGACGCGCTTGGCGTAGCGCGTGCCGAGCTTGGTGCGGGCCTGGGTTTCGAGGACGGGGTAGTCGGTGGTGGTGGTCATGGGTTGTTTCCTATCGCGGGTTGTTGGTTGGGTTTTCCGGGCGTGTTGGTTTGTTGGGGGCATCAACACCCCGAGCCGGGGTTAGCGTTTGCCGCCTCCGGTCTGCAGGAGGGAAGAGACCGAGCGGTTGTGGTGGATGCGGTGGATCGCCTCGCCGATGAGATTGGCAACGGAGAGGGTCTTGACCTTGTTCTTGATCGGCCCGAAGCGGTCGGCCTCGGGGATGGTGTCGGTGACGATGACCTGATCGATCGGGGCCTCGGCCAGCCGCTCCAAGGCCATGCCGACGAAGACGGGGTGGGTGCAGGCGACGAAGATCTGCTCCGCCCCCTTGTCCTTAATGAGTGTGGCGGCCTTGGCGACCGTACCCGCCGTCGAGACCATGTCGTCGACCATAAAGACCGTCTTGCCCGTGACGTCGCCGATGACGTTGGTGGACATCACCTCGGTGCCGCTCTTGCGCTGCTTATCGATGATGGCGATCTCTACCCCCAGCGCATCGGCGAAGGCCGCCGCCATCTTCACGTTGCCCACGTCCGGGCTGACCATCACCACTTCGGTGGACGACGATTGCTTTAGATCGTGCAGGTAGGTGAGCAAGACCGGCCCGGCATTAAGATGATCGACCGGGATGTCAAAGAAGCCCTGGATCTGGGCGGCGTGCAGGTCCATCGCCAGGACGCGGTTGGCCCCGGCCGCGGTAATCAGGTTCGCGACCAGCTTTGCGGTGATCGGGGTCCGCCCTTCGTCCTTTCGGTCCTGCCGGGCGTAGCCGAAGTACGGGACAACCGCGGTGATCTGTCCCGCCGAGGCACGCTTGAGCGTGTCGATGTAGATCAGCAGCTCCATCAGGTGCGCGTTCACCGGGTTGTGGGTAGATTGCACCACGTAGCAGTCCCGCCCGCGCACGTCCTCCTCGATCTTCACCAGCAACTCGCCGTCGGGGAACATCGTCGTCTTCCCCTTGCCGATCGGCAGATCGAGGTAGTGACAGATGTTCTCGCACAGGTCGAAGCTGGCCCGGCCGTGGAAGATCTTGATGGCATCGGCGTCGGCGGCGCTCATTCGGTGGCTCCGGCACAGGTGGGATCAAGGCGGTCACGCAGGACCCGATCGACCTGAGCCAACTGCTCGGGCGTGTTGATCGACAAGACGTCAGACGGCGGGACCGCGTCAACCACCGTGACGGTCTGGTTCTGCTTCTTCAATAGGCCGGGGGCGTCGGTGATGTAGTACTCGCCCTGGGCGTTGTTGCTGCCGACCTGATCGAGGGTCTGGAAGAAGCTCTCGCCGCGGAAGCAGTAGTAGCTTGGGTTGACCTCGCGGATGGCGCGCTGGTTTTCGGTCGCGTCCTTCTGCTCGACGATGGCGGCGAAGTTCCCGGCCGCATCGCGGACGATTCGGCCGTAGCCCGTGGGGTCGTCGATCACCGCGGTGGCGAGGGTCGCCGCGGCGCTGGTCCGGCGGTGGACCTCAAGCAGCCGGGCGAGGGTCTTGCCGCGGATCAACGGGCCATCACCGGCAAGCACAAAAACATCGCCGACCGCCTGACCCGCAAAGCTGGGCTCGGCCATCTGCGCCGCGTGGGCCGTGCCCAATTGCTCGGCTTGCTCGACAAACTCGACACCCAGTTCGCCGGCGAAAGCTTCGCGGACCAGTTCGCCCTTGTAGCCGACCACCAGGATGCACCGGCTCACCCCCGCCTGCTTGCAGGCCTGGACCACCCACCATACCATCGGCCTGCCCGCCACCTCGTGGAGGACCTTCGGCAGGTCGCTGTTCATCCGCGTCCCCTTGCCCGCGGCGAGGATGATCGCATCGACCGGTCGAGAATTACTATCAACGCTCATACGAACTCCACGCGGGGTCAAATGATAATCAAGCGCCCACCCCAGAGGCCGGGCAAAATGCCTCGGCCCCAATTCCAGGGGGTGAAGTTGGCCCACCAGGACTTGAACCTGGAATGGCTGATCCAAAAACAGCAGTGTTGCCAATTACACCATGGGCCAAAAAGTGGTCCGTCGCAGAGCGCTGGCTCTGCATCCATCACGGGCCCCTTTTGCACGCCACGGGAGGTGGCGGTTTGAAGGGATCCCGACCTTCCTCGCCGGATTAGGCCCGAGCCGGGTCGGTACTCGGGGCGGGCTGCTGTCCGTGCCGCGGCGGTAGGCCTAGTCACGGTCGATCCTACGAGAGCGTATATCGTATCCGCTCAACGTCTTGTGTCAAAATATGCTTTGAGAATCAAGTCGCTTCATCTCCGGGTCATCTGTGCCAGCCGGGCCGGGCTCTCGGGTTGGCCGGTCCGGGCTGAGAGTTGGCAGGCCAGGCAGCAGGCCAGGGCCGAACGCTCGCGGGTCATGCCCGGGTCGCCTGCCGGGGCCCGCTGATCGATCAGCCGCCGCCACTGGTGGGCGACCAGATCCGTGGGGCTGGTCGGCCCGTCGTGGGTGTACTCGTCTACGACCTCGCCGGCGAGGCGGCGGAGGATGTAACCCGCGTCGGTGATGAGCAGTTGCGACTCGTCGCCCAGGGTGTGGAGGCTTCGTGGCGTTGGCGCTGCCTGGTCGCTGGCAAAGATGACTGCCGAGCCACCGTCGGGCTGGCGGGAGTGTGCGGTGAGCCGGCCGGTCAGGTCGCGGGGGCTGTCGGGGACCGGCCCGTTCTGGCCGGTCAGTGAGGCGGAGATCGTCTCGGGCAGGTCCATAAAGCCAAGCAGGGTGACCCAGGCATCGAACAGCCGCGTGAAGAGTGACCCCGCCCCCTTCGGCCCGAGGTTGGTCATGGCCAGCGTGCGCTGCTCGCCCAGGGCGTCGTGTGGATCGGCCGCGGCGAGGAAGCCGGGCGATCGCTCAAAACCAGGCGTGTGCACGATCCGCCCGCCCAGGTGCGCCCCGCCATCGGCCGGGACCGCCGGCTCCACCAGGTGCTCCAATTCACCTAGGGAACCAGCCACCGGCTCATAGGACAGCACCGCCGCGCCCCGTGCCATCGCCATAGGCAGGTCGTCTTCACCCACCCCATTGACCGTGCCGAGCAGCAAGAACCCCGCTGGCTGATCAACCAGCATCTTCCGCAGGTCGTCGTACTGCGGCACGTCCAACGCTCTAGCAAGCCTGGCCCGCCCCTCAGCAACCGGCCCCCCTACGGCGATCGGTCGGACACCGCCACCCATCACATCGATCAGCCCGGTGATGGGCTTTTCGTAGGCCTCGTCGAGCCAAACAGTCACTTCAGGAGCAGTAGGATCGGCACTCATATTGACCCAGAATACCAGCGTTGATGAACAAGGTGAGGCCGCTCTCAACCGAATGCCTGCCCCATCAAAACGAGATGCCCTTGGGAAAAAGCGGCCTTGCTGACAGGTTCAGATAGAATAGAGATGCATGCCGTGCGAAGGCGGCCGCGGGATCGGGCCTCGGCCCGGTCACGAGGAAAGTCCGAGCACGATAGGACACGGCGGTGGGTAACGCCCACCGGCCCGCCGGGTCAACCGACGGGTCAGGGACAGTGCCACAGAAAGCAAACCGCCCCCGGAATTGGCCGCCAAGCCTGGCCTTTGCGTCACGCTCGCAGGCCAATTCCGGGGGTAAGGGTGAAAGGGTGCGGTAAGAGCGCACCGGGCGTCGGGTGACCGGCGTCGCAAGGTAAACCCCGCCGCGTGCAAGCCCAAGCAGCCCCCGGAAGTTGGCAAAGCCGATTTCTAAGCCACGGTCCGTGGTCAGTGGGGCGGGTAGGGTGCTGGAGCCGGCCGGCAACGGTCGGCCTAGAGAAATGGTCGCCCCGCGCTCGCGCGGAACAGAACTCGGCTTATGGAGCGGCATGCAGCCCCGCGTCGGCTAAAACGACGCGGGGTTTTATGTCGCCGACGCCTAATCCCCGTCCACAAGATCGGTCTGCTCGACCAACCGCTCGGCGCGTACCTTCAAGACCTTGGTCCGCTCAGCCTGGGTTACGGTAAACCGATACCCCTCAAATTCAAAGGCTTCACCGACTTCGGGGATATGCCCCAACTCCGCAAACACAAATCCGCCGACCGTGTCGTAGTCACGGTCTTCATCAAAATCGATCTCCAGGTGATCGCCCATATCGTCTACCTCGACCCGCGCGTCGATCTCGACCTCGCCCGAGTCCAGATCGGCGATCACGGCATCCTCTTCCCGCTCGTCGTACTCGTCGCGGATATCGCCGACGATCTCTTCCAGGATGTCCTCGATCGTGATCAGGCCCGCGGTGCCGCCGTACTCATCGAGCACGATGGCCAGGTGCACTTTCCGCTGCTTGAACTCCTTCAGCAGCTCAAGGACGTTCTTTGATTCGGGCACGAGGAACGGCTCGCGCGCGATCTGACGGAGGTGGAAATCGGCGGGAGTGCCCACAAATCGGATCAGGTCACGCACGTAGAGGATCCCGACGATCTGATCCAGCGACTCCTCGTATACCGGGATACGCGAGTGGCCGAAACGGACCACCGCCTTCTTCACCTCGTCCAGCGAAACATCGGCCTCCAGCCCATCGACATCGGTCCGTGGGGTCATGATCTCCCCAGCGCTGGTCTCCTTCAGGTCAAAGATCGCGCCCAGCATCGCCTTCTGCTCGTCGTCGAAAGCCTGTTCGGTGTCGTGGTCTTCGATCGTTGAGAGCACCTCTTCGGAGATGTCGTTCTCATCATCGCCGTTGAGGTCGGCCCCGGAGATCCGCCGCACCACCGGGTCGAAAAGGTGCAGGCCCGAGGCGATGGGAACAAAAAACGGCAAAGCGGCCTGGAGCAGTGGCGCGGACCAAGCTAACAGGCGTTCCCGGCTGTACCGGGCCCAACTCACCGGGATCGCCACGAGAAAAACGCTTAACAACACCGAGCCGACCAGGAACGCGACCAGATAGCTGACCCAGAGCTCACTAAACCGCCCGGAGACCTGTGTCGCGTAGAGCACGGTGAGCATGATCAGCCCGCCCATCGTCGTCCGCAGCACGCCGGTCATCAGCACCAGACGCGGCAGCCGTTCGGACATGGACTCGGCCCGCTCCGGCTTGCCGAGCTCTTTCAGGAGCTCCGCCAAACGCCGTTTCGAGAACGTCTTGAGCGCACCGTGGCAGGCGCTCGCGTAACAACCAAGCAGGCAGGCCACCAGGATCACCCACATCGACCGGCTCACCCCGTGCCCTCCTTCCTTGAGAAAACCGCCCCCATGCCCAGCCCGCTCAGGATCTGATCTTCCCGGGCGTGCATGTGCTCGAAGCTCTCGGGGTCCTGGTCGTCTTCGCCCATCAGATGGAGGATGCCGTACACCACGTAGAGCAGAACTTCGTGGCGGACGCCGTGGCCCCGACTGGCCGACTGCCGGCGGGCCTCGTCCAGGCAGACGATCACTTCCCCCTCGATCTGATCATCCGCCAAACGATCGCCCAAGTTAAAGGTCAGCACATCGGTTGTGCCGGCAATATCCAGGTACCGCTGGTGGAACTGGGCCATCTGCTCGTCATTTACGACGGCGATGCTGAGTTGGCCTTGCCGTACCCCGGCTGCCCGGGCGGCTTCTGCGGCCAGCGGCTCCAGCCAGCCGGCCAGAGGCGGGTCGTCGTCGTCGAGGTTCAGGCTCAGTTCGATCCAGACCGCGCCGTTCTCCGGGCTCAGAGGCGGCGCGGGGCTAGAGTCGGGCTCTTCGGGGCCTTCGTCGTGGGCGGGGCTGGTGTGGGTCTCGGGCAAGGCGGGTCCGGATTACGCGATCTGCAGCCAGGCTGGCGTCGAGGTGATTGTACCAACCCTCGGGCGGAATCCCATAGCGTGTGGTGATCCCCGAAAACAAAGCCACCGACGGGACTCGAACCTGCGACCTGAGCTTTACGAAAGCTCTGCTCTACCAACTGAGCTACGGTGGCGAAGGATCGCGGATTGTAGCCCACGGACGAGCGTCGGCCAAGTCTGTCTCGAACTGCCCGCGAGTTGCTTATCTAAAAGACAAGCCCACGTTCTGTGAACGTGGGAGTCGTGGTGGGAGATTCCAGACCCGCAGCTTCGTGATGCTCAGCGGTGGTGTCGGGCTGCCCCGACCTGCTACTCGACTTGCTCGGCTTCGCCTGGGTCGGGCTCGACTTCTTCCAGGATCACCTGGATCTCGAAATACTGCTTCTCACGGGGGATCATCGGGCTGTTATAGCCGAGCATGCGGAGCTTTCCCGTGGAGCGCCAACCGTCGAGAGTCTCGATCTTGGCTTCGATCAGCTCGATGGCGGTGTCGTAGGTCGTCTTGCGGACCGGGCCGTGCGTGCCGAAGCTGACAACGGTCATGGCGGGGACATCGATGACCTCGACGGCACCTGCTTCGCCGGTCTCGCCCACCTCGGTGCTCTGATAGAGAAAGCCCATGTTGACCCGCTCGTAGCCCTCGGGGGTGTGGTCCATGGCCATCTCCACCGGGGTGGTCATCGGAATGTCGCGGGATTGGATGTGGCTGAACAGCAGCCAAAATGCCGCATCCCCCTCGGCATATGCCGCGCGGTATTCGGGATAGACTTTGACCGATGCGACATCGATCGGCCCGGGCGCGGGCCAACCCTCGGGGAGTTCGGCTTCCTTGACATACTCGAAGTCGGGCTGCTGGTCGGCCTCGGCGACCACTTGTTCTGCTGGTTCATCGGCCAGCGCGGCCGTGGGTACGAAGAAGATTAGCAAGATCGCGAACGGGAGATAGCGCATGACAGGTCCTTGGTTAGAGATAGCTCCAAGGGACCATACGCCCGTTTCAGTCGCATGGATGTAGGGCTTTGGGTCTAGCGGTCGCGGTAGGCTGCGAAGACGCAGACCGTCGCGAGCCGACGGACCCCGGGCACGCGCAGCAGCCCGCGGTCAAGCCGGTGCAGCGCCACGACCAGGGGCCAGTTGTTCGGCCAGAGCCGCCAGACCCGGCTGGTGACCTGGAAGTAGCGCTTCTGCACCCGGTCAAAGGGCAGGCAGAAACGGTCCAGATCGCGATCGGTCAGGGGGGTTTCGTCGTCGGTCATCTCATCGATACCCAAGGGCACGCACCGGCGGGCCAGGCCCAGCAGCCGGGAGTTGAGCACGGGCTCGGCGAAGACGGCCGCTCCGCCGGGCTCTAACCGGTCGTACACCTGCTGGGAAAGGGTGTCCAGGTCCGGCAGGTGGTGCAGCGCCGCATAGCCAACGATGTGCTCAAAGCGCTGGCCGGCAAACGCACGGGCGAAGTCGCCGGTGACCTGGGTGGTCAGGCGGTCGGCGGTGCCGTTGATCTCGCAGCGCTGCCGGACCATCTCGATGGACTTGGGCGACAGGTCGTAGCTGGAGAGCTGGGCCCCGTTGTGGGTCAGGATCGCCGCGTCGATCCCGTTGCCCGCGGCGACCTCCATCACCCGCTTGCCCCGCAGCGGGCGAAGCAGGTGGTAGTAGTACTCGCGGGGGAAGATCGTGTTGGCCGGCGGGTCGGTGTAACGGGCCTTGTCGTAGTCGGACAGCGGGGCGATCCCGGCGGCGGCCTCGTGGGCATAGTGGCGGTCGAAAAAGCGTTGTTCACGCTCTAGTCGGTCGGTCTCAGCGACGGGCGGCGCGGTCAGTGCGGTCATGCCATGGCTATCGGCACCCGTTCGTAAACGAAAAGGATTCTTGACGGCGGCAGGGGATCGACGAAGATTATCGGGCGTGAACCCTGATGCGAATCACATGCTGTACGGCGCTTCTCTGATCCATCCGCCAAGCTCGATGCTTGCACGCTTGGTTCTGAGTTTTGGGTTCAGTGTGCTGAGCACAGCGTTCGCGGCCGCCCAGTTGCCCCCGGCCGCCGATCCCGACCCGACGGTCGACGCCTTCAACTACACCTGGCAGCACTGGTGGGAGAGCTTTGGTGAAGACTACCTTGAGGAGTCGGGCGAGCTTCGGCCACGGCCCTGGGACCACCCCGCGGCGCGGCATGGCCGGGAGCAGGCCATCGCGGCGGTGTTGCCGCATTTAGACAGCCGGGACCCGCGCGTGCGGGAGCAGGCGGTCCTGTCGCTGGCGCGGATGGGGTATGAGCCGTTGCTGGACCGTTTGACGGCTCCTCAAGTCAGAGCCGAAGCGGAGCCTGAGCAAGACGCACTACCCGGGCTGGAGGACCTCGACGCGCTCGACGACTTGGCTGACGACGCGGCCCCGACCTCACTCTTAGAAGACCGCGACCCCGGGGTTCGCTGCGCAGGCTGGGTGGCGCTGGGGCTGATCGATACGGTCGAGGCGCGGCTGGTACTGCTTCACGATGGGCCGCTCTCCGAGCAAGAGTCGGCCGCGCGGGTGGTGGGGATCGGGCTGATGTCGGTGGTTGACGGCGTATGGCGGGACGCCCTCGAATCGGTCCTCGGCGACCCGCGCCAGTCGATCGAGGTCAAACGCTGGGCGGTCTGGGCGCTTAATCGGCATGACCGGGTGGCCAACGACGACCTGCTCGACGCGGTGCTGCGCCGGGTGCCGAGTACGTTCGCGGTCAGCGAGGTGTTGCTGGCCGAGCGCTACGCGTGGCGGCGGGGCGGGTCGCGGTGGCTGGCGGATGTCATCGGCTACGACCGGCAGGTCCGGGACTGGGCGGGTTACACGGCGCTGCGTCGCATGCCACGCGGCGGGGCGTACGGCAGCTCACCGATGGGCCTGGCCATGCAGACACGCGTCGCGGCCTCACTCACTCTGATCGGCCAGCCGCCGCCGCAGGACCCTGATCGACGTGAAGCGTTGCAAGACTTATTGCTCGCCCGGGTCAGTGTCGCCACGCGCGACGGGACGGGGCAGGCCCACCGCGGGCCAGACATCCTCGCCCTGGCCTGCCATGAGTTGGATGTGTACCTGGGGTTGGAACTGATGTACAAGCTGATGGGCGGGTACAGCGTCGTCCCGCCCCTGCCGCCGCAGATCGACGTCGACGGCAATTTGGTCGATCCCGATGCACCGGTCCAGACCGAGCCGCAGGAGATCTGGTACCCCTTCCGTGGGTCGCGTGGTTTCGGCGCCATCGGCATGGGGCTGATGCTCCGCCGGGTGCTGCCGGGTAGTGCGTTGCACGAGCGGGCGCCGATCGTGTTGCGACGCAGCGAGGACCAGCGCGTCCGCCGGCTCTACCGCCGTCGCCTGGCCGAGGACATCACCGACTTCGACGAGCCGATGGAATACCGCGCCGCGTGCGCCCTGGCGATCGGCCTGAGCAACGACCCCGACGCGATCCCCGAGCTCACCCAGCGGCTCTCCCGGCTGGGGGCGGAGGACGAACTGGTGCTGGGCTACGGGCTGCTGGCCCTGGCGATGCTTGGGGAGGCGGAGGCGGCGGACGTGGCTCGGCGGTACGTGGCTCGGCGTGGTGGGGTGGATAATGCGTGGGACATCCAGGGCAGAAGGGCGGCGCTGCGTGCCATCGCGATGGTTGCCGAGCGATCTCCTGAAGCGGGGCGGGCGGCCCTGACCGGGGCCTGGGGCAAAAACGTCTGGGTCGGCCTGGCCATCGCCGACACCGCCGCCGCGACCGGCTGGTACGACGTGACCCCGCAGGTGATCGAGTCGGTACGTGGCGACAGCGACGCCTGGCGTTTGGCGGGGATCATGGCCCTTGGGCAGATGTTTGATGACCGCTACCCAACCCCGCTTGATTCGATCGCCCGCGGGGCAAACTATACGCTGGCGTTCCGCCCCGACAAGGCGGACCTGCTCCGCCAGCGGCAGGTACCGATCGGGCCCGCCTCCGGTCAAGGGCCCGCAACGCCAAGAGAGGCAAACCCCGATGACCTGCCCGACGGTTGGCCGATCCGGCGCTTCTATATCTACTCGAACCCATACCTGTACGACGTGCTGTTGCGGCAGTGACTGGCGTTAGCCCGCCATGAAGCGGTCCCCGTCGCGCATGACGCCCTGATTATTCGCCGCGCGGTGTTCGAGCACGTGGTAAACGGTTTCGACCCACTCCGGCTCGCCCATGGCCGTGGCGATCTCATCGACCGCAAACAAACGCTTGGGCTGGGCCCGCAGGACGGCCAGCGCCTTCGCCTGGACATCCAGCACCGCCGCAGCGGCCTTCTTGCCCGCCTCCACGCCGGGCTGGTGGTAGGCGTTGATATTCACCAGTTCCGCGTAGAGGCCCACCGCGCGTTCATACAGCGCGATCAGCGCGCCCAGCGCCCGCGCATCGAGCTTGTCGATCGTGATCGTGATGCTGGCCCGGCCCGAGTCGTACAACGCCTCACGCGTACCCTGCCAAAAGCCGCTGAGGTAGTCACCACTGGTCACACCGTCCTCGACTTCGAGGGCGCTTCTGGCGGGCTTGCCCTTGAGCGCCGCGTCCTGCAGCACGACCAAGAACGTCGCGAAGAAGTTGTTCAGCCCGTCGCGAAGCTGCTGCACGTAGGCGTGCTGGTCGGTTGAGCCCTTGTTGCCGTACACGGCGATGCCCTGATTGACCGGCTTGCCGTCCAGGTCCAGCTCTTTGCCTAGCGATTCCATCACCAATTGCTGAAGGTACCGTGACAGGAGCAGCAGCCGGTCTTTGTAAGGCAGCATCACCATGTCCTTCGCGCCCTTGCCCTTGGTCTGGTGGTGCCACATGAGCGCGAGCAGCCCGGCCGGGTTCGTGGCGGTCTGGGGCTTGCGGGTGATACGGTCCATCTCCGCCGCGCCGTCGAGCAGGCCGTCGATGTCTACGCCCTGCAGCGCCGCGGGCAGCAGGCCCACCGCCGACATCACGCTGGTCCGCCCGCCGACCCAGTCCCACATCGGCAGCCGCTTGAGCCACTTGCCCTTCTTGGCGTATTGATCGAGCTTGGACCCGTCGCCGGTGATCGCTACCGCGTGTCGGCCGAACTTCAGCCCGGCCTTGCGGTACGCGGCTTCGGCCTCGAGCATGCCGTTGCGCGTCTCCGGGGTGCCGCCCGACTTGGAGACGACCAGGACCAGCGTGCTGCTGAGCTTGGGCTTGAGCTGGGTGAGCACCCGGCTTATGCCGTCCGGGTCGGTGTTGTCCAGGAAGAAGACCTGCATCTTGTCCTTGGACGAGCCCAGGCAGTCCGCCACGAGTTGCGGCCCGAGCGCCGACCCGCCGATGCCGACGACCAGCACCTGCTTGAACTTCTTGGTGCTCGGCGGGCTGATCTTGCCGACGTGGATATCCGCCGCGAACTTCTTGATCTCGCGGACCGCTTTCTTGATAACTTTGCCCAGCTCATCCGTCGGCGCGAGCGAGGCGTTGCGTAGCCAATAGTGCCCGACCATCCGCCCCTCGTCGGGGTTGGCGATCTCGCCGGCCTCCAGGCCAGCCATCGCGTCGTAGGCCTTCTGGATCGCCGGCTCCATCTTCTTCATGAACGCCGGGGTAAAGGGTACGCGCGACACGTCGAGCGTCATCCCCAGGCCCGGGCAGGCGCAGAGGTGTTGTTGGTAACGACGCCAGAGCTTGAGACGGTCCATGGTGAGTCCTTCCGTGCGATGGGATCAAGGCGCGATACAGGAGGGTGTGGCCCGCTTACCGCAGGTCTTCAAACGGGGTAATGCTCTGCTCGTTGCCGGGCCGAACGACAAGCCGGTGGCGAACCCCCTCGGCCGGGTTGTAGAGCTCGGCCAGGACGAGCCGCAGGGTCTTCTCCGGGTTGAGCACCGTGCCGACGGGGTAGGGCTCTTCGAGACGGTTGACAAAGTCGGTCAGCACGCGGGTGTTGTCCGTGCCGATCTGGATCAGCCCGCTGTCGGCGACCCACTGCTGGTTGAGCCAGAGCTGCATCGCCGAGTAGTTGCGGGGCGTGCGGTTGACCAGGCGGATGTCGGCGTTGCTCCGGATGACCAGCACGTCCAGGTCAGGGCCGTAAGGCGCGTCGGCCGGGTAGTCGAATGCGGCCAGCCGCTGGGCGGTCTGCGGCGAGGCGGTGAGATCGCGGTATGTCGAGCAGCCGGGCACAGCGAGTAATAACATCACTGCCGTCACGATCGTGGCGGGTGTCGGCATCCAAGGGTTGCGGAAGTGCTGCTTCATCGTGACTTATAATGACGCCCATGCTCACCCTCGGCAAACCGGGCAAGCGTTACCCGCCGATCACCATCGACGCGCCGTTCTACCAGGCCGGGCTGGCCGGGTACTCCGACGCGGCGATGCGGGTCGTCGCACGCCGCCACGGCTGCCCCTACTGCATCACCGAGGCCATGCTCGACCACTTCCTGATCAACGGCGGCAAGGCCCTCGAAGAAGCCCGGCTCCGACCCGGCGACCACGGCCCGTCCGCCCCGCTCTGCGGCCAACTGATGGGCAGCCACCCCGACGAGATCGCCCAGGGCGCGAAGATCCTCGTCGACCTGGGCTACGACGTGGTGGACGTCAACCTCGCCTGCCCCGTCAAGAAGATCAAGAAGAAAGCCCGTGGTGGCCACCTGCTCAGCGTGCCCGACGAGGCGATCGCGATCCTCGAAGCAGTCTACGCCGCCGTGGGCGATGACGTGCCCCTGACCGTCAAGCTTCGCCGGGCCTACGACGACACCCCGGACATGACCGAGTCGTTCCAACGGATTCTCAGCGCCATCATCGACCTGTGCTACAGCGGCACCACCGTCCACAGCCGAACCGTCCAACAAAAATACATCGGACCGGGAAGCTGGGACGAACTGCGGCAGATCGTCCATCATTTCGGGCTGCGCCGGCGATCGAGCTTCGGCGACGACCTTGCTCCCCCTCCCTCTCAGGGAGGGGGGCGGGGGGGGGGGGGGGGCCCCCGGAACGGAAAGAGGGCCACGCAAAACCCGCGGGGGGCCAACCGGGCGGAGCGGAGAGATCGCCCCCGGGCCCCCCCCCCCCCCCCCCCCCCCCCCCCCCCCCCCCC
>JBCDHS010000041.1:0-29634 GCA_038749735.1 Planctomycetota bacterium
ACGTGCAACACCCTGGTCTGTGTGCGCGGCGAGGGGATCGTGCTCAATGAACCGTCTGTCGTCGCCGTCAAGAAGGGCACCAACCAGGTGCTCAACAACGGCAACGCCGTCGGCTGGGTCGCCAAGGAGATGCTCGGCAAGACGCCTGGCTCGATCACCGCGATCCGCCCGCTCAAGGACGGGGTCATCTCCGACTTCGAGATCACCGAGTCGATGCTCGGTTACTTCATCCGCAAGGTCAATGGCAAGCGGCCGTTCGTCAAGCCGCGCGTCGTTATCGCCGTGCCCAGTGGGATCACGGCCGTTGAGAAGCGGGCCGTGCTCGACTCAGCCGAGCGTGCCGGGGCCCGGCGGGTCTACCTCGTTGAAGAGCCTATGGCCGCGGGCATCGGCGCGAACCTGCCCATCGTCGAGGCGACGGCGAGCATGATCGTCGATATCGGCGGGGGCACGACCGAGGTCGCCATCATGTCCCTGGCCGATATCGCCCAGTGCGAATCGGTCCGCGTCGCGGGCGACGACCTGGACGAGTCGATCATCAACCATATGAAGAAGGCCTACAACCTGATGATCGGCGAGCAGACCGCTGAGCGCATCAAGATCGAGATCGGCAGCGCTGCGCCCGACGGCGAAGAGCGCACCATGGAGGTGCGCGGCCGGGACATGATTTCCGGCCTGCCCCGCAAGACCGTCATCACCAGCGAGGAGATCCGCGAGGCGTTGCAAGAGCCCCTCAGCGCGATCATCGAGACGGTGACGCGGACCCTCGAGCGCTGCGAGCCCGAACTCGCCGCCGACCTGGTCGATAACGGCATCGTGCTGGCCGGCGGCGGGGCCCTGCTCCGCGGGATCGACACGATCATCTCCAACGCCACCGGCCTGGACAGCCGTATCGCCGAGGACCCTCTGACCTGTGTTGCCCGTGGTACGGCGATCTACCTCGAGCACCTCGAGGAATGGAAGCAGACCATGGAAAGCGATATGGACGAGATGTGATCGCTGGGCCTAGGCGCTAAGCAACAAGCCCTTAGAACTGCCCCGGACAAATGTCTAAGCCCATGCTCACATCCCGCAAAGCGTTGGTCGCGGTGGTGGGGCTGCTGGTCGTCACTTCGCTGTTGCCGATCCGTTATGCCAAGTGGGTCGGCGTCTTGCCGACGATGCTGGCCAGGAACCTGTCGGTCCCGGTCAGCGACCCGGTGAGTTGGGCTTCGCACAAGATCCGCCCGACAAGCTCCGGCCCGGTCGAGGACCTCTCCGCAGAGCAGTGGGCCCTTCAGAAGCAGGACTACGACCGGCTGAACCGTGAACTGTGGGCGATCAACAAAGACCTGCGGGAAACGCTCGCCGCCCTCGAAGCGATCACGATCAACATCAACCCGAAGGATGTTCGGCCGGTCGAAGCCGGCGTCGTCAACTTCAACAACGACCGCAACAACCCCGTCATGCTGATCAATCAGGGGACCCGAGTTGGCATCGCCGGCGACGATCCGGTGGTCTTCCGGACCAACCTTCTGGGTTTTGTCGAGCGCGAGCCCGGCCTGCTGAATTGCAATATCCAGTTGGTGAGCCGGCCCGGATTCAACCTCGCGGTCATCCTGCAGCCCCTGGGCGCACCGCCGGGCGAGGGGGTGGTCGAAGACCGCGCGCGGGCCCACGCATCGGGTCAATACTTCTACGTCGATCGGTCGCTGGGCCACGGCGTCGAGCCGGGTCACATCGTCTGGAGCAACGACGACCGCTACCCCAACGCCAAGGGCTTCCTGCTCGGACGGGTCACCGAGATTGCCAAGCACCCCGACCGCCCCCTGGATACCGAGCGCATCATTATCCGGCCCGATGTCCCGATCGGCCTGCAGGGCCGGGTCATGGTGATCACCCAGCGGGAGGATTAACCCACCGGTCTTTGATGAATTGGATCGTCTTCGCCATCGCCGCCTACCTCGCCTACGCCCTGCAACAGGGCCTGGGGCACTTCTGGCGTATCGGCGACCACGAGCCGTTGCTGCCGCTGATCCTCCTGGTCTTCATCGCGCTCCAAGGCTCGGCCTCGACCGTGGCGTGGGCCGCGATCCTGCTGGGCCTGCTCGTTGATATCGAGACCCAAGGGGTGACCGATCTGGTGGGGCCGTGGGCGCTCGGTTTTCTCGCCGCGGGCTATACGCTGTTGCAGCTGCGCAACCTGCTGTTCAAAGACTCGGTCTTCACCATCGCGATCATGTCGTTGGTCTCGGGGGTCTTCGCCGTGCTGGTGCCGACGATCCTCTACGCGATGCGGGGCATCGGCTTCCTGACCGGCGAGGGCATCGCCGATTTTTCTGCGGCCCAGCAGCTCTTCGACGGATTCCTGATGCTGGTGTACACCACGGCCCTGTCTATCCCGGTGGGTTGGCTGCTGCTCAAGAGCAAAGAAGCCTGGGGCTTCGGCCCGCGCGCCCGTGGGATGAGGTAAGCGCCCGCCGAATCGAATGGGGTTATTCGCCGTACCCGCCCGGGTTGGCCTCGAACCATTGCCACGCATCCGCGACCATCTGCCTGATGTCCTTGCACTTCGCTTCCCAGCCAAGCTCACGCCTGATCTTGCCGGGGTCGGCGTAGAGCATCGGCGGGTCGCCGGGGCGGCGGGGGCCTACCTCGGCGGGGATGGCGTGGCCCGTGACCTCGCGGCCGGCCTCGACGATCTGCATCACCGTGGTCCCTGTGCCGGTGCCGAGGTTATAGAACCGCTGATCGCTGTCTTCCAACGCGTTGAGCACGACCAGGTGGGCGTCGACCAGGTCTTGGACGTGGATGTAGTCACGGATGCAGGTGCCGTCGGGCGTGTCGTAGTTGTCGCCGAAGATGCTGATCTTCTCGACCTTGCCCAGGGCGCAGTTGAGCACGACGGGGATGATGTGGGTCTCGGGCTCGTGGTCCTCGCCGATGACGCCTTCGGGATCGGACCCGGCAACGTTGAAGTAGCGCAGGGCCGCGAAACCAAAACCGGCGTTCGCGTGGCCGTAGTCGATCAGCGCCCGCTCGGTGTACAGCTTCGACCAGCCGTACGGGTTGATCGGTTGCTGGGGCAGGTCTTCGGTGATCGGCATGCGCTCGGGCTCGCCGTAGGTCGCGCAGGTCGAGCTGAAGACGATCCGGCTGACCCCCGCCCGGTCCATCGCCGACAGCAGGCTGACCGATCCGGCGGTGTTGTTGTCGTAGTACCGCAGCGGCTGGGTGACCGACTCGCCGACATACGCCAACGCGGCGAAGTGGATCACGCCCTCGATCTGGTTCTCGGTCAGCACAGCGGCGACCCGATCGGTATCCCGCAGATCGACCCGGGCAAGCTTGGCCTCGCCGCTACCGGCCTTATCGACTGCGACCGCATGCCCCCGGTCGCAGTTGTCCAGGACCGTGACGTTGTAGCCATCGTTGACCAGCCGCTTGACGCAGTGCGATCCGATGTAGCCCGCCCCGCCGGTTACCAGCACGTTTTTCACCGTGGTTGCTCCTGACTTCTTGCTGCCCATCCCGATAGCGTATCGAGGGGTCACTCTGTGGTGTTCGTGGATGGTTTGCCGCCCTGGAAGCGATCGATCAGCAGCGTGCTGACCAGCCCCAGTACGATGAGAAACACCGATCCGACGACCTGGCCGACCGAGGGTGTAAAAAACGATGTGGGCAGGTCTTCAGCCTCAACCAGCTCGCCCGAGCCAGCAAACATCCATACCTCCTGTGTGGCCGGTTCTTCGCCCGGTTCGACCGTAGGCAACCCGAGGGTGATCGATTGGCCCTTCACCAGCTGGCCCTCGACCGGGTCAACGGTCTGCTGAAACGGCCAGAGCCCGACCACCGCGCCGACCAGCAAGCCCAGCAGCACCCCGAGCGTGGCCTTCTCGTAGCGCTTGAGCAACCAGCGCAGCAGGTTGCTCACCCCCACAACCCCGATCAGCACGCCCAGACCCACCGGCAGCACCACCTTGAGGCCGATCTCGATGAGCGTGCCGCTGTCAAAGCTGCCGACGATCGGCAGGGCGCCTTTGAATGCGCTGATCCCCGCGAGGATCGGGACGTACACGCCCAACACAAGCAGCAGGTACCCGCCGCTGACCCCCGGCAGGATCATCGCGGAGGCCCCGGCGATCCCCGCCAGCAGCAGGAAGACAAACCCGTCACGCTGCGCATCGCCCGCAGCGCCGGAGGACTGGAAGAGCGCCAGCGCCGCCATGCCGATGAACCCGCAGGCGGCACCGATCCCAACGGCCCTCATCCCCCCACCGGGCGTCGTATCGTCTTCCGCCGGTTTGTTGAGAGGGTGGCTGATGAGTTTCCAGACGACCGGCACGCCGCCGAGGGTTAAGCCGATAAACAGCGCGTACATCACCCAGCGGTGATCGACGACCAGCGACTTGACCGTCCCGGCCAGCAGCAGGATCGCCAGGACCGCAGCGAGCACGACGCTGCCAAGCACGATGAGCGAGTCCTTGCGGAACCTGAGCGTTGTCACCTCGCCAATGGCCGCGATAAACCGCGGATAGACCCCCGCGGCCAGGAGCATGGTCCCGCCACTGATGCCGGGGACCAGGTTGGCCAGGCCCATGAGCACCCCCCCGATGCCGCCGCGCAGGGCGAGCACAGGCAGGGGAGTGCTTTCGGATGCCGGGCGTTGCTCTCTGGCCGACTGACTCGCGGCCGGCAGATCACCCTGCGAAGCGCTCGGCGGATTCATGGCGCTGTCCATGTCCTGTCTATCGGATCGTGACGCCTGATGCTGGACGCCAAGACGGTCAGTTTAACCCGGAGGTCGTTGGTCAGATATCCGCGCCAGCCTGATCCGGGTCTGACTCGGGCTGGTCAAACGCCCCGGATCGGTACTTCTGCCAGTATTCTGTTAGCTTCCGCTTGACCAGCGGTGCGAGGATGACCCCGCCGATAATGTTGGGCAATGCCATGCTGAGCAGCATCGCGTCTGAGAAGTCCAGCACCGGACCCAGCGAAGCGACCGCCCCGACGAATACGCATGCTACGAAGGCCAGCCGGAAAATCAGTACCGACTTGAGGCTAAACAGATAGCCCCACGCCCGCTCCCCGTAGTAGCACCAAGAGATCATTGTCGAAAAGGCAAAGAGTACGATGCTTACCGAAAGGATCATCGGGAAGAAATTACCTAAGCGGGTCTGTTGGAAGGCATAGAGCGTGACCGACGAGCCGTTGGTCTCTTCAATGAGTTCGGGTGCGATGTACGCATCGGTGATCAGGACGACCATCGCCGTAATAAAACAGATGATGATGGTATCGATAAACGGTTCGAGTGAAGCGACAAAGCCCTCACGGATCGGCTCTTTGGTCTGGGCGGCCGAGTGGGCAATCGCGGAAGAGCCCAGGCCTGACTCGCTGGAGAATGCGGCCCGCTGGAACCCGATGATGAGGACGCCGATGAGCCCGCCAAACGCCGATTCAAACGCGAAGGCCTCGGTAAAGATCGTGCCCACATGCCCGGGCACTTGCTTGATATTAAACAGGATGACAAACAGGCAGCCGGTGACGTAGAGCAGGCACATCGCCGGGACGATCTTGCTGGTCGCCGCGCCGATCCGGGTGATCCCCCCGATGACGACGACGGCGACAAGCACCGAGAAAGTCAGCCCGAACCCGATGCTCACGTTCCGTTTCTGTGCCGACCTGGTCTCGGTGTCTTTCTGAACCGCATCGGCGTCGAGCACGGTCTCGATCTGGGACGGCCGAAGCACGCCGCGGACGTCTTGCTCGCTTAGGCCGGCGCGGATGACGGCCAACGACGCACCCGCCTCCGCCTGTTCTTCGGATTGCAAAGCCTTGAGTTGCTTTTCGTTCAGCAACGGTCTGAGCACCTCGCCCGGCAGATCGTCGCGGGCCTGCTCCGCCAAGGATTCGGTGGCGACAAACTGGGAGTAGAACCCCTCGAAGGCCTGGTTGGATTGGAACATGTTGCCCCCGCCCAGCGAGGCGCACATACAAAAGACGGCAAAGACGACCGCGAGCACCTTACCCAGCCCGCCGAGGCCGGGGTTGATCTGCTTCAGCCCGCGGTCGAGGTAGTACATCGGCCCGCCGGAGATGCTGCCGTCGGGGTTAGTGGTGCGGAAGAGTTGGGCCAGAGACGACTCGTGGAACTTGGCCGTCATGCCGAAGAGCCCGAGGAACATCATCCAGAAGATCGCGCCCGGCCCCCCGGTCTTCACCGCGATCGCCACCCCAGCAATATTGCCCAGCCCAACCGTCGCCGAGAGCGCCGAGGTCAGCGCCCGGAACGGCGGGATGTCCCCGGCATCGTCCGATTTGCTGAACTTGCCCCGGACGACATCCACCGCGTGCTTGAATCCCCGGATGTTGATCCAACCGTGCCAGAAGGTGAAGAACACCGCCCCTGCCGCGAGGAAGACCACGAGGAACGGCGCGCTGGGGCCCTCGACCTTCGGGTCACCGGTCTTGACCCTCGGTTTACCGTCGGAACCTAGCGGCTGATAGGTGGCGCCGGCCGGCACGGTGACAATCTTAGGGTCACCATTGCTGTCGAGGATGACTCCGCCCTGTGCGTTGACGAGGATGGCTTGGAACTCGGATGAGGCTGTCTCTGTGTCTGCTTCGGTTTCGAGTACGGGGTTGCCGTCGTCATCGGTCG
This sequence comes from Planctomycetota bacterium, assembly GCA_038749735.1. Taxonomy (GTDB): domain Bacteria; phylum Planctomycetota; class Phycisphaerae; order Phycisphaerales; family Phycisphaeraceae; genus JAHQVV01. The sequence goes on from JBCDHS010000041.1 coordinate 6,641, forward strand.
CCTCGCCTTTGAATGCTCCGAAGGTTACATCGAAGAAGAGCGTGGTAAAGACCGCGTTGTTGATCGTGGACAAAACCGTGTCGAAGCGGTCGGCGAGCGTGGGGTCTTCCTCGGGCGGGGTGATGCCGTGGACGCGTGGGAGTTCGCTAGCGGCCTGCGGGGTGGGATCGGGTTCGGATACAGGGTCGGGATCGGCCTGAGGGTCTGCGATCTCCGGCGCGACGTCGGTGGGTTCCGATGCGGGCGGTTGGGGCGATTCCTGCGCGAAAAGCGGCCTGTTGGAGAGCAGCGGCCAGCCGGCCAACAGTGCGACAATCAGTGCGATCCGGAAGAGGTGCGTGGGCCTGCTTGCTTTAGCGTCGTTGAACATGAAGTAGATCGCCCCAAGTTGAGAGTGGTGGCAGGTTGGCAGGCCGGCCGCAAACGCCCCCGTTGACACGCGACTGCGATCTTATCGGATCGGCAGAATCACCGGCGGTCCGCTAGCGATTTGCTTTCAGCCGGGCCCTGAGTATCAACCAGCCTCGGGTAGCCCAGGCGGTCGGAGACGCGGTTGTTCAAGAGGCGGAGCAGGTCGCCAACGCGGGCGTCGTCGCGCCGGGCGGTGAAGCTGCCGCGGAGGGTGGATTGGCCCAACAGGTCTTTGAAGTAGCCGCTGCGGTCGGCCAGGAGGATGTCGGCCTGCCAGAGCGAGCCGGTCAACTGACTGGACCCCGGTTCGTCGTCCAGGTAAAGGTAGCCCGCGCCGCTGTAGACGCCGACTTCCTGGAAAAAGCCCTGTTCAGTCCTTCGGTTGGCAAAGACAACGTACTGGATCGTTGCGTTGGTCGAGTCGGGGTTGATCGGGGTCAACCCGGCCGAGGGCTTCCATAGCATCCGGATCGCCGCGGCCTGGATCGGCTCGTCTTCGGGCCCCTCGATGAGCACGATCGTCACCGCGTTCGGCTCGTTGTAAGTGTAGTAGGCCCGGTCGAAATCGCCCTGCAGGCGCAGCGTCGTATCGTCCCGGCTGACCACCGACAGGGCCGAGTTCTGTACCAATAACGAGCCGCAGCCGGGCAGCAGAAGCAGTGCGAGCACGAGCGCCAACCGGGTCGGATGAGCAAATGGGTAGGTCACGGTGCCTCGCCTTCTTCCGAGGCAACCGATTCGGTGGCCCGGGCCTCATCCGCGGGTTGTTCGGTTGGCTCGGTGTTGTCTGGCTCTGTCGTTTCAGTGGTCGGCGGCGGTGGCTGGGCCTTGCGCTCCAGGCCCAGCACCGCGACGGTATCCCGCTCGACGATAGACCGTAGTTGCTCACGCGGGACCGAAGGCAGGTGCGTGCCCTGGGTCAGGGTGTTGATCGAGTACATGGTCTTGATGGCCTGCTCGGGGGTGGCGAAAGGGAAGTTGCTGCCAAATAAGACCTGGTTGATTGCGCCGAGGTGGTGGGCGGTGAGTAGGGCGTGGAGCAGTTGCCAGGGCCTCTGCGTCAGTGCCGCCAGGTCGCCGTAGACCGTCGGGTGCTTAGCGATGAGGGCGACGCCCTCATCGACCCACGGGTCGCCAAAGGCGCCGAGGATCAGCTTGAGCTCGGGGAACTCCCGGGCGACCTCGTCGAGCAGCACCGGCCGGGCAAACTCCATCCGAGCCTCCCGGGCGATCAGCGTGCCCGACTCGATCAGCACGGGGATGTGGTGGTGCTGGCAGGCTTCGAAGAGCTGCATGGCCGCGGTATCGGTCGGGTGGAAGCCGGCGGCGGCGGGGTTGACCGTCACCCCGACCAGGCCCATGCCTAGTGCAGACTCCAGGCTCTTGACCGGGTCGCCGGCCTTGGGGTCGATGCCCGCAAAACCGAGCAGCCTGTCGGGGTCGTTGGCGACGTACGCGGCGACTTCTTCGTGGTCGATTCGGCCGCCCAGGTGCTTGCTCTCAAAACCAAGGATGACGGCCCGGCTGACCGGTGTCATCGCCTGGGCGTGTTCATCAGGCGCGGCGGTGTGGTCGTGCCAGGGCTCGGTCCTTCGCCGCCGCATCTGAGCCGCGGCCGAGGGGCCGAACTGTTCGATCGAGGTCCAGAGGCGGGTGTGCAGGTCAACAATCATGCGGGTCTGCAGGTTCGCGGCGTCGGGCAGGGCGGGGAGGTCATCCATCGGCGGCAGTGATTAGCCGCTCTGGGCGGCGTAGTCGGCGGCACTCATCAGCGTCGCGGCCTGCTGCGGCTCGCTGGGCCGGACTTTGATGATCCAGCCCTGGCCGTAGCAATCGTCGTTGATGATCGCGGGGTTTTCGATGACGGCCTGATTGACTTCGATGACCTCGCCGTCGATCCCCGCGTACAACTCGCTGGTCGCCTTGACCGACTCGATCTCGCCAAAGCTCGCGCCCTTGGCGATCGGGCCGGCGTCCGTCACGACCTCAAGGTAGGTGATGTCGGTCAGCTCTTCTACGGCAATGTGGCTGATTCCGATAAGTACGGCATCTCCCTCGGGCTTGTGCCATTCGTGGCTTTCGAGGTAGTAGCGGTCGTCAGGGATCGACATCAGGCTGAATCTCCGAAAATTCGTTTCAATCGGCATGATACGGCCCCCGACGCGAGCCGACAATAACGGTGTGGTCTATCCAGTCCACGACAGAGATAACCAGCCTGTTGCATCCTGCGTGGGCTGGCCGGATGGCCTAACATGCCGCCTCGTGTCCTGCACGGGACAGTCGAGTATAAATCGAGGAACCGCATTGACCCAGCATTCCCTGACCCACCTAAAGCAGCTCGAGGCCGAGAGCATCCATATCATCCGCGAGGTCGCGGCCTCGTTTGATAACCCGGTCATGCTTTTCTCCGTCGGCAAGGACTCCTGTGTCATGCTCCACCTGGCACGCAAGGCCTTCTATCCCGGCAAGCCGCCGTTCCCGCTGCTGCACGTGGATACGACCTGGAACTTCCAGTCGATGTACACCTTCCGCGACGAGTACATCGTCAAAGAACTGGGGCTGGAGTGCCTGGTGCACATCAACGAGGAAGGCCTGGCCGAGGGGATCGACCCGTTCGTGCATGGCTCGCGCAAGTTCACCGAGGTGATGAACCTCGGGGCGCTGCGCCAGGCGCTGGACAAATACCGCTTTGACGCGGCGTTCGGCGGCGGCCGACGCGACGAAGAAAAGTCCCGCGCCAAGGAGCGCATCTTCTCCTTCCGCGACCAGCACCACCAGTGGGACCCCAAGAACCAGCGGCCCGAGCTCTGGAACCTCTACAACACCAATGTCGAGAAGCAGCAACAGATCCGCGTCTTCCCGATCAGCAACTGGACCGAGCTGGACATCTGGCAGTACATCTTCCTGGAGAAAATCCCGCTGGTTGATGTGTACTACGCCGCCGAGCGCCCCGTTGTCGAGCACGAGGGGCAACTGATCCTGGTTGATGACGACCGCACCCCGCCGGAGCTGGCCGCGACGGCCGAGCAAAAGTGGGTCCGCTTCCGCACCCTGGGCGACTACCCGCTGACCGGCGCGACCGAGAGCCAGGCGACGGAGCTGACCGACATTATCCAGGAGATGCTGCTGGCGACACGCTCCGAGCGTGAGGGACGGGTCATCGACGCCGACCCCGGGGCATCGATGGAAGAGAAGAAGCGGCAGGGGTACTACTGATGAACACCGACGAACTGATCGCTTCCGACATCCTCGGCTACCTCAAGCAGCATGAGAACAAGGAACTGCTCCGTTTCCTGACCTGCGGCTCGGTCGATGATGGCAAGTCAACCCTGATCGGTCGGCTGCTCTACGACTCGAAGATGGTCTACGAGGACCAGCTCGCCGCGGTCACCACCGATTCCAAGCGGTTCGGCACGACCGGGGGCGCGTTCGACCCGGCGCTCTTGACCGACGGCCTCAAGGCCGAGCGCGAGCAGGGCATCACCATCGATGTCGCCTACCGCTACTTCTCCACCGCCAAACGCAAGTTCATCATCGCCGACACCCCGGGCCACGAGCAGTACACCCGCAACATGGCGACCGGCGCGTCCACCGCCGACTTGGCGATCATCCTCATCGACGCCCGTTATGGCGTACAGACCCAGACCCGCCGTCACTCGTTCATCGCTTCGTTGCTCGGCATCAGGCACGTCGTCGTGGCCATCAACAAGATGGACCTGATCGACTTTAGCGAAGCGAAGTACGACGCCATCGTCCGGGATTACACCGAGTTCGCCGGCAAACTCGAGCTGCCCGACGTCCGCTTTGTCCCCATGTCCGCGCTCAACGGCGACAACGTGGTCAACCTCTCCGAGCAGACGCCCTGGTACAACGGGGGCACGCTGATGCACATCCTCGAGAACGTGCATATCGCCAGCGACAAGAACCTCATCGATTTCCGCTTCCCGGTGCAGTTTGTCAGCCGGCCCAACCTCGACTTCCGCGGCTTCTGCGGGACCGTGGCCTCCGGGATCGTTCGGCCCGGCGACGAGCTCATGGCCCTGCCCTCTCAGAAGCGTTCCAAGGTCGCACGCATCGTCACGATGGACGGGGATCAGGACGAGGCCTTCTCCGGCCAGGCCCCGACGATCGTCCTCGAAGACGAGATCGATGTCTCGCGTGGTGATATGCTGGTCCACCCCAACAACCTCCCGAAAGTCGATCAGGGCTTCGACGCGATGCTGGTCTGGATGTCCGAGACGCCGATGAAGCCGGGCAAGCAGTACTGGGTCAAGCAGGCGACCAATCAGACCAACGCGGTGATCAGTGACCTGCGCTACCGCATGGATGTCAACACGCTGCACCGTGAGTTGGAGGCCGATCAACTCGAGCTTAATGAAATCGGGCGGGTCTCGGTTGAGTTGGCCAAGCCCCTGGCGTTTGATCCTTACCGCAAAAACCGCGCGACCGGCTCGTTTATCGTCATCGACAAGCTGACCAACATCACCGTCGGCTCGGGCATGATCCTGGACCGCGGCTCGGACAGCGCCACCAGCGCTCGCCGCGCGATCGCCCAGAGCAAGGGGACCGAGGTCCGCTGCCACGACTCGCTGATCAAGCCCGAAGAGCGGGCCGGGCGTCTGGGCCAAAAGCCCGCGACGGTCTGGCTGACCGGGCTGACCGGTTCGGGCAAGAGCGCGATCGCCTACGCCCTGGAGCGGCGCCTGTTCGATGAGGGCAAGGGCGCGATCGTCCTCGATGGCCGCAACGCCCGGCTTGGCCTGAGCGCCGACCTGCAGTACACCCAGGCCGACCGCCGCGAGAACCTTCGCCGTGCCGCCGAGGTGGCCCGGCTGTTCAACGACGCGGGCCAGATCGCGATCACCGCGTTCCTCTCGCCCTCGGCCGAGGATCGCCAACTGGCCGCCCAGATCATCGGCGGTGACCGCTACCTCGAGGTGTACTGCGATGCGCCTTACGAAGTGTGCAAGCAGCGCGCGGGGACCGACGAGGTCAAAAAAATCGAGGGTGAGATCGCGGCCTTCAGCGACATGGCGGCCCCCTACGAGCCCCCCACCGATGCCGCCCTGGTGCTCAAGACCGACGAGGCGACGGTCGAGCAGAACGTTCAGAGGGTCATCGATCTAATGGAAGATCGCGGACTGCTTGGGTAGGGACAAGGGATGGCTTCGAGGACCCAGCACTGCCTTAGCCCGCAGCCCGGTGATGACCCTGGTCGCCCTTGATTCTGGCTATCATGGGTGGTTTGACGCCTGACCGAGCCGTGTCGTTGAACTCAGAACTGCAAGCCGCCGCCGAGGGGCACTATTGCTCAGCGGTTGTCGTCCCGACGTACAACAACGCCGCGACGCTGCTTTGCGTGCTCAAGCAGATTGAAGCCACGGGCTTGCCGATCATCGTGGTGAACGATGGCTCGACCGATCAAACCGACGATGAACTTGATCGTTGGCGCAGCGGCTGGGCCGATGACCGCCACCGCATCCTGGTCCATCCCGCCAACCGTGGCAAAGCGGAAGCGCTTTACACCGGCTTCGCGGCGGCGGAGGAGGCGGGCTTGACCCACGCCCTGACCATCGACTCCGACGGGCAACTCGACCCGGCCGAGATCCCGGCGCTGATCGAAGCGTCACGGGAATACCCCGCGTCGCTGGTGATCGGGGTGCGTGATATTGAGGCCGACGACTACCCACGCAAGAGCCGGATCGGGAGGGTCTATGCGAACGCGGCGGTCAAGCTCGAATCGGGCCAGCGCGTGGGCGACAGCCAGTGCGGCTTCCGCGTGTACCCGTTGGCCCTGCTGCACCACACGCGGTGCGGCGCCGGTCGGTACGCCTTCGAGACAGAGGTGCTCACCCGCGCGGTCTGGGCCGGGGCGGGCATCGTCGAGGTCCCGGTGACCTGTACCTACCTCCCCGAGGGAGGCCGGGTCAGCCACTTCCGCCCCGGGGTGGACACCATGCACGGCATGCTCCTGCATGCGCGGCTGCTGCTGATCTCGCTGCTGCCGATCCCCCGGGCCCACCCCTGGCACGACCCCAACGGCCGGGACCGAAAACAGCGCGACCCGCGCCCAGGCTGGCGCCGGTTGTTGGCCTGGATCAACCCGTTCGCGGCGTGGCGGAACATCAAGGCCGGCGAGCTCCGCCGGGATGAATTGGCCGCGTCGCTCGCCATCGGGGTGTTCATCGGCAACCTGCCGGTGTTCGGCCTGCACACCGCACTCTGCCTATACACCGCCGCACGCCTGCACCTCAACCCGCACCTGGTCATCGCCGGCTCGGCGATCTCGACCCCGCCCCTGGGCATCGTCTTCGTCGCCGCGGCGGTCTTGGTCGGGCACCTGGTGGTCCGGGGTCAGCTCATCAGCTTCACGCGGATCCAGGCCGAGTCCGTGGACAAGCTCTCGCTGCTGGGCCAGTTCATGATCGAGTGGACGGTGGGTTCACTCATCGTCGGTAGCGCGCTGTCGATCGCGGTCCTGCTTGGCAGCTACGCCTGTTTTGGCGCGCTGCAGCGCCGGCTTGGGGTTGTCGAGCCCTCGGTCGATGAAGACGCATAAGCTTCAACCGAAAGCAGCTCACCCAGCCGGCAAAACACATAGCCCTGGCCACGGACCTGCTCGATGACGGTCGACAACGCGTCCAGCGTCGGCCGGATGTCGCGTCGTCGGCCCGGCTCCGAGCCGTCATGCAGGACGAGGACTGACCCTGTCGTTAACCCTCGGGTCAGGCGTTGGGTGATCCGTGGTGCCGACTGCGACCAGGTGTCAAGCCCGCGGTGGCTCCAGGTCACGGTTGTCATGCGTTGGCTGCTAGCCGCCAACAGCACATGCGGGGTCTTGAGGCCCATCGGCGGGCGAAAGAAGCGTGGCTCCTTGCCGAGGGTCCGCATGATGATGTCGTTGGTGCGGCGGATCTGCTTGGTCCAATAGCTTCGGCCACGGAAACAGCCGCTGCGTGGGTGGTCGTAGGTGTGGTTGGCGATCTGGTGGCCGGCCTCATGCAGGTTGCACAATAGATCGGGGTTGGCCTGGACGTTTTGCCCGATGCAGAAGAAGGTCGCGGGCACGCCGAAGTCGGCCAGGATGTCGATGACCCTTTCGGTCTGGCCCGGCGTGGGGCCGTCATCAAACGTGAGCGCCACGCGCGGCGAGCCGTAAGCGTCTCCCGCGTGACGGATCGGCCCGAACCACTGGCAGCGCGGGTGCACGGTGGCATAACCGATGCACGACCCGGCGATGCTCAGCCCCGCTGCGCTACCGATCAGCAATGGGGCCATCATGCCGCGCTACCCTCGGCTGAGTGCTCCGCTTCATGGTCAGAGCGGTGCAGCATGACCAGCAGCGGAGCCAGGGCGAAGAGCGACAGCGCCAGGCAGGCGAGGATACCGACCGCCACGACAAGGCCCAACGATCGGATCGCCGGCACGCCGGTGAGCAACAGCGAGCCGAAGGCCAGGGCGGTGGTGGCGCTGGTGAGTGTGATCGCCTGCGCGCTTGAGGCCAGGTCGCTCATTAAACCGCAGCGGTCCTTGCCGCGTTGTCTTGCAGCCCGCGCGGCCGAGACCAGGAACACCCCGTCGTCCACGCCTAGTCCTGCCAGTAAGGGCAGGGCGATGAGATTGATCAGGTTCAGCCCAGTGCCGCTGATCTTCATGACCGCGAACAGCACCAGCACCCCGCCGGCCACGGGAATCAACGCAACCAGCGTGTCCCGTGGGCTTCGGAAGCAGACCAGCAGCCAGAGCGTGACGGCCGTGGCGGCGATCAGCAGCAGACGCGATAACTCGCCCTGCACGACCTGCTCAATATCGTGGCCTACCACCGGCACGCCGGTGAGCGTCACCCCGGGTATCTCGCTCGTCGCTGAACGGATCGCCTCGATCGCTGCGGCCCGCTCGTCGCGGTCGTCCAGGGGCCGTTCAAGAAAGACCGTGACGAGCGTGGTGTAGAGATTGCCTTTCTTGTCGAGGCTTGGCGAACGCGGCAGCAGGCCAGACGAAAGCCCCGGGTAGTCTTTCAGGGCGTCCAGGCCGGGCCCGGGCCCGGGCCTGAGCAGTTGTTGAAGGTAAAGCCGGTAGTCGGCAAACGCCGCCGAGTCGAAAACACTCTGTTCGACCGCCGCGTCAAAGTCGGCGAGCACGGCCTGCGGATCGAGGTCAGCCATGTCGTTTTGGCGCCGCGCCCGGTCTTTGGCGGGTGGGATCAGCTGGTCGATGCCGAAGCTGCCGGCTACGAAAGGGCCTGCAGGACCGTTGTTGGCCAAAGCGCGGCGCGCTTCAGTGGTACGCTGCAGCAGAGCGGGCTCCGACCGAGCGGTCACGTAGAGCAAGAACGTATCCGACTGCCCGGGGAAGGCCTGGGCGATCAGCTGCTGGGTGTCAAGCGGGGCGTTGGGGCGGGGGTGCATTGCGCTGAGGTCGCGGTCGTAGCGTACCGGTCCGCCGGGGGTGATGACGAGCACCAGTGCGGCTGCGATGGCTGCCATACCGCACGCCGTGGTGCTGGTTTTTCCGTGCGAGACCGCGGCTCGAAGCACCCGGTCCAGCCGCCAGCGGGGTGAGTCGGCCAAGCCCAGCGCGGGTGATCCGGGTCGGCGTGTGCGGCTTTGCAGGGCGAGCAAGGCGGGCAGCACGGTGAGCGTCGCCAGCACCGTTGCGGCAAGCCCGGCCACGCCGATCGCGGCGAAGTCGCGGAGAGCGGTGACGTCCGACAGCCCGATCGTGCCGAACGCGATGAGTGAGGTTACCCCTGCGATCGCGAAAGGCGGGGCGAGCCGCCGGCTGCAGTCGGCAAGGCTTGGGTGATCGTGGCGGTGGGCGAGGTAGTGGATCGCGTAGTCGATACCGAGCCCGGCGAGTAGAGCGCCGAGCACGGCCGTGGGCGGCGAGATCGCCCGGCCGGTCAACGCAAACACGCCGAAACCCACGACGATCCCCGCCGCCGCGGGCAGGAACGCGATGGGGAACATGGTGACCCGTCGGAACGTCAAGAGGAACAGCAACTGGAGCAGGACGACCGTGCCGATGCTGCTGGCGATCATATCGCCGCGGATGGATTGCTCGGCCGCCTCGGCGATCGCCAGGCCGCCGGTTGCCGAGACCTTGAGCCCACCCGGCTCGGCCGCCTCGATCGCGTGTCGTATGAGCGCCATCGTCGCGGCCGGGTCGGCGCTGCCCGTCGTTGTGCCGGTCGGCGTGACCTGGATCAGCAGCGACCGGCGGTCGGCTGAGAACATCGGTGACCCGGGCCGGCCGCCGCTTACCGAAACGTCCTCGAAGACGCCCCTGACCAGTTCACGCAGCCGCAGCGGGTCCTTGAGCAGTGGTGTCAGCGACGAGCCCGCCACCCCGGGCGCGGCCGCGGCCCGATCGTTCATCCGCATCTGCTCGGCCATCCCCGCCGGGCTTAGCCGGTCCCGCAACTCGGCTTGCCCCGCCTTGTGCAAATACAGCAACAGATTCGGGGTCACTACGTCACGTATAAAGGGCTCGGCATCGTCTGGCCAGGTGTGGGTGACCGACTGCACCAGCGCATCTGCTTTGGCATCGCTTTGCAACACCTGCTCAAACCGTTGGGCGAAGTCGAGCAGGTCGTCCGATGCGTCACCGGTCCTTTCGTTCAAGCTCACCAGGAGCGTGACCCGCTCGGTGGCTTCAAAGTCCTCACTGATCGACGCGAGCGCGGCGGCGCTGGATTCATGGGCCGGGAGCAACGCGGCGAGCGACCCGTCCGTGGACATGGTGCGGATCATCAGCACGCTGAGGATCGCCAGGCAGCCGGCGACGGCTAATGTCGATACGGGCCGGCGGATCGGCCAACTGAGCGGGCCCGCGGCTTGGTTGGGGTCGTGATCGGAGGCCACGTCGTTCACGGCCGCCTCTGGGCGTTGCGGGGCGGGGTGAACGCCTCGGCGGGCAGTTCGCCGTTGAGCTCGACCTCGGTCAACTCAAGCATGAAGGACGAGCCGTCCTCCCCAGCCCCCTGTCCCATGATGCGGGTCGCGATCGGTTGTCCATCGATCAGCCGGTGGCGATCCGAGCCGAGGGCCTGCCGGACGATACCGTCTGGCGAGACCACTTCATATCGGCGGACCGTTGCGGTGGCCGGATCAACCAGGAGTCGGGCGGTGGTGCCGGAGTCCGGATCCAGCTCGAAGGTCACGAGGATCGGGCTGCCGGTCACAACCTGTTGAGGCGGGTTGCGAAACATCCTGCCTGAGAGGAGGGACCAGCCGAGGCCGACCTGCTCGGCATTGACCGAGGGCACCCGGTCTTCGGATGAGGCCAGGGATTCTCTGGTCCAAAGCCAGAGCGCTTCGCCGTCGCGGGTCAGGTCGAAGACGGCGCGGCCCAGCTTCCAAGCGCGCAGCCGCAGTCGGCTTTCCCCCTCGGCCAGCAGCACGACATCCAGCGTCACCGTTCCACGCTCGGTGTCATCTAACCGCAGCACACCCGAAGCAGAGAACGTGCCAACCTTCTCGGCCCGATCGGCCAGCATCAACAAGACCTGCTCGTCGGTCAGGCCGTTGTAAACCGGGACTTCCTCACCCGGCGGGGTGTGTCGGCAGCCGGTGGCCAGCAAGCCAAGCAGGGCCAGGATGAGGGCGCAGCAGCTTCTCAAGCCCGCGTCTCCATGAGCCGTCTCCGCTGGACTTTGCCCAGCGAAGAGCGGGGTAGCTGATCGACGACTTCGAAGGCGCGGGGGACCTTGTACGCCGCGAGTCGGCCGCGCGCGTGCCTACGAAGCGAGGCGGTCGGCGGTGGGGCGTCAGGATCGACTGGGAGTACGAAAGCGGTCAGCCGGCTCAGCGTCTCGGTAATCCGCACCGGCACGACCACGCACTCGTTCACACCGGGGTGCTCGGCCAGGACGCGCTCGACCTCCATCGCGTTGACCTTCATCCCCCCGACCTCGATCAGCGCTTTGATCCGCCCGGTAATGCTCAGCGCCCCGTCTGGTCCAAGCGTGCCCAGGTCGCCGGTGAGGTAGTGGCCCGCCACGATGGGCAGCTCCTCGTCGCCGAGGTAGCGGTCGAGCATCGAGGGGGCACGGATCGCGACCTGGCCCTGTTCGCCCGGGGGCAGGGTGATGGCGGGCTGGTCGAGATCGACGACGCGGATGCTGACCCCGTCCATCGCCTCGCCAACGCAGCCCGGGGCAAGGGCGGATGCATCGGCATGGCCGAAGGTTACCGACCCGATCTCGGTCGCGCCGTAGAGTTGGCCGACCCGCTTGCCGAAGCGCTCTAAAAATCGGTCGCTGACCGAGGCCGGCAGGGCCGCACCGGCCGAGTAAACCCGCCGAAGCCGATCCCCCGGCAAAGGCAGGTCTTCGGCCGACGCGAGCAGGTCGATCATGATCGGCACGGCCGGGACGACCACGCGGTCCAGGCTGGACCACAGCCCCGAGATGACCCCGGGATCAAAGCCCGGGCAGGCGTAGACACAGGCCCCGGCGAGGAGCGGGCCGACCAGGCCGTTCTCGATCCCGTAGGAATGGCACAAAGGGATGGCGGCGATGACCTGGTCCTGCTGGTCAAGCCCGACCGCCCGGGCGACATTCCGGGCGACCGCATCGATCGAACCGGCCGAGCGCTCGGCGATTTTCGGCATGCCGGTCGTGCCCGAGCTCTGCAGCAGCATGGAGCCCGCACCCGTGCCTGATGGCTTTCGCCGATCCCCTTTATTGATCGGGTCCTGCATCCATGCCCGTACCACGTGGGGTGCGATGGTGGTCCTTGTTAGACCAAGAGCTTGTTCACAGATCACCCTGTCGGCGTTGGCCTTTGCCGCAGCCTCCTGGACTTCGTATTCAGTCAATGCTGGGTGCAGCGGGAAGACGGTTCGCCCCGCGGCAAGAACAGCCAGGTAGACCACCGGGTAGGTGAGTTGGTTGGCAAGCTGGACCCCGATGACCGAGCCTCTGGCCGTACACTGATCCAGCTGCCACGCGACACGATCGACGGCCTGGGCGTAGGCACGCCAGCTCAGCGTGTCGGTGACCGATCCGTCGGCGCCGACCTCGCAGAGCGCTGGCGCGTCGGGGCGGTCCCGGGCGTGTTGTCGCAGGCGTTCGAGCAGTTGCACGGCTACAGGGTAGCGGAGGATCAGGCCAATGCGGTGACCGGCTCGGCGATCGGCGTGGGCTGGGCATGCGGGCCGGGCAAGGACACGGGCTCGCTGGCCAGCAGGGAGAATCGTTTGTGCCGCGGCACGAGGGGTAGAAAACGTTGCAGCACCGAGGCGTACTGCATCGCCTTAAACCGCCAGACCACTTTCCACTGGGCCTTGGGGAAGACGTGGCCGGCCAGCAGCGAGATGATCGAGCGGTGCATCTGGACCGGCCCGGTGCCGTTCATCATCAGCTCGCGGAAGGTGTGGCTGTAGTAGCTGTGGACGAGCTGGAACAGGTGCTTGGAGCTGCCCCGGACCAGTCGGATGTACTCGTCCTGCGCGGCCCGGGCGTCGGTCTGCCCGTCATCGATCTGCCCGATCAGCCGCGCCGATTCGATCCCGCCGTACATCCCCAGGCCCACGCCGGTCGAGAAGATCGGGTCGAGGAAAGTGGCCGAGTCGCCGATCAGGAAGTACCCATCGCCGGCGTAGGGTTCGCAGGTGTAGGTGTAGTCGGAGTTGACGTTGTTGGCTTTCGGGAAGGTGGCGTGCTCCAGCCGACGGGCGACCAGCGGGCAGCGCTCGGCCGCCCAGCGCAGCATCTGGTCCCTGGGCACCCCGGCCTTGCGGATGGCCTGCTGGTTGAGCACGACACCGCAGCTCGTGACCGTCGGGTTGATCGCGATGATCCAGAACCAGCCCTCGTCGCACATGACAATGGAGGGGTAGCCCTCCTGGTCGTCGGCCAATCGTTTGACGCCGGTGAAGTGGCCGAAGAACGCGGTGTTCCGCAGCGAGGCGATGACCCGTTTGGTCTTGAGGTGCCGGCCCACGACGGCGGCCTGGCCCGAGGCGTCCAGCAGCCACTTGGCCGTGATCGTCTGGCCGTCCACCGTGACCGCGACATCGTGGTGCGCTAAACGATCGATCGAGGTGACCCGGCTGGATTCGCGCACCTCGGCTCCCGCCTCGCGAGCGGCATCGAGCAAGAGGCCGTCAAACAGCTTGCGCTCCACGTTGAACGTATCCAAAGGCCCGGGCGTCAGCGCGCTGGTAAAGCCGAAGCGGAGCGTGTCGGCATCCGCGGTATCCCCGAAGCCGAACTCCGCGCCGTGCTTGTCGATGTGAGGCAGCGCCTCGAACCGGTCGCGCAGCCCCAGGTCGGAGACCATTTTCAGCACCGCCGGCAGCATGGTCTCCCCGACGTGGAAACGCGGGAAGCGCTGCTTCTCCAGGATCAGCACCTTCTTGCCGGCCCGCCCGAGTTGCAGCCCCGCCGTGGCCCCGGCCGGGCCGCCGCCGATGATGATCACGTCGTATTCGTGCTGTCTGTCAGTCATGCGTCCACCGGCCATGAGGCAAGACCCCCGTGCCCTCGATCTCTACCAACAGCTCGGGCCGACAAATATCGGCCCGCACCAGTTCAATGCTCTCGCAGTTAGGCATGGTTCTGGTGACGGCCTGACTGATCCTCGCCAAGTCTTCCGGCCTGCGTGTGTAGACGCGTGCCGTGCGGTATCCGCGCAGTGCCTCACGCTCGTGGCTTGAGAGATGGCCATTGATCGGGCGTGGGTCGTTGGCCGCTTGCAGCATCACGGTCGCTAGATTGCGGAAGGTTTCGTTGAGTTGCGCGGTCAGGTCGCCGGGGTGCCGGGACACTTCGCCGACGACGCTGGCGGTGCCGGCTACCAGGACCCACGACGCGCTATCGACCTGAGTCAGCCGGGTGGCCCGGACGAACGAGGGCGGTAGGTCGCCGAAGCGTTTGGAATAGCGAAACGCCGGGACCTGGCGGGGGTTTTCGATCGCCTGCCCGGGCTGGTGGTGGCCGAGAAGATGGACGATCAGGTCCCGGCCGGGGCAGCCTACGGCCGAGGCGGTCGGCATGGTCTTGGCCATGCGGGCGTCTTCGCCAAACCAGTTGCGATAAGCCGCGTGGCGGCCGGCGTTGAAGGCCATGTACCGGTCCTGGCCGGGCCGCTCGGTGCGGTGGATCGTGGGGACCAGGTTCCACGCTCTTACCGGGTGGGGTGCAGGTGTCTGGCCCAGACGATCCAGGAGGCCGGTATATAGATCGGCGGTCGCCTGCTGCAGGTCTTTGTCATCAAGCGCGTCGGCGTTCTCGATCACCCCGGTGAGCAATGCCCAGTGGCGGTTCGTAGAGATCGAGAGGTCGCGGCCTTCGCTATTCGACGTGCCGACAAGTTGGTTGACCCAGTGGGGAACAACGGTCCAGTGGGTCTGCACAAGCCCGCCGGGGCCGTGCAGCTTGGGAGTCGGTCGGGTTGATTGTGTTTGAGACATATTAGGGCGGGCAGGGCACGCTTCAGGCAGGCAGGCCGACGCGGATCGCCGTACTCGCACCATTATAATCGCTGGCGAGGGTGATTAGTTCATCCGCCGGCTCTCCGGTTTCCGCGGGGCGCAGCCCGCCCATGCGGGTCAACCCGTCTCCGGTGATGCCCGGTACCGAGCGGCTAAGCAACGTGGTGGCAAGCCCGAGCAGGGGGGTTGCACTAAACGCCTCGTGCAGGCGTGGTGCGACCGCGCTGACCGCCGGCGTTGTGCCCAGACGGGCCCCGGCCAGGCGGATCGACATCGCCTCGATCCGGTCGATCCAGGTGCCGTTGGCCGAGCTGAGAATCTGGTCGGCTAGGCCCAGCTTCTCCAGCATCGCCGCGATCTGCGCGATCGCGGGCTTGAGCCGATCAATGGGCCAGGCCGTCTGCGCCCAGCCGGTCAGCGACGCATAGTGCTTCACGCCGCGCTCCTCGGCGCGCTGCCGGCTCTCAAGCACCAGCACGACCGCGCCGGCCGAGCACACAAAGCCGGCGTCGTCGGTGAACGGCTCACCGGGGTCGGCCGCGCTGTGCAGGCCGCAGTGTCGGTACGTCCGGCAGATCAGGTCGGCGTGCTCCTCGGCCCCGCCGACGATGGCGGCGTCCCACGTGCCGTTGGCGATACGGTTTGCGGCGATGCGTACGGCGTCGAGCCCGCTTGTGCGCGACCCGATCAGCGTCTGGCACGGGCCGGTCAGCCCGAGCATCATGCTCAGGTGCGCGGTCCCGGCGTTGGGCACCCCCTCGGCAAAGAGCAGGGGGTTGACCCCATCGACACCCTCGTCAACGAGCTGGCGGTAGTAGTCCTCGCTGAACTGGGCCGAGCCGTGGGCGGTCCCCAACACGGCCGCGAGCCGGTCGGGCGTTGGGGGCCGGTCGGGCAGGCCGGGATATGCGGCAACGTCGTCTATCCCTGCGTCGCGGCAGGCCAGTGTGGTTGCCGCGAGGGCGAGTTTGACAAAGCTGCTCATCCGTCGCACCCGCCGCGTTTTGAGCAGGTCGGCCAGCGCATCGTCTTGGACCGCAAGCTCGACGCCGGGGCCGGACCGGATCGCGCCTTGCAGCCCGCCACCTATCGCGCCGGGATAGACCACGCCGATACCGGTGATGACCGGTTGCATACTGCGGTCATCCGGTGGTACGCGATGCACGGCGGTCGCCAGCGGTTTCGGGTCCCCAACGCCGACCACGGCGCACGCGTTGGACCCACCAAAGCCTAGCGAAGTGACCAGCGCATGTCGGCCGGTGATCGGCTCGGTCTGCCCGGTGACGACACGGAGTGACTCAAAATCCACTTCGTCCCCGCCGACCCCCGCGACCGGTGGGGCCGATCCCTCTTTCAACGCGCAAAGGGTCAGGATGAGTTCGACCGTGCCGGCGGCACCCAAGGTATGGCCCAGTGCGCCCTTCATCGCGGTGACCGGGACCGACCCGAGCCCGTCGCCAAAGACATGGGAGAGCGCCATTGCCTCGGCCCGGTCGTTGTCGGGTGTTGCGGTCGCGTGGGCGGTGATCAACGCGACCTGGTGTGGCGAGAGCCCGGCCTGGTCCAGGGCGAGCCGGATCGCCCGCGCGGCGCCGACGCCCTCGGGGTGGGGCTGGCTGAGGTGGTGTGCGTCGGCCGATGCGGTGCAGGACAGGACGCTGCCGATTGCCTGGGCATCGCGTGATGCAGCGTCGTCGTCGCGCTCCAGGACAACGATGCCGTAGCCCTCGGCCAGCTTCAGACCCTCGCGCCGCCTTGAGAAAGGTTGCTGCGCAGACGACGCGACCAGGCGTAAGCTGTTGAACCCGCCGTAGGCGTACTCGCTCACCGGGTCATAGCCGCCCGCGAGGACGACATCCAGTTCCCCGCGTTGCAGCAGCGACATGCCTAGCCCGATGCTCATGAGTCCGGAGGCACAAGCGGCGCAGGTCGTGATCGCCTGCCCGGTCATCGGCAGGTCTTCGGCGGCGAGCCGCAGCGTACTCGCGGCAAGGAAGGTGCTCAGGGCGCGGTTGTCGTTGTCACGGAAGTACGGCCCGGCCGCACGCATGCCGTGCAGTGTGGTGCCGAGCACGATCCCGATGCGGTCCGGCGGGACGGCCCATGATCCGTCGGCGTCCACTAGACCGGCCTGCCGCGTCGCCTCGTCGATCGCGGTGCGTAGGTACCGCGCCTCGCGTGGCAGGTGGCCCAGCGTGTCGGTCGGCAGCGGCGGGGCCTGCCCGTAGCCCTTGTCTGGGCGGGGGGTAGACTGCAGCGCATTGGACGGGCCGATGCCACAGTCACCCTGACGTACCGCCAGCCAACTGCTGGGGACATCCAGCCCCAGGCAGGTGACAAGCCCGGCCCCGGTGATCACGATCTGCTGCGATCCAAGCCCAGTCACTGGCGTTGGTCCCTCATCCCTCAACCCACACCCGATGCAACATCAACCATTGGTCGGGGTAGCGGCCAACCACTCGGCCGATCGCCTCCGAAAGGGCGACGATCGCGGCGGATTGATCCTGCCGCGGATCGCCCGTGTCCGGCACCATGATAGGCTTTTCGATCATGATCCGGATCGTGTGCCCGTCGGGCTCACGCACCGCGAAGACCGGCAGGATCGGCGAGCCGGTCAGTTGTGCCAGCCGGACCGGGCCCGTCGGCAGCTCCGCCGGCGCGCCCAACAACGGCACCGACATCCCTTTCTGCCCGGGCATCACCCGGTCGGCCTGCATCACCACCACCTCGTCACGCGCGAGCGCATCACGCAGGTCGCCCCACATCGCCCAGCCCTGATCGGCCCGCGCCTCCTGCACGCCCAGCTTCTCCCGCAGCGAGGTGCGCAGCTGATCAAAGCGGGGGAACGGGTCGGTGGCGAAGACGACATGCGTGGCCCGCTCCATGTCGGCGGTCACCGCCAGGCCGACCTCGAAGCTGCCCAGGTGTGCGGTGGCGATGACTGCGCCCTTGCCCAAGGAGCGCGCCTGTCTGTAATGGGATTTACCTTCGATCGTGACGGCCCGCGCCAGCAATGCTTCGAAGGACGCGTGCTGGGCGTGACCCAGGTCGGCAACAAAGCGGATGAACTGCAGCAGCACACGCCGGCCGATACGGTCCCGCTCTTTGTCGCTGGTCTGCGTCGGCAGCAGATGAGCCAGGTTGTCCCGCACACCGGCCCGGACGCCCCTAGCCAAACGCCACGTCCCCCACGCCAGCCCGGGCGCGAGCCGGCTCAGCAGGCGGGGATGCCGCTGAGCCAAGTAAAACAACCCGCGCAGAAAACGATCGGACATGCGCGAAGACGCGACATACTGCCCACCGCTGGGTCCCGGCCTGGCGGCCTCTGCTACTGCCCGCCCCTCACTCACGCTCACGCCCCGCGCCGGGCTCGATCGGCCCTAACGGGTAGACGACCCGCGACCCGTCGACGATCTGGATCGCTAAGCTCTCAGCTTCCAGGCCGGTGTTGGTCTGTATCTCAAGGAAACGTATCTCGGTGCGCTCCCCCTGCTCCGCCCCGCTCCAGGCCATGGCCCGGCTCAGCCCGCTCTCCCGATCGATCACCACCACGATCACACCGACCTGATCGATCAATGCATCATCCAGTGGGGTCAGGCGTACCGCCAGGGACGGCCCCGCGTCCGCCGCGTCGCGCAACACTTCAGTAAGGTCATCCCGCCCGGCCCGCTCGATCCGAAAACGCTTGGCCCAGGTCGATAACCGAGGCATCGGTGACGCCGCCAACTCCCCAAGACGCTGCTCGACCGGGTAGACCTCGAGCGTTTCCTGGTCGGGGTAATACACCTCCAGCCGGTCCGAGCGGATATGCATCACACTCGCGTAAGGCGCGTCGGTATCCCACCGTGACTGGCCGACCAAAGCCCGCACCCGCCCTGTAGAAACCAGGGGCTTTTTCAGCAGCGGGGTGTACCGGCGCTGCTCAAACCGTGCATCCAGGTCCTCCACCGACGCGGCCTTCTCGTCGAGCGCGGTCAATGCTTCGAGCAGGCGAGGCTCGATCTCGGCGGTTGATGCCGCGGGCTCGGCCAAGATGACGCACGGGCTGGCAAAGCACGCGCCCAAGATCGTCATGCGCACAAGGCCCAGCAGGGCAAGACGGGATGATACGAGATCGGGCATGGCTTAATCCGTCGCGCCGCCCGATGCCTGCCCGCGGTTAAACAGCGTGAGATTGCCCTCGGCCACGACCTGCCCGCTGACCCGAGCCGAGACCTCGAAGACCAGCAGGTTGCCCATGGTCTTGTTCAGGCGGCTTTGGAGTCCGATCGCCGCCGGCGGGGCCACCGGAGAACGGAAGCGCACATTGACCGCGGCCAGCCGACCATCGGTCTTCTCGGCCCCACCCGAGGCGAAGGCCAGCCCGGAAACCTGTGCGAGTGCCTCGCTGATCAGCACCCCCGGCACGAGCGGGTTGCCCGGGAAGTGGCCGGCGAAAAAAGTCTCTTCGCCGGTGACCTGCCAGAGCCCCTGGGCGGACTCGCCCGGCTCGATCGCGGTCAGTTCGCTGACAAACCGGAACGGTTCGGCGTGCGGTAAGGCGGACAGGATCTCCTCCACCCCCGGGTCGGATGCCTGGTCCGATTCGGTGTCCTCTGCATCTGCTCCAACCCCCGCCTCTGCCGCGCTCTGCTCGATAAAAGCCGCCAGCGTCCCCACCGTCTCGAACGCCTCACGCCCCAGGTTCTGGTTGCTGATCTTGACCTTGAACTGTTTCTCGACGCTGGTCACCAGCATCAGCACGTCCAGCGAGTCCAGGTCCATCTCGCCGCCGACCAGCGGCATCTCGTCGTCGATTGTTTCGTCTTGGCCCAGGTTCAGGTCCCGGCGGATGATCGACTTGAGCTGTTCAAGGGTGTCCGTGCTGGCCGGTCCGGTCAAGCTCATACGCGGGGGGTCCTTTCCAAGACAAAGACGTTGGCAATCGGGCTAGTGTAACCCGGCCGGCGGGGGCGTGAAGCCGAGGTAATGACCCGGGCGGGACTCGAACCCGCACTGGAAGGATTTTAAATCCTCTGCCTCTGCCGATTGGGCTACCGGGTCGAGCAAACACATGCGGCGGCAGATACGGTAGCCGGTCGGTCTCGGCTTGCCAAGATCGCGGTCCTGGCAGCAAACAACCTCCTGGCGGGCTCGGACGGGCTAGGGCCGCGCCACGAGGCTGTCTCCATCGACCCAACGCGTGAGGAATCGGTGACCTCGTGTCGGCTCGCCGTAGAGCATCAGCGCGGTGCGCTGGTTGTTGACCGGGTCGTGGTAGCTCTGCTTCTCGACGACCAGGGGTAGATCAACCAGGCCGTACACCGACCCCGGGTCGATCCCGCTCCAGGCGTCAAACCAGCGGTAGCTGGTGTGCCCCGGGTCGCCGGCCTTCTCATCGCTGGGACAGACCAGCACATGAGGGGAGTCGTATCGCATCAGTTCGATGAGCGGATCGGTGGCATCGGGCGTCGTCGCGGCTGTCGTCAGCCCGGGCAAGCAGCCGTGCTGCTCTACCTCGGCGGCGAGCCGCTTGCCGATCGTCTCGAGGTTGGCCCGGCAGGCTTGTGCCCGCGCTTGATCGCTGGCCTTAGTCAGCATCGGCAACGACACCATCGCCAGCACGCCGATCATGCCCAGCGCAACCAACATCTCCACGAGTTGTGATCCCAAGCGATCCCTGTACATGAAGCACCCGCCAAACAAGCCGTGTAAAAATCTGTTGCCCCGAGTCAAGAAATGAGTCGTTGCAGTCCGTTGCGGGTTGGGGCACCCAGAGAGCCTTCTCCTCACTCCGCCGTGATACGAACCTGGAATATAACCCATGCCCCGGGGCAAATCACGGAAAATTTTGAAATGTTAAACAGGGTAGGCAGGACCTCGCTGTTTGACACGTCATGACCACGGTGCGGTTGTCGGTCAGGTTGTGTAGTCGGCGTTGATGGCGATGTACTGCCGGGTCAGGTCGCAGCCCAGCCAGATCGCTCCGCACTTACCCTGATGCGCGTCAAGTTCGATGACTACTCGGTCGGCCTTCATCTTCTCGCTGAGCTCGGCAAGCGGGCCCTGTTCAGTGACCGTCGGGGTGTTGCGTTCGAACACGGTGACGCCCTGGATCTTGACCGTGAAGTTCGCCGGATCGAGTGCGACACCCGCCTTGCCCGCAGCCATGACGAGCCGGCCCCAGTTCGGGTCGCAGCCATGGATCGCCGTCTTCACCAGCGGGCTGTCGGTCACGGCTTTGCCGATCTTGTCGGCTTCTTCGATTGTGGCCATGCCACAGACATCGACTCGGAACGTACGCGTTGCACCTTCGCCATCGATCACAATCTGTTCAGCAAGCTCTCTGCACGCAGATGACAACGCTGCGACCAGATTAGAAAAGCCATCATCATCCGAACAGGTGATCTCGGCGTTGCCCGCCGCTCCACTGGCCATGGCATAGACCGTGTCGCTCGTGCTCGTGTCGCTGTCGACACTGATGCGGTGGAAGGACTCACCTACCGCGATGCGAAGTGCGAGGTGCAGTGCGTCAGGCGCGATGACCACATCGGTCGTCAAAAAAACCAGCATGGTGGCCATCGACGGAGCAATCATGCCCGATCCTTTAGCGATCCCGCCGACCTGGCAAAGGATCTCATCTGCCAGGAAAGGTTCGAGCGAACATTTCTCGACCAGGTCGGTGGTCATGATGCCCTGGGCCGCGGCGGTGTCGTGCGCTTCGCCTCGGCCCAGCGCGGGCTTGAGCTGGCCAATCCCTTCAAGTACGCGTTCGATCGGCAGAGGCCGACCGATCACGCCGGTCGATGCCGGCAAGACGTTGTGCGGGTCGCAACCGACGACGTCAGCCGCGGCCTTGCACATTTCCACCGCATGCTCATAACCACCCGCGGCCAGGGTCGCGACATTAGCGTTACCGGAATTGCAGACGATCGCTTGCGCGTGGCCGAAATGCTTGCCGTGCTCACCGGGAAGGTGTTTCATCCCGACCAGCACCGGGGCGCCCTTGAACTGGTTGCTCGTGAACACCGCCGCCGCCGAGCAGGGCCGATCCGAAGCGATCAGCGCCAGGTCCGGCTTGCCCGATTCCTTGATGCCACAGCACCCCCCGGCGGCGACAAAGCCTCGTGGAACCGTCACACTAGCGAGCGATGTTGGACGTGTAGGTGGCATGGCGAAAGAGTATAATCTCGGCTTGGCCGTTGCTTTCGGCCCCAAAGCCCCAAACCCTACACCCCGAGCAGGAGCCCGCGATGCCCGTCGCCGACTACGACACCTACGTCCGCATGCTGGACAACGCTTTTACTCAGAAGTTCGCCTACCCGGCGATCAATGTCAGCTCGATGGTCACCGCCAACGCCGCGCTCAAGGCCTTTGCCGAGCTCAAGTCCGACGGCATGATCCAGGTCTCCACCGGCGGGGGCAAGTTCGCCTCGGGCCTGGTCAACGGCGACATGGTCATGGGCGCGATCTCCATCGCCGAGCACATCCACCGCGCAGCAAGCAAGCTCGACGTGAACATCGTTTTGCACACCGACCACTGCCCGCCCGACGCGATCGACACCTTTATGGTCCCGCTGATCGAGGAGTCCGAGCGCCGCGTCGCGCAGGGCAAGCTGCCGCTGTACAACTCTCACATGCTCGACGCGTCGGGTCTGCCGTTGGAGGACAACCTCGCATTGTCCGTGCCACTGTACGAGCGCATGGCGAAGATCGGCCAGATGATCGAGATCGAGGCCGGCGTCGTCGGCGGCGAGGAAGACGGCGCCGCCGGCAGCGACGACACCCCCGAAGAACACCTCTACACCACCCCCCAAGACATGGTCCGCGTGTACGAGGTCATGTCCAAGGTCGATGGCACGTACATGTTCGCCGCGACCTTCGGCAACGTCCACGGCGCCTACAAGCCCGGCGCGGTCAAGCTGCGGCCCAAGCTCCTCAAGGAGGGCCAGGACGCCATCAAGGCCAAGTTCGGCGAAGACGCCAAGTTCTACCTCGTCTTCCACGGCGGCTCGGGCTCGGAGAAACACGAGATCGAGGAAACCTTGGGCTACGGCGTCGTGAAGATGAACGTCGACACCGACTGTCAGTACGCCTTCACCCGCCCGGTCGCCGCCCACATGTTCCAGAACTACGACGGCGTCCTGAAAGTCGACGGCGAAGTC
>JBCDHS010000042.1:0-29419 GCA_038749735.1 Planctomycetota bacterium
CCGCGATCGCCCGCCAGATCGGCGACCTTGCCGTCAGCATCACCGGGGACATGCTCGCCCTGCAGCCGAGGCACGAGTCGGCCCTGCAGCAGGCCCACCAACAACTCGCCGCGACCCGTGACCTGCTCGCGCCTTTTGCCGAGGCGCAGGCCCTGCCGGACATCGAGCTGCTGGCGATGACGATGCGCGGTGCCCTGGACAGCCTGGCCTCGCTCGGAGGCCGGCTCACCCCCGACCAGATCATCGGCCGGGTCTTCGCGACCTTCTGCGTGGGCAAGTGAATGGGTTGCGGTACAATCGCCCTTCGCTCATGGCCAAAGGCAAGCACAAGAAGAAAGACAACCTCGCCCCGCGGATCGTCAACCGCCGGGCCAAGCGCGACTACAACCTCACCGGCCACGTCGAGTGCGGCATCGTCCTGCAGGGCAGCGAGGTCAAGAGCGTCCGCCACTCCCGCGTCTCGATCGCCGAGGGCTACGCGGCGGTCCACCCGGACACGATGGAGCTCTGGCTGCACAACGTCGACATCGCCCTGTACCCCCAGGCCGGCCCGCTACAGCACGTGCCCAAAAACGCCCGCAAGCTGCTGGCCCACAAGAAAGAGATCAAGCGCCTCTTCGGCGCCACCACCGCCAAGGGCGTCACACTCATCCCCACCGCGATGTACTTCAAGGACGGCCGGGTCAAGGTCGAGATCGCCATCGCCGAGGGCAAACGCAGCTACGACAAACGCGACGACATCAAGAAGCAGGAGATGGAACGCGAGGCGAAGCGCGGGATGACGCGGAAGGTTCTGTAAAAGATCTAGATGGGCTTGCCCCTCATGTCGCGCTTGCCTTCGAGGATCTTAAACACCTCCTTAATACGTTTAGACTGGGTCTCGGCCCGCTTGGCGCTTGCAACCCGGTAGGCCAGGCCGCGCTGCTTGCCCGGCGTCAGCGCGTCCCACCGCTTCTTCATGCGCCCATGCTGTCGCAAGGCTTGAGCGAGCACCTCCGGCACTTGAACGGCGTCCTGATCATCGACCCCGAACCGGACACGCACCGTATGATCCACCCCCAGCTCGAGATGCCTCAGCTGCTTCTTCGAGAGCAGGATGTAGTACCGGCGGTCACGATGCGAGCCGGGTACCGCGTCACCGGGCACGGGCATCAACGCCGAGGCAAACTCCATCTCGTTGATCTCACCTCTCACCCGCAGCCGGCCCCTCGTCGCCTCATGCCAGGGGATGTCGTCGTGCAACGCCTCGGGCAAGAAGATGACGGTATAGATATACCGCTCGCTCCCGACATCGTACGTCGTGATCTCGGCTTCAAACTGGAACGGGTAGATCGAGTCCGACATCACGATTCCCCACCGGTGATTTCAGATAGCGCCACTAGCGCCCGTTCGCGACCCGACCTGTGGTCCACAATCGGCTCGGGGTAGTCCTCGCCCAGCGTCACGCCCGCGGCTTGCAGCTCCAACGGCGGGCACTCCCACGGCTTCATCAGGTACTTGCTGGGCACCTCCTTGAGCTCCGGGCACCACTTGCGGACGTATTCGCCATCCGCGTCGAACTTCTCGCCCTGGGTGATCGGGTTGAAGATGCGGAAGTACGGCGCGGCGTCGGCGCCGCAGCCACCCGCCCACTGCCAGCCCAGGGTGTTGCTGGCCAGGTCGGCGTCGACCAGCGTGTCCCAGAACCATTTGGCGCCCTCGTGCCAACTGATCAAGAGGTGCTTGACCAGGAAGCTGGCGACGATCATGCGGACGCGGTTGTGCATCCAGCCGGTGGTATAGAGCTCGCGCATGCCGGCGTCGACGATGGGGTAGCCGGTCATGCCGCGCTGCCAGGCCTCCAAGGCGACACGGCCATCACCCTGGGTATGATCGACCCAGGGGAAGGCGGCGTATTTTTCCCGCAGCGGCTGGTCCGGCGTGTGCGGGAAGTGGTAGATCAGGTGGTAGCCGAACTCCCGCCAGAGGACCTCGTGGATGAAGTGCGTGATGCTCTTTTTCGCGTCCTTATCTTCGGCTTGCTTGAGTTTCCTGACGGCGGCGTGGTAGGCCTGGTTCGGGCTGATCTCTCCGAAGTGCAGGTGCGGGGAGAGCCTGGAGGTCGCCGGGATCGCGGGGTAGTCGCGGTCGGTCTTGTAAGCGCCAATCGGCGCTTTGATGAAGCGATTGAGGTTCTTCATCGCGCCGGTCTCTCCGGGCTGCCAGGCATCGGCCATGCCCTGGTACCACTTGATCTTCGGCATCAGGGCCAGGTCGTTTAGCTCATCGGATTCGGGCCAGGCACGAGGGGCTTGGAGCTTCTTAGGTGCCGGCGCGGGCTTGTCCGGCTCGGGGAGCGCTTCAACAAACCGGCGGAACGGCGAGTAGACCTGGTAAGGCCTACCCTGCTGGGTCTGGGCGGCCCAGGGCTCGAAGAGTAGAGCGCCGTTGTAGCTCTCGGCCTTGATCTCTGCCTCCGCCAATCCACGCTTGACCCGTTTGTCTGCTTCAATCAGCGCGGGTTCGTAACGCCGATTCCAGACAACCGCGTCGGCCTTGGCGAGTTTCGCGAGTTTCTGCAACACCGCGAGCGGGTCGCCCTGCCGGAGGATAAGCCGGCTGCCGACCGATTCCAGAGACTCGGCCAGTGCGGCAAGGGATTGGTGTAGCCACCACTGGCTCGCGCCGCCCGGAGGCCAACTGCCGTGGTCTTCGGGGGACCAGATGAAGACGGGCACAACCGCGCCGCGTCCAGCCGCTTCGCGTAATGCCGCGTTGTCGGCCAGGCGCAGGTCGTTACGGAGCCAGACGATCGTGGTATGCATGGCGGGCTCAGGCGTCGAAGGGGTTCTGGCGCCCGAGCAATTCGGCGAGGGCGTGGCGGAGCGTGGGGTGGCGGAAGGTGAATGAGGTCCGATTGAGTTCGGTGGGTAGCACGCGGATCGACCCAAAGAGCAGCGCATCGACCATCTCCTGGCCGTAGATCAATGCGGGCCCGAACCTGGGGACGGGCAGGAGGGTCGGGCGGTGCAGCACGTCGCCAAGGGCGTCGGTGAAGTCGGCGTTGGTAACCGGGTCTGGAGCGGTCGCGTTGACCGGGCCGGCGAGTTGGTCGTTTCGGATGCAGTGGAGGATCGAGCCGACCAGGTCTTCATGGCTGATCCACGACCAGTACTGGCCCCCGGCCCCAAGCCGGCCGCCGAGCGCGAGCTTGAACAAGGGCAGCATCTGCTTGAGCGCCCCGCCGGCGGGGGTGAGCACCACACCGATGCGCAGGTTGACCACCCGGACCCCGGCGTCCCGCGCGGGCTGGCAGGCACCTTCCCAGGCCTTGCACACCTCGGGCATGAAGCCGTCGCCCGCCGCGCTCTGCTCGGTGAGTTCCTCGTCGCCACGCTCGCCATAAAAACCGATCGCCGAGGCACAGACAAGGACATCAGGCTTGTGCTGCATCTTCGCGATGGCCTCGCTGACGGCGCGGGTGCCATCGACCCGGCTGTCGTGGACCCGCCGCTTCTTTGCGTCGGTCCACCGGCCCATACTCGACTCGCCGGCGAGGTGGACCACGGCGTTGCACCCTTCCATCGCTTCGCGATCGACGAGATGATTCGTGGTATCCCATCCGATCGCACCCTGACGCGCCCCGCTGCGGCGTATCGGGCGTACACAGTGGCCGCCGGTCGTCAGGAAGTCGGTCAGTGACTGACCGACCAGGCCGGTGCTGCCGGACACCGCGACAGTCAGTTTCGACTTATCACGGTCGGCCCAGTGATCGGTGATATCGTCGGCCAGCAGGCGGTGGCGGTAGTCGAACATCCGTCGGATATCACGCTCAGCGAAAAGGCCGTGCGCAACCGAACCGAGCGGCCCCATCGGCATGGTGTACACCACGTGATCGGTCATCCGCATCGGCGCGGTGGTTTCGTCCTCGCCCTGGGCCGGGTCGAACTTGTGGGTGTGCTCCCACTTGCTCATCGGGCCTTGCACGGTTGAGTCGTGGAACTGTCTACCCTCGACGTAGTCCTTGTGCTCCGCGACCCATTTCACTTTGCATGGCCCAATCTTGGGGTAGAGCTCGACCCTGGCGCCGTCGTGGACACCTTCTGCCTTGTGGAACTCAACCTCGACCCAGGGCGGGTTGAGCCGGGCCAGCGCGCCGGGCCGAAGGTGCCAGTCCCAGACAAACCGGCACGGGGCATCGATGACTGAAGACTTGTCGTAGGTGTGCTCGGCCATGCCGTACTGTAGGCGCGTGGGCCTGATGGCATCGTGATACCGATCCGTTGC
Organism: Planctomycetota bacterium; assembly: GCA_038749735.1. GTDB lineage: Bacteria > Planctomycetota > Phycisphaerae > Phycisphaerales > Phycisphaeraceae > JAHQVV01. Next base: position 4,267 of record JBCDHS010000042.1, read on the forward strand.
GCTTGGCCTAGATACAATGCGGTCGTGGATCATGATCGGCCTTTCCAACTCGTCTCAGACTTCCAGCCGACCGGCGACCAGCCCGCGGCCATCGAGCAGTTGTCAGACGGCCTGGAGGCCGACGCGAAGTACCAGACGCTGCTGGGCGCGACCGGCACGGGCAAGACCTTCACGATGGCCCATACCATCGCCCGGGCCGGGATGCCCACCCTGATCATCAGCCACAACAAGACCCTGGCCGCCCAGCTCTACGAGGAGATGAAGGAGCTGTTCCCCAACAACGCGGTGAGCTACTTCGTCTCGTACTACGACTACTACCAGCCCGAGGCCTACATCCCCCAGCGGGATATCTATATCGAGAAGGACTCGTCGCGCAACGACGACCTGGACCGGCTGCGCATGGCGGCGACGACCAACCTGGTCTCCCGAAATGATGTCATCGTCGTCGCCTCGGTGTCGTGTATCTTCGGCCTGGGCTCGCCGATGGAGTACAAGAAATCGGTCGCGACGATCGAGGTCGGTCAGCAGATCGACCGGCGAGCTTTCCTCTATAAGCTCGCCGACCTCCAGTACCAACGGAGCCAGTACGAGTTGGCCCGGGGCAAGTTCCGGGTGCGGGGCGACGTGATCGAGATCGTCCCCGCGGCCGAGGAATACGCCTTCCGCATCGAGCTGTTCGGCGACGAGGTCGAGTCGCTCGCGCTGATCAACCCGACAACCGGCGAGCTGCTGGCCAACGACCGGCGCATCGACATCTACCCCGCGGTGCAGTATGTCCTCGCCGAGGACCAGCAGAAGACCGCGATCGAGCAGATCAAGGCCGAGCTCGCCCAGCGTGTCACCGAGCTGCGGACCGAGGGCAAGCTCCTGGAGGCCCAGAGGCTTCAGGCCCGGACCAAGTACGACTTGGAGATGCTCGAAGAGGTCGGCTTCTGCTCGGGGATCGAGAACTACTCCCGCCACTTTGACGGCCGGGACCCCGGGAGTAGGCCCTATACCCTCATGGACTTCTTCCGTGTCTCGGAGGCGGGCAAGTGGCTGATGATCATCGACGAGAGCCACGTCACCATCCCGCAGATCGGGGCGATGTACCACGGCGACCAGATGCGCAAGAAAACGCTCGTCGAGCACGGCTTCCGCCTGCCCTCGGCGTTGGATAACCGGCCGTTGAAGTTTGATGAGGTCGAGGGCCTCTGGCAGCAGGTCGTCTTCGTCAGCGCGACCCCCGGGCCGTATGAGTTAGAGAAGACCCAGGGCACGGTCGTGGAACAGATTATCCGCCCGACGGGGCTCGTCGATCCGGTGATCGAGGTGCGCCCGGCGGACGGCCAGGTACCCGACCTGCTGGAGATGGTCAAGCAGCGGATCGACAAGGGTGAGCGGACCCTAGTTACCACACTGACCAAGCGGCTGGCCGAGGACCTGAGCAAGTTCCTCAAGGACCAGGAGATCAAGTGCCGGTACTTGCACAGCGATATCGAGACACTGGACCGCGTGACGATCCTGCGGGAGCTGCGTGAGGGTCAGTTCGATGTGCTGGTGGGGGTGAACCTGTTGCGGGAGGGGCTTGACCTGCCGGAGGTTTCTTTTGTTGCCATCATGGACGCGGACAAGACGGGGTTCTTGCGTAGCGGCACGTCGCTGATCCAGCAGATCGGTCGTGCGGCGCGTAACGTCAACGCGTTTGTGGTGATGTACGCCGACGAGGTGACGCCGGCGATGCGGGTCGCGCTGGATGAGACCGAGCGTCGCCGTGCCAGGCAGCTGGCCTATAACGACGAGCACGGCATCACGCCCAAGACCATCCAGAAAGCGATCCGCAAGGGCATCGAGCTGGAGTTGCGGGCGCGGAAGACGGCCAAGGCGGCGCTGTCCGGCGACGAGCAGGAGTACGACCGGGCCGAGTTGATCGGCGCGTTGGAGAAGCAGATGCTCGAAGCGGCCCAGGGGCTGGAGTTTGAGAAGGCCGCGTCGATCCGTGACACGCTTGCCGAAGTCAAAGCGGCGCCGGCGATGGATAAGGTGCGCCTGAGCAAGAAGACCTCAAAGAAGGCCAAGCCAGGGACGCCGGGGACCAAGGCAGGAAAGAAGCGCAAGAAGAAATTTCGCTAGCTCTTTCGTGCTCGTGTACCGCCGGTGATTAGCGATGCGATGTGCTCGCCCGCGGCGGCCGCAGAGGCGATGCCGTGCGAGCCGTGGCCGAGAGAGGCGTACAGGCCCAATCCAATCGGTTTGGCGTAGCAGCGGTGGTTGGGCGTGGTGGTGCGCAATGCGGCCCAGCCCTGCACCGTATCGAATGCACTGACCCGATCGGATTCACCAACCACGGATTTGTCTCGCAACACATACTTCAGATTTTCACATCCCGCAACATGTTCCGCGTGACGCCAGTCCACACCGGTATCACCGGGCACGAACGAAGCGCCGAGGGTTTGGACACCGCGGTAAGCCGGTAGCAGATAACCCCGATAGAACATTGCCCGCTTGAGTCGGGCCAGCTCCCCCGACTGCGTACCTGCATCGAGAAGCGTGACCTGCCCGCGCACGGGCTTAAGGCGTAAATTGGCGGCGGGCTGCAAACGCAAGGCTTCATACGCATTGGCCAGAACCACCGAGCGTGCTTCGTGCTCAGCACCATCCGACTGGCGCACCAACCAGGTGGTATGGCCTTGATGCAGCGCCTCAACGGCGACCCCATCACGCACCTGAATCTTCGGGTGCTCGAGTAGCGCCGCACACAAGCCCGCCGGCCGAAGCAGACCCGCCCGTTCAATCAACAGCCCGCCGTTGGGCAGGGGCAACCCGACCTCGGACTCGGTGGCTTCTGGCTCGACCCAGCGGCATAAACCGGTTCCGACAAACTGCTCGTAAAACCGCTTCAGCCGCTTCATGTGCTTCAGGCTTAGGGCGCTGCGGTCTGCGGGCCTGGTTTGAAACGAACCGCAGCGGTGCCACCCTGCTCGTTCTGCCAGTTCCTGATCCGCGGAGAGCCAACGCTCGACAAAGGCGTAGCCCTCACGCAGCCAATGCCCCACCGGGTCATCGATGTCGCTGATCTTCGGCTGCAACACCGCGATGCGCGGAGCCAGGCTAGGCAGCTCGCCGTCAACCCGCGTCTGGCGTTCGACGACCGTGACCGCAGTCCCCCGCTCGGCCAGTGACCGTGCCACAAATGCGCCGGCCAACGAGGCGCCGATGACCATCACCTGATCACATGTGCCCGGGCGGTTGGCCCGTTGCGTATACCGACCCGCCGTCATGTCCCGCTTGGTGCCGAAGCCCGGCCGTTTATCGATGGCAAAGCCGACGGTCTCAAGCCCGCGGCGCACAAACCCCGCGGCGGTATAGGTCGCCAGCGTGGCACCTGTTGCGGACAGGCGTCCGACCTCTTGGAAGACCGCTTCGGACCACATCGCCGGGTTACGAGCCGGTGCAAAGCCATCCATAAACCACGCGTCGACGCCGGCATCGATCGACGACAGCGCTTGGGCCGCTTCACCCACGAGCAGCGTTAGCCGGACACGGCCGCGCTCCAATCTGAACCGGTGCATGCCCCGCCAGATCGGGCCCCATTGCTGCAGCAGCGATTCGCGAGAACCACCGAGCTCAGCCCAGGGCGACAGCGCACGCCGCATGGTGTCCGAATCCAACGGCGAGCCTTCAACCGAGACGAACTCCAGCCGCGTATCGGCCGGCGCGTGCTGAGCAAACAGCTGCCATGCCGCGAGGAAGTTCAGCCCGGTGCCGAAGCCGGTCTCGCCGATGGTGAAGGCCGACCCCGGCGCTATCGACGCAAACCGCTCGGCGAGATGGTTGCCCTGAAGAAACACGTGCCGGGTCTCTGCCAGCCCGTCCCCGGCGGAGAAGTAGATGTCGTCATAGCGTGGGGAAACGAGTCGGCCGCGATCGTCAAACACCGGGGCGTCAGGGCTGGGGGGTGGATCGCTCAAGATCGTGTATCGCGCAAACCAGGCGGGGTTGTATCGATCGGCACGATTGTACTTGCGCCGACTTGTTCGTAGCCGGACAAGTCGGCCGGCTGGAGGGCCGATAAGGTGCGCGTGAGCCCCGCCCTTGCCATCCCTGCCCCATCGACACCGGCCCGGCCCGAAGCCGTCGCGGCACCAAGCGGCCCGCTGTCTCCGGAAGATATGCGTGTATTGGCCGAAGCGAAGCAGCGGCGGAAGAAACTGAACCGCGCGTCGGGCATCGCCGCGTTCAATACCTGGACGTTCGTCGCGATGTCGGGTTGTTCACTGTTGGCCGCGCTGTTCAGCCCGATATCGTTGATCGCGGTGGCGAGTTTCGGGGTTTTGGCGTGGAACGAAAGCCGGGGCAGGAGGCGGATCAGGGCCCTGGACCTGCGCGGGCCCGCTACGCTGGGCTGGAACCAACTCGGGTTCTGTGGGCTGATCGCGGCGTACTGTGTTTACCAGCTCGCAAAGGCCGTTTATGGACCGGCCCCCTATGCCGACCAGATCGCTCAGACCCCTGAGCTCGGAGCGATGCTCGAGCCGGTCAAGGAACTGATCTTGCTGGCGACGATCGCGGCGTATGGCGCGTTGCTGGTGCTGGGCGTGGGGATGCAGGGGCTGATGGCGTGGTACTACTTTTCGCGTCGGGCCTGTCTACGCCAGTACCTGGAGCATACACCGGCCTGGGTCGTTGAACTGGATCGTCGGCTCTGAGGCATATGTGTCGCATCGCGCTGTATTGCGGGTTGACGGCATGTGGCTTCTGTGGTGTAGTAAATTCATACCGTGCTGCAGGCTACATGCAGGTTTTATTCTCCCTCTTGGTCGTCGTGGGGTTGAATTGCGCACCGTTCTCCGACAACTGACCCAAGAGGCCCACCAACGCGCAGAAGCGGTGTTCCCGTTGAGGCGCATCGTGTCCGGCCGGCCAGGCTACGCCGAGTGGCTGGGCACGCAGGCCATCTGGTACCAGTGCGTCTCGCAGCAGCTTGCGCGGTGTTTGGGCGATCAGACCGAGCACGCGATCGAACGCTTTGTCGCATCGATCGATCGTCGCCGGTTGGCGTTGGAGGCGGACTGCGAGGCTATTGGTGTGGTTGGGGGAGCGTCTCACCTTGTCCGAGTAGAACGCGTGGCGTTGGACCGATCTTCCGCGGCCGCGGCGGGGGCCTGCTACGTCGTCCTGGGTTCGGCGATGGGGGCGGCGCTGATCCGCAAGGCGGTGGTGGAGCATGGGCGGGGTGATTGGCCCATGGCGTTTTTTACGCTGCTGTCGAAAGAACACGAGAAGCGGGTCTGGCCAAGCTTTTTGGACTACCTCAGCGGCTTTGAGTCGGCGGACGATGAGCGTGCCGGCGGGCAGGCCGCAGAATGGGCGTTTGGCCAGTTTGCCGAGATCGCCTGGTCCTATGCCGGCCCGACCGTCCCACGCGCGGCCGTCGATCCCGGCGGGGTGGCCGAGTGAGCAAGCCAACGGCCGACGACGAGCGCGAACGCGCAACGGTGCAGGCACGGTCGGGCCTGGCCTTCGATTTCCCGAGCCTCTCGTTCTGGGAGTTCGACCTGGGCGAAAACCGGATGACGGTCTCGCACTGGTTCGTTCGGCTTGGGCACGACGCCGAGGAGATGCCACAGACGATCGAGGGATTGGCTGATCTGATCCACCCCGACGACCGGGAACGGGTCCTGGACGGCCTCCGGCAGTTCCGCGGCGGCAAGATCACGCTCTACAGCGCGCAGTTCAGGCTCCGGCATGCCGATGGCCATTGGGTCTGGATCGAGAGCCGGGCACGCATGGTCAATGACACCCAGGGCAAGCCCGAACGGATCGTCGGCATCCACTACGACATCACGGACCTCAAGCAGGCCCACCAGAAGATGCTCGAGAAGAACGAGGAGCTCCAGTCCCTGGTCTACGCGACCTCGCACGAACTCAAGTCCCCGCTGGTCACGGTGAAGGGGTTTGTGGGGCTTCTTAAGACAGACCTCGAGGCGGGTGACCAAGATCGTATCGCCCATGACATGAACCGGATCGCCGACGCGACCGACGGAATGAGTGCCGTGATCGACGACCTGCTCGCCCTAAGCCGAATGGGCCGCGATGGGCTGAGCCTTTCGGCGTTGGACCTGCACGAGATCATCGACAAGCTCCAGGACGACTTCGAGATCGAGCTTAAAAAGCACGCTGCGCGGCTGGTCAAGGCCGAGCCGCTTGCGCGCCCGGTCGCCGATCCCCACGCGGTCATGCGGGTGCTATACAACCTAGTGGATAACGCGATCCGCTACGGCTGCGACGAGCCCGACAAGGTGATCGAGGTCGGCAGTGTGCCGCAGGCCAACCCGCGTGGCACGTTGCTGTATGTTCGTGACCAGGGGCCGGGTATCGACCCGAAGTATCACGAGCGGATCTTCAAGGCCTTCGAGCGGCTTAGCCGGCGGAAGGCCGGGACCGGGGTCGGGCTGGCCTCGGTCCAGAAGGCGGCGGAACTTCACGGCGGCCGGGCCTGGGTCGAATCTATACCCGGCGAAGGCAGCTGTTTCAAGGTCTTCATCCCCAGTGCCTGATCGGCGTGCGGTAAGATGAAAACGTGCGTATGAGGAATATGACATGAACACGGAAGATCTGGTCCACTTCCTCCTGGTCGAAGACGACCCGGGCCACGCCGAGCTGATCAAGCGCAACCCGGAGGTCGAGCGCGTCCGCAACACGCTCGATCATGTCGAGGACGGCGTCGCCGCATTACAGCACCTCCGAGGCGAGCCACCCTGCACCGGTGCCAAAAGCCCCCCGATCAGCTTCGACCCGTTCCGGCAGATCGTCAAGGACCTCGGCCTGTACTGGGGCGGGTGGAACCTTCGCAGCCCGTAAACGCGACCGACACCTGGCATCAGTAGAGCGCTGGCCCGGCAAAGGACCGATCAGTCGTAGCGGAAGACGCCCTTGCGCCAGGCGTACACGAAGGCGATCACCGTCGTGAGCACGAAGAACAGCATCCGGGCCAGGAACAACGGCGTCAGTTCCTGGCCCTCTACCCCGCCCAACGCAGGGAAGGTCACCGCCCAGGGGTAGAGGAAGACGATCTCGACGTCGAAGAGCAGGAACGTCATCGCGACGATGTAGAACCGCACGTTAAAACGCCGCCGGGCCGAGCCGATCGGCTCCATCCCCGACTCGTAGACCGTGCCCTTGACCTCGCCCTTGCGGGAAGGGCCGAGGAAGGTCGTGATCACGACGTTGCCCACGCCAAAGCCAATGGCCATGAGCAGCAGCACGCCCAGCGCGGCGTAGTGATTGAAGGATGATTCGGCGAGCAGCAGCGTCATCTTCTTTAGTCTAACCCGCGGGCCCAAGGTGTGCAGGCATAACCAGTCGAAGATGGCAGGCACGGGCCGTTGTCCAACCAAGCCGATACACTACCCTCATGCGGCAGTACCTCGACCTCATGCAGCATGTGCTCGATCACGGCACGCCCAAGGCCGACCGCACCGGCACCGGCACCCGCTCGATCTTCGGCCACCAGATGCGCTTCGACCTTGAGGCCGGCTTCCCCTGCGTCACAACCAAGAAGCTGCACCTCAAGTCGATCATCCACGAGCTGCTCTGGTTCCTTGCCGGCGATACCAACGTCGCCTACCTCAAGGCCAACGGCGTGCGGATCTGGGACGAGTGGGCCGACCCCGACACCGGCGAGCTCGGCCCGGTCTATGGCTACCAGTGGCGCAGCTTCCCTCAATCCGTTGTCAACCCCGACGGCACCGTTGCGTGTGACGGCAGCGTGGACCAGGTCCGCAACGTCCTCGATTCGATCCGGGACAACCCCGACTCACGACGACACATCGTCTGCGCCTGGAACCCGGGGATGATCGAGCAGATGGCCCTGCCGCCCTGCCACGCGTTCTTCCAGTTCTACGTCGCCGAGGGCCGGCTGAGCTGCCAGCTCTACCAGCGCAGCGCGGACATCTTCCTCGGTGTGCCGTTTAACATCGCCAGCTACGCCCTGCTGACGATGATGATCGCGCAGGTCAGCGGCCTCAAGCCCGGCGAGTTCGTGCATACGCTTGGTGATGCGCACCTCTACGACAACCACCTCGATCAGGCGCGCGAGCAGCTCGCCCGCCAGCCGCGCGAGCTGCCGACGATGCGGATCAACCCGGCGGTCCGTGACCTGTTCGCGTTCCGCTTCGAGGACTTCGAGCTGCTGAACTACGACCCCCACCCGCATATCAAAGCCACGGTGGCGGTATAGAGGATTGAACCACCAAGGCACGAAGCCCACGAAGAACTTCGCCTTTGAGTTGACTTCGTGTTCTTCGTGCCTTCGTAGTTAATGCCATGCTTTCACTGATTTACGCCCGCTCAGAGAACCACTGCATCGGCAAGGCCGGCCGGATCCCCTGGCGGCTGCCGGACGACTTTGCCCACTTCAAGCGGACCACCATGGGCCGGCCGATCATCATGGGCCGCAAGACCTACGAAGACCACGAATCAGCGTTGCCCGGTCGGCTCAACCTCGTGGTGACCCGGAACCCCGCATACCGGCCGGCCCAGGGCGTCGGCGTTTGTGGATCGCTTGAGGATGCACTGACGCTGGCCCGGCGCGAGAGCGACGAGGTTTTTGTGATCGGCGGCGTCCGGCTCTTCGAGCGGGCCATGCCTATCGCCGACCGGGTCTACGAAACCGTCGTCCACACCGAGGTTGATGGGGACAGCTTCCTCCCCGCGTTCGATTTCACGGGTTGGGAATCAATTCTTTTGGAGAACCACCCAGCCGACGGCCGCCACGCCTATGCGTTTACGGTCTGGCGGCACGACCGTCGCCAGGTTGCCAGGGAGCAAACAATCGACGGGTAGCGGTCAAGGCGAAGCGCAGACCGTTGTGATCGGCATTGATTTCATACACTGTCTTTACAACAATGCCCAGAGCAGGAAAACAATGATCAAAGGGGCGACGACCCAGGCATACACACCCCGCCAACCCCGGCCCGCGCCGGCCGGCTGCTCATCATCCGCGTAGGCTGGCAGGTCAAGGTCGTCGTAGGCCGCCTCCTCGGACCAGCCGGTCTCGTCGTCCGAACCGCAAGCGGGACACGACAGGGCGTTGGTGGGCACTTCTTCACCACAGTTGGGGCAGGCGAACCAGTCTTCGTCAGGCTTGCTCATGAAGGAAGGGTGAAGTTTAGGGCCAAAACATCAACATTGTATCTGGGATACACCCTCTCTACTACCCGATCATTCTACTGCTCGTCGTACAGCCGCATGGGGAAGTTCGCGTTGCGGGTACGGTCGTTGGCGAAAATCTCACTGGCCTTCTCGATTAGATCGGGGTGTTGGTCGGCCAGGTTGGTTGTCTCGCCCAGGTCCTCGGAAAGGTTGTAGAGCTGGATCGCGGTGTTGCCCCTGTGAACGTTGGTCTGCACCGCTTTCCAATCTCCGAAACGAACGGCCTTCTGTCCGCCGTAACCGTAGAACTCCCAGGCGAGGTAGGCGTGCCGCTGCTGCTCGCCCTCGCCAGTGAGTGTCGGAAGGTAGCTGATGCCGTCGCAGCCAGCGGGCAGGTCCTCGCCGGTCAGTTCGGCCAGCGTCGCCATCAGGTCTTGCATGCACACCTGGTGATGGGTCACCCGGCCAGGCTCGATCTGCCCGGCCCAGCGTGCGATCATCGGCACCCGGATCCCCCCTTCGTACACGCTTCCCTTGCGACCCCGCAAGGGCCCCGCCGAGCGAAAAAACTCGGTCTCCACCCCGCCGACATTGTGGGTCGGGCCGTTGTCTGAGGTGAACACGATCAGCGTATCTTCGCCCAGCCCCAGAGCATCGATAAGCTTGACCACCGCGCCGACGTGCTCGTCCAGGTCGCTGATCATCGCGGCATACCCGGCGCGGGGACGCGGGTGTGGGAGGTATCCACGCTGGCCTAGGTAGGGCTTGTCGTCCCAGGCCTCGGGGTAACGGTCCACCCATTGCTGGGGCGGCTGCATCGCGACGTGCGGCTCTAAGAACGGCAGGTAAAGAAAGAACGGCTGGTCCTTGTGCTTACGGATGAAACCCAGGGCCTGCTCCAGCATTTTGTCGGCGGCGTACACCTCGCCGTAGAACTGGTCGAATCCTTCTTCGGCGCTTTCGATTTTCTGGTGGGCTCTGAAGTAGCGGTTGCCGTCGAGGATATCGACGTCGTGGTTGTGCCAGAGATGGGTCGGGTAGAAGTTGTGCGCAACGCGCTGGCAGAGGTAGCCATAGAACAGGTCGAACCCCTGGTAGCTGGGGTGGCCCTGCGACCCCGGCCCGCCCAGGCCCCACTTGCCCATGGCCCCGGTCGCGTAGCCGGCCTGTTTCATCAGTTCCGCGACCGTGGTCGTCTGCTCGGTAATCGGCCACTGGCCCTCGGGCTCGTCTGGGCCCCACCCGCCGACTTCCTTGTTGCCACGGACCTGCGCGTTAGCCGGCGAGACCCCGGTCATGAGTACGCAACGGGCGGGGGCACAGACCGGGGCGCCGGTGTATGCGTCGGTGAAGCGTATACCGCTTGTCGCCAATGCATCGAGATGCGGTGTGCGGATCTTTTCTTGCCCGTAACAACCCAGTTCGCCGTAGCCCAGGTCGTCGGCCAGGATAAAGATGACATTGGGCGGTCGGCTGTCTTGTGCGACCGCCGTCGGGCCAAGCCACGCGATCAACAAAGTCAATAGGGTGAAGACGAGCCAACCTTGTCGCATGGTCCAAAACCCTCATCTGGTCCCGCTTAGGCCTCGGCTTCGCTGTGGTCATCGCCGGCCGCGGCTTGACTGGGGAGTACGCCCTTTTTCTCCAGCACAAGTTGGCGGATTTCTTCAAACAGGTCCTGGTTCTCGCGGATGAAAGTCTTGGCGTTTTCCCGGCCCTGGCCCAGGCGGACCTCGCCGAAGCTAAACCACGCCCCGCTCTTCTGGACCACGCCCTCTTCGACCCCCATGTCGATCAGGTCACCGCTGGCGCTGATACCCTCGTCGAACATGATATCGAACTCGGCCTGGCGGAATGGCGGGGCTACCTTGTTCTTTACCACCCGGGCGCGGGTGCGGTTGCCTACAGCCTTGTCGCCGTCCTTGATGGAAGCGGTCCGGCGGATATCAACCCGGACCGAGGCGTAGAACTTGAGTGCTCGTCCGCCGGGGGTTGTCTCGGGGTTGCCGAACATCACGCCGATCTTCTCGCGGATCTGGTTGATAAACACCACGGTGCAGGAGCTTCGGTTGATCGCTCCGGTCAGCTTCCGCAGGGCCTGGGACATGAGGCGGGCTTGCAGGCCGACGTGGCTATCGCCCATCTCGCCCTCGATTTCGGCCCGAGGGATTAGGGCCGCGACCGAGTCGACGACGATCAGGTTGACCGCGCCCGAGCGGACCAGCATCTCGCAGATCTCCAGGGCCTGCTCGCCGGTGTCGGGCTGGGAGACGAGCAGGTCTTCGAGGTTGACCCCGAGCTTGCGGGCCCAGGACGGGTCCAGGGCGTGCTCGGCGTCGATGAACGCGGCCATCCCGCCGGTCTTCTGGGCGTTGGCGATCAGGTGCAGGCAGAGGGTCGTCTTGCCCGACGACTCGGGGCCGAAGATCTCGATCACCCGCCCGGTGGGGATGCCACGCCCGCCCAGGGCCAGGTCCAAGGAGACGGCCCCGGTCGAGATCCCCGGGGGAATAAGCGTGGGGTCGTCGTCCAGCTTCATGATCGAGCCCTTGCCGAAGGACCGCTCGATCTGGCTGACCGCCTGGTCCAGGGCCTTTCGGCGTGCGGCGGCGTCGGGGCCGACCTCGGCGACGGATTTACTCGGTGCGGTGGCGTTCTTGCCCATGGTCTTTCCTTGTGCTTTTCCGGATTTCTTCGTCCCGTTGAGGCTGGATCGGGTTGGTTGAGCGGTTGCGGCAGTAACCATCGTAGCGTCTCCCGGGCCGAGGCCCTGTTTGGGTTTTTGTAGGACTGTCCTACAATACTGTCTGTTTGGTTTTCGTCAAGGTGTATGTTTAATGTTTTTTCGGAATTTGTTTGGATTCAGGTTTGGAGATGCTCTGGCCTTGGGGTATGCCGGGCTAAAGATTGAAGAACCGCTCGGCGTTTGCATCCACCGCGGCAGTGAAATCCGCCAGCGACATGCTCCGCCGCCGGGCGAGGAAGCGGGCGACGTCGGCGACAAACTTCGGCTGGTTCGGCCTGACCTTGCGGTGCGGCTCGGGCGTGAGGTAAGGCGCGTCGGTCTCGATCATCAGGCGATCGAGCGGGATCGCGTCGCTGGCGGCGGCGAGGTCGGCGGCGGACTTGAAGGTGACGATGCCGGTCAGGGAGAGATGGGCGCCGAAGTCGAGGATGGCTTCGAGCTCGGCGGCGCTGCCGGTGAAGCAGTGGAACACGAATCGCGTCGGCAGGACGCTTGATTGCTTAAGCATGGCGAGTGTGTCGTCGGTCGCCTCGCGGTTATGGATGATGACCGGCTTGTCTCGATAGGGGTCTTCCTGTGCCAGTTCGAGCTGCCACTGCAGGGCGCGCCGTTGCACAGGCATCGGCGGGTCGGGGTAGTGGCGGTCCAGGCCCATCTCACCAATCGCAACGCAGCGCGGGTCGGCGAGCTGGTCGCGGAGGGCATCAAGCAGCGCACGGTCATCGGGGAACTTCTCCGCGTAGTGCGGGTGCAGGCCGGCGGCGAAATAGACACCGGGGAACCGGGCGGCGAGGGCGCGTGCCTTGGCGGCGTCGGCGGGCGTGGTGCCGACGCTGATCATCCGGTCGACACCGGCGGCCCGGGCGTCGGCGATGACTCGCTCGACCTGCTCGTGCAGGCCGGGATAGGTCAGATGGCAGTGCGTGTCGATCATCCGGGCATGATAAGGGTTGATGGGTGATCGGCTCGGTGGGTGAGATGGTGGGCGTCATCCTTCGATACGGCTATCGAAGACGGGTCAATCATCCGTTTCGAGGAGAGGGTAGACCCGTTTTGCCGCCTCGGTCACTCGGGACGGGTAGTCGTCGGCAAACCGCCAAATCAAGTTGCCGTCGTCCCGGACCAGGCCGCGCTCGGGTGGTGTCAGGTCGCTGCGGAGGCAGAGAATCATGTCACTGGCGGTTGCGGGCGAGTAGCGGTGGTGAGAATGCATGAACAAGTCGTGGCTGGGCTGGCCATCAACATTGATGATCTGGAGGCTGGGATCACGGGCGAGCCATCGTCGGTCGTTTTCGGTCAGATCGGTCTCGCCTATCGAGCCGAGTCGGGTCGTGCGGTAAAGAAATCGTGACGCCCAGAACAGGGCGCGGTCGCGTGTCGAGCTGTAGACCACGATCTGCTCGTACAACCCTTCGAGGTCTTCCTTAAGCAGGCGCTCCCGGGCGACATCGGTGCTGACGTCCGGGGCGATGAGCAGCACGGCACCGATCCGGAAGCGCTCCCGCCTTTCAGAGGCCGAGGCATCGCGGCTCAGCAACGCCAGTTCGCGCAGGACCGAGCCGACGACCTCGGCCCCGGAACTGTGGGCGATGAAGTTAATTCGCTCAGCCCGCAGCTTGCCCGACCGGATTTGTGATTCAAGAAACTCGATCAATAGACGGGCGTGCGAGGAGGTGTACCGGACCGAGTCCCGGTCGTGGCTGTACTCCCATTTGCTGTTGTAGCTTGGCCAGGAATAACAAATGAATGGGCCAAGGTCGGCGGTATAGAGGTCGTACTCGGCGGCGGTTTTCAACGCCTCTTCAAATCCGTTCTTGAACCCGTGGATATAGATGGTGATCTCTTTGCCGGCCGATGCATCGACGGCGGAGGCCAGCTCCTGGATAAACCGCTCTGAGGCCTCGTTCGGCTCGTTGGCTCGGGCGGGTCGCCCCGTTGCTTGATCCGGTGTGTGCTGGGTGAGGTAGAGCTCGCCGTAGCGGTAGGTCGCGACGGGGTTGGGGTTGTAGCGCTGGGCCTTGGGCCGGCCCGAGGTGAGCGTGGCCAGTTGTGGCCAGCCCGCGGCGCCGCCGGGGCCAAAGTCGAGCTGTACAGTGCCGATGTCGAGCTGGCCCGAGCGGTTTCGGCCGTAGCTCTGCCAGTTGCCCCCCCCGGCATCGGACCGTCGGTCGGTGGCGTAAAACAAGGTCACCGTTGCGCTGCGTTCGGCCTGGTCCAGGTCATAGAACGCATCAACCGCCCCCTGCTCGAACATCGTGGGCACAAGCATCGGGGGGCGCTGGCAGCCAAGGGTCAGCAAGACCAGCAACAGGCCCAAACGCTTTGCAGTTAAAGGCAGCATCAACTGAGTATACATCTGCCCCAGCCGCTAAACTCTGCTTATGCCCGCACGCAAAGCCAACCAGCTCCGCCCGACGACGATCGCCGCCTTCCCGACCAACGCCGCCGGCAGCGTGATGATCACGATGGGCCAGACCCGCGTGCTCTGCACCGCCAGCATCGCATCCAAGACCCCGCGCTGGATCAAGTGCGACGAGAACGGAGACCCGGTCCACGGCTGGGTCACCGCCGAGTACGCGATGCTGCCCGGCTCGACGCCCGACCGCAAACGCCGGGGTGCCGACGGCCGGTCCACCGAGATCCAACGGCTCATCGGCCGGGTCCTCCGCGCCGCGGTCGACCTGGACAAGATGCCCGGCCTGGCGGTGACGGTCGACTGCGACGTGGTGAGCGCCGACGGGGGCACCCGCACCGCCGCGATCACCGGCGGCTTTGTCGCCCTGGCCCAGGCGATCAGGCACGCACGGGCAGAAGGCCTGATCAAGACCAACCCGATCCTCGGGCCGGTCGCCGCCATCAGCGTCGGCATCTGCGAGGGCACCCCGACGCTGGACCTGGACTACCCGCTGGATGTCGCGGCCGAGGTCGATATGAACGTCGCGATGGACAGCAACGGCAACTACATCGAGGTCCAGGGGACCGGCGAGAAAGGCACCTTCAGCCGCGACCAGCTCGATGCCCTGCTCGACCTGGCGGGCAAGGGGGTCCGGAAGCTGATGACGATGCAACGCAAGGCGATTTAGCCGACGAACCGGCCGAGCAAGGCCGCCGTGTTATGCCCTGGACGCTCTACCGCTACATCCTGAAGGACATGCTGAAGGTGCTGTTGCTGACCACCTCGGTGATGGTGGTGGTGCTGAGCTTTGGGGCGGCGGTCCAGCCGCTGAGCGAGGGGCTGCTGGGCCCGGTGTCGGTGGTCAAGTTTGTGATCTACACGATGCCGACAGTTTTGGGTTTTGCGCTGCCTTTCGCCGGGGCCTTCGCGGCGACGTTGACATTTAGCCGACTGGTCTCGGACAACGAGGTCCTGGCCTGCCGGGCCGGGGGGCTCAGCTACCGCACGATCCTGATGCCGGTGTTTGGGCTGGGGCTGATCCTGCTGGTCGCGATGCTGTTTTTGAGCAACACGGTCGTGCCGGGGTTCTGGAAGCAGGCCAAGCGGACGGTCGAGGGCGATGTACTAGGCATCCTGGTGGCGAGACTGAATCAGGGCCAGCCTTACATCTTCGAAGATGCGGGTTTTGTGCTGTACGCCGACCGCGCCGAAACCCGCCCGGTCGGTTCGGACCAGGAGGCATTCGAGAACCCTATCGGTGAAGCCGATCAGCTCATCCCCGAGCAGGAGATCGTGCTTCGCGGCATCGCCTTTGGCCAGTACGACCGGGCCACCGGCACGAGCATCAACAGCACCACCGCCCGCCTGGCCAAGGCGATGCTGATCCGCGACCGTACCAGCGACCGCGCGTACATCTCCCTGTCCATGCAGGACGCGGTCTACTACGACTCGTCTACCAACGAACTGCAGAGCGAGTTGTTCCAGTCCGGCCGGGTCGAGTATGCCCGCTGGCCCCTGCCCAACCCGATGAGCGATGAGGCGGTGTTCTTTTCCTTCCAGCAGCTCTTGGCCCTGAAGCGCAACCCCGAGCAGTTCGACATGGTGCAGGAGGCGATGAAGGACCTGGCGATGACCATCGCCGAGCAGAAGCTGCGCCTGCTGATCCACGACGGGCTTGCCGCCGGCCGGGCCGTGCAGATGGACGGAGGTCTGCCCAACGAGAAGTACCTGGTCATCGCCCCCCGCGTCGAGGAGATTGACGGGACGCTTCGCCTGCTGTCCGACGGCCAGACCCCGGTCACCATCGAGCAGTACAACAACGACCTGCGCTCGGAGAACGCGCGCGTGCAGTTCACCGCCGCACGGGGCGAGGTGGTGATCCAGACCGGGGCCTTCAGCAGCGAGCCCGAAGCGCTGATCCTCCTTGAGGACCTCACCGTCCGTGAACTGGTGGGCGGCAGCGTCGCGATCAACGAGACGCGCCACGAATTCGCCGCGATGGGCTGGCCCGAGCCGCTGCTGGGCCCGGAGGTTGAGCAGATGTCGGCCGTGGAACTGGGTGAGTTAGCCAAGCGGCCCGAGTTTCGTGAGGTCGAGGCCGTCAACGCCGCCCGCGGCATGCTCGCCTACCACATCATGGGGCTGACCCTGAACATCAACGCCCAGGTCCACGCCCGGGCGGCCTCGGCCGTGGCCTGCCTGCTGCTGCTCTTGCTGGGGGCATTGATGTCGCTTCGGCTGCGGGGCAAGACGGCGCTGGTCGTGTTTTTCTGGTCCTTCCTGTTGGCGATCCTGACCCTCCTCATGGTCTATGCCGGGCAGAACCTCGCCGGCGACCTGGATCCGAAGTACCTGCGTGAAGGCATCAACACCGACCACTTCATGGGCCTGGCCGTGCTGTGGGGCGGCAACCTGATCACGCTGTTTTTTGTCACCCGCCTCTACCTCAAGGTGTCGAGGAACTAGCTCCATATGACCACGCTGGACCGCTACATCATCAAGCAGTTTGTCGTGAACTTCGTCATCCTCGCGGTGGTCCTGATGGGTCTGTATATCCTGATCGACCTGATCGTCGACCTCGACGAGTTCCTCGAAGCGGCGCGCAAGCAGGCCGACAACCGCGGCGGCTTCCTCCCCGCCCTGCTGTGGGTGATGATGGACTACTACGTCCCGGCCATGATGCTGGTGTACACCGCCATGTCCGGGCTGATCGTTGTCGCGGCGATGGGCTTTACGATCACCCAGCTCCAACGCAATCGAGAGCTGACGGCGATCATGGCCGGTGGGGTCAGCCTGTACCGTGTCGCGGCGCCGATCCTGATCGCGGGGTTTGTCCTGAACCTGCTGGTGCTGCCGGTCCAGGAGCTGATGATCCCGCCGCTGGCGGAGAAGATCGTCAGACCCAAGCCCCAGCTGGGTGAGCCGACCATCCGCGAGAAACCGGTGCACTACGCCCGTGACGGAGAGGGGGCGCTGCTGAGCGCGGCCTCGTTCAGGGCCGAGGACCGAACCCTGACCCAGATGCGGGTGATCGAGCGCGATACGGAGGGCCGACAGACGCGCATGATCCGGGCGGACAAGGCCCGGTGGGACCCGACGGCTGATGCCTGGAGGCTGTCGGCCGATGCCCGGGTGTACGCCCCGGCAGGCACGGACGTGGCCCCCGACGCCCTGACCGGCCAGCCGATCCGCGTGTACCCCAGTGAGTTGTCGCCGGAGGTCTTGATCGTCCGGCAGGAATCGCTGTATCTACGATTGCAGTCGGTCCAGAAGCTCGAATCGATGCGCGGGAACATGGCGCTCGACGTGTCCCGTCGTGCGCAGGTGACGCAACTGGTCTGGAGTAGGTTCAGCACATTGGTGCTGGGTGTCCTGATCCTGCTGATGGCGATGCCGTTCTTCCTGACCCGCGTGCCCGGCAGCCTGCTGGCAGGTTCGTCACGGGCCGCGGCGATGACCGTCGGGGCGTGGGCGGGCGGCCTGGTCCTGCTTCAGGTCGGCGGACTAAACCCTATCACGGCAGCTTGGTTGCCGGTGGTGATCTACCTGCCCGTGGCGTTCTACCAGGCGACGAGTATCAAGACCTGAAGCCGCTCGCGGCTTAGCGCAGACGACCGGACAGCGCTAAGCCGCAAGCGGCAACTGTGCTATCCTTCCACCATGAATCGTATCGACCGGATCTTCGCGGACCTCAGAGCCAATCGCCGCAAAGCCCTGATGCCGTTCATCACCGCGGGGGACGGTGGCCTGTCTGCCACGACAGAAGTGGTCCCCGCGCTTGAGCGGGGTGGCGCCAGCATCTGCGAGATCGGGATCCCGTTTTCCGACCCCATCGCCGATGGCCCGGTGATCCAGGCGTCGATGACCCGAGCCCTCGACGCGGGGGTCAAAGTCGGTCAGGTCTTTGAGACCATCGCCGACCTGCGCCCCAAAACAGCCTTGGGCCTGGTAGCGATGGTCAGCTACTCGATCGTCTATCGCATGGGGCTGGATGCGTTCGTGCGTGACGCCAAGCAGGCGGGCTTTGATGGGTTTATTTTCCCCGACCTGCCGATCGAGGAGGCCGACGCGGCGAAGGCGGCGGTCAGCGAGCAGGGGCTGATCCTAAGCATGCTGATCGCCCCGACCACGCCGATCGACCGGGCCCGGCAGATCGCCGCCGCGAGCACCGGTTTTGTCTATGTCGTTTCGAGCAAGGGCATCACCGGCGAGCGATCCGCGCTGCCCCCCGAGTTGCCCGCACGGCTGGCCGAATTGCGGCAGGCCACCGACGCGCCGATGGCGGTCGGGTTCGGCATCTCCGGGCCTGAGCAGGTCCACGACGTGGTCGCGGTGGCCGACGCGGCCATCGTTGGCTCGGCCATGGTCCGTCGGCTCCACGAGACTCAAGACGACCCGGGCCAAACCGCCGAGTCCTTCACCCGTGAACTCGCGACGGGTCTGCATTCACCGGCCGAGGCCTGAATGAGCAGATTTCCAGATTCAGAGCGAAGTGTCTACGCTTAAGTCTTAATGATGCTGATGCCACGGCGCGCAGTACCTGACCGATGATCCGCGGTACGCCTCCGTGGCCTAAAACTGTTCGGGCCGATCCCGATGGAAGAAGCTAATTCAAGGTCGTGGCCAAAGATCGCTCTGGGTTTTTTGGTTGGTGAGTCGCTGCTTTTTCTGGGGTTCTTTTATTTCTTTGACCCCCGCATCCCTCTGCGCTGGACCGTCGCCTTGTGCCCGTTTGCGGCGGGCTTATGGGTGCTGATGCGCTGGGTCGCCGACCCGCTGGTCCCCGATGCCCACGCCGAGGCGGTGGACCTGCTGCAGATGACCACCCTGCTCTCGGCGGTGTTTGCGACGTTTGCGGCAGGTTATATCTTCCTACAGCGGTCCGGGCTGATGTAAACTGCGGCTGCGGGTTTACCCGCTTAGGCTAATAGAACGCCTGTGCTCCCGGGACGATCCGCTCGATAGAGTCCACATATGAAAAAACTGCTGCTTTGTACATGGCTGATCCTGGGGCTCGCCGGCCTGCCGCTGCCCGCGGCCGCCCAGCCCGCCGATCCGGTAAGCCCGGACAAGCGGGCGCTGTCGGCGCAGTTCACTCGGGCCGCACTGGGGGTGCTGGCTTACGGCAATTTGGCCCAGGAAGAGGCCCAGACCCCCGGCAAGTTGGCGGAGATCCTGCTGGCCGAGGCGCTGCGGCTTGACCCGAACAACACGCAGGTCTGGAAGCTCCAGGCCGAACTCGCCCGGCAGAACGCCGATGGCGAGGCCTACGAGCAGGCGCTGTTGGGCTACCTGCGGACCGGCATCCAGGACGACAAAGCCCAACTGGACCTGATCCAGCACCGGCTCTCGGGGCAGAACACCCTGGATGATCAGTACAAGGCCGTGACGAAGCTGCTCGAATCGGAAGGGGCCCGGCGGTTGTCGGCCCCATTACGGTCGAGGCTGGCCAGCTTCGCCGCCGCGACCGCCGCCGAGCTGGTCGAACCCCAGGACTACGCCCGCTGGGCGGTTGAAGCGGCCCGGCTCGACCCGACCAATGCCGAGGCGGCCCAGATGCTGCTGGGGATCGTCCTCGAACGAGGCGGCGACCCGGTCAAACACGGCACGGCATTGATCAACTTGGTCCGCGCCACGCCGCTGGATGCCGAGCCGCGCATCGAGTTGGCCGGCGTCCTGGCCAGCCAAGCCTTGTTTGAGAGAGCCGCCCAGCAGTACACCGTCGCCGGGACCCGGCTAAGCTCACAACCCCTCCCGATGGACGCCTACCGCAACTGGGCGCACTGCCTGGTCATCCTGGGGCAGGACACGGTCGCGCTGCAACTGATCGAGGAACTCGAGTCGGCCTTGAGCGGCGCGCCCGAAGATACAGAAGAAGGCGAAACCCAGCCTGACGCTGCGCCGGTCCCGCTGCCGGTCGATTTGGAGGTGCTTCGGCTCTCCACCCTCGACAGCGAGACAGACACCGACGCGGCGATCGCATCGTTCAACCGCATCCGCAAGACGCTTGAGGCTTCTGAGCAGGCGGACGCCGCGGAGCAGCTTGCCCTGATCGCCGCGGTCTTCGGGCCGAGCCTGAACGAGGCGGACGCGATTTGCCAGACCCTGGGGGACGACGCGACGCTCAAGCCGATCGCGCTGGGCTGGATCGCTCTGCGTCAAGGCGAGACGGCCAAGGCTCTTGAGTTGCTCGAACGGCACGAACAAACCCACGTGCTCGCGGCCTGCGGCATGGCGGTCGTGACCGCGAAAGACGACGCGCACCGTGACCGCGAATTGCGACGCCTGATCCAGACCGCCCCCGGCTCGCTCGCGGCCGTTGAAGCGGCCCGCCGGGTCCGAGCCGATGGTGGTTCGGTCGAACCGACGCCGCAGGGCAAGGCGCTGGGCGACCTCATGGGCCGCTTCAGCGAGTCGATGTGGCTGGTCGATGTCGA
The DNA here is from genome assembly GCA_038749735.1 of Planctomycetota bacterium. Classification (GTDB taxonomy): domain Bacteria; phylum Planctomycetota; class Phycisphaerae; order Phycisphaerales; family Phycisphaeraceae; genus JAHQVV01. The sequence continues at coordinate 24,980 of JBCDHS010000042.1, forward strand.
GCGCTCCCCGTGGCTCGATGTGCGGATGCAGATCCGCCCCGCGCGATTCAAGCAGGGCGAGCCGATCCATGTGGACATCACCGTCTGGAACACGACCCGCTTCCCGATGGCGATCGGGCAGGACAAGCCGATCCGTAACACCGCCTTTATCCTGCTCACGGCGACCGCAGCGGGCCAGCCCCTGCCCCCGATCGAACCGATCGTGATCGATCTGCAACGCAAGCTGGTGCTCGGGGCCGGCGAAAGGTTGCAGTTCAGTGCCCGGATCGATTACAGCCAGTTCGGCTCGATCGTCGCGGCCAACCCCGGCGCGGGCATCACCTTCGATGCCCGCCTGATCGTCAACCCGATGCTCAGCCCCAACGGGGCCTGGTTACCGGCGGGCGTGGGTGGGCTTAGCATCGTTCGCGATTGCCTGATTCAAGGCAGGAGTAACTCCGCCGCCGCCGTCGATGATTGGATCAAGGACCTCGGCTCCGAAGATGTGGGCGGCAAACTCCGTGCCCTGGCCCGTCTCGCGGCCCTCAGCCCCCAGCAACAACCGCAACTGGTCAACCCCGCCGTGCAACTCAAGATACGTGATGCCTTGGTGGGTACCTGGCCAACGCTCAGCCCGATCGAGCGTGCCTGGATGATCGCGCATGCGACCAACCTCGAAGAGCAGAACGCACATCTGCGGCCCTTGGTTGAGCTCGTGCAACAGAGCGATGAACCATCGGTGTGGCTCGCCTATGTAGCGACACAGGTCACCGACCCCTCCTCAGAGATGCTCAGCACTGCCGTGCGTCAGCAGGACCTGGGCGACGCATCGACATACGCCGAAATGCTCCGGCGGCTGCTCCGCGAACTGGAGACCCTGCCGGACCCCGCCCCCGGCGCAGGAGCGGGTCAGCCTTGAACCGATCCCGCGCTTGTCTGCTGCTGTTTGACCTGGACGGGACACTGATGGACACCGGCGGGGCCGGCCAACGCGCGATGCGTGACGTCGGCCGGGAGCTATTCGGCAACCGACTCGACTTTGACGCCGTGCAGTTCGGTGGCCTTCTGGACCCCCTCATCTATGCCCGGGCCGCGGCCGCCGGGGGCCTGGCCGACCCCGAGCGGTACCACACACGTTTCTGCGAGGCCTACGCCGCGCGATTGCCCGAAGAGTTGGCCAAGCAGCGCGGCAGAAAGATGGTCCTGCCCGGGGTCAATGCGTTGCTGGACGCCTTGCACCAAGAATACCCCGACCACCTCGGCCTGCTCACGGGCAACTACACTCTCACCGGGCCGATCAAGCTCCGCCACGGCGAGATCGACCCCGACCGTTTTGTCATCCAGGCATGGGGTGATCTGGCCCCGACCCGCGCCGACCTGGTAGCCTGGGCCATGCAACAGCAGACGCGACGCACCGGCCGACCCACTGTCCCCCAGCACGTCATGATCATCGGCGACACACCGCGCGATATCGCGTGCGCCCGCGCCCACGGCTGCCGTGTTCTTGCCGTTGCCACTGGCCGGTTTACGATGGATCAGCTCAAGTCCCACCAGCCGGACCACCTGCTTGAAGACCTGGCCGACTTGGACCGCGTACTCGACTTGCTGCGTGCAAACCCAAGCTAAATATAGGTCATAGCGCATGGGTTATACGCGGTGCGTTGGCTCGGTTGGACGAGCGAATCGCTAGCTGCCGCGCCCCAAAGTCCCGGCTGATCCCGGAGGCTTGGCTGCATCGATTCGAATCCAGATCACGCCGGGGTCGAGGCAGAGGTCTTCGCGATTCGGCTAAGCGTTTGGCGGGTCACCAGGCTGATCAGGACCAGGGCCCCGATCGTTCCCGCGAGCCCCAGCCCGACAAGCCAAGGCGAGGCGGCCTGCCCGCTCTCCAAACGCTCCAGCCCCGCGCCTAGGACAACCACAAGCAGCACCCGCGGCGCGAGGCCGATGAGCGTCCCGATCATGAACGCCAGCATCGGCACGCGAAAGATAGCCGCGAGCACGTTGGTCGAGCCGTACGGCACGACGGGTGACAACCGCAGCAGCCCGGTCAACAGGCCGGCCCGCACCGGCGAGGCCCGGGTGATCGCCTCACACACCACCGCCCCGCGTGGGTGACGCTCCATGAATCGGCCCGCTCCCGCCCCCGCCAACGCCCGCCCCGCCGCGTAGCCGATCGGGGATGCCGCAGTCACCGTCAGGATCGCCACCATAAAACCGCCCGGCACCCCAAACGCCCAGCCACAGAGCAGGGACAACACATGCGTCGGGAGCAACGCCAAACCACAACCCAGCAGCCCCAGCCCAACCAGGGTCGTCAGCACAATCGGCCCGCCACCGCCCAGCCAGTCCGCCCGGGTATACGCCCAGCCGAGCACCGCGATACCGCCGGCCAGCTGGCCTAAAGCCGCGAGCACCACCGCGCCGGAGGGCCGCGCGGTCTGCCTAAGTCCTTTGAGAAATGGCATGTGCGAGTTTAGGCGGCCTGATAGACGTGGGCCACCGCCTCAAGCACCACGGCAGATTAATCCCGATGGGATGCGCTTAGGATTTAGAGCGCCTTGCGCCATTCCCGGCCTGATGTCATGATGTTGTATTCTGGCACGGAGGCCCCATGGCGTATTCATTGGATTTTCGTTTCAAGGTGCTTGCGGCTTGCGATCGCGGGGAGTCTGAGGCGTCGGTCGCCCAGGAGCGATCGATGAGGTCTTCTCGTTTGTTTCGGCGAACTCTCAGTGCCAACGGGTAAGAAAGATGTGTCCAGCATCTGAGGCCGTACTGCAGGCCGATCCGCAGCGAGCTACTCGCGTAGCGTGCCGACGTCTGAGCGCATCGTGTTGCATCGCTGGCGTAACGACTCGACCAGATCGGCATCGGCCGTCTTTATCAGGTTGCTGAGCTGCAGCGGGTCTGTATCCAGATCAAACAACTGCTCGTAGGCCGGGGTCTCGCTGATGTAGCGGATGTAACTGTGCCGCTCGGTACGGACGCCAACAATCTTTGGGATCTTGCCCCGATGTGTATAGGGGTGGTCGTAAAAAAAGGCGTCGCGCCAAGGGGCAGACGCGGGGTCTGTGATCAGCGGAAGAAGGTTGAGTCCTGTCATCTCATCGGGCTTTTCGATCCCCGCTAGCGCGAGCGCTGTAACCGTGAAATCTGTCGTGATCACGAGCTTGCGTGTCGTCAGCCCGCCGGCCTGGCGCGGGTCGTAGATGAACCCCGGCACACGGAGCGAGGGCTCATGCATCAGCCACTTACCCGCCAGGCCGTGCTCGCCTTTGAAGTGCCCATTGTCGGAGGTAAACAAGATCACGGTGTTCTTGTCCAGGCCGCGTTCCTCGAGTGCTTTGACGATGCGCCCGACGCCGAGGTCAAGGCTGGAAACGAGCCGGTAATAATCGCGCAGGTGCTGCTGGAGGAAGCCTGGTTCTTTGAGGTAACGCATCCCCGTCGGCCCACCTAGGGAATCACGTATGAATTCAGGCTGACGATTGGCAACAGCCAATGTCGCACTGGGCGGGATCGGCATCCTCAGGTCCCGCGTCGCGTCCTCTACTGCGGGGTCCCAGTCTGGAAACGGGGAATGCGGCCCCTTAAAAAAGAGCATCATGCAGAAAGGCTTGTCTTGATCGCGGCCGTCGAGGAACCGCTCGGCATGCATCGGGATCACGGTCGAGTCGCTGTGGAGCGGATCGACGAGATTGGCCTTGCCGATACGGTTGCGGTGGCCGGCAACGCCGCGGCTGTCGGCTGGGCAGTCGCACAGATCATTCAGCGGCCGCTCAAAACCATTAAAGTTGACGAACCGGCAGTCGGACTCGTAGAAGAAGCTCGTCTGATGAGGCTGGCCGGCCCAGTAATCGAAGACCGCAGCGCCTTGATGCGTGCTCTTAGGAGAATCGCCGATCCCCCACTTGCCAAAGAAGGCGGTTTGGTAGCCGGCGCGTTGCAGCCTGGCGGGCATGGTCGCCTGGAGTTGGTCGGGAGCGAAGGTCTTAAAAAAATCATCGATGCCGTGCCTGCCGGGGTACTGCCCGGAGATGATGTTGGCCCGGCTGATTGCGCAGATCGATGTGTTGACAAAGCAGTTCTCAAAGACCAGGCCCTGCCTCGCCAAGCGGTCGAGGTTGGGCGTTGAGACCGCGGTATTGCCGGAGTAGCCGACGGCATCGGCACGCTGATCGTCGGTGAAGATCAGGATGATATTGGGCCGCTCTGCGAAGCTCGCATGGGCGGAAATAATGATTAAGGCAATGGAAAAAACAGACGGAAAATGGAATCGAATGGTGTGCATACCGCGTACCTTAACAGGTCAGCACTGGCGCATTCAATCCCCAAGCGCAACCCCGTGGCGAACAAAGAGGCATCACGGGCTGGTCGGCAGATTGAGGTTGTCCTACGACTTCAACACCGCAGCCCACGATGCCAGCCAGCCGGCTTACCACGCACGAGCGTGACCAG
>JBCDHS010000043.1:0-29406 GCA_038749735.1 Planctomycetota bacterium
ACGGCATCCCCAAACACACCTTCTACCTGCACCTGAAAGAGACTGAGTTCCGCTTCAACCACCGGCGTGATAACCTCTATCAAGCGGTGTTAAGACTACTCCGTGAGAACCCAATCTAGACCCGTTGGCTTCCTAAGCCCCTAAGTTTTAGTCAACTTAATTTACCAGGTATTACGGGCTAAAAGGCAGCGAGGAGTGGTGAAGGTTAATCTTCAACTTACCATCATCGCCAAGCACATAACCAAAGGTATATTCCACTTTGGTCTCATTGCCGTCCGGGCCAGTGAACCAGTAGTTTCCCATGGCCATTGCGGAATCTTCGCTCGTGTGGACTCCGTTATTTTCCCACCGCACGTTGGTCCAGCCACTAATCGCAAAGCCACCGTCTTCGGTCCCTTCCTTGCCAATAAAGTAAGACAGAGCTTCTTCAAAGGTCTCACGGAACTGATCTTCCGCAGCCAGTGTTGGCTTGAACATCACATCGGTGTGGCCGTAGGCGTACAGCGTGTTGATGTGCTCGGTCGCGCGGGCCTTGTAATCGCCACCATCTGCGTGGACCTTAGAAATCGCGACAATACCAGCCCCCCACTCTTTCTGGGCCGCGACAACGTCGGCCTCCGTGAGAGCACCAGAGGTACCCCCACAGCAGGTCGACCCAGTAGACTTGCAGCCGGTGAATAAAAGCAAAGCACCCAAGGCAAGTGCCGGGATCATTAAAGCTTTCTTGTACATGTTAAAGTCTCCAACGTCTTGTAAATGAGAGATTGTAAACAGACAGTCTCCCGTAAATTCCGCGAATGCTAGTTCGTACGTTTTGCAAGTCAAGAAAGTCATCGTTATTTTTGCTGCCGCAACGTAAATTGGGTCTATGAGCTTTATAAAAACCTTGTTAAACGCATCCTTAAGCCAGTTTTGATTGTTTTGATCGCGAATAGGCATTTAGCTGTATGCGTTGGATAGAAAGCACTTTGATCGTCGCAGATGCAACGCTTGTCTGGTTTTCAGCGTTGGTTCTGCTGGCGTTGCTGGCCATCGCTGCCCAGGCGTGGCTGATTCGTCGGTATCGCAGGTGGCTGAGTGAACTTGGCCAGTCCGCCGCCCAACTGGCCAAAGGGGACCTGTCCCGCCCGATCCGCAGCACCGGGCCGCCGCCCGTTGCAGCCCTCGCCGAGACGCTCAACCACATGGCCGAGCAGCTCGCCGATCGCCTGGCCGAGGTGGTCCGCCAACGCAATGAGTTGGGCACGATCCTTTCCTCGATGGATGAGGGCGTGGTCGCGGTCGACTCGGAGCTGCGGGTGATCTCCCTGAACCGGTCGGCGGCGACGCTGCTCAAGCTCGACCCCGCGCAGGTGATCGATCGGCCGATCGACAAGGCCATCTCCGACCCGACGCTGCGGACGTTCTTCCGAGAGCCGCTCGAGACGGGCAAGGGGATGCAGGGCGAGGTGACACTCACCCGACAGATCCCGCTGGCTTTGCCGCGAAGCGACAGATCAAGCGATCGTTCGGACGGGGGCGGGTCGCAGGAATCGGCTGACGGCCCGACCGCCATCGCCCAGCCCACCCAGGCGGTCAAAGCCAGCCACACGCCGGTGGCGAACCGGACGATCGAGGCACAGTCCGCGATCCTGCGTGACGCGGCGGGGCGGCGGATGGGGGCGGTGCTGGTGCTGCACGACGTGACCCAGCTCCGCCGGCTCGAGTCGATCCGGCAGGACTTTGTCGCCAACGTCTCGCACGAGATCCGCACCCCGGTCTCGGCGATCAAGGCCGCGGCCGAGACCCTCGTTGACGACCTGGAGTACGACCCCGACCAGCCGCCGACCCGCGAGACCATGCTCAGCTTCCTGGGCATCATTTCGAGGCAGTCCGAACGGCTCAACGCGATCGTAGACGACCTGCTTTCGCTGGCCAGGATCGAGCAGGGCAAGCGGGACCAGACGGTCGAGTTGGAGGCCGGCCCGCTCTCGCCGGTCATCGCCGCGGCGGTGGAGACCTGCCAAGCCAAGGCGGACGCGAAGCAGGTCTCGGTCCGGGTGACCTGCGAGACCGGGCTGATCGTCGCGGTCAACCGGATGATGCTGGAACAGGCGCTGATCAACCTAGTGGACAACGCGATCAAGTACAGCCCCGAGCAGACACGGGTCGAGGTGTCCGCGAGCATGCCGGGCAGCGAGGTCATCATCTCCGTCAAGGATGAAGGCCGGGGCATCGAACCCGAGCACCTGCCCCGACTGTTCGAGCGTTTCTACCGCACCGACAAGGCCCGCAGCCGACAGCTCGGCGGCACGGGCCTGGGCCTGTCGATCGTGAAGCACATCGCCGAGGCCCACGGAGGCCGGGTCACGGTCGAGAGCCGCCCGGGCCAGGGCAGCACGTTCACCCTCAGCATCCAGCCGGGCGATCGCGGGTAGTCGGCTCGGACTGGCCAACATTGGGTTCGCCACTACCCGCAAGAGCTCGATCCGGAACGGGGTGACCCGAAGCATCCCGCACGAGAGAGTATGAGGTCAAGCGGAAAAGCGTAAACAGGAGCTATCCATCGCTGGTGCCCTGGCACTCGTCCTCAACCGCATCCATGGCCAATCGGATCGTATCGGGATCAAATCCACGCCGAGCCAATTGGCCGTAGAGCCGCCGCTTGCGGGTGGGTGCATCGAAGCGGGCGAGCGAGGCGGCGCGCTTGGTCGCGAACTCGATGGCGGACTGACGCTGAGCCTCGTCGTCGGCCGTGGCCTCACGGATCAGCTCATCCGCTAACGCGCCGGTGATGCCTTTCTGGTAGAGCTTCTGCTTGAGCAATTGGGGGCCGGCGGGTTTGCGGTTGAGGAGGTCTCGCAACAGAGCCCGGCCGAACGCTTGGTCGTCGATCAACGCGAGTTCTTCGAGCCGGTCCAGGACGCGGTCGCGCAGCTCCGTCGCGTGGCCGAGCTCGCGCAGCTTCTCGGCGACCATCTTTCGACTCATCGCCCGACGGGACAGCCGTTTCGTTGCGGCCCTAAATGCCTTGTCGTACAAGACCGCGTCGGCGATCTGGCCCTCCAGAGCCTTGGTCCATAGCTGATCGACGTGGACGCCCAGGTCGTGCAAGAGCCGGGTCGATAGCGTCGCGATAACCTTGCCCCGGCCGCTGCCCGCGCCGACACGGATCGTCGCCCGGTTCGGATCACGCTGGGTCGGCGTGAGTGAGACGACCCGTAAGGGTTCGGCATGGTCAAAAAACTCGGGCATCGCAAGATCACTTCAACAAAGGGTCGAGTAGTTCCGTCAGCCGGTCGACCAACGACTGCACCTGCTCGCCATCTCGCCGGGATTTGCCCAGCTTGCCGAAGATCCGGCTGAGCGCGCGGGTCTGCTCGCCGGTGAGCGGGTTGAGCTTGCCGGCGTCTTGCTCTTCGTACTGCAGCTTGAGCACGCCCTGCACCGCGTGGTTGCGGTTGGCGATCAGGCCGTGGTGGTACCGGGCCCGCCCCAGGACGACGAAGGGGAAATTGATGTTCCGGATCGGCCCGCAGGTAAGCTTACGGCCACCGATCGCCGGGCCCAGCAGGCGGGACCTGACCGGGATCTTCGCGACCCGCCCCGCCGAGTACCAGCCCACCCCGCCGCCGACGATCGCCCCGATGACCGTGCCGGTCAGGAAGGAGGCGGCGCCGACCGACGCATCGATAAACCCGCCGGCCGCGGCGCCGCTGGCCACGCCCGCCATGACCAGGTGCCGGGTCTGCAGGCCAAAGAGGATCCAGGACGACTCGCTAAACAGGTCCCCGGAAAGCAGCTCGTCGTCCTGACTGACCTGCTCTTGGGTTTGTGTCGATCCGTGGCCGTAGACCTCGGCGACATCGAGCCGGGACCGCCGCTCCATCGCCCGCAGCTTGCCACGGAGCTTGTCCTGAAGCTCATCGCGGAACGGCGTGGCGTCCTCATCACGCCGGAGGGTTTGGGATTGGGTGAGCGTGAGCATGTCGGCCAACAGCTCGGCGATCTTCCGGGCGGCGCCCCGACGACGCTCATCCCGACGACGCGCAAGCTCATCGGCGGCCTGCCGCATCGGCTTGGCCCAGGCCTCGCGCAGCTCGCCGAAAGAGCGCAGCAGCTCGACGTGCTTCTCGAAGGGTGCGGTCACCGCGTTGAACTCGCGCACGAGCGAGAAGTACTGGTCCAGCGCCGCCCGCCAGGGTTGGCGGTAGTCGGCCGCGCCGATAGGATTGATCAGCGCCATGCGCGGCTGGCCGGTCCAACGCATGATCTCCATCTCCGCTTCGTATTCGTCGCTGTAGGGCACCGACCCGTCCACGACATAGAGCACCCCCGCGCCCTGGGTGATTGGCTTGAGCAGCTCGACCTCGTTGCTGAATGACGGCTCGTCACGGTGGGTGCGGATGAACTCAGCGACGACCTGCGCCCGCTGGTCGGCGGCGGTCTCACGCTCGCGCATCCAGGCGAGGGCGCGGCGGGGGTTCTCGAACCCCGGGGTATCGACAAGGGTGTACAACGTCTGGCCACCAACATCCATGGCGAACCGGTCGGCCGTGGTGGTCGTGCCGGGGCGCGGGGCGATCTTGACCCCTGCGTCCTCGGCGAGGGTGGCGACGATGCTGGACTTGCCCTTGTTGGGGTGACCCACGACGGCGAAGACCGGGGCGTCCGGGTTGGGCAGGGGCTCAGGCATGGTCGGCCTCCTGCTCAACAAACCCGACGGGGTCTGCGACGCTCAGCCAGGGGTCGCCCACCGCCGAGACTCGACGCCGCCATTGCGAGACGAGCCCGGGGTCCTGGGAAACCACCGCGCCGCTCGGCTCGCTGGCGATGGGGACCACCACGATCGCCAGCGCGTCACCGACCTGCCGGCGAAGCTGCTTGAAATAGTCGGTGACCTCGATCACCGGCGGCTCCCACAGCTTGACCAGCACCGCAACGCCCTGCTCGGCGGCTACAGTAGACGCGATCTCGGTGAGCTGATGCTCGTCTTCTTCCAAGGTGCGCGATCCGCCGGCGGGGTAGAGGCGCTCAACCGATCTGTTGAGCAGTTGGGAAGCCCGGGCGGCGGAACCGGCGGCCCGGGACCAGTCGATCACCAGCGGGTGACTGCCAAGCTCGGCTACTTTCGCAGCAACAGGCTTTGGTTCAGCCATGCTGTCGTTGGCGTCGGGGCTGGCCTCGGCTGCATCCAGGGCCCGTAGCACACCGGTGATGCCCGGCATCGCGAGCAGCGCGCGGCGGGTGGCCAGGCCGAGCTGGCGGTGAGCGATCAGCAGGGTCACGATGCGCGGGAGCAGGCCGTACACCACCATCGCCATCAACATGAACGGCCACCAAGCCCGGCCAAGCATCGGGTCAAAGGAGCTGCCCCGGGTAAACCGGGTCTGGCTGACCATCTCCAGCGAAGGGACCGCCGCGGGTAGCCACCACCAGGGCACCGAGATGCCGATCACCAGGCGGTGCAAGCCCTCGGCCTGCACGTCCAGCGTCGTCGCCCAGCCGAATGAAAGATCGGTGAACACGACCAGGAAGACTAAGGTCGCCGCGGCCGCGAGGTTCACCGCCAGCGCGTAGAGCTGGGACCACTGGAGCAGTGCCCAGAGCTGGACCCTGCCGAACACCCGCTGGTGGCTCCCGGCCCGGCCGATCGCCTGGTCCAGCGCTTCACGTGACTCCTGGGGGAGCAACCGTGCCGCCAACAGGCCGAGCCGGCCCGGGCTGGCCAGCCGAAGCGCCTCCTGGAGCCCATCAGCCAGTGGCAGCCGCTGCATCCAAGCACGCGGCAGCGCCGCAACCCATGTCAGCAACAACAGCAGTGACTGAAGGATCACGAAGAGCCCCAAGCCGACCGCGATATTGATCCGCTGTGACCCGTCGTAGGCATAGGCCCCTGAGGCCAGGCCGATACCCGACAAGACACCGAGCAACGTCACCAGCAGACCCACCAGCGCAAACGCGCTGCGGACCCGCTGACCCGCCTGATCGACCTCGACGTCGGGCAACTCGCCCAGCCAGAAAAGCACGCGCCCGTGGTCGGTCACCGGGGCGGGGCCGGCATCAACCAGCGCGGCACGGACCCTGGCCTCACGCTGGTTCAACTCGCCGCGCGGCAGATGGTCGTCCAGGTTCAGGCGCACCGCCGCCGCAACCAGATCGGCGGGCCATACTCTGCGGTCAAAGCGGCTGGGCATGCAGGCATCATCGGCGAATCGGAGAGCGTCGGCAAAATCAGCGATCCGTATCCACCGCGACCACCCGGCCGTCACCCAGGAAGACCAGTGCCGCCTCAACCGCGTCGCTGTGAATCCCGAGCATGGTGGCCAGGGCCACACGGTACCCGGCGATCTGCCCGCGGTAGTCCGCAACCCGATCCGCAAGTGTGGCGTAGTCGATACGGTCGGTCTTGAAATCAATCAGCCGAGCCCGTACGGCGGCCCCGCCCGAATCACGCCAGATCAGCACCCGGTCGAACTGCCCCCGCAGCAGGCGCCCATCGGCGGGGACGAGGAACGACCGCTCCCGCCAGAGCTCGTCTGCACCGTGCCGCATGAGCGCCTCGCGGATCGCCGGGACATCAAGCTGACGGCGAATCGCGGCGATCACGGCCGCGCCATCAACTGACGGCGCGACGCCTTGCAGGATCGAGGCCAGCGCCCGGTCATCGGGGATCGGCTGCTCATCGATAAACCCGATCTGCTCGTAGAGGGCGTGTATCGCGCTGCCCCATCCCAACCCGCCGGTTTCGCCAAGCCCCAACAGATCGGCCGCGTGCGTATGGCCTCCGCTAGAGAGTTTGCTCGGCGAGGCCTCGGCCCAGGAACGCCTCGGCACGGCGGCGTGCGATTGGGCGAGTTCGATCTTGAATAGCGCATCATGGCCGATGGCTGGGGCTTTAGCAAGAGGCGATAGGGTCGGCTTGGCCCAGGCCGCGTCGCCGCGCTCATACAGCGTCGCCCCGCCCTCGGCCGGGTCTTGTTCCGCGCTAACACCGAGGGCCTGCCGGAGCATCGCGGCGTACGAGAGATCGGACACGTGTGTCTTGTTCTGCTTGCCCTTGTCGCTGTAGGTTGCCGGGGGAACCAGCAGGTGCAGGGCGTGGCGGGGCCGGGTCATGGCGACGTAGAGCAGGGACAGGTCTTCGCCGCGCTGCTCGGCGGCGGCCCGGGCCATCGCCAGTTCGAGGTCGGCGATCGTCGCCGTCAGCACCTTGTTCGGCCGGCGCATGATGTTCGTAGGCGGGTCAATCGGGCTAGGGCGATCGACCAGTAGCAGGTCGCGTTGGTCGTTGGCATTGAGCCGGCCGTGCAGTTCTGGCAGGACCACCGCGTCAAACTCCAGGCCCTTGGCCGCGTGGATCGTCATCACCCGGACGGGCGCGGCGGAGGGGTCCTCGACCCGGGCCGACCTGACCGCATCGACAAACTGCCCGGGCCGTAGCCCGCCGTCGGCGTCGTGCTGTTCCGCCAACTCCACCAATTGCTGAAGCCGACGCAGGGACCGCTCATCGCAGGATCCCGCCAGGGCACGGGTCCACCGGGCGATCACCGCGCTGTAGCCGTGGTCCATCAAATCCCGGCGGAGCCGGCCGGCCACGGCGGCGGCGTCACGCTCATTGCGCGAGTCCAGACCAACGAGATGCCCCAAGGGTGAATTGATCACGTGGTAGGCTGCGGCGGCGTCGGCCGGGTGGTCGGCTAATCGGATCGCCGAGAGCACCGCCGCGACCGCCGGCACATTATCGACCGGGTTGCCACCCTCTTCCGAGACATCGACCCCGAGGTTGCGGAGCGCGTGAAGCAGCGGTGCGGCCGACTTGCGCCGGCGCATCAGCACCCCGATGGATCTGCCGGGTATGGCCTGATGCAGACTTTCGATATACCCCGCCGTGTAGACCCAGTGCGGGTCGCTGTCCAAACCCAGCGCAGCATCTTCGTCACGACGACCGGTTAATGCTGCCTTGCCGCCGGAGGATCGGGTGCTATGCAGCACGACATGGCCGGGCAGGTCTTTCGCGGCCTGATGCTTCTGGTAGTACCCTTGCCACAGGTTCGCCGCCGCGCCGGTATCGGCCAGGGCGGCATTGGCGGGCAGGTCCCCAAAAACCCGATTGACCAGATCCAGCACGACCTGTGATGAGCGATAGCTCTTGGTCAGCGACGACAAGGCTTTGTCTTCCAGGCCCGGTAGCCGCTCGATCTCGTCGAAGATCTCGGCGCAGCCGCCGCGCCAGCCATAGATCGCCTGCTTCACGTCGCCGACGCAGAAGACGCTGCGCTGGCCGTCGCCGACCGCTGCGATCTCCGACGCGAAGCCCCGGATCACATCCCACTGATCCAGCGAGGTGTCCTGGAACTCATCGAGCAGCAGGTGGGTCACCTGCGCATCCAACCGGTAGTACAGCTCACTGAGGAAAGCGTCCTGATCATCATCCGGCGCGTACCGTGCCAGCAAATGGGTCAGGTCGCTAAACAACAGCACCCGCTCCCGGCGACGGAGGCGCTCGTAGTGGCCGTGGAATCCCGCAAGCAACTGGTGGGTCGCCCGGGTCTGGCCCAGCAGGTCGTGCACCACGGACGCGGCGGCGTGGGCCTTGATGGGCCGTATCGCCTCGATCAGTTCTTCGGGAAGCATGATTCGGTAGTACTTCCCGCCACCAGCCGGTGGCATGGCTTTGACCAAGCCGTTGCTCAGGACCGCCTCGTACATGCCCCCGCGGGCTCTCTCGAGCAACTGCCGATAGGCCTCGGCCCAACGGCCATCCGTCTTGCCGGTGCGCTTGGCCTTAGGCAGCGATGCCGCCGCCAGCTCACGCGACTCGATCGAAATCGCGAGCAACTCAGGCCCCAACGGCTTGTGATAGTCCACGTTGGCCCAGAGCTCGGGGTCGGGGTACTGCCGGTAGATGTCGTAGAGCGACTGGGCGATGGTATCGAGCGCGTCGGTCACGCTCCGCTGGGTCGTGTCGTGGTGCAGCCGACGCAGCAGTTCGATCAGCGTCTGGAGCCCGCCGTCGCTCGCCAGGGCGTCGCCGAGCTGGGCCTGGATCGCTTCGAGTCGCAGGCGTCGGCTCAGGGGCGAGCCCTCATCGGTAAGACGAGGGTCGGCCGGCAGTCCGAGCTCAAACCGAAGCGCCCCGGCCGCGCGGTTGAAGAAGCTGTCGATCGTGCTGATCGCCAGCCGGTGCAGCGTCTCGACCAGCCGACGCAGCATAGACAAGCACTCAGCGGAAGAAAGCGGGAAGCCGCCGAGATCGGCTTCGAGTTTGGCCCGTTCTTCTTCGCTCCGGCAGGCCTTGGCGAGCCGGCCCAGGACGCGCTGGAGGATCTCCCCGGCCGCCTTGCGCGTGAATGTGGTCGCCAGGATCGTGGGGGGCGACGCCCCGGCCCGGAGCAGCCGGAGGTACCGCGTGGTGAGCTGGTACGTCTTGCCCGCACCCGCAGAAGCGCGGATCACCGCGTGCGGCGAAGGCGTTGCGCCGGCCGGGTCGGTCGTCTTACCGTAGGTCTGCCGCAGAAAATCGTCGCCCACATGGGGAGTCACGCCACGCCCTCCCCGCCCGGTGCCGACCGCTGGATGATGCCCGCCCGATCGGCCGCGTGGTCCGCCGCGATGGCCGCGAACCCGTCATCAAACCGCGGCGGCTCGAGCTTGGGTGGCCAAAAAACCCCCGCCCGGACCTTACGCACCACCTCGTCCCGCAAAGCCATCGCCTCGCTCAACAAGGCCTCGTCCCAAGCCGCGCCAACAAAGCGCGTGTCTTGCTCGTTCTTGGGCAGATTGAAGTACCCCAGCTCGGCACCGCGCCCGATGCCGTGCTCCGCCGCGAGGTCCAGGTACAGCGGAAGCTGCAGATCGGTCCAATGCTTGGTGTCAGACCCCAGGGCCTTGGCGCGGTGGGTCTGCTGCGGGCTCTTGCCGCGGTCGCCGGTCTTGTAGTCGATGATGCGGTGGCCCAGATTGGGGTGGGTGTCGATACGGTCGATCTTGCCGGTGATCGTGAACGGCTCACCATCGACCAGGATGTCCGCCTTGCCCGGCAGCTCGGTGTGTCCGATCCGCCAACCCTCTGCGACCATCTGCGCGTGCTCGACAGCCGCAAACCGCAGGCGGTAACGCAGGTTCTCGAGCTGAAGCCGGGCGGCCGCGGGCGGATCATCTCCAAGCTTCTCGGAGAACACCCGGTCCAGCTCCATCCCGAGATGCTCTGCGACCACCTCCGCATCGCCCTGTTCCCGCAGGTGCGGCAAGGCCAGGACCTGCAACGCGTCGTGGGCGAGGTTGCCGAAGGCCGCCGCGTTCAGCTCGACCTCGCGGTCATCGAAGAAGCTCAGCCTGAGCACGTGGCGAAGGTAAAACCGGTAGGGGCAGGCAAGATAGTCCCGGAACGCGGTGACCCGCAGCCTGGTAAGAGTCGGGTGGTCCAGGGTTGGGTACGGGATCAGAAAGCGATCGCGTGGCCCGGGGCTGAGCAGCAAGAGGGGGGGCTCGGCCGGCACACCCTCATCGAAGAACCGAGCGACCCGGCCGACCAATGCCTCATCTTCGGCGCTTAGGAGCAACCGGCTTGGCATCAGCGGCTCACCATCGGCCGCGTAACGGCCCGAGACCAGCCGGACACCCTTGCGACACTGGAGCATCGCCGTCAGCGCGAGCTTGTCACGTGCCAGCCGGTGGGCATCGCCCGGCAGGCCCAGGTCACGCCGGGCCGAGTCGGGCAGCAGCGGGTTGAAGCGGGTCGGCTCGGGCACCGCGCCCTCGTTGAGCCCGACGACCGCCAGCCGCGGCGCGTCGTCCAGCAACAGCTCAAGAAAACCCACCAGCTCGATCGCCGGTTCGCCGCCCGGCTCGGGGATGGGTCGGCCCGACAAGCGCTCCAGCACGTACCGGACCGCCTGCGGAAAACCAGTCGTCGGCTGCACATCCTTGGCCAGTTCAAGCATCTCACTCAACACACCCCCGATCAGTTCCAAGGCCAGGACCACCGCCCGGTCCGTCTCATCAAACCGGCCCAGCGGACGGTGGCCGTAGACCCGGTGCAGCGCTTCACCGATCGGCCTAGCCCACTCACCCAGCGGCCGACGCCTCGGCCCGTTGCCCGGCAGCAGCGACAAGACCGCGTCGTGTACCCGTTTCAGCGGCTCAGCCACTTCCGGCTTGCCCAGCCAGTGCCCGGTGACCCTGCCCCGTAAGTGGTCGGTCGCGTACCGGTCCAGCAGGCCGAGCCACGAGCCGACCGCCTGCGTTGCATCGCTGCCGTCGTCCGATCCGGCCTCAGCCCGGGCCGCCCGCTGGACAAAATCTTCGACATCCGGGTGCCGAAGCAGGTTGGCCAGGTCATCAAACCGGCCACGCTCGGCGTACGCGGCCAGCGCCTGCAGCAACAACGCCGGGCGCGAGCGCTGCGCCGGCTGGCCCGTCGCCGACCGCGCGGGCAGGCCGGCCAGTTCGAGGGTGCGCCGTACCGTCGGGCCAAGCGTCCCCCCGATCCCGATGGTGATCTGGTCGGCCGACACCGGCTGATCCTCATGCCATGCCTTGCAAGCCCGCAGCACCGCCGCCGCCTGGTCCACCGGCCGATCGACAAAGACAAGCTCACGATCGTCAATCGGCGGGTGCCGATCACGCCAGTACGCCTCGACCAGGCCCCCAAACCGATCAAAGCCCTCGGCATGTTCGGCGGGGGTAAAGATCAGCGGCGTAAGCTGATCCACCGGCAACGCAGACAACAGCGCACGGTGTACCGGCATCAAGTCCATCGCGGCCAACAGCACCACCTGCTGCTCGCAGGTGACCAACCCCTCCTCGATGGTCAGCCGCCGCGCATGGTGCGTATCGAGCCGGCCACGCTCGGCAAGCATCGCGTGGTATCGCTGGTCCAACGCCTCGATCGCCTGCCAACGCGCATCGCCAACCAATGCCGCGCAGCGCCCCCGCACCTCGCCCGGCAGCAGCAGCCCGGCCCCGAGCTCGTCCGCGACATCCCCCCACTGCCGCGCCAACGACCACCAGCCCGGCCAGTCCTCCGCGTCAGGCGGGATCGGAGACAGCTTCTCGATCAACGACCGCTCTGCCTCTTGCAGCACCGACGCCCGCGTCAGCCACGCCTCGGCCTCACCCGCCACACCGCCGGGGTAGCCCTCAAAGACCCGGGGCATCAGCCGACCCGCCAACCCGCCCAGCGTCACGACCGTCGGCGGCACCAGCGCCCGACCCACTGCGGCCACCGCCAGCAGCTCCAGCAACCGACGCTGCGCGCGTGAGCCCGGCACCACCACCAGCACGCCCGACAAGTCCGCCCCGGCCTTGACGCCCTCATCCAACAACCACGCCGCCGCCCGCGGCAACGCCGGCTCGGACCAGCCGAGGAAAACGCGGGGATTACGACCTGGCTGAGCGTCTGCAGGCACCGCAACAGCGTACCCGCTTGACGGATCACGGATCGACCGACCACACCCCGCTACAATCCCGCCTATGAGCAACCTCGACGAACGTATCGCCCAGTGGGAACAGATGTGCCAGCAGGCCCCGGACGACATGGCTTTCTTTTCGCTCGGCAACGCCTACAAGGAAGCCGACCGTTTCGAAGACGCCGCGGATGCCTACGCCAAGGCCATCGAGCACAACCCCAAGATGTCCCGCGCCTACCACACCCGTGGCCAGACGCTGATGAAGATCGACCAAGGCGAGCAAGCGGCCGAGGTCTTGACCGCCGGCTACAAGGTCGCCGCCGAACTCGGCGACGTGATGCCCAAGAAATCCATCGCCGCCCTGCTGCAGAAGCTCGGCAAGGACCTGCCCGAGGTCGAGGACTTCGCTGCGAAGAAAGCCGCCGTCGAGGCCGACGGCGAAACCATCCTCGACAAGCGCACCGGCCAGCCCCAGTCCAAGCTGCCCGACCCGCCGATGCGCGGCCCCGTCGGCGCCTACATCTACGCCAACTTCGGCCAAGACACCTGGCGCGAATGGATCGGCATGGGCACCAAGGTCATCAACGAGCTCCGGCTGGACTTTTCCAACCCCGCCCACCAGGAAACCTACGAGCAACACATGCTCGAGTGGCTCGGCGTGACCCGCGAAGAGATCGAAGCACGCGATCCGGCCCAGCCTTGACCCAAGAACTCGCCCAACGCTTCATGCGTTACGCGAACACCACACACCGATACGGTAAACATCGCATCGAGACAAGCGTCCGGCGCACTAGGCAACCCGGCGACGACGCACCAGCGTCAGCCCACCCAGGGCCAGAATCGCGAGCGTGCCCGGTTCGGGGATGATCTGACCCACCGCGGCATGATTCTCACCGTCGCTGCCGATGAATTGAAAGACGACTTGGCCATTGTCGTTGAGCGCGTCGGACCCAAAGGTCAGCAGTTGGACACCGACCCCATCGACCGTATCGCCGACCCCGACGAGTTGATCGGTGGCCGGGTTGGTGCCGGTGTATAGGCCACTGACCCCACCCGATGTCGCGAGAAACACAACGGTCCCGTCGGCGTTGACACTAAACAAGCCGATCGAGGAGAACGGGTCATCGGTGGTGTTCACCACGCTCGTGATGCCCGAGTCATTGACACGGAAGATCCCGGTCTGCCCGCCGGTGGTCTGGCCACGGACGTAGACCTCACCATCGGCGCCCATCACGATGCTCGTCTGGGCCGAGCCCAGGTTGACGAAATCAGTGTCGTCCGCGAGCAGTGTGCTGCCGCCGGAGGGCGTATCGATGAACAGGGAGGTGGGGTTCGCGCCATCCAGGTCCACGACGTAGGCGACCGCGTTATCTCGATTGACGTCGTACTGCAGGATCTGTTCGACGTTGTTGCCGGTGTTCGTGATGATCGGCGCGCCCAGCCCCGCCCCGCTATCACGCACGAGCGTCTGGACCCCGGCACCTGATCCCGGCGCGGTCTTGAGGTAAACCACGTCTGAGACGCCGCTGACCGAAGGACCGGCAAAATCAAACGCCGATTCCCCGGGGTCCCCAACCGTTGCGATGGCCGAGCCCGCGCCAACCGGCCCGACCCGGAAGATGCGGTTATCGCCGGAGGTGTTGCGGTCCTCAAACACAACCCGGCCCGTTGAGTCGATGCCGAAATTCTGCAGCGTGATCAAGCCGCGTGTCCCATCGTTCTCTCGGGCGACCAGGTCGGTCAGACCCGGGCCGGTATTCACCAGCATCCCCGTGCCGGAGAAGAAAGGCGCACTCAACTCGGTCAGCGTCGCGGACAAGGCGATCGTCCCACTGTTGTTGATCTTCGCCGTGCCGATGCCGTTGAATAGCGCGTACTGCTCGACCGAATCGCTTGTGCTGAGCCGAATCTCGGCATCAACAAACTGAGCCTGAGTACAGACCGCCGGCATCACGGCCAAGAAGAAACCGACTGACAATAGAACAACTCGGAATTGAACCCTTAACATCGATCATCTCTCCTCGTAGCATCCGAAATTGAAGTAAAAATCAGTATATCGTTATGTGAAGACCTGTAAATCCCTACGCTGAAGGTTTTGTAGCTCCCTCGAAGTAAACATAGTGGTAAAGCCGGGGCAAAAAACAAACCGAAGTAAGCGCAAAGACGCTGTTCCTTGAAACTCCCGCATGACCATGGCACATCACCAATGGTCTGCCAGGCAATACCCCTGCCAAAAACCTACTCGGGCTGCTCCAGCAGCAGGAAGAGCACATTGTTACTAAACGCCGGATCGCTGGTCAGGCCCAGGTGGGTCGCCGGGATAAAACAGACGGTCTGCCAGTCCACCGGGCTCCGCAGGCGCGGCAGGTAGTCGCCGCCGGTGCGTTCGTCCATGAGCGCCGAAGCGCGGGTCACCGTGTCATCACCGGGGGCGGTCGCCGCGACCCTCACCCGGCCGGTCTGGGGGTCCACACTCAATACGGCCGGGGTGTCCTCCGCATCCCCGGCGATCAGGTGGATCGCCGTGCCCGCGGGCGGCGACGCGGGGGCATCCAGCGCCGCATGGAACTGCTCGGCCCGCTTCAAACACTTCTGCAGGTGATCCAGCGCGATCGCCCGGCGTTCTTCTCTCGATTCAACATCGGGCAGCAGCTGCCGCAGCGTGCGGTCCTCGCCCGGGTCGGCCAGGCCCCAACCAAAACGCTCCCACACCGCCGGGTCCATCAAGTCGATCGGCGCGCCCGTCTCCGCGTTGACCACGGTGTGGTGCCGGACCCGGGTCAGCAGCTGGTAGATGCTGGGCATCGTGCCGAGGACCGCCGGGTCATACTTTGGGGTGATCAGCGAGACGTACTTCACCCCCTCGATCAACTGCTTGAGCGCCAGCACCGACCCGCCGCTGGGCGTGCCGATCAGGACCAACTGATCGATGTACTTGGCACCCTCCCAGGTCAGCTTGGGCAGCGAGCCATCCTCCGGCAGCGGCTGCGTGCCATAACGCAGATAGTACCGCGCGACCAGCCCGCCCATCGAATGCGCGACGATGTCAACCTTCGGCGGCTCGTCCAGGCCGTAGCCCTGCTGCGCCGCCTCGCGGGCCTGCTGGACCAGGTTGTGCAGGACAACCGCCTGTTCGGAAACATCGCGACGCCAGTCGTAGGCGTACTGGAAGCAGGTGTAGTGCGCATCGCCGTAGTCCACCGCGCCGGACTCGCCCATCATCGAGTCGCGGTACGCCCCGGCCGCGAGCGTCAGCAGGATCTCGTCGTACGCGCTGATCTCAAGCCCACGCACCACGATGGCCGTGTCCAGCGTCAGCCGATCGAGCACGGTCGTCGGCGCGACGGTATCAACCAGCTGATCCAGCGGCACCCCGCGCTCCATCGGCAGCGCCACCAGCCGCGCCCCCTCGGCCGTGTCCGGGTCGGCCGCGCCGTAGGTAAACGCCCCCCACACCGGCTTCTTTAGCGAGGGCTCCTCGAGCTTGCTGCCCAGGATGCCGGGGATCACGATCACCGGGTTGCGGTCCGCGCCGATGTTCCGCGCCGCCTCACCATAGATCGCCTCCAGGTCCGGCTGCGGCGCGGTTCGACAGCCCGCCAGCAAGACCAGGCCGAGCATTGGGACCCATCGAAAATTCCTGTTGCCAATCAGAAGTGCCATGTTTTGCTAATCCGCTGAAGGTATAAATCATTCCCGGCAAGGCAGACCCGATCAGAGCATCGCGGGTGCTCGGTTGCCCTCTAATCTATCACGCTACTCACCCCCCAGCCCCGCCACATGAAATTCATCAAACGACTCTTCGGCCAACATCACGACCCGCCAGCCCCGTCGACGCCAACGCCACCGGCACCGGCACCAGCACCAGGCGACTCGCCGGAGTCAGAACGCTTCCGAGCCGAGGGGCAGCGGCTTGGCCGCGATGCGCTGCTGCTCGAGAAAGAAGGCCGGGGCGAGCCCGTCGCCTATTGGCACGGCCTGGAACCAGGCGAACTCTGCATCAGCTTCAAGCACGACGGCACCTGGCTCAACGTCTACCTCGACGAAGTGGAAGAAGGCGGCCGAGTCAAACGGGACGACGGTCCGATCCAATCCGACACCCCGCTCTTCGGCCGACCCCACGCCAGCCTCCCCCCGGTCGACGGCAACTTCGCCCAAGGCTCCGACGCCCTCGGCCGGGTCCTCGACCAACACGGCTGGGCCCGGGACGACCCTTACAATGAGAACTTCCCCCACCCCGCCCCCGGCCAGTACGAACGCGCCTGGCAGGGCAACTGCCCGCTCTACCTCGGCGGCATCGACGCCATGGTCGGCGGCTGGAACATGCCCTGGCCCGACGACGACTGGCATGACCTACTGGACCACGAGTTGATCCTCTGGACCCTCCGCGACGCCGAGCCGTGGGTCGAGGTATTTAAGAAAGACGGTACGTATGTAGTCAAGCAGCGGGTGAGTTGAGAAACCAGTAATTGATGCCAGACACCTTCTTCTTCACTATAGCTTTTTCGCATGGTATGGAACACGTCGGACTGTTCGTCCGCATCCCGTGCAAAGCAGCCGTGGGTCAGTCTGAACAAGTGAAGCGGGCACCCACCCTGCCATTCGGGCCTAGCCCAACAACGGGGTTTCTCTCGGCTACGTCGGGACTACATGCGAGACGCCCGACCGACCCAACACACAGTCCACCTCAAGCTGAACCACGACCCTATTCACTGTAATGTGACTGTGTTCAGCATGCCTAAACCCCGGCGTGTTCACCACCACCCATAAAAAGGCGTGCCGTTCTGAATCGCCCGGTGCCGACGCATCTCCCTCGCCGGCCTGAACTGGACCGAGCCATCCACGTATCCCAGATTTCCGCCCTCCGAACCGATATCGTTGGGGGTCGTCGTGCCGCTGGTCGCTTCGCGGATGATGCCCTGCGGCCCGTGAACCGCGGAGATCACCGGTGGGAAGCTGGACCCCTCAAAGTTGAGGTCCGCGATCAGCAGGCCCTCGTCTTCGAACTGCCCCGATTCATCAATCGTTCCGGGCTCGGGCCTGTCGATCGATAGCGTCGAACGCCAACCCAATGCGATCGGGTTGGCCGAGCTGACTTGCTGGTATTCAGGCCTATCCTGCCGCCCCATCAGGATCAGGTAACCCACCCGGACAGACACGCCATCTCCGCCCTGCGAAAAAGAACTCACTCGCTTCCACTGCCCTTCCATATTTGGGCAGTGCATGTGCTCGTAGCGGACGGGGGCAACCTCCGTGAACGGTCCGACCTCCGATGCAAGCACCTCGCCTTCAGACAGCGCCTCGAAGGCCGACTCAACCATCCACATCAGGTTGCCATCCCACCGCTGGACATTGGGCAGCATCCCGTCCTGGTCCGCCGCGTAGGCATTGGCCGTGACCAAGATCTGGTGCTGGTTACTAGCGCATATCGCCCGGCGGGTCGCTTCCTTGCTACGCGCCAAAACGGGCAGCAGGATCGCAAGGAGAATCGCGATGATGGAGATCACAACAAGCAGTTCGATCAGGGTGAAGGCACGACGCATGCAAAATTCCGATCTAGAGGCAACCTGGGTTCGACGGGTAATCCAATCAGACGCTCACCTGTGAATGGAGCGCCACACCATGTTCGGGAAAGGTGCTACGCCCCGTTGGAAACGCACCACCGGTTGAAACATCTGAGGGTGTTGAGACTATCCGCGCCGACGCCGCAGCAGACACAGGCCACCAAGACCGACCAGCGCGAGCGAGCCGGGCTCAGGAATAATCTCGGTTACGCTGACGTTGTCGAAACTGACATTGAGGCCTTGAGTCGTTTCACCCGTTTGCGCTCCGAAACCAAGGTAAACCCCCAGGGTCTGTCCGGCCTGAGCCGAGGTCGCGGTGAACTGGGTCTGGAACGTGTCCCATGCGGCTGATGTGCTGGTTGCGCCCGGGTCGATATCGGTCAGTTCAGCAAAATCTGTCCCCGTACCCAGCGTGCTGCCGTACAGGCCGATCCGGCCCAGGTCGTCGTCGAGCTGGTTGCTCTGCTCGCCAACATCAGCGGTCAGGATATAGGTGTAGCCTTCGACGATCACGATGCCGGTGTCCTGGAACAACAAGGCCGAGTTACCCGATCTAAATTGGTTCATATAGAAGAATTGATCACGTGTTGCATCTGCAAGCGGGCCGTTATCGCGGACACCGCTTACGTCATTCGTGTTAATGGGCTCCTCGGAATGCGACCAGCCGGCCGGGACAAGTTGGTTGTCGATCCCAGATACGGCATCGGTTTGGAAGTCACCGTTCACCAGTGCGGCGTTCGCGGACGCCGCGGTGAGGGTCAGTGCGGCGGGTACTGCCAACATCATCGTTTTCATCAAGATTCTCCTGCTGGGGTAAAAAGGGTTCATATATCTGGTGCGAGTCATTTCGTTCTCTCCGGGTGAGGGTTGTGGTTTACAGGTTTTGCCGTTCATTTGGCTCGGGGGGCTACGGGCCGCTACTCGCTTTGGGCGGTTCGGCCTCGACGAGGACACGTACCTGATCCATCAGGCCATCAATACTCAGCGCGACCGTTATTGTGGTTCGGTCATCAGAGAGGGAAATAAAATCCAAGTTGTCGGCGCCCTCCACCCCCCGGGTGCGCCGGCCGGGCGGCTGGTTTTCATTGACCACGGTCCCGGGCAGTGCAAATAGGTGTTGTGTCTGATCGAGGTGGATGCTGTTTGCGATGACCGCAACAACGGGTCGATCAAACGTGATCGTCGCACGGCCGGTCGTTAGCGAGCCGTGGTCATGGCCGGGCTGGTCAAAGTGGATGAGGTAGGCATCGACCTGGGTGCCCGCCGGGACCACCGCGCCGGTCGCGGGAAACTTCATGTATTCGCCGGGCTGCGTAAAGGTCGCCGTGATGTTTTGGCCGAGGCGGACTCGATGTCGCTCGGGGAACAGCCGGATCATCTCATCTTCAGACCGACGATTACTCAGGTTGGTGGGGACGGAGGGCTCGTACCGGATGTCGCCCTCCAACACCGGCGTGCCGGCGATGGATGACCAGTCAGCAACGAAATGCCGAGGTGGCGGATCGGCGGCCATGACCCGCTTTGCCAAAGCATCGACGGTGGCCGTTTGCTGAGCCGTAAGCCGCGTCGGACGGTCGGCTGTGGTGGCGTTGGCGATCGAGGCTTGTACCTCGCCCTCGATCACGTGGGTCAGCGAGACATCCTCTTTGACCCAGACACCAAACCGCGTGCCCAGGTCGGTGATGTCCATGTGCGGCGTGCGGACCAAAAAGCCCTTGGAGGATTCGGTCTCACAGATGCCGACCAGCTTGCCGCGGTGCAGGCGGAGGGCGTTGGGTGAGTCGGTCAACTCGATCGTGGCCGGGGCTTGGAGGATTGCGACCGCGCCGTGTGATGTGGTAATTTCGGCGAAGCCTTGGGTCAGGGTAAAAGGCTGACCGGCGTAGAGTTCCCGCCCCGGGCGGCGGTCCCAGACCGCGTCGATCTCGGCGGTCAGGGTGGCGACCGGGTCTGGAACGGTCGGCGCGGGTGCCGGCGGCTGGGGTTGGGTTTGGGTTTGATGGTTGGCGATGGGCGGGGGGGCGGGGGCCTGATTGCTGGGCCAGAAGAACCATGCGGCGAGGGCGAAGACTGCGGCGATCCCGCCGTAGGCCAACCACGGGGGGATGGTCAGGTGCATGGTGTTGGCGGTGCGTCGTATTGGACGGCTGCGATAGGCCTTGTCGCGTCTTGCCTCGCGGCGTTGCTGCTTGACCCGTTCGGTCCCATCGACCAGCGGGACATCTCCGAGCCCGGCTTCGAACTCGGCCAGTTCCCGGAGGAGCTTGATGGCCGGCTCGGGGCCGTTGGGATCCTCGTAGACCGGGAGCATCTGGCTGCGGGCCAGCTCGGCCTCGATCTGTTGGCCGGCGTGTTCACGGCAGAGGGCGTCAAACTCGGTGAGCTGGGCGAAGCGTTTGAGCAGCGCCTGGTCCGATTCGAGCCGAGCGAAGAGCTCGGCCTGCTGCGCTTCGGCAAGCGCATCGTCGAGGTAGAGGTCGATCAGGAATTCGAATGGCTCGGGGGTATGCTCGGCCATGTCAGTCGGCCTCCGCTGCTTGCATCCGGTGTGTGATGCACTGCTCGAGTTTGCGGCGGATCATGAACAACTGCTTGCCGATCGTGCTGGGGGGTCGTCCTTCCTCTGCGGCGATGTCTTTGACAGCCATCCTGCCGAAGTAGCGGCGCTTGAGGATCGAGCGGGCTTTATCGGGGAGCTTGCCGATACAGTCGCTCAGGTGCTGGGCACGTGATTCGCGGGTCTCGGACAGCTGTTCGTATTCGGACTGGAGGAGTGTGACGGTTTGCTCGCTGAGGACGATGCGGTCTCGGCCGGTGGTGCGGAAGTAGCGCATGATCTTGAGCCGAGCGATGCCCAGGACCCATGCGTCGAAGCTGCGGTCGCGGTCGTAATGGTGGAACTTTTCGACGGCGGTGATCGCGACTTCCTGGAGCAGGTCCTCGGCGTGGTGACGGTCGAGTACGAGCGAAGCAATAAACGCCGCTGCCTTGGGCTGGGCCTTGATCCAGAGCAGCGTGAATCGCTGGGTTGTCTCGATGTCTTGGGACACAGGGATCTCTCGCTCAAGAAGCCTACGATGCGGGCAGGCGGCAAGAGGCTTCTACGAGGTATTGCCCGGTGGATGCCGGACATTCCTTGGAGAATGGGAAGATTTCATGAAATACCTGGATGTAGTAAGTGCAACGGCTTGTATTTCTTGAACCGACACGAAGCGAAGTCGTTGCCGCACGAACTCGGCGTCACCACTCGCAAGGCTTCGGGGTCACTGAACGCATGGTATGCCTTCGGCTCTGCCGGCCGGAGCGAAAACTTCATACGCTCGTCAGGCCTTGGGAAGCCGCCACATAACACGTAGCGGACGAGCTACCTGACGGTCGTCCGCCGGGTGTTACCCGGCGGCTCATGAAGCAATGAACGCCTTCGTTTTTTGTGGGATACGTATTAAACCATGACAAGAACAAGCCTTGCTTGTCCATGCCAGACATCACCCGACCGCCGGCTTATTTCAGCGCGTTGAGGCGTTGTTCTAACGCATCAAGCTGCTTGGCCAGTTCCGCGGGCAGCTTGTCGCCGAGCTTGTCGAAGTGGTCTCGGAAGACGGGGATTTTCTGGAGCCAGTGTTCGGGGTTGACTTCCAGGAGCTCGGCGAGGTCCTGATCGGGGAGGTCCAGGCCGGTGAGGTCCAGCGCATCGGCTTTGGGAAGCAGGCCGATGGGGGTTTCGGTGACGCCAGTCGGGTCGTCGGGGGCGTCGCAGCGCTCACAGACCCACTTGAGGACTCGGCTGTTGTCGCCAAAGCCGGGCCAAAGCCAGTGGCCGTCGTCGCCCTGGCGGAACCAGTTGACATAAAAAATCTTGGGCATCTTGTCGCCGCCCTTGGCACCCATGTCCAGCCAGTGTTGGAGGTAGTCGCCCATGTGGTAGCCGCAGAACGGGAGCATGGCCATGGGGTCGAAGCGGAGCTGGCCGACCTTGCCGGCGGCGGCGGCGGTCTTCTGGCTGGCCATGGTGGCGCCCAGGAAGGTGCCGTGCTCCCAGGAAAAGGACTGGAGCACGAGGGGCTGGCCGGTGGAGCGTCGGCCGCCGAAGAGGATCGCGTCGATCTTCACGCCCTCGGGGTCTTCCCAGTTGTCGGCGATGACCGGGCACTGGTCGGCAGGCGCGGTGAAGCGGGCGTTGGGGTGGGCGGCCTTGTTCTCCGAGTCGTAGTGGACCCACTCCTTGCCGTGCCAGTCGATCAGCAGGTCCGGCGGGGGGCGGTCGATGCCTTCCCACCAGACGTCGCCGTCGGGGGTCTTGCCGACGTTGGTGAAGATGCTGTTCTTGCTCAGCGAGGCCATGGCGTTGGGGTTGGTCTGGAAGTTGGTGCCCGGGGCGACGCCGAAGAACCCGGCCTCGGGGTTGATCGCGTGTAGCTCGCCGGCGTCGTTGAACTTGAGCCAGGCGATGTCGTCGCCGACGGTTTCGACTTTCCAGCCGGGCAGGGTCGGCTTGAGCATGGCGAGGTTGGTCTTGCCACAGGCCGAGGGGAAGGCCCCGGCGATGTGCTTGACGTCTCCCTCGGGGCTGGTGAGCTTGAGGATCAGCATGTGCTCGGCCATCCAGCCCTCGTCGCGGGCCATGACCGAGGCGATGCGCAGGGCGAAGCATTTTTTGCCCAGCAGCGCGTTGCCGCCGTACCCGCTGCCGAAGGACCAGACCTCCCGGGTCTCGGGGAAGTGGGTGATGTATTTGTTCTCGGCGTCACAGGGCCAGGGCACGTCCTTTTGTCCGTCAGCCAAGGGCGCACCAACGGAGTGGACACAGGGGACAAACGCGCCGTCGGCGCCAAGCACATCGAGCACGGGCTGACCGACTCGGGTCATGATGTGCATGTTGGCGACGACGTAGGGCGAGTCGGAGAGCTCGACGCCGATGTGGGCGATGGGCGAGCCGACCGGCCCCATGCTGAAGGGGATGACGTACATGGTCCGGCCGCGCATGCAGTTGCGGAACAACGGCCGGAGGATCTCCCGCATCTCCTCGGGGTCTTTCCAGTTGTTGGTCGGGCCGGCGTCGTCTGCGAACTCGGAGCAGATGAAGGTGCGGTCCTCGACGCGGGCGACGTCGGCAGGGTCGGAGCGGACCAGGATCGAGTTGGGACGCTTGGTCTTGGACAGCCACTGGGCCGAGCCAGAGTCGACCATGAGCTGGAGCATGCGTTGGTATTCGTCGGCCGAGCCGTCGCACCAGTAGATCTCGTCGGGGCGGGTCAGCCCGGCGATCTCCTGCACCCAGGCGTTTAGCCGGGCGTGCCGGGTCGGGGGTTGATCGGTAGGCGGGTGGGTTGGATTCATGGCGTCGCCCTCCGTGGCGGGTGGTTTAGGGCATCCTAAACGGTTGAGCGCCCGGCGTCGCGTTGGGCACACCGGCTCGCCTTGGGAGAGCTACTCCGTATCTGGCTCAATCACGCCCGGACCCTCTGGGCCAGCCGGATCGGTCGGGCCAGACGGGGCCTGATCGGATTCAGGATCGGGCGTTTGGGTCTGGTCCAGGGCCAGGTCTTGAAGGTCGATGGGCTCGACCGGTCCGTCGGGGATGCGGTCGAAGACCTCGAGCGTCTGGCCGACCGCGGCGATCCGGCCGGTCGAATCCAGCCAGACCAGCGTGGGGGACGATGACACGCCAAACTGCCCGAGCACCTGCCGCTCCTGCCCGGTGGCGATCAGGGTAGGCCAGGCTGGCCGCTTGCTCCCGCGGGCCTCGGGCCCGACCCGGAGTGAGACGACGGTGAAGCCGCCCCGGGCCGAGCGGGCGATCTTGCGGGTCAGCTCCTGGATCATCTCGGCGTTGCCGACCGACCCGTCCGCGAAGATGTGGACCAGCACCGGTCCGTCGCGGTAGTTTTCCAGACGCCAGCCCAGGCCACGGGTGGTCGCCAGTTCAAGCTCAACGGCTCGGCCGATACGGGCGACGCTGGCCCGAAGTAGCTCCAGCTCGCGCCGACGCGGGTCATCTCGACCAAGCGAATCGATCGCGACGATCTGCCGCGCAACCGCGCGTTGATCGCCCGCCTGGTCGTACAACCGGGCCAAGGCCAAACGGGCGTCGAGCACAAAGCCCTGGCCCGCCTGATCCTGATCAAACTGGTCCACGTAGGCGTGGAGGAACTCGCGTGCCAAGGCCTGCCGGGCCTCGACCGGGGCGTCGGCCCGGTTCGCGTCGGCCAGGTCCGCAAGCAGCACCCAGTACGACCCGGTCGCATCGGCCTCGGGCCGATCCACCCGACGAAGCGACTGGCCGGTGGTGCGCAATTGGCGCAGTCGGCGGGTGGTCTCGAGTTCTTCACCGCGCTGCGCGGCGTCCTGGGCCAGCGCGTTGTAGGCCCGGGCCTGGGTTTGCAGCAGCACAAAACGCACCGTGGGCACGTCCGTACTCAGCAGCAGGAGCCCGGCCCGGGTCGCTAACTCGGTGAGCTGCGACCTCAGCTCGGCGGGCCTAACCCGCGCCTGCTCGACCTGCTGCTGGGGAAGCGTCTGCTGGCGGTAGGGGGTGCGGACCGCGAGCAGGCCCTGCTCATCCAGCGCCAGCTCGAGTTCTTCGGCCAGGTGCTGCGCCGCGTCCAACTGGTCGCGTAGGGCCTGGGCCTGGAGCTCACGCTGTGCAGCCAGCTCGGCGGGATCGGCCTGCTCGACCGGGGCGGGCGCGTCGGGCGTTTCCGGGTCTTGGGCCTGGCCCGACGGTGGATCGACGGTTGGGGTGTCGGCCGGGTCGGTGTCCTGGGCCAATAGCATCGGCGTGCTGAGCCCAACTAGCAGGCAACCGATCCAGCGAATCATATGAGGTCCAAACATCAAAGATCCTCCGCAAAGCGGCGTACCCGCCCTTGCCCGGCAAAGCGGCCTTCCATGAACATCACGGCCTCGGCCAGGAGCAAAGCCGGGAGCAGCGCACCGCCGGGCCCTTCGACGCTCAAGTGCGTCGCAACATCATGCAGCTGCTGCTCGGCAAAGAGTATGGTTGAATCATGATAAGCGAAGCACGCCAACGCCCACGGCTGGTAAGTCGTATAGTCCGGCTGGGTGTGTTCGAAATGAAACGCCGCGACCTGGCCGCAGCGCGCTTGCAGCGGCAGGTCGCCCATTCCCTGGGCAGCGGCGTGCAGGGCGTGCAGACCGGTCAGTTCACGGTACGTCCACGCATCGAGCAGGTCATCCAGGCCCAGGGCATGGAGAGCCCCGGCCCGGCCCGGCTCGTTGGCAATGCGGTGGATCGTGCCCAACGCGGACGCACAGGCATAGGCGTCGCCGGTCAGCCGACTCAGCTCTGCACGGACGAGCGAACGCCAGAGCACCTCGGCGACCTCTCCGCCGGCAGGCGGGTGATTCGCCCCGTCCTCGATCAAGCCCAGCGGCGCTGCGGCCGACTGGAGCAGCTCGGCGTCTGACGCGTTGGTTTCTGCGGTTGCAGCGAGGGCTAAGGCGTGAAGGTGTAAGACAAAAGGCCAGTAAACCCCCCGGGTGTGCCCCAGGCCATCGGTCAGCACCGGCAGCGGGCCGGAGCCCTGATTCGCGGCGTCGGCCAGGGTCTGGAGCGACCGGGTCAGGTCGGCGCGTACCGCCTCATCATTCTGGCCCAACAGGACCCGCGCCGCGGGCAGGGCCAGCGTCATCGACCACCGCTGCTCACCGATGGCCGGCCGATGGGGCGCGGCGTCAATGGCAGCATCGACCGCCCGAACCGCGAGCTGCCGTGCAACCTTAGCCAGCCTTTCAGATGGTGCGGGTAAGCATGACTTCATGCCATCATCGTAGCGCATTGCCCCCGCAACGTGCAACGACCAACCTATGCCGCAAGGCCCAGATCATCGCAAAAGTCCGGCAGCGCACACGAGCCGGTGAATTGACGACCAAAAGCAGCAGCGCCAATCCGCACCCGTCATAGAACACCTGCCAATCCGTCTCCGTCCGATCCGTCCGCTGGGGTCACATGTAAAAGCTGTCGACCTCGGTCCGTGCGACGGTACCGCGCAGAAGCGTTCAACCCCTTCATGCCGCTAACATGCCACCGTGACCGACTGGACCGACATCGCCGACGCCGACGACCTGCCCGAGGGCGGGCGGCTCTGCGTCAGTGTCAACGATCGCCCGCTGGTCGTCCTGCGGGTCGATGACACGGTGTACGCGATCGACAACGTCTGCCCACACGCCGGCCGACCACTTGACCAAGGCGAGGTCCGTGGCCGAACCATCACCTGCCCCTACCACGGCTACGCCTACAGCCTCGCCACCGGGGCCAACCTCGATTACCCCGATATCGAGCCGCCCGTGCCGACACACTTGGCTCGCATCTCCGAGGGCCGGGTGCAGGTCCAACCCCGTGCTGAGCCAGAACACCAAAGCGTGCCCCGGCCGAACAACCGGGACACGCTATGAGATCGATCCTTTTTTAAATCAGCAGGCTCAGTTGTCTACGATTCGATTCAGGGTCACCACAAAATTCTCCCCGGGCACGATCTCTTGGGTCACCGACATCACGTCGCCTTCGATCTTAATGGTGCTCTCTTCCCCTTCTTCATCGCCAGCGAGATAAACCGTCAGCTTGTCGCCCTCGATCTTGTACCGGCCCGAATCGCCCTCCTCCTCCCCTTCGTAGGTCTTCATCGTGCCGTCGGGCATGAACTCGACGATGAACATGCCCGGGTCGATCTCTTCGACCTCGCCGCCGCCTTCAATCTTGCGCATCTCCCACTTGCCGTGGATCGCGTGGCCGTGGTCATCGGCCAGCAGAAGCGCGGGGCTCATCAACAACAGGGCGATCAGGGCCAGAGGGGTCAGGGTACGTAGCTGCATGGGAATCCTTGGGTTGAAGTCGTCTGATCAAACATTGCCATCGACAGGCGGTAAAGGCTAACCATAACCATCGCCCCCCAGGAATCCAAATACCGCGGATCAAATAAATTCAAAAACCAAAAACATAACCCGACAAAATGCCGGGCCATGCAGAAAAAGCAACAAGCTGTCAGTGCGCGATGATGAACTATCCGTCCATCCGCGTGAAAACAAAGCTGACCTTCATCCCCTGCTCTTCGACCCAGAAGGTCGCGGTATTGCCCTCGATCTTCAGGTTCATTTCCTCGCCTTCCTCATCATCAATGTCCATGTAGACAGTGATCTTGTCTCCCTCGATCTCGTACTTTCCGTTTGTCTCTTCACCCTCTTCAATGCTCTTCATCGTGCCGTCGGCCATGAACTCGGCCACCAAGGCACCCTCGGGCAGTTCCTCGACCTCTTCGCCAAACTGCATCGACTTGCACTGCCACTTGCCCAGAATCTGCTGAGCCAGGGGGGTCTCGTCGGCCTGGGCCGACACGGGGATCATCAACAGTAAGGCAAGTACGGCCAGGGCTGAAACAGCAGTCTTCATCGATCATTTCCTTTATCGGTAGGAGATTCTTCTCATAGTTCCAGCAAGCCACGGTACCGTATATCAACGCCGATTGCGAGATTCGCCCGGCGATTTTGGTCAGCCAACTGACATCGCCTACCATCACGTACCTATGCCGACCGAACTCCATACCGTATTAACTCATCTTGAATCCGATCGGGAACACGCCGCCCAACGGCTGGTCCGCTTCCTGGAAATCCCCAGCATCAGCACCGACCCCGCCTACGCCACCGAGGTAGACCGCGCAGCCGGTTGGGTCGCCCAATACGTCGAAGAACTGGGCTTTGCCACCGAGGTCGTCTCGGCCGACGGCGGACACCCGGTGATCATCGCCCGATCGACCGACGCCATGGTCGCCCACCGGGCCGACGGCTCGGCACCGCCCCGCGTGCTGTTCTACGGCCACTACGATGTCCAGCCCGCCGACCCGGTCGAGCTCTGGTCCACCCCGCCGTTCGAGCCGGACATCCGCGACGGCGTGGTCTACGCCCGGGGCGCCTGCGACGACAAGGGGCAGGTCATGACCTTCCTCGAAGCGATCCGCGCCTACCACCAGACCGGCCAACGCCTGCCCTGCCACGTCACGCTGCTGATCGAGGGCGAGGAAGAATGCGGCAGCGTCACATTGCCCAAGGTCCTCCTAGACCATGCCAACCTGCTCAAGGCCGACATCTGCGTGGTCAGCGACACCTCGATGTGGGAGACCGCCGAGGGGGCCACCCCAGCAATCACCTACGCCCTGCGCGGGCTGGTCTACTTCGACCTCAAGCTCTTCGGCCCGTCGCGTGACCTGCACTCGGGGGTCTACGGCGGCACGCTCGCCAACCCCGCCACCCTGCTGACCCGCGTGCTCGGCAGGCTGTTCGATGAAGACAACCGGGTGACGATCCCCGGGTTTTACGACGCCGTCGATGAGGTGTCGGCCCAGGAGCGTGAAAACTGGAGCAAACTGGGCTTTGATGAATCGAAGTACCTCGGCGAGGTCGGGGCAACGCCGCACGGCGAAGCGGGCTTTACCACCCTGGAGCGCCGCTGGGCGAGGCCGAGCTGCGACGTCAACGGGCTCTACGGCGGGTACATGGGTGAGGGGGCCAAGACCGTCATCCCCAGCTTCGCCGGGGCCAAAGTCAGCTTCCGGATCCCCGCCTCGATGGACCCCCAAAAATTGGCTGCAGACTTTGAAGCGTGGATCAGGGGCCACGACGTAGGCGGCTGCCGGTGGGAGATCACCAACCACGGCGAGGCCCACCCCGTCGCCGCGCCCACCGACAGCCCGTGGGGCAAAGCCGCCTGTGATGCGATCGAGTCGATCACCGGGAACCCGCCCGCGCTCACCCGCGAGGGGGCGACCATCCCCGTTGTCGCCGACTTCAAGTCGGCCCTGGGGATCGACACCCTGCTCATCGGCTTCGGGCTCAACCGCGACAACATCCACAGCCCGGACGAGCACTTTGACCTCAAGCGCCTGGACCTGGGTGCAAAGTGCCACGCGGCGCTGCTGGCCCGGATCGGACGGGCCGAGGCTTAAACCATTGGGACTTGCCTAGCCA
Source organism: Planctomycetota bacterium (assembly GCA_038749735.1). Classification (GTDB taxonomy): domain Bacteria; phylum Planctomycetota; class Phycisphaerae; order Phycisphaerales; family Phycisphaeraceae; genus JAHQVV01. The sequence goes on from JBCDHS010000043.1 coordinate 28,934, forward strand.
AGCGGTTTTTTCTCGGCAGAGTTTCGGCAAGGTCCAGTATAGGTTCTGTCCGCAGTGATTGACGCGGAGTGGGTACACGCCCAGGCGCAGGAAGACTGGGGCCGGGCGACGGCGCTCTGCGGGCTTGACCCGGCGCGGGGCGTGCTCGACGCAACGGCGTTCACACGCAACCGGCCCCGCCTTGACGGACACGGCATCACTGCGGCGTTTTTCGAGGCGGTGGTGCGTCGCGCGTTAGGTGCGGGCCTGTGCAGCGAAGAGCACTTCAGCGTGGACGGCATCCTGATCCAGAGCGACGCATCGATCAAGGCCTTCACGCCCAAGCAGCAACCGGGCCTCGCCGCCGCGGCCTACCACCGCGTCAGGATGCGGAAGCCGCTGGTGGCAGGCCGAGTGATCCGCCAGCCCTAAAGCCACCGCCACCAACAACGAACCGCTCGGTCACTCCCCGCGACAAAAAGCGCGTTCGAAGC
>JBCDHS010000044.1:0-29237 GCA_038749735.1 Planctomycetota bacterium
CGCGATGATGGCCGACAACTTCGCTTCCCCGGCACGCGGTGTCGATATCCACCACGGAGACGGGTACAACGTCGCCTACGCAGACGGTCACGCCGCGTTTGTACGCGATGACGGATTCGAGATCAGGGACTACAACGGCGGCGCCGTTTACAACGCGGGTGTCACCGGATATCAGCTACAGCACGAGGTCTGGCGAGATCTACTCATCCCTTGAAATCAAAAGGAAACGAAACGTACAAAAGGGGCTCGGCCAGAGCGAGAGACACGTCAAGGCAGACGACTCGATCACGTTCGACGAATGAGGGCTGCTTGCAAGCCCGACGTATGAGGTGATTGACAACGTGTACGAGAAGTGCCTGAGGTGGGGTAGGCTTCCAGCCTGCCGTCAGGACGACGTCGTGAAAAGGCCTGTTTCGAGCGGCGCTCGAACGGCGGGCAAGATGCCCGCCCCACCTTCTCGTACACGTTCTGAACGCGACCTTGTATTTATCCTTAACGCACACCCCAATACATGGTTTGGGACGACTCGTCGCGGTGTTCAATCCCGGATCGTAATTGCCGGGGTTGCCTTTTCGAATTTCAGTGACAGCGTTGCGACCTGCTGCTCGAGTGACTTGACCAGGGTAGTAATGTCAGTTGCAAGTTGGTCGTTGGAGGTGTATCTGGCGGCGGGGTGCGGAGCATCCTGATGTTGTGCTGCTACTCCGCGATGCAGAACATCTTCTCGCCGGTACGGATGTACAGGGCGTCGCCGGCGGCGGCGACGGTGGCCCGGGCGGGGTAGCCTCCGAGGCTGACGTGGGACTTCTGCTCGAATTCGTCACCGGCGGATAGGATAAACAACTCGCCGTCGGCGGTGATGATGTGGACGTTGCCGCCGGCGACCGTCGGGGTGCAGCGGAAGTAGCCGGGGGTTTCAAGGCGTTGTTCCCAGATCAGTTCGCCGGTGTCGGCGTTGAGCTTATAGATGCGTTTCTTGGCCCCGCTGAAGACGAAGAGGTCGCCGTCGTAATAGACCGGGCAGGGCACATCCGCGTCAACGCCCCGCTTCATCCATTTGAGGCTCGGGATGTTGTCCTTGACCTCCAGGGCAAACATGTCTTGGCCGCGCGGGGTGGCGAAGTAGATCAGGCCGTTGAGCCCCTGGGTCGGGCCGGCGATGCAGCGGTACATGCCGTGGTTCTCGGGGTTGAGCCCGTCGGTGAAGCGCCAGAGTTCGGTGCCGGTCGCGGGGTCGTGGCCGGTGAGCGCGTCGCCGCCGTAGACGACGACCTGCTTCTTGCCGTCGATGGTGCAGGCGATCGGGGTGGTGTACGCCTCGAGCGATTCGGCTCGGGCGGTGGTTGGTCGTTCATGGGTGAAGAGGACCTCGCCGTTGGCGGCGTCCACGCAGATCAGCAGGGACGCGGGCTGGCGGCGCAGGACCTGGATGTAGAGCTTGCCATCGAGCAGCAGCGGGCTCGAGCCGTAGCCCCAGAGGATCTCGATGCTGCCGTACTTTTCAACGATGTTGATGCGCCACTTACGCTCGCCCTCGTGGTCGTAGGCGACCAGGTCGCCGGTGCCGAAGAGGAAATAAACATGCTCCTCGTCGGCAACGGGCGAGAGCTCGGCGTGGTTGTTCTCGCGGCTGCGTTGACGGGAGGGCCGACCCTCGGCAACGTCGTCGGCCCAGACCACTTCGCCGGTCGCACGGTCCAGGCCCATTGCGAGGATACGGTTGTCCCCGTTCACCGCCGGGGTAAAGACGCGGTCGCCGATGACGACCGGGGTCGCGGCGGAGTCGCCGGGCAGCTGCGTGGCCCAGCGGATGTTCTGGCCGGTCTGGGGGTTCAGTGTGCTTGGGGTATTGGCCTGGGCGGCGGCACCGGTCCCGTCGGGGCCACGCCACTGAGGCCAGTCGGCCCGGGCATCAGCCCCGGTCAGGCAGCAAAGGGCAAGGACGGCAAGCACACAAGACCAGGCAGATCGATGCATCGGATGACTCCATGACGGGTGAGGCATACTTGTATCACAGACGCGGGCCGGCGGGTCGCATTAGCCACGATTTCTTATTGTTTGGACAGGTCCAGGCAGACCAGGCTGCCCAACGGCCCGCGGGCGTAGAGCCGGCGTTGAGCGATGACCGGTGCGCTCCAGATCTTGGCTGTTTCATCGATCAGTTTGACCGATGACTGGGCGCTGGCCATCAACGGGGCTTGATCGGGATCCATCTTCGCGCTCAACAGCAAGCCGTTTTCCGCCAGGATGACCATGTGGTCGCCGACCGCGGTGAGCGATCCCTTGCCCAGCCCGCGCATCGACCACTTCACTTCGCCGGTCTGGGCGTTGACACAGCGGAGGACCTGGTGGTCAAAGCCGTAGAGGTGGCCCTGGTGGTAGAGGCTGGTGGCCATGGTGTTGCACATGTCCTTGTGCTCCCAGACCAAGTCAAGCGCGTCGCCGGTGAAACGGAGGACCGCCCCGCCGCTGTTGAAGCCCGAGGAGATAAAGACCTTGTCGTTGTCAAAGACAACCGGGCTGGCGGCGTGGCACGGCTGGTTAGACTGCCAGGGGTGGTGCGCCACGACGCCGCCGGCCTCACGCTCAACGATGACCAGCCCGTCCAGCGGCCAAGCCGCAAGGTAGTGCTTGCCGTTGAACGTAAAGGGTGTGACCGTGGCATAGGACGGGTCGTAGCTCTCTTGGGTCGCCCAGAGGACCTCCCCATCGGTGGCCCGCAGCGCGACCACTCGGCCGACATCGAGGTAGATCACGCCATCCATCACCAAGGGCGACGCGGCGTAGCCCCATCGCGGCTCATCGACACCAAAGACCTCGGTCAGCTCGTGCTGCCAGTCGAGTTCTCCGGACCTCGCGTCGAGACAAAAAAGCCGGCCGTCGCGGGTCGAGTGATAGACCCGCCCATCGGCAATCGCGGGGGTCGTGACCGGCCCGCCTTCGTTGGACTTAGGCCACTCCGGGCGGACATCGTACTGCTCGATCTCGTACTCAAAGGTCCAGATGTTCTCACCGGTATCGGGGTCGAAGCAGATCAGGCTGGTCCGGCCGTCCCGCCAGCCGGCGGTGTAAGCGTGACCGTTCGCGGTCGCCACGACGCTATACCCCAGCCCGATGTCCTTGCGCCACACAACCCGGTCTTCCGCGTCCTTCAGCGACACCTCGATGCCCTGGGCCGGGGTGAAGTTGTCGTGGCCGGCGCCGCGGTAGTTGGGCCAATCGCCTTGCACCGGTATCAGCGGCTGGGCCGAGCTGCAACCCAGCATCAATAAACTGATCAGGACATAGACGTTGCGCATGGAGTCTCTCCAAACTCAGCCGTTGGGCGGGTCAGACAGCCGATCAGTCACGGGCGTCGATGCATACCAGCGTGCCGCGGCTACCCCGAATGTAGAGCAGGCCGTTGGCCAGGGTCGGGGAGGTCCAGATCGTGTCGTCGCCCTCAATGACCTGGGCCCGGCTGATCGGGTTAAACCCACGCGGGGATGCGGGCGTCGTGATCAGCTCGCCGCTGTCCGCCAGGACGATCAGCGTGTCGCCGGCGAGGATGCACGTACCCCGGCCCATGCCGCGCTGGGCCCACTTGCGTTCGCCGGTCGCGGCATCGATACACGTCAGCGTATTGGAGTTGAAGCCATACAGGTGGCCCTCGTGATACACGCTGGTGCACATCTGGTTCTTGAGATTCTTGTTCTCCCAGATCAGCCCGAGCGCTCGGCCATTGAACCGCAGCAGGGCGCAGCCGGTGTTGTAGTCCGAGGACATGAAGATCTTGTCCCCGTCGATGATGACCGGGGTCGCGGCGTGGACGCCGTAGCTCGTCTCCCAAGGGTGGTGCGCCACGACCCGGCCGTTCTCCCGCTCAACAATGTGAAGCCCGCTGCTCGGGAAGACCGCGAGGTAGTCCTTGCCACCGACCGTGAAGGGCGCGGGTGTGGAGTAGGCCGGCCCCAGGTCGCGGGTGGCCCAGAGCTCTTCACCGGTCGCCTTGTTCAGGGCGATGATCTTGCCGACGTCCATATAGAGTACATCACCGATGACGACCGGCGAGCCGGAGAAGCCCCACCGCGGGACCTCGACGCTGTAGACCTCGGCCAGCTCCTTGTCCCAGACGATGTCGCCAGTGTCGGTGTTGTAGCAGACCAGCCGACCATCACGGGCCATGTGGTAGACCCGGTCGCCATCCACCGCGGCGGTGCCGGAGGGCCCGCCGACGTTGAGGTTGGCGTACTTGCCGGTCGGAAAAGACTGGGACCATTTCTTGTCGCCGGTCGCGGCGTCAAAACAGAAGAAGGTGGTCTTGCCGTCGTCCCAGCCGGCGGTGAAGGCCCGGCCGTCGGCGACGGTGACGCCGGTGAAACCGACGCCAAGGCTGGCCCGCCAGAGCACCTCGTGCCCGCCGCGCGCAAACGCCGGGTCGAAGCCCTGGTCCGAAGTGGTTCCGTCGCGCTGCGGGCCGAGCCATTGCGGCCAATCGGCGGCCGTTGTGGGCAGAACACACAGCATCAAACACGCAAAGAGAATGCCTGTCACCTGATCGAATTTCATGAGAGACCTCAAAAAAGAGAACCGGTAGGTTCTAGGATAAGACGGCCAACAATCTTCCTAGCCGTTAATCGGGGCGGTCAGCTTCATCAAACACACCAACCATCAGGTCAATCGCGGCAAACAGGTTTGTGCCGACGATGTTCACTTCGTACCTGCTGTCGCGGTTGTTGCGCTGCTCGGCATGACCGTCCGCGTAGGCGATATTAACATACGCCCGGTTATGATTGCTCCGGTTGAAAATCTCAAAAAAAGATCCCGGCACAATAAAATTATTATCCATGAAGAGGGCTTGGATGTCGTCGCCGTTTCGGTTGACCCCGAGGTTGTCCAGCCGGGTCCGACGGTCCAGCGGGGTGCCGGTGAGGCGGAACTGGTCCAGGTCGTCGTCGGTGTTGCCGCCGTGGCGATAGAGGTAGCCACTGATTGCCGAGCCAGTGCCAACCTTTGAGAGTTCTTCCTGCCCCACCACGGGCTGATCGGCTCCGGGGCAGAACAATATCTCGGGCGTCTCCGTCAGGTAATCGTCAAGCATCAGGCCGGCCCCAACGACCCGGCCGAACTTGTCCGAGATCAGGCTGGTCGTCATACCGTTGATGATGTAGAGGTCATCCGCGCCACTGGAAACCCCGCCGTTGGGCTCCTCGGGGCCGAAGGGGATCCGGCCGTCATGGTCGACCGCGTAAGCCGAAACAGCGGTCAGCAGTTGCCGCTGATTGGACAGACAGCTTGAGCCTTGTGCCGCGCTGCGGGCCGAGGCAAGCACCGGCACAAGCAACGCCAGGAGCACCGCGATGATGGAGATCACGACCAGCAACTCGATTAGCGTAAATGCCGGGCGGCCGATCATCATTGCCCTCTCAGGAAAGGATAGATCCGAAAGAGTGTAGCCCACTCGCGGCGGCGGGTCACCGTCTCCGGCGAGCGATCAGTAGGCCACCCAAGACCAGCAGACCGGCAGACGCGGGCTCGGGCACGGCCGTCAGCCGTGCATTATCGATGTTAAAACCGCCGCCAAGGTCGCCGGGATCAACCCCGCCCAGATCGGTCGGCACATCCACCAGGACCTGGACCGCGATACGTTCGTCCAGCAGCGACGGCGACAGCTCAGATGACAGGACATCGACGCTGAAGTCATTGAGCAGCGTCGATCCCGAGTTATCAAGTTGGGAGGCCACGATCCGCCGCTCATTAATCACCTGAAAGACACCCGATCCGGTCTGGCCGCCGGAGGTGTCGAGGTAACCGATGGCGATCTTCAACCCGACCGTATCGCCGATGACCGGATCACCCTGGTTGCCAACCTCTAGGGTGAAGGTGTAGTCCTTACCGGCCTCAAAGACGTCCGTCGATTGCTGATAGATCGAATTAAAGTCTCGAGCAGGAGTCGAGCCATCTGCGAGGGGATCGACCTGCATGAATGCGAGTTGCCGGCCATCAACCCCCGCGATGGCGCTCGAGAAACCGGGCACCGTCTGATTGATGAACACCCCAGTATCACTGAGGAAAGTCCCGGCATCAGCGCCGGTCTGAACCCAACCAGTACTGGACAGGTCTGGATTAACAAAAGAAAGCAGGCCGAAGTTCGGATCGAGAATATCGACATCGGGTATGAAGGGAGCTTCAAAGGAAGGCGTATCGAGGTCCAGGTCCTCCGCGTTGGCCTGCGTGACCATCGGCCCCGGAATAAGGATGCCCGCAGCCACAAGCCAGATGCAGTGACAACGTGATGCTTGACGATTGAGCATGTGAATGGGTTCCTCTCTACTCCGGTCCGGCAACGGGTACAAACAATGCATCCCGGATACGGACGGTACTACTCCACTATTCATACAGCAAAAAGACGCGCGCCGCCAGCATCCGTGCAAATCTTCCCGCCGCCAAAGTGGCGTATCACCCGGCTAATCCGGGGCCATCTCCAAGGCCGACTGACAGGAGTCTGCGAGCAGTTCGATCTGGGCCAGGAAGCGTTCACGTTCCCCCGGCGCAATCGCGGTGAGGACCTGTTCTTGCAATTCCATCGCCAGCGGCCGGGCCTTGGCATAGGTCTTTCGGCCCTTGGCGGTGGTCGAAATCAGCTTGGCCCGGCGGTCGGTCGGGTCGGTCTTGCGGTGCACCAGCCCGTCGGTACACATCCGCTCAACCAGCGCCGCGATCGTGTTCGGGTCGCTGGCCATCAGTGCGCAGATCTCCGACTGTCTCATGCCCCCGCGGTCGTCTTCCACCAGCCAACGCAGCAGCGTGAACTGGTTCGGGGTCAGCCCCAGGGTTGCCAGCCGCTTGCGAAACGCCTGGTTCAGGCTGTACCAGCAACGCCGCAGCAGCGGCGGAAGGCGGCGGCGGTTTGGGTCGTCGATCGGGGGCTTGGGGCGGGTCATAACGATGAGCTTCGAGCAGTTTACCTTCGTTGCAAGCGGAGCTTGACGAAAAAGTACGTGTACGTTAATTTTTTTGTAACACCCCCCGCCAACGCCCATCCTCAGAGGGTTGATCATGCCCATGCCATTGCTCCCCAGCCTGCCCACCATTCTTCTACTCGCCTGCGCGTGTTTGGCCGCCGCCACGAGCACGGCCACCACTCCCACACACGACCCGGTCACCGGCCTGCTGAACTGGCGCGGTGCCAACCAGGACGGCACGAGCCTGCAGACCGGGCTGCCGACCAAGGCGGTCCTTGAAGGCGAGGGGGCAAACCTGCGGTGGGCGTTGGATACCCCCGGCCGGGGCACCGCGACCATCGCCGAATACGCTGACGGCCCACGCCTGTTCGCGATCGGCTACCCCGGCGGCGGAGCCGACCTGCTCGAAACCCTGTACTGCGTCGATCCCGAGACCGGCGAAGTACTCTGGCAGCGCGGCTACGCCGACTTCATCTCCGATATCGTCTACAACCGCTACTCGATCAGCGCCCCCACCATCGACCCGGAGACGGGCCACGTCTTCTACCAGACCTCGCCGGGCCTGGTTATGGCCCTGGACCGCGATGGCAACGAGCTTTGGCAGGTCTCACTGATGGAGAGCTTTGGCAAGCTCACCTTCCCCAACGGACGCACCGGCGTGATCACCATCGATGGCGACTTGGCCATCGTCAACTGCATCTCCACCAACTGGGGCAAGGAGGGGCCGGCCCGTAACCGCTTCTACGCGTTCAACAAGCACACCGGTGAGTTGGCCTGGTCCTCTACCCCCGGCGTCGGCCCGCCGTTCCTGAAAGACTCTTCGTTCTCAACGCCTTACATCGAAAACCGGCTCGGCTACCGCGTGTTCTACGCGGGCACCGGCTGTGGAAATTTGGTCTGTGTGAACCTACGGACCGGCGAGCCGCTCTGGCGATACCAGATGTCTTTCGGCGGGGTCAACGCCTCGCCGGTCGTCTACGACCAGGGCACGCCGGATGACCCCACCGACGATCTGGTCATCCAGGTCCACGGCAAGGAAAATGTCGGCGATACCGGGCGGGGTTATATGATCGCGATCAAAGCCGACCAAGCCCTGGCCGCCGCGGCCGCTTCCGATGAAAAGCCTCTGCAACTTGGCGCCGAGTCGGTCGCCTGGCGCAACGATGACGTGAGTATGTTCACCAGCTCGCCGACCCTGGTGGACGGTGTGATCTATCAATGCACGATCGAGGGGTTGCTGGTCGCCATCGATGCCTCGACCGGCGAGACGCTCTGGGAGAAGAAGTTTGGCACCGACCAGCTCCACGCCTCGCCGGTCTACGCGGACGGGCGGATGTACTTGGCGATGTGGCACGACGGGCTCTACATCTTCGAGCCCACGCGCGAGGGACCTAAGAACATCGAGCACCTCAAGATGAGCGAACAGGACCTGTGTATCGGGACCCCCTCGGCCTGGAACGGCAAGGTCTACCTGCACACGACCCAGCGGCTGTACTGCTTCGGTAACGAGAGCGGCGGCGCAGTCCCGGCGACCGCGCCAACCCCGGCTGGACCGCCCAACGCTGTGCTCGCCGGTCAGCCGGCCGCGATCATGCTCACGCCCTCCGAGTTCAAGCTTCGGCCCGGCGAAGAGGTCGATATCCAACACAGTGTTGTCGATGCCTACGGCAACCCGGTGCCGCTGGGTGACCCCGACACGTTTGATCTCGATACCACGCTCGTGATGGGGTTTGCCGACCAGGGCACCAACATCAATCTCAACGTCCAGAGAGATGTCGATCGCACATCGACCCTGATCTCGGCGACCTCGGGCGGCAACGCCCCCTTCGGTATCATCCAGAACGTCAACGCCTCGATGGGCGAGATGAAGACCCAGTCACGCGGCCGGATCATCAGTTCGCCGCCGTACGCCTTCGACTTCAACAGCGACAACCGGTCGCTTACCGATCAAAACGACAACGTCCCCTACGCCCACCCGCCGAGCGTCTGGATCGGGGCCCGGCTGAAGTGGCAGGTCCGTGACGACCCGTATGAAGAGGGCGACAATATGGTCCTCGCCAAGACACTGGACCGGGTGCTCTTCCAGCGTTCGCTGATCTTCATGGGCCACGCGGACGACAGCGGCTACACCGTCCAGGCCGACGTCATGACCGACGGGAACCGTCGCGGCGGGAGCGTGGTCGGCGTCATCAACCAGCGTTACATCATCGCGATCGACGCGAACAAGGACGTGATCGAGGTCAGCTCGAACCCCAACCGCCTGGCCGTGACCGAGCCCTTCGATGTGAAGATCAAGACCTGGTACACGATCAAGTCGATGGTCGTGCCCGGCGACGACGGCAACGGTGTGGTCTACGGCAAGGTCTGGCCCCGCGGCGAAGACGAGCCCGAGGGCTGGACTATCGCCGTCGAGGTCCCCAACATCCACACCCAGGGCGCTCCAGGCATCTATGGTTTCTCGCCCCAGTCCCGCTTCCGCGTGTACGTGGACAATGTGACGGTGACACCCAACCCCTGAATCGACTTGGAGTCACGGGTGCCAACGGACGCCCGCCGATGGTTTGCTGAAGACGGAGTTCATCATGACAAAGATTCGTACCGCGTTGATCGCATCGACCTGTGTGTATCTGTTTGCTTCAGTGGCTTTACCCCACACGTTGGCCGAGGACTGGCCGATCTGGGGCAAAGACGCCAGCCGGAACATGGTCAGCGACGGGCCGGGTACGATCCCCGTGGACTTCGCCCCGGGCGAGGAGGTCGGCCGGACCGGGCAGATCGATCCCGAGTCGACCCGGCACGTGAAGTGGATCGCCAAGCTGGGCAGCCAGGCCTTCGGCAACCCCGTCGTGGCCAACGGGTTCGTCCTGGTCGGCACGAATAACGAATCGCCCCGCGACGAGAAGTACCAGGGCGACCGCTCGGTCTTCTACTGCCTGGACGAAGAGACCGGCGAGCTGGTCTGGGAGTTCAACCTGCACAAGCTCGGGGCGGGCAAGGTCAGCGACTGGGAGTTCCTGGGCATGTGCTCGAGCCCGGCGGTCTACGGCGACAAGGTTTACGTCGTCACCAACCTCTGCGAGATCGTCTGCCTGGACCTCAACGGCATGGCTAACGGCAACCAGGGCTTCCAGGACGAGGGCGTGTACTACGCCGGCGACGGCAAGCCGCCGATCCCGATCGGCGAAACTGACGCCGATGTGCTCTGGAAGTACGACATGCGTGAAGAACTCAACGTCTTCCCGCACAACATCACGTCCAACTCCTGCCTGGTCGTCGATGGCGTGGTCTACGTCGCCACCTCCAACGGCGTGGACTGGTCGCACATCAATGTCCCGACACCTAACGCCCCGAGCCTGATCGCCCTGGACGCGGAGTCTGGCGAGCTGGTCGGCGAGGACGGGGCGGGTATCGGCCCGAACATCCTGCACTGTAACTGGTCCAGCCCGTCCTACGGGGTCTTCGACGGGCAGGAGACGGTGGTCTTCGGGGCCGGCGACGGGTACCTCTATGGCTTTAGCCCCGAAGCGGTGGAGGACGAAGAGGGCTTCCTCATCCTGCCGACCCTCTGGAAGACCGACGGCAACCTCAAGTCCCACCGCTTTGATGAGGACGGCGAGCCCATCCCTTACGCCACCCCGCCCGGGCCGAACGAATTTATCGCCACCCCGGTCATCTACAACGGCCTGGTCTACGCCGCGGTCGGGCAGGACCCCGAGCACGGCGAGGGGGTGGGCGTGATGAGCTGCGTCGACCCGACCCAGGTCGATGAAGAAGGCAACGCCAAGGTCGTCTGGCGCTTTACCGATCTGGGCCGATCGATCTCGACCTGCTCGATCGTTGACGGGCTGGTTTTTGTCGCGGACTATGCCGGGCACCTCTACTGCCTGGACGCGTCCACCGGCGAGCTGAAATGGGAGCACGACACGCTGGGCCATATCTGGAGCTCGACGCTCGTGGCCGACGGCAAGGTCTTCCTGGGCAACGAGGACGGCATCCTGACGATCTTCGAGGCGGGCCCGGAGAAGAAGATGCTGGCGGAGATCGAGTTCCCCGCGCCGATCTACTCCAGCGCAATCTACGCCAACGGCACGCTCTACCTCGCCACGCAGTCTCACCTGTTCGCTATCTCGGCGGAAGCGGAATAAAACCATGGGTCGATACGCCATCTGGATCGTCGCCGGGCTGCTCTTTGTCCTTCACCAGGACTTCTGGAACTGGGAGAACAAGGGGATGGTTTTTGGGTTTATCCCAGTCGGCTTGGCGTATCACGCGGGTTTCTCGTTGTGCGCGGTGACGCTGTGGGGCTGCGCGATCAAGTGGGCCTGGCCGAGCGAGGTCGAAGCGTGGGCGGACGAACTCGATGGTGACCAGGCCGATCAAGGCGGCGCAGCTGGGGGTGACGCATGATCGGTTCGGCTCTGCCCCTCCAACTCGCGGAAGTGTCCAAGCTGCCGCTTTGGGTGATCTGCGGCTACCTCGCCCTGTTGCTTCTGCTTGGCATATTCTCCGCAACATTCTTCCGTGGCACGAGCAAGGACTACTTCGTTGCTTCACGCAGCATTGGCCCGTTCTTGCTACTCATGTCGGTCTTCGGTACGACGATGACCGGCTTCGCGCTCGTCGGGTCGTCCGGCAAATCCTTTGAGCTAGGCGTCGGGGTCTACGGGCTCATGGCGTCGTATTCCGGCCTGCTGCACTCGGCGATCTTCTTCGTCATCGGCATCAAGCTCTGGGCCATCGGCAAACGCTACGGCTACGTCACCCAGGTCCAGTTCTTCCGCGATCGGTTCGAATCCCCTGCGCTCGGCTGGATACTGTTCCCGATCCTCGTCGCGCTGGTGATCCCCTATCTGCTGGTCGGCATCATTTCGGCATGCAAGACGATGGTTCCGATCACGATGGGCATGTTCCCCGATCTGTTCCCGATCCTGAACGCGGACGGCACGCACGCACGGGCCTCCGGCAGCATCCCGCCATGGCTAACGGCCCTGGTGGTCTGCTTCGTTGTGTTGTGCTACGTCCTGTTCGGCGGAGTACGCTCGGCAGCATGGGCCAATACCTTCCAGACGATTGTCTTCATGATTATGGGCGTGACCGCGTTTATCCTCATCAGCAGCGCCTTGGGCGGCCCGATCGAAGCCTCGGAGATGGTGCTTAGAGAGTCACCGGAGAATGCCGACCGTTCCCTGATGGGTAAGACCTACTTCTTCAGCTACTTCGTTATCCCGCTGTCAGTAGCGATGTTCCCCCACCTGTTCCAGCACTGGATGACGGCCAAGAAGGCCAAGACCTTCAGGGCAACCGTCGTGCTGCACCCGTTCTTCATGATGCTGGTCTGGGTGCCCTGCGTGATCGTGGGGATGTGGGCGGCGGGTTTGTACGCGGCGGGCGACCTGCGCCTGCCCTTGACGGACGCGGGCACGCCCAACGCCAACGCGGCGCTCGGCGCGATCGTGCGAACGCTCGTCGAGAACCCACTGGTGACCGGCCTGCTCACCGCCGGCATCCTCGCGGCAATCATGTCCTCACTCGACTCCCAGTTCGTCTGCCTAGGCACGATGTTTACTAACGATGTCGTCGCACGGGTGGCAGGTAAAGACCGTTTCAACGACCAGCAGATGATCTGGCTGGCCAGGGGGTTCGTGCTCGTCATCGTCGCGGTGTCGTACGTATTGTCGCTGCTGCTGCTGGACACGAACGTCTTCGACCTGGGTGTGTGGTGCTTCACGGGCTTTGGCTGCCTGTTCCCGCTGGTGTTTGCGGCGCTGTACTGGAAGCGCACGACCAAGGCCGGGGCGATCGCCTGCTTAATCGCGACCGTCGGCACCTGGTCGCTGTTCTTCTGGGACGACATCATCAACACCGGCCCAAAGGTTTTCGGTGAACAGACCAAGGCCAAGTACCTCGTGGCGGGCATGATGCCGGCGATCTTCATCTTTGCCGCCTCGGTCGGCTCGCTGGTCGTAGTATCCCTTGCTACCAAGGCTCCGGAACAATCCACCATCGAGCGGTTCTTCCCGAAGAAACATGACTAGCACGACCACCCCTACCACCACCGACCCGGCCACCGCAGCGAGGGAATCGCTCGACGCACACATGCGCGAAACGATCTTCTGGCACTTCAGCGAAGAGACCGGCACGCCCTACTGGATCAGCTACGCCAAGGAGCACGGGGTCGACCCTTCGTCGATCCAAACCTTCGATGATTTGGTCGCCACCTTTGATCACTTCGACGCCGACACCGTGCTCCGCTACATCCCGCACGAGCAGATGATCCCCCGCGCCTTCGCGGGCAGGCCCTACCACATCTTCGAGACCGGCGGCACCACCGGCATGCCCAAGCAGCGGCTGAACTGGGAAGACTTCCAGTACGACTACACCCAGTTCAGCAAGACCCTCCGCGACGAACACTTCCCCCGGGGCGGCAACTGGCTGATGATCGGCCCGACCGGCCCACGCCGCCTGCGCCTCGCCATCGAGCACCTGGCCCACTGCCGGGACAGCAGCGTCTATTTTGTCGATCTCGACCCCCGCTGGGTCAAGCGCGTCATCCGCGAGGGCCAGCCCGCCCATGCCAAGGCCTACATGGCCCACGCGATCGACCAGGCGATGACCATCCTCCGCCACCGCGAGGTTACCGCGCTGTTCACCACGCCCAAGCTGCTCGAGGCGCTCAGCGAACGCATGTCGCTGGTCAAGCTCGGCATCAAGGGCGCGTTCGTGGGCGGCACCACCATGGACCCGCAGTACACCCGCTTCCTCATCGAAGAGGTCTGCGAACAACCCGACGGCGACTGCATGGGTACAACAGGCGTCGGCTTCTACCCCACCTACGGCAACACGCTCATGGGCGTCGCGCCCCACCGGCCCAACATCAAAGCCAACGGCTGGGCCACGACCTACTACTGCCCCCAGCCAAGGGCGGTCCTGCGCTGCGTCGACCCCGACGACACGGCCAAAACGGTGGGCTACGGCGACTTCGGGCGGGTCGAACTGACCACCCTGACCAAAGAACTGTTCATGCCCCGCTTCCTGGAACGCGATGAGGCGAGACGGGTTGAGCCCTGGGCTGAAAAATACCCGTGGGACGGCGTCGCCGAGGTTCGGCCCTTTGGCGCGAGCACGCAGAAGATCGTGGAAGGGGTTTATTGAACCAGGCCAAGGCGGGGTAGAACCGCCGATGCTCATTGGTCAATACGGATTTTTGATTCTGCAATGCCTAAACTGAAATAATGACGTACACGTACCGTCAGGGAAGTGGCCTAGCACCGCGTGTATCTGCGGTATCAAAAACGAGCCATGAGCAAACTCCCCCACATCCCGGTCCTCCGCCTTGGGCAGACCTATCGGAGCGTCAACGTCCGGCAGATCAAAGACCTCGGCACGGGCGAGACGGTCGCCGAGATGTCCGTCGGCAACGCCGGGCTGATCCGTCGGGACGCGAACCGGTTTGAGGCGGCGCGGGACATGCTTGCGGCCATCCCCTGCGAAGAGCTGATCGAAATGTCGGCCAAGGCGGGAGAGCATTTCCTCAACGACGAACTGCCGCTGGGCGATACGACCCAGACGGCCGACGACTACGTGCGACAGCTCTCACGGACCAGCGGGCTGCCCCACACCCTCGTCCGCGCCAACATGGCCAAGGTCCACGAAGCGCTCACCCACCTGGCCGACGTGGTCCGTGGCCTGACGCGCGGCATCCCGACCCGCGTCCTCGACGACGGCTACGGCGAAGTCAATGGCACAGACGTGAGCTTCTACCCCAACACCAACGCGCTGGGCATGGTGATGCCGAGCAACTCGCCCGGCGTGAACGCGCTCTGGCTGCCCTCGATCGCGTTCAAGACGCCGGTCATCCTCAAGCCCGGCAGTGATGAACCCTGGACGCCCTACCGCGTGGTTCAGGCGATGATCAAAGCAGGTGTGCCCGAGCAGGCCTTCGGCTTCTACCCCACCGACCACGAGGGCTCGGCTACCGTCATGGACGCCTGCGCCCGCTCCATCATCTTCGGCGGCGAGGCGACCATGAAGAAGTACGGCGGCGATGAGCGTGTGGAGGTCCACGGCCCGGGGTGGTCGAAGATCATCATAGGCGAGGATGAGATCGATCACTGGGAGCAGCACATCGACGTGATCGTTCAGTCGATCGCCGCGAACTCCGGGCGTTCCTGTATCAACGCGTCGACGGTCATCGTGCCCCGCCACGGACGCGAGGTGTCCGAGGCGATTGCCGCGAAGCTCGCCGAGATTAAGCCGCTGCCCAACGACCATCCGAACGCGAAGCTTTCCGCGATCGCCAACCCGAAGGTCGCCGAGTGGGCGGATACACAGATCAGCCATGGCTTGAAAGAGCCGGGCGCGGTGGACCTGACCGCCGCGCTACGCGGCAGCGATGAGCGTGCGGTGGTGTTTGAGGGCCGGACCTACGCGCTGCCAACGCTGATCTATTGTGAATCATGGGACCATATGCTGTGCAATACCGAGTTCATGTTCCCGTTCGCATCCGTGGTTGAAGTGCCTCAGGATGAGGTGCTCGACAAGATCGGCGGGACGCTGGTCGTCAGCGCGATCACGAGAGACCGGGTCTTTACCCGGCAGCTGCTACGCTGCTCGGATATCCAGCGGCTCAACCTCGGCCCCGCGCCGACCTCCAGCGCACAGTGGGACCAGCCGCACGAGGGCAACCTGTTCGAGTTCCTGTACCAGCGCCGTGCGATCCACCACGCCGAGCCTGCTACCGCGATGGGAGCCGGGGCTTGACCGCGATCACCACCCCCAGCCCGACCGACCTGGAGCACGAGCCCGGCACGAGGCTGGTCTATGGAACTGATGCGTTGGATCAGCTGGGCGCGTTGGCGGAAGAACTGGGCGGCAGCCGGGTGATGCTGATCAGCGACCCGGGGGTGACCGGGGCGGGTCACACCGCACGGGCCCATGCCATCGTCGAGGCGGCGGGGCTGGCCGCTCAGACCTTCACCGGTGTCCACGAGAACCCCTCGACCGCCGACGTGAAACAGGCGGTCGAGGTCGCCCGGCGGTTCGAGCCGGACCTGCTGGTCGGGCTCGGCGGAGGCTCGGCCCTGGACACCGCCAAGGGCTGCAACTTCATCTACACCAACGGCGGGGTGATGGCCGACTACCACCACACCGACCGGCGGGTCCAGCCGATGCTCCCGATGATCGCGGTGCCCACGACCCACGGCACCGGCAGCGAGGCCCAGTCCTACGCCCTGATCGCCGACGAGCACACCCACATGAAGATGGCGTGTGGCGACCCGCACGCGCTGCCGCGGATCGCGCTGCTGGACCCCACGCTCACGCTGACCCAGCCCGGCTCGGTCGCGGCCTGCACCAGCATCGACGCGATCACCCACGCGGTCGAGTCCTACGTCTGCACCCAGCGCAACCCGGTCTCGACCCGCTACGCCATCGAGTCGTTTACCCTCACGGTCAGCGCCCTGCCCCGCGTCATCCAAGACCCGACCGACCTCAAGGCCCGGGGCGACATGCTGCTGGGCGCGGCCTACGCCGGGCTCGCGATCGAGAACAGCATGCTCGGCGCGGCCCACTCGTCGGCGAACCCGCTCACCGCACGCTTCGGCACGATCCACGGCCAGGCGGTCGGGCTCATGCTCCCGCACGTCATCCGGTTCAACGCCCAGCAGCCGACGACGCAGCAGCATTACGCCGAGCTCGCCCGGCGCGCCGATCTGCCCGACAGCGACGCTTTGGCCGACCACCTGACCCAGCTGCTCTCGCTGGCCGGGTTGGAGACCAGCCTGGCCCCGCTGGGCGTGGACCCGTCGTCTTTCTCGGACCTATCGGAACAAGCGGCCGGTCAATGGACCGCACGCTTTAATCCCCGGCCGATCACCGCCGACGACTTCGCCTTGCTGTATCGGCAGGCCTATGGGGAGGGGCAGGCATGATACTTTGGCACCGATCCATCCTGTCATTGACGTTGGGCGTCGCCTGCCTGCTTGCGGTATCCGGTGCGGTCGCCGATCAAGCCCAAGAGACACCCGACTGGCCTCACCCGCGCGGTGGCCTGTCGGGCAACGGTGTGGCGGTGGGTGTTGAACTGGCAGACCACTACGAGCCGGCCTGGGTGTTTGAGACCGGCGGCGCGGTGCTATCGTCCCCCACAATCGTCGATGGCGTGGTCTACGTGGGCTCGGAAGACAAGCACCTCTACGCGATCGACGGCGCCAGCGGTCAGTTGAAGTGGAAGTTCGAAGCCAAGACACTGATCGATGCCTCACCCGTGGTGGTCGATGGGGTGGTCTACGTCGGGACCGACGGGGGGGTTCTGCACGCGATCCGCGCCGAGACGGGCGCGGGGCTCTGGGCGTTCGAGGCCGAGGGCCGGATCTCCGGCGAGGCGGGGGTCACCAACCTGACCACCGACGATGGCGAGCAGCCCAAGGTCGTCCTCGCGGGCAGCCACGACGGGCTGCTCTACTGCCTCGACGCCGAGACCGGGGCCAAGCGTTGGTCCTACGAGACCGGCGACTACATCAACTGCGGCATCACCCTGGACCGAGGCACGATCGTGCTCGGCGGCTGCGACACCTACCTCCACCTGATCGACCTGAACACCGGCGAGGGCAGGGGCGAGGTCGCGCTGGGCGGCGAGGTCGCGGGCACGCCGGCCCTGGCCAACGGATTCGCCTACCTGGGGCACATGCAGAACGAAGTGGTCGCGGTCAATCTTGAGACCAAGGAGGTCGCCTGGCGGTTTACCGACCGCAACTTCCCGTACGTCGGGGCACCCGCCCTCGCTGGCGATCGGTTGCTGATCGGGTCGCGCGGCCGGCGGCTATATTGCCTGGATCGGAATACCGGAGAGCAGTTGTGGGGCATCCGCACGCAGGGCGGGGTCGAGGGCGGGCCGGTCATCGCCGGCGAGCGAGCAATCTTTGGCTCGGCCGGGGGCCGGGTCTCCATCATCAACATCACGAACGGGCAGACGGTCTGGCAGCACGACCTGGGCGCATCGATCAGCGTCAGCCCCGCCGTGGTCCCCTGGCTGGTCGTGGTCGGCAGCGAGGACGGCAAGGTCTACGCGTTCAAGCCCGTCGAGAACTAGCAAAACACGCCATACCCCAGCATCCCATGAGCGATCCTGAAATGACCTCCCTGCCCGTGCTTGAAGCGGACGACAAGAAGACGACGGTCGGCAACTACTTCGTCTCCAACTACCCGCCCTACTCGACGTGGAGCACCGATCACCGCAGCCACGCCCTCGGGCTGTTCGATACACCCGCGCCGCCCGGCACGCCGCTGGGCCTGTACATCCACATCCCGTTCTGCCGTAAGCGGTGCAACTTCTGCTACTTCCGCGTCTACACCGACAAGACGCGCGACGAGGTCACCGAGTACCTCGACGCCGTGCTCGAAGAGACGCGTCGCTACGCCCGGACCCAGCGGATCGCGGGGCGCAAGCTCAAGTTTGTGTACTTCGGCGGCGGCACGCCGAGCTACCTCTCGGAGAAGCAGCTCAGTTACCTGTTCAACGGGCTGAAGGATGTGCTCGACTGGAGCGAGGTCGAAGAGGTCGCCTTTGAGTGCGAGCCCGGGACGCTGAGCACGCGTAAGCTCGACCGGCTCAAGGATCTGGGCGTCACGCGGATTTCACTGGGCATCGAGAACTTCAACGACGAGGTCCTCGAACTGAACAACCGCGCCCACCGCAGCAAGCAGGTCGGCAGCGCCTACGACTGGGCCAAAGACGCGGGCTTCGAGCAGGTCAATATCGACCTGATCGCGGGCATGCTCGGCGAGACGGACGAGAACTGGCAGCGCAACATCGACACGCTGCTGCAGATGCGTCCCGAGGCGGTGACGGTGTACCAGATGGAGGTGCCCTACAACACCAAGATCTACCAGGCGATGAAGGAGAGCGGCGCGGAGGAAGCGCCCGTCGCCGACTGGGGCACCAAACGCCGCTGGGTCACCCAGGTCTACGCGGCGCTTGAAGAAGCAGGTTACGACATCACCAGCGCCTACACCGCGGTACGCGACGCGGGCATCGTTAAGTTCATCTACCGCGATGCGCTCTGGGCGGGCGCAGATATGTTGGCCGTCGGCGTATCGTCGTTCGGCTACCTCAACGCCCCCGCAGATGCCTCGGCCGGCCTGGCTCCCGGAGGCGGCATGCACTACCAGAACCAGCACGACATCGTGCCCTACACCTCCGCGGTCGTCGGCGGCGAAGCGCCGCTTTTCCGCGCCCTGCCGATCGATCGCGAAGAAGCCATGATCCGCGAGTGGGTCCTGCAGCTCAAGATCGGGCGGATCAGCCGGCTGCCGTTCATCGAGAAGTTCGGTGTCGATCCGTTCGAGAAGTGGGCCGATATTCTTCAAGGCTACGTCGATGACGGGCTGATCCGGATTAAGGGCGACGAGCTGTTCGTCCCGCGCCAGACGCTGCTGCGGATCGACCGCCTGCTGTACGCCTTTTTCAAGCCCGAGCACCAGGACGTCCGCTACGCATGAGCACCGCCGACCCGACGACCCGCGACCTGCTCTACCCGCTGTCGGCCTTCAAGGCCATCGGCGGACGGGGCGTTGCGAGCGCGGCCTTCCTGGAGCCGTCGGAGTTGCCCGAGCCGTACCGCTCTCTGCTGGCGCACGACCGCGACATGACCGGCACGCTGGAGGCCTACTTTGGCCAGCCGATGGACCTGAGGGTTCACGTTAAGAAAGTCGAGGGCGACGACCTGTTCCGCGAGGTCACCCTGGTGAGCGCCAGCGACGGCCGGCCCGCCGAGTTCGGCGCGATCCGCATCGACCTGTCCTGCTTCGACCCCGGTACCCGTAGGCTGGTGGCCGACGGCCGGGCCCCGCTTGGGCGCATTCTGCGTGAGCGGCAGGTGGCCTACGTCTCAAACCCCTCGGCGTACCTGGAGGTGACCCCCGGCCCGGCGCTGAGCGAGGCGCTGCGGGTCAGCGGCGGGCCACTGTACGGCAGAAAGAACGAGCTCATCACACCCGGCGGTCAGACCATCGCCCAGATCATTGAAATACTCCCCCTATTGCCTGCCGACGGGCCGGCGCAGTCCTAGGATTGACCATGATTTCTAGAAACAACCATTACGATGCGATCTTGGTCGGAGCCGGTCCGGCCGGGACGACCACCGCGGCGCTGCTGGCCAAGCACGGCCGGCGGGTGGTCGTCCTGGAGCGCGACCAGTTCCCGCGATACCACGTCGGCGAGTCGCTGGTGCCCTTCTGCTACAGCACGCTCAACCGGCTGGGCATGGTCGACAAGCTCAACGCCACCGACTTCGTCAAGAAGTACTCGGTCCAGTTCGCGACGATGGACGGGCGGATGTCCCAGCCGTTTTATTTCAGCGACCACCTGGACGGCCACCCCGCCGGTCAGACCTGGCAGGTCGAGCGGGCGGACTTTGACATGATGATGGTTGAGAACGCCCGCGAGCACGGCGCGGAGGTCCGCTTTGGTGTCTCGGCCAAGCGTGTGCTTAAGGACGGGACGGGCGCTGTGGTCGGCGTTGAAGCGATTGATGAGCACGGCCAGATAATCCAGCTTCACGCGCCGGTGACCGTGGACGCCTCGGGACGCAACGGGTTCAGCGCCAACGCGATGGGCTGGAAGCGGCGACGTGACCCCGAGCTCAACAAGATCGCGCTGTGGACCTACTACAAGGGCGGCACGCGCGGCGAGGGACGGGACGAGGGCGCGACGACCGTCGCCTATATCCCCGAGAAAGGATGGTTCTGGCACATCCCGATGCACGACGACCGCATCAGCCTCGGCGTCGTGGGTGAAAAAGACTACCTCTACCGCGACGGCCTGAAAGACCCGCTGGCGGTCATCGAGCGTGAGATCGGCTGTAACCAGTGGGTCGCGGAGGTCATGAAGGACGCCGAACAGTACGGCGAGACCTGGGTCACCGGCGAATACTCCTACCGCTCCGAGCACAGCGCAACCGACGGGCTGGTGCTCACCGGCGACGCGTTCGGCTTCCTCGACCCGGTGTTCTCCACCGGCGTCTTCCTCGCGCTGGTCAGCGGCGAACTCGCGGCCGACGCGATCGATCGGGCCCTGTCGGAGGACAACGCCTCGGCCGAAGGCTTCATGGGATACACCGACGAGTTCCAGCACGCCATCGAGTCCATGCGCAAGCTGGTCTACGCCTTCTACACCGAGGGGTTTTCCTTCGGCAAGCTGCTTAAAAAGCACCCGCACCTGCGGGATGATCTGACCGACTGCCTGATCGGCAAGGTCTC
Organism: Planctomycetota bacterium; assembly: GCA_038749735.1. GTDB lineage: Bacteria > Planctomycetota > Phycisphaerae > Phycisphaerales > Phycisphaeraceae > JAHQVV01. The sequence continues at coordinate 21,201 of JBCDHS010000044.1, forward strand.
GACCGACTTCACCGCGCTCTTCGACGCCGTCGCCGAGTTCGTCGATGTCCCCGAGCCGCTGGGCTATGGCCGGCCCCTGGAGCTGGACCAACAGCCCGCGGTTTGAACCGGCATGAAAGTCCTCCTGCTCACGCCCGGCACCGGCAACTTCCACTGCGGGTCCTGCCTCCACGACGAAGCGCTGCTCAGGGGGCTGCGCAAGCTCGGGCACGACGCGGCCATCAACGCGCTCTACCTGCCCCTGGTCCTCGACCACGCGCAGGGGATCGACGGGGACGACGTCCGCATGGGCGGGATCAACCTTTATCTGCAGGCCAAGGCGTTTGGCTACCGCGTCGTCCCGGGATTCATCCGCCGGGCGCTGGACCGGCCGGGACTGCTGCGTCGCGCGGCGACCCGCGCCGATATGACCAGCCCGACCGAGCTGGGCCGGATGACCGAGCAGATGCTGCTGGGTGATCACGGCCGGACCCGGCTGGAGATCGAGCGCATGGTGGATCATCTGCGTGTGGAAGGTCACCCGGAGGTGGTCATGCTCAACAACGCGCTGCTGCTCGGGCTCTCAGAGCCGATCGCCAAGGCCCTGGGCTGCAAGGTCGCTTGCACGCTGCAGGGCGAAGACACGTTCGTTGACGGCCTGCCCGAGCCCTATCGGTCGAGGGTCTGGGAACTGCTGAGCGAGAAGGCCCGCGGGGTCTGTGCCTTCCTCCCCGTGAGCCGGCACCACGCCGATCTGATGACCCGGCGTCTGGACCTCCCGCCGGAAAGGGTCCACGTGGCTTATAACGGTATCGAGGTCGATGGCTACCCACCGCAGCAGGCCCCGCCCGAGCCGCCGGCGATCGGTTACTTTGCCCGGCTGTGCGAGAACAAGGGGCTGGGCACCCTCGTCGATGCTTACCTCATCATGAACCAGCGGGGGACGCTCGGCGATGCGCGGCTGCTCCTTGCCGGGGCCTCGACGCCGGGCGATAAGGGCTACGTCGATGCCCAGCGAAGGAAGCTGGCCGAGGCCGGGCTCGAAGACCGCGTCCGCATCCGGACCAACGTGAGCTTTGAAGAGAAGGTCGAGCTATTGCACGGCATGTCGCTGCTGAGCGTGCCCGCGGCGTACGGCGAGTCGTTCGGGCTATACGTGCTAGAGGCGAACGCCGTCGGCGTCCCGGCGGTGGTGCCCGACCACGCGGGGCTGGCGGAGGTGATCGGGTTGACCGGTGGGGGTATCTTGTGCAGGCCGGGCGACCCCGATTCGCTGGCCGAGTCGTTGGCCGGGCTGCTCGCCGACGAGACCCGACGCGGGGCGTTGGGCGCGTCCGGCCGGCGGGCGGTGCTCGAATCCTTCACCGCCGCACACATGTCCGAACGTGTCGCCGAGATCCTGGAGCCGTTATGCCAAGCCCCTACACCCTGAAGCGGACGGTCGCGTTCAGCGAGACCGACAGCGCGGGGATCGTGCACTTTTCCAACTTCTTCCGCTATATGGAAGACGCGGAGCACGCCTACCTCCGCAGCCTCGGGCTGAGCGTGCACCGCGAACTGGGCGACGGTGTGGCGGGCTTCCCCCGGGTCAACGCGCAGTGCGACTACCGCCGGCCGCTGCGCTTCGAGGACGAGTTTACAATCACCGTGAACGTGGTCGCCCGGACAGACAAGTCCGTGACCTACGGCTTTAGCTTCGAGAAAACGGGCGAGCCGTCGCCGATCGCCAGCGGCACGCTCAAGGCCGTGTACGCCGTCAAGCCTGCGGGAACGCAAAAGTACAGCGCCGCCGCCCTGCCGCCGGAGATCGATCGGCTCCTAAGCGTCTCCGCCGAGGAGCCTGCAGGCTAAACGATACGGGGCCCAACTCTAACTCCGAGACCCACCATGCTTTCGCAAACCTCGACTTCCTCTTCTTCCTATCTGCTGTTCGTGCTGCTCACGATCGCGACGTGGGGCCTCTACGGCATCTTCCTGCACAAGGGGCAGGTAGATTTTGCCGACCCGGTTAACGGGCGGTACAAGGCCTTTCTGTTTGTGGGGATCGCGTACTTCCTAGTCGCGGTGCTTGCGCCGCTGGGCATGCTGCTGATCAGCGGGTCGGACTGGAAGATGACCGGCGGGGGCATGACCTGGTCGCTGATCGCGGGGATCGTCGGCGCGGTGGGTGCGTTCGGCGTGCTGCTGGCGTTCGGGGGCGGAGGCAAGCCGGCGGTGGTGATGTCCTTGATCTTCGCCGGTGCGCCGCTGGTCAACGCGGCCGTGGCGATCACGATGGCCGGCCAGTGGAGCGAGATCAAGCCGCTGTTCCTGGTGGGCGTTGTTCTTGCTGCGGCGGGTGCGTACCTGATCGTGACGCAGAAGCCCAAGCCCGCCCCGCACGCCAAGCCCCAGCCGGCCGCGCAGCAGGTCGCGCCGGGCTCAACCGATTAAACCATTGGCGATTCGCTTTTCGGAGCCAGCCTTGACCGCTTTGCCCCCGACCCCACAGGACGCGTCTCTGCGATCGCTGTTGCAGGTGGTCGCGGCGGGCAACGCGTTCTACCGGCCGATCCTCCGCGAGGCCGGCCTTGATCCGGTCGACCAGGTCACGGTTGAGCAGTACCAGCGCGACATGCCGCTGACCACCAAACAGCAGCTCGTCGAAGACCAGCTCGCCCACCCGCCCTACGGCCGCAACCTCAGCTACCCCATCGAGCGCTACACCCGCTTCTGCCAGACCAGCGGCACGACCGGCCGGCCGATGCGCGTCGTCGACAACTCCGAGTCCTGGCAATCCATGCTGGATGTCTGGCAGCTCGTGTTCGAGCAGGCGGGTTGCCGGCCCGGCGACCGTGTCCTGTTCGCGTTCTCGTTCGGGCCCTTCCTCGGGTTCTGGACGGCTTTCGAGGCCGCCGCCCAGATCGGGATGCTCTGCCTGCCCGCCGGGGGGATGAGCACGAGCGCCCGCCTGGCCATGCTCGGCGAGAACCAGGCCACCACGGTCTGTTGCACGCCGACCTACGCGTTGCACCTCGTGGAGACCGCCGAGCGCGAGGGCATCGACCTGGCCGGGTCCAGCGTAGCGCGTCTCATCGTGGCCGGCGAGCCGGGCGGCTCGATCCCCGCCGTGCGCGGACGCATCGAAGCGGCCTGGGGGGCCAGGCTCTTCGACCACCACGGCATGACCGAGGTCGGGCCGGTCACCTACCAGGACAGCCAGGCGCCCGGCTCACTAAGGATCGCGCCGGGCTGCTTCCTCGCCGAGGTCATCGACCCGCAGAGCCGCGATCCGCTGCCCCCGGGGGGGCAAGGCGAGCTCGTGCTCACCACGCTCAAGCGGACCGCCTGGCCGCTATTGCGCTATCGCACCGGCGACCTGGTCCAGCAGGACCCGCAGGACCCGGACCGACTGGTCGGCGGGATCCTCGGCCGGATCGACGACATGCGGCTCATCCGCGGGGTGAATGTCTATCCCTCGGCCGTGGACGCGATCGTCCGTCGGTTTGATGCCGTGACTGAGTACGAGGTGGGGCTCGAACAGGCCGGCGCGATGTACGAGTTATCGCTGACGATTGAACCGACCATCGGATACCCCGATGCGCCAGCGCTGTGTCAACGTGTCGGTGAAGCGTTGCGCGACGCGCTGAGCCTGCGCGTGCCGGTCCGTGCGGTCGAGCCCGGCGCGTTGCCCCGATACGAGCTGAAGGCCAAGCGTTGGCGGGAGGCAAGGCCATGACCTCCGCCGATGCCCCGCCGCTGCTCGTCGTAGAAGGCTTGAGTAAGTCGTACCCCAGCGCCGCCGATGGCCCGCCCGTGGATGTGTTGTCGGGCGTCACCCTCTCGCTAGATCGAGGCGAGTCGGTCGCGGTTGTCGGGCCCAGCGGCTGCGGCAAGTCCACGCTATTGAACATCCTCGGCACGCTTGACACCGCAACCGCCGGCACGGTCCGCTTCCTGGGCCAAGACCTCGCTTCGATGACCCAGAAACAGCGGGCGAGGCTGAGGGCACAGTCCATAGGCTTTGTCTTCCAGGAACACCACCTGCTCCCGCAGTGTTCGGCGATGGAAAACGTACTCATCCCCACCCTGGCGTCAGGGATCGCTCAGCAGGGCCAGGCCGATCGGGCCGCTGAACTGCTCGACCGTGTCGGGCTAAACGACCGCAAGGGGCACCGACCCGACCAGCTCTCCGGCGGGCAGCGCCAGCGCGTCGCATTGATACGCGCGTTGATCAACCGGCCCGCCCTGCTCCTGGTCGATGAGCCCACCGGTGCCCTGGACGGCAAGACCGCCGATCAGGTCATCAAACTATTGATCGAGATGAACCAGGCCGAGGGCACCGCCATGCTCATGGTCACCCACGCCACCCATCTGGCTCACCGTCTTGACCGGACGCTCCGGCTTGATCGCGGTGTGCTTCTGGACGAGGGCGCAGCATGACCACGATTGGGCTGCTTCTGCGTTCGCTCTGGTACTTCAGGCGAACGAACCTCGGCGTCGTCCTGGGCGTCGCGGTCGCAACGACCGTCATCACCGGGGCGCTGATCATCGGCGACTCACTGCGCTACACCCTTTCGCGGTCCGCCGACCAACGGCTTGGTCAGGTCAGCCACGTGGTCCTGGGGGGTGACCGATTCTTCAACGCGGAACGGGCCACGCAACTCGGCGAAAACGCGGAGGGCGTGATCCTGATCAACGGGGTGCTCTCGACCCAAGACGGTCAAACCCGGGTCGGTGAGATCGCGGTCAATGGTATCGGGGACAACTTCGCCGACCTGCTTGGCGGGCCCGCCCGGCCGGGGGTAACCCGAGACGCCTTCGGCTCGGCCGTGCTGGAAGGCGTGGTCAGCAATTCATTGGCCGAGCGGTTGGGCTTCAAAGAACAACAGGTGATGATCCTGCGCGTGCCTAAACCCTCGGCCCTGCCGATCGATGCGGCGCTGGTGAACGCGAGTGAACAAGACCAGGCCATCACGATCAAGATCGTCGGCACCGTGCCGGACGACCTCGGCGGGCGGTTCAGCCTCCGGGCCGAGCAGCGGCCCCCGCTGAACCTCTATTTAGACCGCGCGGCGCTGGCGGAGCAGCTCGAACGCCCCGGCCTGGCCAACGCCCTGCTCAGCCCACAAGCGCCCGGTCGCTTGGCCTTCACACTCCAGGACCTCGAGCTCGGGTTAAACACGCAAGCCGACTCCCCCGTCGAGCTAAGCTCCCCGCGCGTGTTCCTCGATGCCTCGATCGAGTCGGACCTCGCCGACCTCCCCGGCCAACGCATCCTCACCTACCTCGTCAATACGATCGCCTTCGGCGAGCGTGAGTCGCCCTACGCCATGGTCTGTGCCGTCGATGGGCTGGGCGGCCTCAAACTAAGCCAAGACCAGATCGCGATCAACCGCTGGCTCGCCGATGACCTGGGGGCTGATGTGAATGACAAGATCAGCCTGACCTACTACCTCCCGGACGAAGGCGATCGGCTGGTCGAGGCATCCACAACCCTGACCGTGGTGCGGGTCGTTGAGATCGAGGGCGGCTTCGCGGACCGGACACTCACGCCGGACTTCCCCGGCCTCGCCGAAGCCGAGACCCTCAGCAACTGGGACGCGGGACCAGCGATCGATCGTACGCGTATCCGCAACGAAGACGAGCAGTATTGGGAGGACCACCGCGCAACGCCCAAGGCCTTTGTCAGCCTCGAAACCGGCCAGCGGCTGTGGGCGAACCGCTTCGGCACGCTGACCGCGATCCGCTTTTCAAACAACATCACCGAAGACGAACTGACCAAGCGCATCGATGTGGACCGGCTCGGCTTGTCACCAGTCAACATCCGCGAACAGGCCGAAACCGCCGCCGCGGGCACGGTGGACTTTGGTCAGCTGTTCCTTTCACTGTCCGGCTTCATCATCATCGCCGGCATGGTGCTGACCGCGACGCTGTTTGCGATGTCGGCCGAACAACGCGCCCGCCAACTCGGCGCGCTTATGGCCATGGGCTTGACACGTAGCCAGGTCGCCAAACTCATCGTCGGCGAGGGAGGCATCCTCGCGCTGGCGGGCGCGTGTGTTGGGGTCGTCGGCGGGGTCGCTTACGCACACAGTGTCGTCGCTGCGCTTACCGGCGCATGGTCGGGCGCCGTCGCCGGCACCCCGCTGATCGTACATATCACGCCGGGCACGCTGGTGATCGGTTTTACCAGCGCGGTCGCCGTGAGCCTGACCACGATAGCGCTGGCCCTGGTATCCCTGCTGCGACGCCCCGCACGCGAGCTGCTCGGCGGCGCGGTCGGCCGGGTGTCCGGCAAGCCGAAGACGCCCTTCTGGCTCGTCATCGTCATAGGGGTCGCGCTGATCTTGGCCGGGTCGGCGTGCCTGGTCCTCGCCCGGCAGGCGGCGGGGATGCGTTCAGCACTGCTGGGCTTCGCGAGCGGCGCGGCCTGGCTTGCCATCCTTATCCTGGCCTTCTACGCCGCATTGATCCGGCGGGAGAAGCGCAGTCGCACGGGGCCGACACGCATGAGCATCAGACAGCTTGCCGCCTTTAACCTGCTGCGTCGGCGCGGCAGGTCGCTCGCCGCGGTGGTCACGCTGAGCTGTGGCGTCTTCCTTGTCCTGGCCGTCTCCGGGTTCAGGCTCGGCACCGAGACCGACGCCACCGCTCGTCAGTCGGGCACCGGCGGGTTCGCGTTGATCCTCGAAACCACCCAGCCCATCCGATACGACCTGAATACCGCGCTGGGGCGCGACCACTATTTCTTCGAGACCTCCGACCTGCCACCGGGGTCGGTCGTGGCCTTCCGGGTCAACAAGGGCGACGATGCGAGCTGCCTGAACCTCAATCAGACCGCCCGGCCACGCCTGCTCGGCGTTAACCCCGAGGCGTTGGCCGACCGTGAGGCCTTCCCCTTCATGTCCCACCGCGACGCGCGAGAAGCGTGGCGTCTGCTAAAGCCCGCCCCGCGCGGAAGCAGCCAACCGGTCCCCGTGATCGCCGATGCAAACACCGCGCAGTGGGCACTCAAGCTGCCGGTCGGAGAGACGCTCACACTCACCAACGAAGCCGGCCAACCCTTTGACCTCAGGCTCGTCGCCACACTGGATAACACCATCCTCCAGGGCAGCCTGATCATGCACGAGGAAGCGTTCGAGCAGTTGTTCCCCTCGACCTCCGGCCACCGCCTGCTCCTGATCGATGCCGACGATGACCAAACCGCCAACCGACGATCGACGCTGCTCCAAGAGGTGATGCAGGACGAGGGGGTCACGATCACCCCCACCCTCGATCGCCTGGCCCAATACAACCAGGTGCAAAACACCTACCTTACGATCTTCCAGGCGCTGGGCGGCCTGGGCGTCGTGCTCGGGTCACTGGGGCTAGGCGTCATCGCCGCACGCAACCTCATCGAGCGGCGAAGCGAACTGGCCCTGCTCTCGGCCGTAGGCCTGTCACGCCGCCGAATCTTCTCGATCCAACTGATCGAACACAGCCTGCTGCTGTGCCTGGGCCTGACGTTCGGCATCCTCACCGCGATCATCCCCGCCAGCCTGCAGGGACCACCGCTCGGCAAGGCCTGGGCCTCATCCCTCATCGCGATCGCTTCGACCCTCCTCGCCGGGCTCATCGCGATCCTCCTCGCCCTGCGTTCGACCGGCAGAAACAGGCTGACCGATGCGCTAAGGCAAGACTGATACGCATCCCATTTAATTCGCGCGCTCCAGCCACGCCTCGTGCGTGATGGTTTGCAGCCGTTCTAGCGTCAGCTTGTTCCAGCTCTCGGCACACGCCCGGTCAATGTCCGCCGCGTCGACGAACACCCGGTTGCTCAGGTCGTGTGACCGCATCCACGCCCAGAGTTGGAACAAACTCACACCCGAAAGGATCAAAACCATCACCCACGAGGCATGGCTGGAGCGCGCGAATTAAGTGGGATGCGTATTACAGAGCGAAGGATGACAATGGGATTGGTATTAATTCTGACCGGCGCTTGGGGGGGTTCTTTTGGGTCTTAGGAAGTTAAGCGGCCAGTAAACTACTACTGGCCCTATGAAAACAAGGAAAAACCGCTACGACCGGCGTTCTCGA
>JBCDHS010000045.1:0-28821 GCA_038749735.1 Planctomycetota bacterium
CCCTCGTTTCCCCACTCAAAAACCCTTGTGTTGGGGGCCGCGCCCGGGTGGCCTGTTTGTTGCGTGGGTCTTCGGGGGGGCCGGGGCCCCCTCGCCCGCTACACGTGGATTGATAACGCTCTAGCAGGCAGGCATCGCTCAAGGGGTTTATGCGTTGACCGGGGGCACAGCCCCCGGCTCGCTATGGCCATGGCGCCGGTCGGCGTTTACCCCGGCAGATCGATAACGAAGTCGCTGCCGCGCCCCGGTTCGGAGTGGACGGACAGGACGCCGCCGTGCTGTTCCACGATGCGGCGTGTTGTGGGTAGGCCCAGCCCGCTGCCGCTGCGTTTGGTTGAGAAGTAGGGTTGAAAGATTCTGGCTCGGGCGTCGGGCGGCATACCCGGGCCGGTATCGACGACATGGACGAGCAGGCGGTCGCCGCTACGTTCATGCTTACGTTCGGTGCGGAGCATCAGCTCGTCGGACCCGCCGTGGGGCTGGCCCGCCTCCCGGGCGTCGGTCATCGCGTGTACGGCGTTAATCATCAGGTTCAAGAGGGCCTGTTTGAATAGCACCGGGTCGGCCCGGGCGCTGCCCGGCCTGGCATCCAGTTGCATGCGTAGCCGCACCGCCGATTGCACCGCCTGGGGCTCAAAAAACACCGCCAGTTCCTCGACAAGCGTGTTGACATCAACCTCCTGCAGGTCCAGTTCCATCCGCCCGGCGAAACGTAGGAAGTCTTCGAGGATCTCCCGCAGCCGGACCGCCTCACGGCCCAGCCCATCAAGCCGGCGGCGGACCCGGCCGACCTGTTGGCCCGCCTCGCTTTCGGGGTCGACTTGATCGGCGATCTCGGCGAGGTCTTCCTGCAACAGCTGCACATGAAGCCCGATGGTCGACAACGGGTTCTTGATCTCGTGGGCCAGGCCGCCGGTCATCGTCGCCTGCTCGGCGGTGCGCTCGCTGGCACGGGTCGCACGCTCGAGTTCGATGACACGCGTCTCGGTCCGGCGTGAGTACGCCCACGCCCCAGGGATGACGAGCAGCGCGCCGATCGCGATGCCGAAGAAGAGCATAGTCATGTAATGAGTTTAACTTGAATCAGCCCTCGAAATAGGCGTCGTAGAACTCACCGTTTCTGTTGTATACCAGCACGTAGTGGTCGCCGAACATATCGGTGGTGTAATTGAGATCAAAAGTTCGATCGCCAAAGAATGTCAGGATCGGCTTGGTTAAACGGTCTTGAAAAGATTCTTCGGTGATGGGCAGTTCGTTCTCAAGACGCCACTCGTTTGCGTCGTCGAGCATCTTGTAACAGGCATAAGCTTTGGAATCTGAAATAATCTGATCGATTGAGCGAAAAATTTCAGCTGCGAAAGCCAATTCATCTTCAAGATTATTCGCGTCGGCTGCGATCGAGTATTTGATCGGGCCTTCTTTCCCAATCCACTGCGCTTCGTAGTCTTTTAATTTTGTGTTGTATTCAAGTCTTCCAAGCTCGGGATGATCGATCGTGTTGCCGCTGTGCATCACTGATACCCGCCAGCGCCGCGGGTCCGCGAACCGTAGAGGTATTCCTGCAGGTAGTGGATCTCGGCCTGCTGGTGGTCCATAGCCCAGGCGTTCACATCACCGATCGAGACGATGCCCACGGCGTGGCCCTGGTCATCGACCACCGGCAAGTGGCGGACCCGCTTGTCGCGGAAGATCAGCCGGGCCTGCTCGACCGTGATGTCTGGCTTGCAGCAGGCGACCTCCGTGGTCATCACCTGGCCGACGGTGGTCGCGTCCGGGTCCTGGCGCTTGCCGATAATCCGGCGGAGGATGTCACGCTCGGTGAAGATGCCTTGGAGTTTCTCACCATCGATGACCAGCAACGCGCCAACGCGGTGTTTGTTCATCAGCGTCGCGGCCGTCGTGACCGTGGCGTTTGGGTCGATCCAGAGCAGGTTCTGTTCTTTCTTGGCGAGTAGATCGGCGACGGTGGACATGGCAGGCTCCGAGTGGATGAGGCGACAGACATACCGTACCACGCAGTAATTAAACGTCCAAACACGAAATAATCACCTTTCCGCAGGCGGCTAAGCCGGCCCGGGCGCGATACGATCCGGGGATGAATCATGCCAACCCGACCGTCACCGATCGATACGCCAAATCGGCTGCCGCCCACGCCCGCGCTAAGGCCCTGATGCCCGGCGGGGTCAACTCGCCGGTGCGCGCCTACCGTGCGGTGGGCCGTGAGCCGATCACCATCGCCAAGGGCCAAGGCGCCTACGTCACGGACGTGGATGGCCATGAATACATCGATTACGTCTGTTCGTATGGCCCGTTGATCCTGGGCCATGCCGCCGAGTCGGTGGCCGCCGCGCTGATCCGGACCCTCAAGCACGGCACCAGCTTCGGCATGCCCACCGAGTTGGAAACAACCTTGGCCGAGATGGTGATCGAGGCGGTGCCCTCGGTCGAGGTGGTACGCTTTGTCAACTCGGGGACCGAGGCGGCGATGAGCGCGCTGCGGCTGGCCCGTGCGGCAACCGGGCGGGAGAAGATCATCAAGTGCATCGGTTGTTACCACGGCCACACCGACGCGATGCTGGTCTCGGCCGGCAGCGGGGCCACGACGCTGGGCGTGCCCAGCTCCCCCGGTGTGCCCGAGGGCTTGGTGAAGAACACGCTCTTGGTGCCCTACAACAACCTGATCGCGGTGCAGGCGATGCTGCGCGAGCACCGCGATGAGGTTGCGTGCATGGCGGTCGAGCCGGTCGCGGGCAACATGGGCTGCATCCCCCCGGAAGAAGGCTATCTGCAGGGCCTGCGTGAGTTATGCGATGAGCACGGCGTACCGCTGCTATTTGACGAGGTCATGACCGGCTTCCGTGTCGGTTACGGCGGGGCGCAGGAGCTTTACGGCGTCACGCCCGACCTGACCTGCCTGGGCAAGGTTGTCGGCGGTGGCCTGCCCTGCGCGGCGTACGGCGGCAAGGCGGAGCTGATGCGGCAGGTCGCCCCGGACGGCCCGGTGTACCAGGCCGGGACCCTGAGCGGCAACCCATTGGCGATGGCGGCGGGGATCGCGACACTCGAAGCGCTACGGGCCGATGGTCACGCCGCGTATCAACAACTGGAAGAACATGCCCGCCGACTGGAAATGAGTTTGGCTGAGGCGGCCAACGCCGCGGGCGTACCGGTCTACGTCACGCGGGTCGGCTCGATGGTCTGCCCCTTCTTCGTGGCCAACGAGGGCGACCGCGTCACCGACTACGCCCAGGCGACCGCTTGCCGCACCGACCGCTTCGCGGCCTTCTTCCGGACGATGCTCGACGAAGGCGTGGTCCTACCGCCGGCCCAGTACGAGGCCTGGTTCGTCAGCACCGCCCACGACATCGGAGTCATCGAAAAGACCATCGCCGCCGCAAGCAAAGCGTTCGCGGTGGCGGCCACGCTTTAGCGAGGGGACCCAACTGTTGTGGGAATCAGCCGGCCTTGAGCTGTCGCCTTGGCTTCTCTGCGCTATGGCGTCTTGGCGGTAGAATGCGGCGCCTTAATCCCTTTCCAGATGCCCGAGATTCCGATGACCGCGACCGCCACCCAGACATTCAAAATACTCGCCGCTGACAAGCTTGCCCAGGAAGGCTTGGACTGGATCCAGGCCCAGCCCGACGCCGAGTTGCTGAACAAACCCGGGCTGAGCGAAGACGCGTACGCGGCGATGCTGGCCGAGGGCGGGGTCCACGCGATGATCGTTCGGTCGGGGATCAAGGTGACGGCAAAGGTACTCGCGAACCCGGGCGACCTGAAGATCATCGCCCGGGCCGGGGTGGGTGTGGACAACATCGACCTGGCCGCCGCGACGGACAAGGGCATCCTCGTGGTCAACACCGCCGAGGCCTCGACCATCACCACGGCCGAGCACGCCTTCGCGCTGATGATCAGCCTGCTGCGTAACATCGGCCCGGCCTACCGAACGATGGCCGAGGGCGGCTGGGACCGCGCGAAGTTCAAGGGCCGGCAACTCAGCGGGATGACCCTGGGCGTCGTTGGCTTTGGCCGGATCGGTCAGACGATGGCCAAACGGGGACTGGCCTTCGGCATGGACGTGGTCGCCTTCGACCCGGTCTACAACGGGACGACCGCCTTGGACGGCAAGGTCAAGATGTTCGCCGACTTCGAGCAGATGCTGCCCAACGTTGATGTACTCAGCTTCCACGTCCCGCTTAACGACCACACCCGAGGCATGCTGGGCAGCAAGACCTTCCCGCGGTGCCGCGATGGGGTCTACGTGGTGAATGCGGCGCGGGGTGGCGTTGTTGATGAGGCCGCACTGGTCGAGGCGTTAGGCACGGGCAAGTGTGCCGGTGCCGCCCTGGATGTCTATACCGAGGAGCCGCCCCCACCCGACAGCCCGCTGCGCAGCGCCCCGAACCTGCTGATCACCCCGCACCTCGGGGCCTCGACCAGGGAGGCGCAGACCGCGGTGTCCAGCGTTGCGGCCGTGGCCTGCATGGACTTCCTGCGTGGCGAGGGGATCAAGGGCGCGGTCAATGCCGGCGGCCTGCGCGTCGATCTCGATGCTCAGCAGAAGGGCTTTGTCGAACTGGGCAGCCGGATGGCAACGCTGATCAGCCCGATGGTTACGCGCGGCCTGGCGACGGTGGAGATCGAACTGGCCGGCAAGCAACTGCATAAGGCCGCGGGCACGGTCGAGCGGGCGGTCATGGTCGGGCTGCTCAAGGCGCACCTGGCCGACCCGGTGAACATGATCAATGTCGCGGCCGTGGCCGAGAGCCGAGGCATCAAGGTCCGCACGGCGACGGTGGACGAGCCGACCGTGGCTGGGCCGCAACTGTCGATCGAGGTGCACGGCCCGGCCGGTGCCGTGGACGGCGAGACGCACAAGCTTGACCGCACCCGTCGGATCGTCGGCCGGGTCTACGAGGACCTCAAGCCCCGCGTGGTGGAGATCAACGGCTACCAGATGGATATGACGCCCGATGGCACGATGGTCCTGCTGCAGAACGAGGACCTGCCGGGCATGATCGGCCGGGTGGGCACGGCCTTCGGCCAGGCGGGGGTCAACATCGCCGACATGACCATCAGCCGCCGCGACCAGGGCGATGGCCAGGTCACCGCGCTGATGACGCTGAAGACCGACGCGCCCCCGAGCCAGACACTGACCGATCAACTGGCGGCGATACCCGGCGTACTCAAGATCGCGACTGTAGAGCTACCAGGGGTCTAGGTCGGTGGTTTCGTCACCGACACGGTATCCGTTACAATCCCCCGCTTGGCCCGACTCGACACCGACGAGATTTTTATGCCCGCGCCGACCGACACGCCTGCAACCGCGACCCCGCCCGGCGACCTGATCCGTCAGCTCAGGCTCAAGCCCGGGCACGCCGCGATCGTCGGGCTCCAGTGGGGCGACGAGGGCAAGGGCAAGGTCGTGGACATGCTGGCCGCGGCCTACGACGTCGTCGCCCGCTACAACGGCGGGGCCAATGCGGGGCATACTGTCGTCGTCGGCGACCAGAAGTACGCCCTGCACCTGATCCCCTCCGGCGTGCTATACCCCGACAAGGCCAACGTCCTGGGCAACGGCGTGGTCATCGACCCGGCCCAACTGGTCAAGGAGATCACCGGTCTGCAGAAACGCGGCGTCAAGGTCGATCCGACCTCGATGTTTATCAGCAACCGCGCCCACGTGGTGATGCCCTACCACAAGGTCGAGGACCGCCTGCTCGAAGAGACCAGCCTGAACCCCATCGGCACGACCGGCCGCGGCATCGGGCCGTGCTACGCCGACAAGGCGATCCGGCTCAACGCGATCCGCATGGGCGACCTGACCGACGACGCCCGGCTCAAGCAGCGCATCCGCGAGGTTGTGGCGTTCAAGAACGTGATGCTGATGGCGTTGGCCGACGCCCACGGCAAGGCGTTTGAGCCGATCCGCTCGGGCGACCTGATCGACCAGACCCGCGAGCACATGCAGGTGCTCGGGCCGATGGTCACCGACACCGCCGCGCTGCTGCACGAAGCGACCGACGCGGGCAGGGATGTGTTGTTCGAGGGGGCCAACGCCACGCTGCTCGACATCGATCACGGCACCTACCCCTACGTCACCTCGTCCAACTGCTCATCGCTTGGGGTACACACCGGTACCGGCGTGCCCGGCCACCAGGTGCCCAACGTCATCGGCATCGCCAAGGCCTACCAGACCCGCGTGGGTGAGGGACCCATGCCCACGGAGCTTACGGACGACATCGGCGAGCGGATCCGCCAGGTCGGGCGGGAGTACGGCACCACCACCGGCCGGCCCCGACGCTGCGGCTGGATCGACCTGGTCGCGCTCAAGTACACCGCCCGGGTCAGCGGCGCGACGGCCTTGTGCGTGATGCTGTTGGACGTGCTCGCCGACCTCCCCGAACTCAAGCTCTGCAACGGGTACCGGATCGATGGCGAGGTGACCGACCGCTTCCCCTCGGACGCCGTGTCCTTGGCCAAGGCCGAGCCGGTGCTGAAAACCCTGCCGGGCTTTGCCGGCCCGATCGATCATTGCCGAACGATCGCCGACCTGCCCGAGGGGGCTCAGGCCTACCTTCGCTACATCGAATCGTTCCTGGGCGTACCCGTGGTGCTGGCCAGCGTAGGCCCGAAACGAAGTGAAACGGCACTGATCGCCGGGTAAATCATGGACGCCGGGCAGGGGGTGAACGCGATGAACCAATCCGAAGACAAACCAAACGCAACGCTGCCCCGTCACCTGGCGGTCATTATGGACGGCAACGGCCGGTGGGCCCAGGCACGGGGCCGGGACCGGTCCTGGGGCCATAAGCGTGGTGCGGAGGCCGTCCGCCCGATCGTGACCGAGTGCTCGAACCTCGGGCTTGAGGCCCTGACGCTCTACAGCTTCTCGACCGAGAACTGGACCCGCTCGCAGGGCGAGGTCGATGTGCTGATGCAGCTCTATGTGCAATACCTCAATTCAGAACGCAAGCTGTTCCTGGACAACAACGTCCGCTTCAAACGCATCGGCCGCCGCGACGGGCTCCCCGATCCGGTGCTTGACGCGCTTGACGCGCTGGAACAATCCACCGCCCACCACACCGGCCTGACCCTGTGCATGGCGATCAACTACGGCAGCCGGCAGGAGATCACCGACGCGGTCCGCAGCATCGCACAACAGGCGGCGGATGGGTCGCTGTCCCCCGGCGGTATCGATGAGCAGTTGATCACCAATCATCTCGACACCGCGGGCCTGCCCGACCCGGACCTGCTGGTCCGTACCGCCGGCGAGATGAGGCTCAGCAACTATCTGCTGTGGCAGCTCAGCTACGCCGAGCTCTACGTTGCCAACGTCTGCTGGCCCGAGTTTACCGTTGCTGAGCTGCACGAGGCCCTGGGCTCGTTCCGCGGCCGGGTCCGGAAGTTTGGCGGCGTAATGGACAGTTAAACGCTCTGCTGCAACCTTCTCGACTCCCAACGGTATCCCCCGCAACGAGACGCCCATTGATCCCGCGGCGCTTGCGGTGCGTACAATCCCTTAGCCATACTTGAAAATCTACTTCCATGGAGAACCCCATGCTTGTGAAAATGCGCCCCTTTTTGTCCCTGATGCTATTAGCCATGGCCACCATCATCGCCCGACCCGCCGCGGCCGTTCAGGCCCCGGACCAAGCCGTCCCCGAACAGACCATGCTGGTGGTCTGGCTGGACCTGGAGCAGATCGACGCCGAGACCATCGAATCCGTGGGCGAAACGATCTCCGGCTTTCTTGCCGGCGATAGGGTCCAGGACCTGGGCCTGGGTGTCCCGCTGGGCGACCCCGAAGAGGGCATCGCCAAGATGGCCCAGACCCGCGATGCGATGGTCGAGAACGGCGCAGAAGGCCTGCTGCTGATGATCGATCGACCCGCGGATGACAGCTGGTCCCCGGCGATGCGCGTGCTCGTGAAAACCTCGGCGGATGCAGACGCCGAGAAGCTGGCGGAGTTGGCTTCCGGGCTGTCAGATGAAGGTGATCTATCGGCCCTCGCGGCTCCCTACGCCGACGGCTGGCACTCGCTGGCGATCTGGCGGGACGGTGACGAAGAGCAGGACATCGCGCTGCCGGCCGTGACCGACGGCGATGAAGAAGTCGCGGCCCAATTCAACCTGCAGCTCGAAGAGCAAGGTGATGCCCCCTTCACCCTCGTCTTCCGCATGGACGAGACGATGAAGAAAATGGTCGATGACATGACCGCGGGCGGCCAACAGCAGAATCCGCAGATGGCGATGATGATGAGCATGGCCGGCATGCTGCGTGGCATGGACAGCCTCGCGGTCTCGCTCGCCGATGAAGAGGGTCTGAATATCAATATCGCCATGCGGTTTGAGGACACCGAGCAGGCCACCGCTTTTGTCCAGATGTACAACGCATTGATGATGATGGCCCCGGCCCTGGTTGCCCAGCAGGCCCAGAACATGCCCGACCCGCCCGAGCCCGCGACGATCAACAGCTTCTTCGCCAAGCTGATGATGAAGCCCGACGGCCAGACGCTCCGCATGGAACTCGACCCAAGCTTCTTTGAGATGGCTCAGCAACTCAGTTCGCTGTTTGAGGGCATGGGGATCCAGCCCGAGAACTTCAATCTAGACCTGTAGGCGACAGCTTCTCTAGAGCAACCGGCTTATTTGATGGCCTTTTCTGCCTTGCTCCCCCTCCCTCTTAGGGAGGGGGCTGGGGGGAGGGTCGGGTGCCCGGGATCGAAGAGGAGCTTGCGGACAGAACGCTTGCGCTGCCTCGCGATGTGCTGATCGTGGACCGCGGTTGATGTTACGCCTCGACCCTCCCCCCGGCCCCCTCTCTGGTAGGGAGGGGGAGCCAAGGCACGGCTAGGAACTAAGCCAATGGCTGTAACCGACCGATTGAAGACGGCGTCCGGATGGATGCCGTTTTTTTTGAGCCGTATGAATGCCTTAATCGCGCTTGCGGCCGATCGCAAATGGGTCCTCTTCGCCTTCTTCCTCCGGCTCGACGGGCTCGACTTCGTCGGCAAAACCGAGCTCCCGTTCCAACTGCTTGGCGTTGTCTTTGCCGTAGCGGAAGAGGATCAGGCTACACGCCTTGCAGCGCCAGGCCGGCAGCCGATTGGAGCGCATGATCGCATTCGTGCCCGGCACCCCCTCGGCGAAGGAAGAAGCCGCACGGCCGTCGCCTCGGACAAAGTTCATCCCGCCGCTGACGGGCAGGAAGCCCGGCTGCATCGTGGCGTGGCAGCTCGGGCACTTCATCGTGTCGCTTGGCTGGGGCATGATCGAGCCCTGTTGAGTAATCGACACGAGTTTAACGCGCAAACTCCACCGTACGCATCTCTCGCATGACGGTGACCTTGATCTCGCCGGGGAAGGTCATCTCTTCGCTGACCCGCTTGGCGATGTCCCGGGCGATGAAGTTGCAGTTCGTGTCGTCGACCTTGTCCGGATCAACGATGACGCGGACCTCTCGGCCGGCCTGGATGGCAAAGGCTTCGCGTACCCCCTTCATGTCGGTGGCGATGCCTTCGAGCTGCTCCAGCCGTTTGACATAGCGGTCTAGCGTCTCGCGACGGGCGCCCGGTCTAGCCCCGCTGATGGCGTCGGCGGCCATGACGATCGCGGTGTAGGGTGTGGTGTGGGGGATGTCGTCGTGGTGGCCACCCACGGCGTTGAGGACCGCCTCCTTCTCGCCGTGCTTGCGGCAGAACTCCATCCCGATCGCCGGGTGGCCGCCCTCCATCTCGTGGTCCATCGCCTTGCCGATGTCGTGCAGGAACCCGCACCGCCGGGCGACCGCGCCGTCCAGCCCCAGCTCATCGGCGATGACCTGGCAGAGGTAGGCACACTCCATCGAGTGGTTGAGGATGTTCTGGCCGTAGGACGTGCGGTAGTGCAGCCGGCCCATCATCTCGCTGATGCGGGGGTGCAGGCCCTGGATGTTGGCCTCGATGCAGGCGTCCTTGCCGAACTTGACGATCCGCTGCTGCACGTCCTCGCGGACCTGGTCGGCCAGCTCCTCGATCCGGGCCGGGTGGATCCGCCCGTCGTCCAGCAGCTTGTGCAGTGTCTCGCTCGCCACCGCCCGGCGGACGGGGTCGAAGCACGAAACGACGACCACGCCGGGGGTGTCGTCCACGATCACATCGACCCCCGTCGCCTTCTCAAACGCGCGGATGTTCCGGCCCTCCCGGCCGATGACCCGGCCCTTCATGTCGTCGCTGGGGATCTGTACGGCGGTGACGGTGGAGTCCGAGGTGTGGTCGCTGGCGTAACGCTGGATCGCCTGCAGCGTGATCTTGAGGGCCTTGTCCTTGGCTTCTTCCTCGGCCTGCTCGGTGATCCGCTGGATGAGTTGGCCCGCCTCGTGCTGGCACTCCTGCTCAATGACTTTGAGCGCTTCGCGTTTTGCGTCGTGCTCGCTCAGGTTGGACAGGCGGAGCACCGTGTTTTTCTGTTCCACGCGGAACTCATCAAGCAACTGCTTGCGCTCGGTGTACAGGGCGTCGAGCTTTTCCTGTTTGCCCTCGATCGCCTGCTCTCGGGTTCGGACCTTGTCTTCCAGGTCTGAGGCGTTTTTCTCTTTGAGCGTCAGCATGTCCAGCTTGCGGTCGAGGTTGTCCTCGCGCTTGGTGAGGCGGCGCTCCTTTTCGGTCAGTTCGTTTCGCTCTTCATCGAGCTCCTTCTCCAGGGCCTCGCGCCGCTTGACCTGCTCGTTGCGGGCGTCCAGCTCGATCTGCTTGGCGAGGGTTTCGCCCTCGGACTTAGCCTTGTTGACCAGGTCCTCGGCGTCGCGGCGGGCTGCGGTGAGCGTGCTGTTGGCGGTGAGTTTAAGCAGGAAGAACATGCCCAATGAGCCAAGGATCAGGCCGACGACGACACCGATGATCGTGACGGTCCCCCCGGCCTGGGCGACGAGGACAGGTGATAGGTGCAACATAAGGCCCCTTTCTCGGCTGGGCACAGGGCCGGCCGGCTGGGGCACGATCGAGCGGGTCCGGCGCAGGCCGGCACCTAATTGAGCGGATCAGCGTTCGATCAGCGAGGGGGTTGTTTGACGCGGGCTCATCGCGGCGTGACAGGGGTCGGGTCCGACAAGCCAGTGAAGGCGGCCGAGGGATTTCAGCCGCCCGTCCGAGGGCTTGGGGCAGGTCTCCGATACGCGAGCATTGATCCGGACGTCAGGTATTGCCATCGTTAATCTATAAGTGTTCAAGATTTAGCTCAAACACTCGGGACGCGGTTTGTCCGGCATCCCGGTTGATCCGACATCGGGTGTATTTACACTCGCCGTGCCGGGTTGGGCGGGCCGAGCCAGCAGGCTCAGCAGTCAATGGTTTTACGCGGCGCACAAAAAGCCGCTATTGGTATGTTAGCCTCGGGTAAGACCTGGGGTCAAGTGTTTGCGGCCGGTGAGCGGCGTTATCGGCTAGATCAGCACGGTTGTTGTCGCTGCCGGAAGCACCACAATCTCGCCTGAGTCTCTGCGGACGATCAGGCCGGCGTCTGGGTCCAGGTCGAGCACCTCGCCGGTGATCCGTTCGCCCTGATTCTCAAAGGTCTGAGTCTGGCCGAGCTCGGATCTGGCCCGCCAGGCGTCAGGTGCTGAAGGCGGCATCGGCTGGTCCAACTCGACCAGGAGGTGATCGACCAGGGTTTGCAGGGCATAGAGCCGGTGCTGCCGGCCACCCTGTGAGGCCAGGCTCGTCGCGCGGAAGGGCTGCTGGTCATCGGGGGGCGGCGGGTGAACATTCATGCCGACCCCGATGATCGCCGTGCGATCAGCCTGCTCGATCAGGATCCCCGCGAGCTTCTCACCCCCGATTGTGATGTCGTTGGGCCATTTGATGCGGATGGGCTGGCGTGGCAGCAATGTTTCGGCGGCCTTGGCGACGGCCAAGCCAACGCGCATCGACAGGCGGTCGTGCGTTTGAACATCATCTTGTTTAGGCCAGGCCAGGCTCATCAAGACCGCAGACCCGGCCTCGGAGCGCCACCGCCGGTTCAGCCTGCCCCGACCCGCGGTCTGGTGGTTGGTCACTGCCAGGCCGCATCGATCCCCGAACGCCTTGGCCCGTTCCTGGGTGCTCGCGGTCTGCTGGTAAACCTTGATGATGGGCCTTGGCGAGCCGCGGCGGATTCGGGCGGTGAGATAGTCCTCCCACGCGGGCAGCCCGACCTCAATCAGGCGATACAGGTCCACGCCCGCCGGCTCGATCACACAACCCCGCTTGACCAGGGGAGCGAGTATCTCAGGGTGCTTACACAGGACCGGCCGCCCTTGATCTTGCATCATCGATTGAAGAGTCAGCCACGGGTCGAGGTCCGGATCGGTCTGTGCCCGCGCATTCATGCGATGTCCAGCCCGATGTCAAGCGACGGGGCCGAGTGCGTTAACGCCCCAACGGAGATCCGATCGACCCCCGCTCTCGCGATCGCTCCGACGGTTTCGAGCGTGACGCCCCCGCTGGCTTCCAACTCGATATCCGGTGCGGCCTCATCCCGCATGGCCACGGCCCTGGCCAAATCATCCAGGGGCATGTTGTCCAGCAGGACGATGTCTACCGGTGCCCTGAGCACCTCTACCAACTGCTCGAGGGTATCGACCTCGACCTCGATGAATTTCAACCCCGGCCAACGCGACCGTGCATCGGCCGCCGCCCGTGCGAGGCGGTTGGCCAGTGCATCCAGCGGGGTGTCGGCGAGGTGGTTGTCCTTGATCAGGACCGCGTCGTACAGCCCGATGCGGTGGGTCCCGCCCCCACCACACGCCACGGCATACTTCTGCAGGCCGCGCAGGCCCGGCAGGGTCTTACGCGTGTCAAAAACCTTGGCCTCCGTCCCCCGGCATAGCCTGGCATAGGCAGCGGTCAGCGTCGCGATCCCCGAGAGATGCGTGAGCAGGTTCAGCGCCACCCGCTCGATCGCGAGGATGTCTCGTAAAGGCCCGTGGATCGAGGCGATGGATCGACCCGGTTCGATCGCCTCGCCGTCACGGGCCAGGCGATGGACCAAGACTTTATCGCTGTAGACGCCACAGACCTTCTCCAATAGTGCGACGCCTGCCAGCACGCCTGCCTGCCGGGGCACGAACTTGGCGATGCCGGTGACCGCATCTGAGACAAAGCAGGCCGAGGTCACATCGAGTCCCTCGGGGCCCAGGTCTTCTTGGCGCGCCAACTCGATGAGTGCTAACAACGTCTCGGCTTGGATGTAGTCTTGGAGGTTGGGCATGTCATTAGGCATGGGTCTGAGGCAGGATCGATACACGGTATCGCCGGCCACCGATCGCAACAAAGCGGACCCGGTCCCCGGGCTTGGTCTTGGCCTGTTCGTAAAGATGTCCCCAGCCCCGCCAGCGGACCTGACGCCCCTTAACCAGCCGGGTCTCCACGCTGTGCCCATCGGGGAGCACGAGGGTGATCGGCAGGTTGGCGGCTTGTAAGGAAGCAAGCGGGAAGTAGGCGTAGCGGTTGCGGATCGCCCCGTCGGTGAGGGCAAAGTCCCAGACCGGCGAGAGGGACTCGTCCAGCACGTACCACGCCTTCATGTACGCGATCTTGTAGGCCGGGCCGACCTCGATCGGCTCGACCTGATCCAGCCAGATCAGGGTGGCGTATCGGCTTTGGCGCTTGGCCTGCCAGTAGGCGTCGTCGCCCCCGATCTGCTCGCGGTGCCTTGCTTCGATCTGACCGATGACGCGTGGGGTCGCGTCCCGCCAGGCCTCGACCCGCGACGCCACCGCCATCGCCATGAACGGCCCGCCCGAGGCCTTGAGAAAGACCCGCTCGCCCACAGTGACCTGCCCGTGGGGCACCTGCATCGTCCGGGTCAGCCTCGACTCGATCGTCTTGACCCCGGCCAGGATGTCGCGGATGTATGGCGGCTTGAGGATGGCGACGTGCAGCATCACGGAGCAATGGCGGGTAAGAAGAGTCAAGAACCGTCCAAAAGGTAACGGCGTTTGGCAAAGCCTGCCTGTCTTCTTCTCTGCAACTCCGATAACCGGATCAGGTCAGGTAGGTCGACCCGGCCAGGCCCTTCTCGTAAAACCTCCGCAGGACCCGAGCCTCCTCCAGGTCAAGACGGTTTTCACGCAGCGCCCGCTCCACCGACTTGGTAAATCGGCGGCGGAGTTCTTCCGTGTCGTACTGGACGTAGCGAAGCACCTCGCGCACGGTATCTCCCTCGACGACTTCTTCCACCGCGACCTCGCCACCCGCTTCCAGCCGGACGTGCACCGCGTTGGTGTCGCCGAAGAGGTTGTGCAGGTCGCCCAGTGTTTCCTGATAAGCGCCGACCATGCACGCCGCGAGGAAATAATCCGCGCCGGTGTAGGGGTGCAGCGGGAGGTATCGCTCGCTCTGGCCGGTGCCGATGAACTGGTCGATCTTGCCGTCGCTGTCGCAGGTGATGTCCGCCAGGATCCCCCGGCAGGTCGGCGGCTCGTCCAGACGATGGATCGGCAGCACCGGGAAGGTCTGCCCGATCGCCCAGTGGTCGGGCAGGGACTGGAAGATCGAGAAGTTGCAAAAATAGATGTCCGAGAGCATCACCTCGAGCGACGCGAACTCCTCGGGCACCTCGTCGAGCCGGCGGACCTCTCGCAGCACCGACGAGCCGATGGAGAAGAACAGCCGCTCGGCCAGGCCGCGCTGCTCAATCGTGCAGTAGCCAAGGTTGAACAGCGAAAGTGCCTGGTCGCGTGCGACCTGGGCGTCGTGGTAGTACTCAACAAAATTCTCGCTGCTCAGCCCTTGGTGGCACTCGACCAGCGTCCGCACCGGCTGGGGCAGGCCTTTCAGTTCGGTGTCGCTAAACGCCCCGGGCAGCTCGAATCGGTCAAAGCCTGACCAGCCCAGGACGTTAAAGATCAAGACGCTGTGCTGGGCCGCCATCGCCCGGCCCGACTCGCTGATGATCGTGGGGTGGGGCACCCCGGCCTGGTCACAAACACTCTGAAGGTGGTAGACGATGTCGTTGGCGTACTCTTGCAAGGAGTAGTTCGTGCTCGATTCGTGGGCCGAGTGAGACCCGTCGTAGTCCACGCCAAGGCCGCCGCCGACATCCACGTAACCCAGCCCCGCGCCGGCGCGGTGCAGCTCTGCATAGACCCGGCCCAGCTCCGTCACCATCGATTTAATCTTGCGGATGTCGTTGACCTGACTGCCCACGTGGCAGTGAAGCAACTCAAGGCAATCGAGCATGTCTTCGCTTCGCAGGCGTTCGACCAGGTCCAGCACCTCGGAGACGAACAGGCCGAACTTGCTGCGCTCGCCGGCCGAGTTCTCCCAACGGCCGGCCCCCCTGGTGGCGAGCTTGACGCGGACCCCGATCCGCGGGCGGATGTTGTGCGCCTTGGCGTGGTCGATGATGAGCTGGAGCTCGGAGAACTTTTCCACCACCGGGATAATTGTCTTGCCTAGCTTGGTCGCGAGGATGACCGCCTCGATAAACTGGCTGTCCTTGAACCCGTTGCAGATAATCGGTGTGTCGGGATCATCCACCATCGCCATGACCGCGAGCAGCTCCGGCTTGGACCCGGCCTCCAGGCCGAAGCCGAGCTCCTTGCCGTAGTCAAGCATCTCCTGCACGACATGCCGCTGCTGATTGACCTTGATCGGGTACACCGCGTGGTACCCGCCGGTGTACCCGTGGTCTTCGATCGCTTGTTCAAAGGCCTGGGCGATGGCGTGGAGCTGATACCGAAGCAGGTCGGAGAAACGGATCAGCAGCGGGCAGTCCAGATCACGTTGTCCCAGTTCTTCGGTCAGCTGTTTCAGATCGATCTCGGGTCCATCCGGGCCCTGAGGGCAGACCGCGAGCGTCCCCCGGTCGGTGATCCGGAAAAGCCCCTGACCCCAGGCGTCCACGCGGTAGAGCTCCTGGCTCGCGGCTGGATTCCATCCCGAGGGGGCGTGGACTGGGCTGGCTTGCGTCGGGCTTGGCAAGGGTGATCTCCCTGAGGCACCGGATTGTAAAGGCACCTGCACGGTTTCGCGAAGCACACGGGCAAGAAAAAACCCGCTCCGGAGAGCGGGCGTCAAGCAACGTTAAACGTCGTGGATCAGCGTCGGCGTCGTAAAAGGTAGAGGCTACCTAAACCTAGCAGAGCGATGCTGCCCGGCTCAGGAACGGCAGTAGTGGTACTGATCGAGAAATCCTTCTTCTCGATAAATGCCGTGCTGAGGTCTTCGCTGATCCCGATGAGTTGGTTATCGATGACAACTTCGACCTTCGTTACACCGAAATCAAAATCAATATCATTTGAGACTAAAAAATCATTGAGATCGACGAATACTTCAAGCTCCCAGGCTTGGAGTAGCCCGGCATCGCTGACGAGGTCAGCAGTGAAAGATGTGCTGTAGCCGCTGTCTAGGGGCGAGACGGAAACGCCATCTATTTCGATGATATCGATATCCACCGAGAGGGCGGCGGCTACGGCGGTAGACGCGGTGCCGGTACCAAACAGGGTGTATCTGCCGCTTTCACTGAGGGTGAAATCGGTAATGAAGTTCCCAGGCGTAGACATCAGGGTGAAATTCAACTGCCCGTCGGTCTGATCCGAGTTGCCGTCCTCGGCCGAGGCAGTGAAGGTTGCCGGTTCGAAATCGATCAAGTTGCCGGTCACAGTCGGTGAACCGTAGAGCGGAAGCGGATCAGTGCCAGACGACTCTTGAACGCCAAGATACATGACAGTTCCCGGTGGGATGTCGTCAAAATCACCATAGTTCATAATCCCGGCTTGGGAATAGCCGGCAGCCACACACCACGACATAGCAACTGCTAAGGCGCAAGTGGCACGAATTCTCTTCTCTTTTCTCGTTAACTGCATTTCAAGCCTCCGTTGCCGTCATCCGCATGTTTGCTTGAGTATTTTTCATCCTGAACAATACTCAGATGGATCAAATGGGATTGCCGACACAATTGAAACAAATCTTCTAATGGCTATTACAGGATACAACGCCATCAAAGACGAATCAAGCAGCGCGTATATTTTTAATCCTAGCGAAACATTTCTCGGATCCAGCTAGTAATTTGATTTAAAATTAATTAAATTAAAGGTTTATACTATTAAAAAGGTGCAGGAGCATCGCTGCGGGCGCGCTGGGCTGCGTCCATCTGCTCGCTGGTCGGGCTGGTACCGGTCTGCATCATCGTGATGAAGCAGTCAAACAGGTATCGCGCATCGTGCGGGCCGGGGCTCGCCTCGGGGTGGTACTGCACCGCAAAGGTTGGCTCGGTTGCGTGACGGAAGCCTTCGAGCGTTTCGTCGTTGAGGTTGATGTGCGTTGGCTCGCCGCCGGCCTGCTTGAGCGAGTTCAGGTCGACCGCGAAGCCGTGGTTCTGGCTGGTGATCTCGACCTTGCCAGTTTCTACGTTCTGGACGGGCTGGTTGCCCCCACGGTGGCCGAACTTGAGTTTATAGGTGTCGGCGCCGAGTGCGATTGACAGCAGCTGATGGCCGAGGCAGATGCCGAAGGTCGGCAGCTTGCCACGCATCTGCTTGAGGTGATCGATCGTCGTGGTGACCGCCGCGGGGTCGCCGGGCCCGTTGGAGACGAACAGGCCGTCGGGCTTGTGCTCGAGTACCTGCTGGGGCGACGCGTCCCAGGGCAGCACCGTGACTTCACAGCCCGAGTCAACCAGGTTGCGCAGGATGTTGAGCTTGGCACCACAGTCCAGCGCGACGACCTTGAGCTTGTCCACTGGCGATGCGATTGAGCCTTGCAGGGGCGACCAGCCGCCAAGGTCTTCACCCCAAACAATCGGCTCGGTTCTGCTAACGGCCTGTGCAAGGTTGCGGCCGACCAGGCCAACCGATTCCCTAGCCATCTGTACAAGTTCGGCATCGCTCTTCGCCGGGTCCGTACAGAGGACACCATCCATCGCCCCTTCGACGCGGAGCTTACGGGTCAGCGCGCGGGTGTCGATGCCGGTGATCCCCGTAAGCCCCTGCGAGGCGAGCCAATGTTCGAGTTTAGCGGTCGAGCGGTAGTTGCTCTGGGCGTTGGCGAGTTCGCGAACCACGAAGCCGGCGCAGTGGGCGCGGGTTGATTCGAGGTCGCCGTCGGACGTGCCGTAGTTGCCCTGCAGCGGGTAGGTCATGGTGACGATCTGCCCGGCGTAGGACGGGTCGGTGAGGATTTCCTGGTAGCCGGACATCGAGGTGTTGAAGCAGACCTCGCCCTCAACGCAGCGCGCGGAGGTATCTCCGAAGGCGGTGCCGGTGAAGACGCTCCCGTCGCTTAGGGCGAGGCGGCAGGGGGTGGGCTGATCGCTCATAGGCACGGCATTTTAGCGGGTCAGGTCACGCGTGATGATTTCCACAAACCAAGGCCGTGCATCTGATTCTCGGCTTGCAAGGCCCAGCCGCGGTTCGCCGCCGGGCTGGCGGGGCTGGGGTGCAGGATGCGGCCGAACTGGAGATCAAAACCGTCGAGCGCCCGCTGGGCACACTTCTCCGCAAAGGCTCCTACGCCCACGACCCACTCGGGCCGCCAGGCACCGGCCAGCGACCGCAGATGCTCGTCGCACGCCGCCTCCAGAGGCTCGCGCTCGGGCGCCGGCAGCTTGTCCGGCGTGATGTTCTTGCCCGACGCAGCCATGAACACCAGGGGGCAATAGTTCACGACCATGTGATCCACAAAAAAGTCTGCCGGGTTCGGGTACCGCTCGGCGACCAGCCCCCAGAGCCGACGCCCCGACACCTCCGACCGAGTGCAGGCTAGGCCCTCAATCGGCCGCTTGGGGTGCTCGTGGTCTGGCTTGTTCACGGCTGCGTCGATCCCGAGGTAGTCCCGCACCGCGGCGACCTCCCCGAACGGCACCCCCGTCTGCGCCATCCCCCAAGGCCCGGGGTTCATGCCCAGCAGCAGCACCCGCTTGGTCCCGGCCCCATACCGATTCATGAACTGTTCGTGCATCGGCCAGGCGTATTCGAGAGGGTTGTAGACGTTGGTCACCGGGTCGGCGAACGCCAATTCTGTACATGCCCTGCGCAATCCTCTGCCGTGGCCGAGAACCTCGGCTGCAATCGCGTCAGGCATCAACGGGTCCCGCCCCCCATCGTTTGCAGTCGAGTCTTCAGCCGAACACGCATCGCATCCAAGACCTCTATCGAGCCCGCGTCCTTCGCCAGGTTCGTGAACTGCTTGGGGTCATTGACCATGTCGTACAACTCTTCGGAACCATCGCGGTAGAGGATGTAGGCCCAGTCTGCGGTGCGGATCAGGTGACCGGTGCTGTGCAAAACGTAGGCAAAGTCTCGGGGTTCTCCGACATGGGTCAGGTCGAGCCCCACGCAGCGCTCGGGGATAGGCAGACCGGCCAACGCGCACAGGGTTGGGTATAGATCCACCGACTCGGTTACGGCTTCAGATCTCAGCCCCTCGTCGATGCCCGGCCCGGCCAGGATCAGCGGGATCCGCGCCGACTCTTCGTGCAGATTGAATTTCTGCCACATCCCGTGTTCGCCAAGGTGGAAGCCGTGGTCGGACATGAAGACGATGATGGTGTTGCCGGTCATGCCCTGTTCATCCAGCGCGGCGATGAGCCGGCCGACCTGTGCGTCCATGTAGGACACGCTGGCGTAGTACGCGCGCAGGGTCCGCCGGGCCTTCTGATCTGTGTCCGGCCCGTGGATCGACCCCACCCGGCCCCGGCCGATAGGTGGGATGTCTTCGAGGTCGCCCTCGATCTGCTCGGGCAGCGTCAGCTGATCGGCGTCAAACGGCTCGTAGAACGTCGCCGGCGCGACCAACGGGACGTGGGGCCTGACGTAGCCCACCGCAAGGAACAAAGGCTGGCGCGATCTGCGGTGCCGCTTGAGCACCTCGATCGCCTTGTCGGTCGCGCGCGAGTCGTGCTGCTCGGACCCGTCGGTGGGGTCTTCGACGACGTAGAAGGCCGTGCCGTAGCCCAGGCCGTAGTGCCGATTGCGCTGCGGGTCGGGCTTGAGCGTTTCGTTGGAGAGCATCTCGGCCGGGCCTCGGGTCCACTGCTCGGCGCTCTGGAAGTTGTAGGCCTCGTTCCAGGACGCGGGGTGGTCCGGCCCGCTGATGCCGGCGGTGATATGGCCGGGCACCCGCATGTGGTAGAGCTTGCCGCAGCGGACGCTGGTGTAGCCTTCATTCTTGAAGTGTTCGGGCAGGGTGGGGTGGTCACCGAGCGAGGTCGAGAGGATGTCGCGGTCGGCGTTGCCGGTGACCCCGTTCTGCTGGGGGTACAGCCCGCTGAGCAGGGCGGCGCGGGCCGCCCCGCAGACCGGGAAGTGGCAGTAGGCCCGCTCGAACAGCAGCCCGCGCTGGGCCAGGGCGTCGATGTGGGGCGTGTGCGCCTGTTCATTGCCGTAGCAACCCAGCGCCTCCGCGCTTAGGTCGTCGGAGATGATGAAAAGGATATTGGGTCCGGCGGGCTGATCTTGGGCGACCGCAACGTGCCCTAACAAGAGTGCGGCAAGGATTAGAAAACGCATTCGAGAACTATAGCAGCAAACAACCGGCCCGCGCATTCGCTACTCGGCAACGACGGGCCAGGGTGTAATCGAGACGTTACGCTCGCGCATCGCGCTGGTCATCACGGCCCAGCCCGGTGCGGCGATGCCGAACCCTTCCAGTTCATCCTCTGGGTAGTCAAGGTCGATGATGCGTTCGACCGACGGGGCCTCCGCGCCTTGACCGAACTTAAGCATCGTCAGGCGGTAGCCAAGTCCGGCCGTCTGGTTCTGCGCAAGAACCAGCGTGCGGTCATGATCGATCCAGTGCATGCTCTGCACGAATGGACCACAAGGGAACTGCGCGACCAAGACGCCGGGGTCTGAGGTCTTCTTGGCCTTGGCGAGTTTTTCGGGGTCGTAGAGGCGCAACTGATTGGCCTGGTCGCCGTAGTCCGAGGTGGCGATGAGCCATCGGCCGCCCCAGCGCACAAACTCGGGACGACAGCCGTTGACAGCCAGGTCGTCGTAGGTGGTGTTGAGCACAGCGTTGTCTAGGTTGCCGTCGTTGATCAGACGGTCCCAGTCGATGTGGTAGATCCGCCCGCGCTGCATGATCGTGTCGCCGATGAAGCAGCCGAACTCGGGGTGGATGGTTAGTCCCGTGGGGTGGCTGAGCAGGTTCTGATTGAGTTCAACGGTTTTGTCGCCATATGTGTAGGGCCTGACGGTCCTGCGTTGGGTCAGCAGATAGGTCTCGCCGGTGTCGGTCAGTCGGCCGTTTTCGAAGACCAGGCGTCTGACCACGCCGGTCTCCGCGTCGCCGTAAAGCCACACGGAGCCGTCATGGATGAGCAAGCCTTGGCACGCCCCGACGCCCGGCACGGTCTGCTGAACGAGCACGGGTTTCTCGACAGAGTACCGGATCGGGGCGGTCGTACAGCCCTGCAGGGCGGGCATCGACAAGCCTAGCGAAGCGAAGAAAACCATCATCCATTTCATCGGTCTGCTCCATCTGTGTTCACGGTGTTCTAGCACTGTGGCAGGGCTGCATGAGCGTATGATGAGATTGGTCCATGCGACAAGCCCACGCCTATGGGCGTGGGCTTGTCGCAGTAGTCAGGATGTCGGATGCAATATCCTTAGCCCACCCCGTCCTGCTTGGCCATGTAGCCGATCAGGTCGATGACGCGGTTGGAGTAGCCCCATTCGTTGTCGTACCAGGACACGAGCTTGAAGAAATTGCTGTCCAGTTCAATGCCGGCGCCGTGGTCGAAGGTGGAGGAGGCGGGGTCGCCGATGAAGTCGGTGGAGACGACCTGCTCGTCGGTCCAGGCCAGGACGCCCTTCATCTCGCCCTCGGCCTTGGCCTTGAGCGCGGCGGAGATCTCGTCGTAGCTGGTCGCCTTCTCGGTGACGACAGTGAGGTCGACGACCGAGACGTCGATGGTGGGCATGCGGAAGGCCATGCCGGTGAGCTTGCCCTTGAGTTCGGGCAGGGCGAGGCCTACGGCCTTGGCGGCGCCGGTTGAGGCGGGGATGCAGTTGACGCTGGCGGCACGGCCGCCGCGCCAGTCTTTCTTGCTCGGCCCGTCCTGGGTCGGCTGGGTGGCGGTCATCGCGTGGACGGTGGTCATCAGGCCCTTTTCGATGCCGAACGCGTCGTTGACGACCTTGGCCAAGGGTGCGAGGCAGTTGGTGGTACACGAGGCATTTGAGACGACGGTCTTGGCCGGGTCCAGCGAGCCTTCGTTCACACCCATGACGATCGTGGGCACCTCGTCGGGCGACTTGGTCGGGGCGGAGATGACGGCTTTCTTGGCGCCGGCGGCGACGTGCTTGGCGGCGCCGTTGTAGTCGGTGAAGAAGCCGGTGGACTCGACGACGTAGTCGCAACCGATGTCGCCCCATTTCAGGTCGGCGGGGTCGCGCTCGGCGGAGGCGCGGATGGCCTTGCCGTTGACGATCAGGTTGGCGTCGTCGGAGCCGACCTCACCGTCGAACTTGCCGTGGATCGAGTCGTACTTGAGCAGGTAGGCCAGGGCGTCGTTGTCGAAGAGGTCGTTGATGCCGACGACCTCGATGTCGGGGTTGGACTGTGCGGCGCGGAAGACGAGCCGGCCGATACGGCCAAAGCCATTGATGCCGATCTTGATGGCCATCGTGGGCAACTCCTGGATCAGGTGGGGCGGTCCGGCGTGGCCAGAGAGCCTGCCGGGTAGGTCGGGCCCGACGTTCGGGTGCCGATAGGAGCCGACAAGGTAGGCATTCGGTAGGCCATGTCAAACGCTGGAGGGTTTGGATTGAATGATCACGATCGATGGGCGGGTCGGGGCAGCGGCAACGTACCGGTTAAACTTCAGGGGTGCCACGCCTCTTTGACGAGTCCGAACCGCCCCGTCCACCCGAGAAACCCCCCTCTCAGCCCGACAAGGCTCTGTCCGTCGCCCAGCTGATCGGGGCGATCAAGGGGGCGATCAATGACCGCTTGCCGGGCAAGGTCCGGGTCGTTGGTGAGGTGTCCAACCTCTCGGACCGCAACCACTGGTTCTTCTCGCTCAAGGACGGCGAGGCGGTGATCCGCTGCGTGATGTTCGCTTCGGCGGCGCGTGCCGTGCGCTTGCAGGTCCGGGACGGGCTGGAGGTGGTCGCCACCGGGCGGGTCGATGTCTTCCCCGGGCAGGGGGCGGTCCAGCTCTACGTCGATCGGCTCGAGCCGGTCGGCCAGGGGGACCTGGAGCTGCGGCTGCGGGAGATGATCGAGCAGCTCCGCGGGTTGGGCTACTTCGACCCGGCTAAGAAGAAGCCGCTCCCGGCCGTACCGACGCGCGTTGCCGTGGTCACCTCGCGCTCGGCCGCGGCGTTGCAGGACGTGATCAACACCGCCCAGCGGCGCTGGCCCGGCTGCGAACTGCTCCACCTCGACGTGCGCGTGCAGGGCGAGTCGGCGGCGGCGGAGATCGCACACGCCCTGGACAAGCTCAGCGATCAGGGCGACCGCCTGGGCATCGACGCGATCATCCTTACCCGTGGCGGCGGGTCGATCGAAGACCTCTGGGCCTTTAACGAGCGTGTCGTGATCGACGCGGTCTATGCCTGCCGCGTGCCCATCGTTGCGGCGGTCGGGCACGAGACGGATACGACGGTGACGGAACTGGTCGCGGACCACCGCTGTGCGACCCCGACCCAGGCGGCGATGACCCTGGTGCCCGACCGGGCCTTGTTGGCCCAGCAGATCGATCAGGCGGCCGATCGTCTCCGCCTCGCGCTACGACGCCGGGCCGAGTACGAACGCCAGCGGCTCGCGGGGCTCTCCCGGCACCCGGCGATGAGCCGGCCCGATCGGCTGACCGAGTTGCCGCGCAGCTCGGTCGAGCAGTTGATGCGTCGGCTGAGCAGGGCGCTGCCGGGGCGGGTTGATCGAGACCGGCCGCGGCTTGAGCGGCTGGCCGATGATCTGCCCAACCTCCTGCGTCGTCGGGTCATGCTTGCGCGGCTGCAGGCCGAACAGTTGGAAAAACAACTGCAAGCGGTCGGCCCGCAGCGGGTCTTGGACCGGGGTTACACCCTCACGCTGGATGGCTCGGGCAAGCCTATTCGCTCGGCGAGGTCTGCGGCACAGGCGGGCACGCTGACGACCGTCTTCTCGGATGGACGGGTGGATTCGCGGGTCGATCCGGATACAGGATCTGGCTCGTCCCCCCAACCGCCGCCAGCCTCTCGTCCAAAACGCAAGCGCAAACCGCGCGCGGATGAGGGCCCCGGCCTGTTCACCTAGCCCGGCGGTGGCCCGCAGCGATACACCACGGGCCGGTTTGCGATAATCTTGCCGCCATGCCTGATCAGACGACCGATACAGACCATCAGCCAACATTCGAGCAGTCCATCGAGCAGCTCGAAGCCATCGTTGAGCAGATCGAGTCGGGCGAGGTCGGCCTGGAGCAGGCCATCGAGCGGTACGAGGCGGGACAGAAGCTGATCCAGCGTTGTCGGGGCATCCTGGACAAGGCCGAGCAACGCATCGCCGAGCTGACCGAGGACGCCCAGGGCAACCTCCAGGCCCCCGCGACGGGTGATGGCATGGCCGACGAAGACGCATAAGCAACAAGAGCCCGCATCATGTACACCCCCGACTGGGTCTGGCTGATCTTCATCTCGGCGTTCGGCGCGTGCGTGGGTAGCTTTCTGAACGTGGTGATCTACCGCCTGCCCGCGGGCCAATCGTTGATCCACCCCCCCTCGCAATGCCCGCACTGCGGCAAGAAACTCGCGGTCTATGACAACGTCCCGGTCCTGGGCTGGATCTGGCTGCGGGGTAAGTGCCGCTACTGCAAGGCCCCGATCAGCGTGCAGTACCCGCTGGTCGAGGCGGCAACGGCGCTGTTGTTTGGGGGGATGTTCGCGCTGTTCTACATGACCGACTTCCGCCAGCCGTTCGCCTTCGCGGGCTTTGGCTCGACCTGGCCGCTGTTTGCTGTCTGGTGTGTCGCGCTGGCGTGCCTGTTCGCGGCGACGGTGATCGACGCGCGTTTGTTCATCATCCCCCTGGAGATCCCCTGGACCATGACGGCCGTGGCGCTGGTGGTCCTGCCCGTCGGGGCCTGGCTTTCTTCGGATTTCACCAGCTTCGGCCCGGGCCTCGGGGTCCAGCCGTTTACCCCCCGGACCGGGCACATCGGGGCGCTCGCCGCCTGGGGCGGGGCGATCGGGTTGGTCCTGGCGATCGTTTTGCTCAAGCTCGGCGTGCTCCCCGACAGCTTTGAGGGCGAAGACCTCGACGGGTTTGAGATGCCCGAGGATGATGATTCAGATTCAAAGCCAAGTGCGCCGTTGATGAATCGGGTGATGGCTGTCCTTAGCCCGCTGGGGTTTGTGGCCGGGCTGACCCTGTCGGGCCTGCTGGGCTGGGGTGAGGGGATGCTGCCCGGCCGGCTGCATGTGCTGGTATTCGGGGCGTTGGGCTATCTCGCGTTGCGGGTGCCGGTGTTCATCTGGCAGCTGACCCGTAAGACATCCGAAGAGCCGGGGGCAGATCACGATGAGGACGAAGAAGACATCCCCCCGCTCAAGCACCCTCGCAAGGTCGCGCTGCGTGAGCTGATGTTTGTCGGCTTCCCTTTGGTGGGCATGTTGGCGGGGGTCTACCTCGCCAACCACCGCGTGACCGAACCGCTCAGCCATGCCGGGTGGTACGACGTCCTGGCCGGGGTCGTGTTGGGCTACCTCGTGGGCGGGGGCATCATCTGGATGATCCGCATCTTCGGCACCCTCGGCTTCAACAAGGAGGCGATGGGGTTGGGCGATATCCACCTGCTCGCGGGGATCGGGGCGGTCATCGGGGCGTGGGAGTCGGTGTTCCTGTGTTTCTTTGTTGCCCCGTTTCTTGGGCTGGGTTTGGTGGTGATGTCGATGGACTCGGCCGCGCTGTTGCGCAAGCCTTCGCGGCATATCCCGTATGGCCCGTACCTGGCCGGGGCGGCGGTGCTCGCGATGTTCCTGGGCATCCAGCGCCTGGACCTGGTCGACATTCTCGCGGGCTTTGCCGGAAGCGGCGCCGGGGGTGCTCCTGGGGCCAGCCCGGTCGTGCCCCAAACTTTCCCAAACAACCCGCCCTTTGTACCCTGATAGGCGATCAGGGCCAGCCACCCCAGTCATGCGGCTGAGCCGCACCCACGCGAAAGGATTTTGCCATGACTGCTCCCCGCACCTTCTCCCTCCCGCTGCTGATGCTGGCCCTGATGACGCTGGCCGGCGTGGGTTGCAACCGCTCCTACGCCGAGCGGGACGCGCTCTTTGCCCAGAACACCGCGGCCCAGAACGAGATCGATCGGCTCCGCCTGGCCAACGACCAGCTGATGGTGGACCTGGCCGCGGCGAATACCGACAACGCTCGGCTTCGTCGCGAACTCGAAGTCGCGTTAGCCAATACCCGCGTGGCCCCCGAGCCTCGGCCCATCGCCAATCAGCCGGCCGACACCGGCTTTGAAGGCATCAATGACATCACCGCCGACCGCACCGCGACGCGTGTCACGGTGAACGTGGCCAGCGATATCCTCTTCGCCTCGGGCAAGGCCGAACTGCGGGACTCGGCCAAGCAGACGCTGACCCAGGTCGCCGGTGTGCTCAAGAGCGAGTATGCCGGCCGGGAAATCCACGTCGTAGGCTACACCGACACCGACCCGATCCGCCGCTCGGGCTGGGACGACAACCTCGAGCTGTCGCTCCAGCGTGCCGCAAGCGTCCATCGTTTCTTGGACAGCCAGGGCCTGGACGCCGAGCAGCTCGTTGCCGCGGGACGCGGAGCAACCAACCTGCTCTCGACCAAGGCCGCCAGCCGCCGCGTCGAGATCATCGTGATCTTGAGCGAGTGAGTCGGAGCCAGCGGCCTTCGCCTTACCCGGCCAGACAAGCCAGCGGCTTGCGGCGAGCTTTGCCTTGGGCATCGGGGTCGGCGTAGATTCGTGAAAGCTAACCCAATGATCGGCATCCTCGACTACGGCATGGGCAACCTCCGGTCGGTGCAGAAGGCATTCGAGCGAGGCGGCGCGCCGGCCGATGTGGTCACCGACCCCGACCGTGTCGCCCAGTACGACCGGATCATACTCCCCGGGGTTGGCGCGTTTGCCGACGGCATGGAGCACCTGCGCCGGCATGCCTTCGTTGAGCCGATCCGGGCGTTTGCCGCCACCGGCAAGCCGATGCTGGGCATCTGCCTCGGGATGCAGTTGCTCTTCGACAGCTCGATGGAGGATGCCCAGTCCCCCGATTCGCCGGTCCCGGGTATGGGGCTGCTGCCCGGACGGGTGCTGCGCTTCCGTGAGGACCAGGGCAGAGATCGCCCCCGGCTAAAAGTCCCCCACATGGGCTGGAACCAGATCGATTTTGCCGACGATGTGCCGCTGTTTGCCGGCCTGAAACCCGGTGCACACGTCTACTTTGTCCACGGCTACTACTGCAACCCAACCGACCCCGCCCACGCCGCCGCGACGACGGACTACGGCCAACGCTTCTGCGCCGCCGCCCACCGTGACAACGTCTGGGCCACCCAGTTCCACCCCGAGAAGTCCCAGCACGTCGGCCTGCAGATCCTCAGGAACTTCGCCAACGCCTAGCCCCGGGACCTTGCCGCGAAGCCTCGCTTGCCACAGATGCCCACCGCCCACAACGACACCGAGGTCTTCCCCCTGCTCGCCGACCCGGCCAACTATGTCGCGTGCCAGTGGGACCTGGGCCGCGATGCGCCTCGGCGCGATTACTGGCTGGGCGTGTTCCGCGGCCACTTCCCGACGATGATGGCCGAGGCGCGGCGTGAAGCCGAGCAACGCGGGGTGAACCAAGACGCCACCCTTGCCGAGGCCAAGCGGCAATTCGATGCTTACCTCGACGCGCTCACGCGCCACCCCGACGCCTTTGGCCGCCTGGATGTCATCGCCATGTGCTGGAAGCGCGAAGAACTCCTGCTGGAACTGGGCATCCCCGACCCGTACCGGCTGGTCAAAGCGCGTGAGAACGCCCAGGCCCTCAAGCTGATGCCCGCGCTGCTGGCCGAACTCGACGCGCTCGAAGGCCCGGCCCGGATCGCCCGGCTGATCGAGGGGGTTTTTGCCGGGAACATCTTCGACATGGGCGCGCTCGAAACGCTCGGCATGTTCGAGCAGGGCACGGTGGACTTCGATCAGGTCCGCGCAAAGCTCAAGCCCCGGCCGTGGCGCTACGACGCGCTGGAGGACTGGCAGGACTTCATGCACCATTGCGAGCCGCACCGCGCCGCACTGCTGTTCGTGGACAACGCCGGGCCGGACATCGTCCTGGGCATGATCCCCTTTGCCCGGGACCTGGCCCGACGTGGCACGGACGTCGTGTTGGCGGCGAACTCAGAGCCATCGCTCAACGACGTCACGCACACCGAACTCGCCGACCTGCTGGACCAAATCGCCGGCTTCGACCCGGTGATCAAAGAGCAAGTCGCCGCAGGCCGGCTGCGGGTGGTCGAGTCGGGCAACTGGGCCCCGCTGATCGACCTGTCCCGCGTCAGCCCGGATTTGGCCGCGGTCTGCAACGAGACGCGGTTCAGCCTCGTCGTGCTCGAAGGGATGGGCCGATCCATCGAGAGTAATTTCGAGGTCGAGCTCAAGGCGGACACGCTCTGGCTGGCGATGCTCAAAGACACCGGCGTCGCCGAGGCGCTGGACGCCGAGGTTTTTGACTTGGTCATGCGGTACAGAGGTATGGCGTTGGACGGCTAGAGCCATCGGCTTAGTTTCTGGCCCTGTCTTGGCTCCCCCTCCCTCCCAGGGAGGGGGCTGGGGGGAGGGTCGGGTGCCCGGGATCGAAGCGGAGCATGCGGACAGAACGCGTTCGCGGACTGCCGATGGGCGGTTCGGATAGCGCGG
>JBCDHS010000046.1:0-27793 GCA_038749735.1 Planctomycetota bacterium
CAGGCCGTCGGGCCGTCGGGTGATGATGTCGACGAGAGCCTCCTTGCTCGGGGGCATCATCACCCATGATCGTGCGGCAGTGCGCAGCCGTGCAAGCGCCTAGCACGCGTTAGAAATTATTGGGATGCGTATAAGATGCTACCCACAAGGCTGCCAAGGGTTCGTTCATTCACCGCATAGCAAACCCAAAACAAAAAAAGCCCCAACTATTTCCGATAGGGGCATTGTGCGCTTTTGCCTTGCTTTCAAGGCTTAATAAGCGAGGGTGACGGGGCTCGAACCCGCAACCTTCGGATCGACAGTCCGATGCTCTAACCAATTGAGCTACACCCCCTTAGGGGCCATCGCTTTGGGCGGGGGGTATGCCGCCGGGCCTCGTAATTTAGCTTGTGCAAGCGCGGTGTCAAGTCGGTGGTTGGTGCCGCTGGTAGAGCTACTTCACTTCGCTGAGCTTGACCGGGCATCGGTTCTGGGCGGCGAGGAACGCGGCCTCGAGGACGCGTTGGGTCTGGTAGCCGTCCTCAAACGGGCAGACGGGCACGACCGGTTTCTTATTAGCGATCACGTTGAACATGTCTGCGGCGGCGTTCACGAAGGTGTGTTCGTAGCCGATGATATGGGCTGCGGGCCACCAGTTGCCGACGTAGGGGTGGCCGTCGCCGCCGCGGGTGACATTGATGGTCGACCATCCTTGCTCGCGTGGGGGGAGGGTGTTGTCGTACCATTCCAGTTCATTGGCACGTTCAAAGTTATAGCGGATCGCACCCTTCTCGCCGTGGATCTCGATCCGGTTGGCGTTCTTGTCGCCGGTGGCCAGGCGGGTGGCCTCGAAGGAGGCGAGGGCGCCCTTCTTGAAGGTCGCTAGGAAGAGCAGCGCGTCATCGACGTTGGATTTGCCGTATTTCTTTTTGCCGCCCTTTTTTGCGCCTGCCCCGGTGATCGCCGCGCCGGCCGACTCGATGACCTCACGCTTCTTGATGAAGGTTTGCTTGATTGCGCCGTTGACTTCGACGATCTCGTCGCCGGTGATGAAGCGGGCCATGTCGATGATATGGGCGTTGAGATCGCCCGATGCGCCGGACGCGGCGGCTTTGCCCTTGAAGCGCCAGAGCAGCGGCGTGTCGGGGCCGCCCCAGTCCTGCAGGTACGCGGCGCGGACGTGGTAGATACGCCCGAGTTTGCCTTCCTTGACCATCTGGTGGGCCATCGCGACGGCGGGGACGCGGCGGTAGATAAACCAGGTAAAGGTCTTGGACTTCTTGGCCTTCTTCGCGGCCTGGGCCATCGCCCGCGCGTCGTCGAGGGTGTCGGCCAGGGGCTTCTCGCAGGCTACATGCTTGCCCGCCTCCAACGCGGCCACCGCATGTTCGGCGTGCAGGCTGTTGGGGGTGACCAGGTCGACCAGGTCCACCTCGGGGTTATTGATGGCATTCATCACATCTGTGCCGAAGCTGCCCCAACCCCAGCGCTTGGCGAAACCGGCGACGCCCGGGTTTCGCGAGACGATGGTGTGCATGACCGGGTTGTAGGGGATATTGAAGAACTTGGCGACTTTGAGGTAGGCGTTGGAGTGGGTGCGTCCCATGAAACCCGAACCGATGAGAGCGATATTGCAGGTCTTGGCCATTAGAGATCTCCTGAGTTTTGGGCCGGGTTTCATCGATGGATCGCGCCAAACCGGACGGGCAGGATAGGCGATGGCGGCACGAGCGTAAAGCGTTACAAGCCAAAACTCAACGGCAAAACGAAGCGCTAGATCCCGGGTTGGTCAAGGCCCAAGAGGGTGAGGTGGGCCCGCTGGTTCAGATCGGCATACCGGTGATCTTCGCCTCGAAGACGAGGTTGCCGTTCAGGATGCCTTGGGCCATGCAGACGGAGCGTCGTGTCTTCATGCTGACGCATTGGATCAGGATATACAGCCGGTCACCGGGCACGACCTGTCCACGGAACTTTGCCCCATCGACGCCGGCAAAACCAATAAACCCGAGTTGGGGGAATTTCCGCTTCGTAAAGTAAGAGGCGAACTGGGCGGCCGCTTCAATCATGAGCACGCCGGGGAAGATCGGCCGGCCGGGGATATGCCCTTCGACCCAGAATTCGTCGTGCCCGATGTCACGGTATGCGATCGCGTTGAGGTCGTCCAGGGACTCATAGACGATCGCATCCAGCAGACGCATGGCCCCTCGGTGTGGGTTGTACGCTTCGATGTGTTCTGGGCCATAGACGACATGGTCCAAGTCGATCTTCGAGATATCAATCAGCAGTTTTGGAGCCATAGAGTCTGTGCCTGACAAAACCCGCCCCGGCTTGCTTGAGCCGGGGCGACCCGATCGCTTGGTTGCACGAGGCCCGAATCGGGAACGGGCCGCTGACTGATTTGATCCGGCCGGTTGGGACTAGCTGTTGTCGGCGTCCCTGGCTTCGAGAACCTTCTTGCGGAGTTCCTGGGCGGCGTTCTTGACGTCCTGCATGCTCTTGCGAACACGGGTACCCGCAGCCTTGTTACCACCGGCGGCCTTACGGACATCGTCTTCTAC
The DNA here is from genome assembly GCA_038749735.1 of Planctomycetota bacterium. Taxonomy (GTDB): domain Bacteria; phylum Planctomycetota; class Phycisphaerae; order Phycisphaerales; family Phycisphaeraceae; genus JAHQVV01. Next base: position 2,538 of record JBCDHS010000046.1, read on the forward strand.
CGAGGCGACCAGGTTCTTAAGTTGTTCATAGGATTCGATCATTCGCGTATCTCCTTAGATGGCGGGGCACGGAGCACCCGTGCTGGGATCGGAATAGCGTAGCGTTAGCCGGGATGACGGGCAACAAGGCCGATACCCGCGTTAGCGTGGCTACCCGTCCAATGAGGTGATCAGGTGTCGGACTTCTCGGAACCCTGGCGCCGCGGCGTCGCCGATCAGTTCCATCAAGACCGTCTCGACGGTAGTGGGGATCGCGCCGGCCTGGACCATACGCTGGACAGCGGCGCGCATATCGGACGAGCGGCGTGAGCTGATCGCGTCGTTGGCGAGCATGACCTGGTAGCCCGCGTCCAAGAGGTCCAGGCATGTGCCCAGCACACACACGTGTGCTTCGACCCCGGCGAGCACCACCGTCTGGATATTGAGTGATTCGAGTTGGCCCTGGATCGGTGTGATACAGGCGGAAAAGCGGGTCTTCTGCTCGATACAGTGCGGGCTGATGAAGTGCCGGGCGACCTCGCCCACGGTCTCGCCCAGCCCGCGGGGGTACTGCTCGGTCACCAGCAGAGGCACGCGGAGGATATGGGCGCCCTGGACCAGCCGGGCACAGCGGCGGACCAGGGTCTTGCGGTCCCGCATGACCGGGACGAGTTTTTCCTGCAGGTCGATCAGCAGGATCGCGGCGCTGTCGGGGTGTAAACGGGGGGTGGGCATGGGTGCTCTGGTTCAGTCGGGCTGCCCGGCTGAAACGGGGTCAAGCATCGCATCGACCAGTGCCTCGACCAGCCCAGTCACATCGTGACGCTCAGCCTCAACGGTCAGGCTCAAGCCGCAGTCGTGAATGGTCGCGGTGGTCTTGGGGCCGATCGAGGCAACCCTGCAGGGCTTGAGCAGATCGGCCTCATCGCCGAGCAGATCGACAAGGTTGCGCACGGTCGATGAACTGGTGAAGGTCAGCCAGTTGACCCCACCTTCGCGCAGGGCGGCTAAGACATCTTCGGGCAGCGCGTCAACCGCCTGGTTCTCGTACACAACAAGTTCATCGACCCGGCACCCCGCGGCCCGCAGCTTCTCGCCGAGGATCGGCCGGGCGATATCGGCCTGGGGCAGCAGGATACGCTTGCCCGCGATCTCGCTTGAAGCGAGCAGCTCATCGGCGAACGACTCGGCGATCGAACGCTGGGGTACAAAGTCGGCCTGGACCGCGAGGGCCGTCGCCAGCGCTTCGGCCGTGCTCTGCCCGATGCAGGACAGGTGCACCCCCGCCAGGGCCCGGCTGTCGCGGCCAGACATGAAGAGCCTGTCGGCCAACGCCTCAACCGCGTTGGCGCTGGTAAACACGATCGCGTCGTAGTCAGGCAGCTGGTCAATCACCTGATCAACATGCGACCAGTCGGCGGGCGGGACGATCTGGATGGTCGGGGCCTCGTAGACCTGAGCGCCTAAATCTTCAAGCTGCTGCCTGAGGTCAGAGGCCTGCGGGCGGGTCCGGGTGACGAGGATGCTTTGGCCAAACAAGGGCCGGCCGGTGAAGTAGTCCAGGCCCGGCTCGTCGATCGCAACGACCTTACCCACGACGATGATCGCGGGTGAGCCGAGCCCGGCCTCATCGACCCTGGCTTTGATGTCCGCCAGGGTCCCGGTCACGTAGCGTTGATTGGGCAGCGTACCCCACTGCACCAGCGCGACCGGCATGGTGTGTTTGACGCTGCGGCTGGTTAGTTCGTCGCAGATCTGCTGAAGCCGGCCAACGCCCATGTAGAAGCAGGCCGTGCCGCCGACGTTGATCAGCGAGGCGAGCCCGGTGTAATCGACCGAGGTCTCGCCCTTGGTGGGGTCCTCGTGGCCGGTGACAATGCTGACCGTCGAGGCGATCTTGCGGTGGGTGACAGGGATGCCCGCGGCGGCGGGTGCCGCGAGGCCGGCGGTTACCCCGGGGACGATCTCGCAGGGCACGCCGTGTCTGGCGCAATAGGCCGCCTCCTCCGCTCCCCGGCCAAAGAGATAGGGGTCGCCGCCCTTGAGCCGGACCACGGCCTTGCCGGTTGTCGCAAGATCGACCAACAGCTGATTAGTCTGGTCCTGGGTCAGCTTGTGGAACTTGGCACGCTTGCCAACGTCGATTCGCTCGGCGTGGTCCGCGGCCTGGGCGAGCAGAGCCGGGTTCGCCAGGGCATCAAAGACCACCACATCGGCCTGCTGGAGCGCCCGCAGGCCCGACACCGTGATCAGCCCCGGGTCGCCGGGACCCGCCCCGACCAGCCAGACCATGCCCGGTTCGGTGCCTTGGGGAACGGCAGCGGCCGCTTGGGCGGCAAGCTGGGCTGGGCTTTTTTCTGATTCTGGGGTCGGATCGGTCAAGTCAGATAAACCCGGGGGGTTGTATGGCCGAGGTAGGTCCATGTGCCGCGACGCCCCGCCGCTACGGGCAGTCTCATTTCAACAGGCATTGTAGTCGCGAGCCACAGGAGCGTACCGATGAGCCAAGCCTTGCGATTGTTTGACCCGGCCGCCGAGCAACCCGACACGCTCTACTTCGAGCGTCGCGCTACCCCCCGCCGCAGCATCGGCGGATCGGTGTCGGCCATCGTCCGTGAGCCGGGTCACAACGACGAATCGGAGGGCGCGGGCCGAATGTGTGCCCTCAAGCTGCGCGACATTTCCGACGGCGGGATCGGCGCCGTCGCCCAAGAGTCGATCGCAGTGGGCAGCCGGATCACGGTCTTTTTCCCCCCGCACGGTGCCGAGCCGGGCTTCGACCTGGTGGGCTCGGTGGTGCGTTGCCGCAGTATCGACAATCGGCACGACATCGGGGTGTCGCTTGAATCGACGGCGAAGCGCGCGGGCTGACGAATTGGGGGCATTAAGGTTTGATCTTACGGCTTCTCTGCACCATGCAGTGCGTATGCCATGGCGATCAAACGTTGTGGAGCGCGGCAAGGATGGCTTGGTAGCTCTCCTCCAGAGCCTGCGGGATGACCCGCGCCCCGGCGACGACCTGCATGAAATTCGAGTCGCCGTTCCACCGCGGGACCAGGTGCATGTGGCAGTGCCCGGGCACGCCCGCCCCGGCGCATCGGCCCAGGTTCATGCCGAGGTTGACGCCCTGGCAGTGCATGGCCCTGCGCAGCAGCCGGCAGCCCAAGTCGGCTAGCTCCATCAGACCCGCGCGGGACCCGGGGGTCAGGTCGCTGATGTCGGCGACATGGGCTCGGGGTGCGACCAGCAAGTGGCCGTTCGCATAGGGGTAGCGATTCATCATCAGCACGCCACGCTCGTCGCAGAGAACGATGAGGCGTTGGAGTGTCTCGGCTTGACTGAGGTCGGGCCGTACCGCATCACACAGGAAACAGCCCCCGGCCCCGGGGTCGGACTCGGACGGCTTGGAGCGGTCTTGATTTAAGCCCTGGAGGTAGCTGATCCGCCACGGGGCCCATAGATTCTGGTGTCGCATCCGTTCAGTCTATCTATCGCGGCAGACAGAGCCTAGCCTTTGGGGCAGGGCAGTGACAAACCTGATTATCAGGCTTATGCTGTGGCCGTGTCATGCTCCGGATGAACTCGCCGTTCGATCACGGCGATCGGCTAGGGGTAATCTGGCTTGCTTTGCCCACACGGTTGTTTGAGTCGCGCCCCGGCTCGGACCGATGTAGGGTTGACAGCGCCTTTGGTCCGGCAACGATTCAGGGAACGTTATGGCCCCGGTTTGGACGGTCTTCATCGCGGTACTCGCCCCGGTCACCCTGGGGCTGCTGTCGCTGTTCCTGCCCCGGCCGTGGATCGAGCGGCGGATGGTCGTCGCGGGGCTTGGCCCGGCCGTGGCATTTGTACTGTTGCTTGCTACGGCGATCGATGCGACCAGCGCGCTAAGCGATGCTCATCAGGCCGCCAAACATGACCACGCCACCCACAGTTCGACTCATGACGCTGGAGATCACACCGCCACTGCCGCTTCGCATGACGATGGCCTGACCACCGGCACCCTCGACTGGATGCCGACCCTGCACATCAACATCGCCTTCCGCACCGACGGGCTGGGGCTGTTCTTCGCCCTGCTGGTCAGCGGCATCGGGGTCATGGTCTACCTCTATGCCCGGGGGTACTTCGGCCGGGCCGGGCCGACCTCCGCCGATGACCTGTTCCGCTTCTACCCGACGATCGGCTTCTTCACGACCGCGATGCTCGGCGTGGTGCTGGCCGACTACACCCTGCTGACCCTGCTGTTCTGGGAGATGACCTCGATCAGCTCGTTCCTCCTGATCGGCTGGGACCGCTACGACAAGAAGGCCGTCAAGCTGGCCATGCAGGCGTTCTTCACCACCGGCCTGGGCGGGATGGGGCTGTTTGGCGGGATCCTGGTCTTCGGCAACACCACAGCCGCGCTGGGCATCGGGCCGATGGGCCTGGACCCGGTGACCGGCGAGGTGGTCTGCATGGGGATCTGGCGGTGGAGCGAGATGGTCGCCTACCAGAGCGAGATCATCGGGGCGATCACGGCGATGTCGCCGGGCCTGATGTGGGCCTTCGTCTTGATGTTCATCGGGGCGGGCACCAAGTCGGCCCAGTTCCCCTTCCACTACTGGCTACCCGGGGCGATGGCGGCGCCGACGCCGGTGTCTGCCTTCTTGCACTCGGCAACGATGGTCAAGGCCGGGGTATTCCTGGTCGGCCGATTGTTCCCGGTGTTTGCCGCCCTGCCCCTGTTCCCGCAGGTGATCGTGCCGCTGGGCGCGGTGACGATGTTCTACGGCGCGGCCGTCGCGCTGCGGCAGCACGACCTGAAACGTATCTTCGCCTACACCACGGTCAGTCAGCTCGGCCTGCTGATGACGATGTACGGGCTCGGGGCGCTGCAGTACACCTACAAAGACCACGTCTTTGCGGCGATCGATTTTGACGTCACGCAGATCGCGAATCACGCGTTCTACAAGGCCCCGCTGTTTATCGCCGCCGGCGCGATCGGCCACGTCCTTTCACGTGACCTCACCCAGCTCAACGGCGCGTTCTACAAGCACAAAGCGATCTGCGGCACGATGATGGCCGCCGCGCTCGGGCTCGCCGCCCTGCCCGGAACGATCAGCTTCCAGGCCAAGGAACTGTTCCTCTACGGCATCTATCACGTCGCCAAGGACCACCCCTGGCTCTGGTTGATCATGGGCATGACCGTCGTCACGGCGATCTTCAATGTCGCCATCTGCGTCCGCGTCTGGACCACGCTGCTGGGCCTGCCCGGTGGGCTGACTGAGGCCGATGGGGAACACCATGACGACCACCACCACGAACACGCACACGAGCACGGCGTGCTGGCCAACCTGATCTGGCTGCCCGGCGCGGTGATCGTCTCCCTCCAGTTCCTGGGCGGCATCATCACCCCGCTGTGGAACAAGGTCTTTGGCCTGTTCGAGCAGCCGGCGACCGCGGTCAACTACTTCCAGTACAAGGCCGACGGCGTGCCCAGCCTGCTCTACGCGGTGACGCACCCCGGTATCCCGCTGCTGATGTCCGGCATTGCGATCGGCGGGGGTATCTTGCTCGGGCTGAGCAAGCTCTGGCGCGATGCGATCACCGATGTCTGCGACCGGATCTACCCCGCGCTGTACTGGCTGGCGGTGACCGGTGGTGGTCGGTGCTTCCGGCTGGTCCAGACGGGGAATCTCAAGCACTACCTGCTGTTTGTGCTCGCCTTCCTGATGGGTGGGTTTATCTGGGCGGCCGCGACCGACTCGGGCATGGCCCATGTCCTGCACGGCGATGAGGTCGGCCGGGTACTCGAGTACTGGCCCGGCGCGCTGATCGGGCTGATCGTGTGTGCGACGGCCGTGCTTATCCCGCTGACCGAGTCCCGGATCGTCCGGGTGCTGTTTCTGGGCGCGTGCGGGTTCGCAGTGGTCGGGTTGTACCTGGTCTACCAGGCCCCGGACCTTGCGCTGACGCAGCTGATGTTCGAGATCATTTCGGTGATCCTGTTCGTGATCGTGCTCCGTCTGCTGCCTAAAAAGAAGGTCGCGCCGAACATCGGCAAGTGGTGGCGCATCCCGGTGGCAGCCTCCGTCGGCCTGCTGTTTGGGTGGATGACGCTCATCGCCGCCACCACGGACCGCACCGAAACCAACCCCGGGCGTGAACCCCTCGGGGTCACCCTCGCTCAGCACAGCTACCAGATCAAGGAAGACGAGTTCGGCCAGCCCAAGATCGAAACCGCGATGACTGACGATCTCGGCTCGCGCGGCGGCAAGGGCAACAACGTGGTCAACGTGATCCTGGTTGACTTCCGTGGCTTTGATACCCTCGGCGAGATCGCTGTGCTCGGCCTCGCAGCCATGGGTGTCTGGTCCATGATCCCCCACCGCTCCCGGCGTAAGGACGCGCTCACCGCGCGGGGTTATCCGAAGGGGGGCGCGGCATGAGCTCGTTGATCCTCCGCACCGCCAACCAGTTTATCGTGCCCGTGACCCTGCTCTTTGCGGCCTACATGGCGCTCAAGGGCCACAACCTGCCCGGCGGTGGGTTCATCGGCGGGCTGATCGCCGCGGTCTCGCTCGTGCTCTACCGCATGTCGCACGGCCGGGCGGCGATGTCACGCATCATGCCCTTCCATCCGCGGGTCATGGTCGCCGCCGGCCTGGCCATCGCCACGCTGACGGGGGTCGTCGCGCTGTGCTTCGGCAAGCCGATGCTGTACTCGGAGGTCATCTATATCGACCTGCCCTATACCGACGCGGCCGCCGACCCGTTCTACATCCCCTCGGCGTTTTTCTTTGACGTCGGGGTGATGCTCGTTGTCGTGGGCATCTCCGTGGGCATGATCGTCCGCCTGGGCGAAGAGATCGAGGAGGTCGACGAGGCATGACCCTGGTGATCGCGATCTGTGTTGCGGTTTGCTTCGGCGTGAGCATCTACCTGATGCTCGGCCGGGAGTTGAAAGGCATCGCCATGGGCGTGTTCCTGCTGGGGCACGCCGCGAACCTGTCGATCATCGCGATGAGCCGATCGCCCATCAAGCAGGACGAGGGGTCAGAGCTCATCGTGACCTCCGCGGCGGTCAAGCAACCCCCCGTGCTGACCACCAGCGAGCCCATGACCGACCCGCTGGCGACCATCGTCGACCCATTACCCCAGGCGCTGATCCTGACCGCGATCGTCATCAGCTTCGGCGTGATGGCGTTTCTGCTCACCCTGTTGGTCGTGACCAACCGGTCGGCCCAGACGATCGAGGTCGCTGACCTGGCGAAGGAGGCCGTGAAAGAATGACCAACGACCTCATCATCCTGTTGGCGTTGATCCCATTAGCGGCGGGACTGATCAATATCTGTTTGATCAATCGCCAGAAGCTGTCGCGCACGGTCGGTGTCGTCAGCTACCTGGCCACGCTAGGACTGGCCGTGTCGTTGGTGCTCGACATCAGCGGCCAGGGAACCAACCATAACGACCCGAATACCATCCTCGTCTCGCAGCTCGGCGGCTGGACCGCCCCGTTTGGGATCACGGTCGTCTTCGACTCGCTGTCGGGCCTGCTCGTCTGCGCCGCGGCCGCCGTCGCGCTGGGTGCCTACGTTCATAGCTTCTCCGTGATCGACCCGGCCGTGGAGCGGCGGTACTACCACCCACTGATGCAGTTCCTGCTGTTCGGGGTCAACCTCAGCTTCATGACCGGCGACCTGTTCAACCTCTTCGTCGCCTTCGAGATCATGCTCATGGCCAGCTACTCCCTGCTGGTTATCGGTACGGGCAAGGCCCAGATGCGCCAGGCCTACAAGTACATCCTGCTCAACGTCCTGGCCTCGACCGTCTTCCTCATGGGCGCGGGCATGGTCTACGGGATGTTCGGCACGCTGAACCTGGCCGACCTGGCCCGCATCGTCGCCGAGATCGAGGCCGACCCCAACCGCAAACTGCCCCCGGGCTTCACCGCGCTCGGCGTGCTGTTTCTCCTGGTGTTCGGGCTCAAGGGCGCGTTCTTCCCGCTGTGGTTCTGGCTGCCCGACACCTACTACACCGTCCCCATCTCGATCGCTGGCCTCTTCGGCGGGCTGCTGACCAAGGTCGGCGTCTACACCGTTGCCCGGTTGTTCCCCCTGATCTTTGCCAGTGATGGCGGGCAGTGGATCGATGGTGCTTATGTTGTTGGCACCTCCGACATCATCAAGACGCTGCTAATCGTCGCGGCCGCGTTCACGATGTTCCTTGCCGTCCTCGGCGCGGTCAGCCAGCACAACGTCCGCAAGATCCTGGCGATCCACGTCATCAGCCAGGTCGGGTACATGGTCTTCGGCATCGCGGTGATGTCGGGCCACGCCCTGGCCGGCTGCGCGTTCTACATGATCCAGCACATGGTCGTGAAGTGCGCCTTGTTCCTCTGCTGCGGGCTGATGGAGAAGCACGCCGGCACCGACGACCTGGACAAGCTCGGCGGGCTGCTCAAACGCGACTGGCCCTTGGCGGTGCTCTTCTTCATCGCCGCGATGTCGCTGGTCGGGCTCCCGCCGCTGTCCGGCTTCTTCGGCAAGATGGTCATCATCCGCGAAGGCTTTGGCCAGGGCCAGTGGTACCTGGGAGTCATCGGGCTGGTCACCGGCGGCTTGACGCTGCTGTCCATGCTCAAGATCTGGAGCTACGGCTACTGGAACCCCGACCGGGCCCCCACCGCCAAGCCGGCCAAGGCCGTCCACACGTCCAGCCGGGCCGGGTACCTGGGGATCGCGATGCTGGTGATCGCTGCCTTGTTCCTGGGCTTCGGGGCCGGGCCGGTCTACAAGGTCGCCCACCGTGCCGGGGCCCAGCTCACCGACCGCGAGGCCTACATCACCGCGGTCCTGGGTGAAGCGGGCTACCAGGAAGTCGATCGTCTGGTGGACCTCTACCACCGCGATCCGGCAACGCACGCTCAAGACCCCGAGTCGGCCATTGAACAGTCTGCCTCCGGACACGCCGAAGACGCCGACCAAATCTCGACGGCTGGCACAAACCAAAAGGAGCCTGGCACATGAGCCTCAGCCTCCTGCTCAATGTCGCGTTTACCCTGCTCTGGCTGCTGCTGACGCAGAACACCTCGTTCCTCAACGGGGTGCTGGGCTTCGTGCTGGGTGCCCTGGTCGTGACCCTTAGCGCCCGGGCCGCGGGCAAGCAGCCCTACGTCGGCCAGCTGATCAACCTCGGGCGATTCGCCAGCTACTTCCTCTACATCCTGATCAAGGCGAACCTGGAAGTGGCCTGGGAGATCCTCACGCCCCAGCTCGGGATGAAGCCGCGGATGATCCGGTACGAGGTCGCCGGGCTTAGTGAGGTGCAGCTCACCACGCTGGCCAGCGCGATCACGCTGACGCCGGGTACGCTGAGTGCCGACGTCGATGAGGCCGGGGAGTATCTTTACATCCATGCCATGTATGCTGAGAAGCGTGACGATGCGGTTGCCGATCTTGACGAGCTGCGGGAACGGCTGCTGAGGCTGGTCTTCGGGTGCGACCGGACCGGCAAGCCCTTGGAACCCAAGTGTTAGACAACACGATGCACACGACCTGCCTGCATAACCTGATGGCCGCCGCGTCTACGGACAAGGCCGCCCCCGCCGCCGAGGTGGCCAGCGCCGCGCAGCCGGCGCTGCTGGCGGTCGCCACGATCGGGGTCGGCATACTGGTGGTCGGGATGCTGCTGTGCCTGTACCGGATGATCCGTGGGCCGCATCTGGCCGACCGGGTCTTGGCCGGCGATACCATGGCGATGCTCGTTGCCGGGCTGGTGGTCGTGCTGGCGGTGAAGTACAGCACCTCGATGTTCTACGACGCGGCGCTGGTTGTCGCGATCCTTGGCTTTGCCAGCACCGTTGCCTTTTCGCAGTATATGGGCGCCAAACACAAGACCAGCGACCGACCGGATCCCGCCGACACCGCGGAGGTAGGCCCATGACGATGCAGTTGTTCTTCGACATCCTGGCGATCGGATTCCTGCTGGCGGGCCTGTTCTTCATGTTTGTCGGGGCCCTGGGGGTGGTCCGCCTGCCCGACGCGTACCACCGCCTGCACGCCGCCTCCAAGTGCTCGACGCTAGGCCTGATGGGCCTGGTTGCTGCGGCGATGTGCCACGTCGGCACGCTGGACGTGATGACCAAGTCGATCGCCGTGGTCCTGTTTGCCTTTGTCGCCACGCCCGTCGGCTCGCACATGCTCGCCAAGGCCGCCCACCGCGACGGCGCCGAGCAGTGGAAAGACACGCTGAGCGACGAACTGGCCGAGGACAAAGCCAAGTCGGCGGAAGACGACGAAGCCCCGGGTTCAAAAAAAAAGGCTAGACATCGGGCGGCGTGATTGAGGCATTGCCGCCTCACCCCCTCAACGTTTTTCCAAGCTCTAGGCCGAGTCGCGGTCGACGACGCGGTAGTCTTCGCGTTCGCCGCGCCCCTTGACCGGGTAGTCCTTGCGTAGCGGGTGGGCGGGGTAGCTCTCCCAGGTCAGGATGCGGCGGAGGTCGGGGTGGTCGGTGAAGCGGATGCCGAACATGTCGAAGACCTCGCGTTCCATCCACTCGGCCCCGGGCCAGAGGTCGGTCACGGTGGGCAAGACCAGGGCCGGGTCCTCTTCGATCCCGTCGGTTGGGAGCGTGGGTTCCAGCAGCACCTTCAGGAAGAGGCGCTTGCTCTCGGGGCCGTTCGTCCCGGTGCCGAGCAGGTTGTAGACCACGCCGAACCGGCCCGTCGGCATGCCCTCGGGCGACTGATTGGGCTTGGGATACTTCAGGTAATCGACCGCCGCGATGTCGGATAGAAAGTCGTAGATGCAACTCGTATCGTGGTGTAGAAACGACAGCACACCGTGCAGGTCCTGCTGCTCAACGACCAGCGTCGTCTCGCCGCGGAACTCGGTCGCGAAGAGCTTGCTGTCCGGGAAGGCGGACTTGATCAGCGGGAGAGTCGGGTGGTCGAGGTTGAACTTGGCCATGGCGGGGTGATTTGATGGGTAGTGATTAAACATGCCCGAGCAGATTTAGCCCTGCTCGATCACTTTGATGATCGAGGCGATGGCCTGGTCCCAATTCTCGGTGACCTGTGGCCACTCGTAGGCCAACGCATCGGCTAACGATACAAAGTCATTGGCCTGGATCAACTCCTTGAGCTCGACCAATCGCTGGATCAGTTCCTGCATCCGTTGGACCACGGTGTCGTCTTCGCCGGTGACCTCGACCCGGCTCAGGTCGAGGTGCATTAGCTCTGCGGTCTGCGCGACGGCCTGCTGTGATTGGAGCCAGCCATCGACCGAGCCGCGGATCAGATCGAGGGCCTGGTTGGCCTCGTCCTGCTGAAGCAGGTCGGCGGCTTCTTCCTGCATCCCGCTCGCGGCTTGGAGCTGTTCACGGACCTGCTCGAGCACGCCCGCCGCCAGATCGCCCGGCTCGGCGGTATAAACGCGGACCTCGGCCTGCTCGGGCGTGGGGGTCTCGCTGTCCAGGGCGTCGCCGGTCACCGCTTGCCCGTCGAGCTTGACCTCCACGACAACGCGTCCCGATTCCGCCAGGTGTTCGCGGGCCGAGGCCAGCAGCTCGCGCAGGTTGCGGCCGGTTAGTGGGACGTTCTGGTCGTCGATCAGGACGGGCATAGGTGCATGATACGTCCCGACAGCGCGGCCGACCAATCGTCTCCATGCCGATCTGGATATCTCAAGCCGTACAATGCAGCGATGCGCGAATTCGATCTTATCCGCCGGATCACCAAGGCAAACCCGTCCCTGCCGAACGCGGTGCTGATCCCGCCGGGAGACGACATGGCGATGCTGCGTTGTGAGGAAGGGCGTCTGCTGGCCGCGGTGGATCAGGTCATCGACCAGGTGCACTTTGACCTCGGGCGACACCCGGTCGAATTGATCGGCCGCAAAGCGGTGACACGCAACCTCTCCGATGTCGCCGCGATGGCGGCGTTGCCCGTTGTGACCCTCTGCGCTGCCAACCTGCCGCGGACGATGCCCGCTGACCAGGCCGAGCGTCTGCTGGTCGCCGTTGCCCAGACCGCATCTAGCTTCGGGTGCCCGCTGATCGGCGGCGATACCGCGACCCACGATGGGCCCCTGGCTTTGAGTGTCACCATCCTCGCCAGGCCGGGCGGGATCGAGCCGGTCCGGCGCAGCGGCAGCGCCGTGGGTGATGCGATCTACGTTACCGGCGAACTCGGTGGCTCGCTCTACAGCGACCCGCCCCACCACCTCACCTTCGAGCCACGACTCGAGCTCGCACGCGGCCTTGCGGCCGACCCGACAACCCGCCCCAACGCGATGGTCGACCTCTCAGATGGTTTGGGCCGAGACCTCGACCACCTGCTAAATGGCTTGGGCGCATTGATTGACACATCCGACCTGCCCGTCTCCGCCGCAGCCCGGCAGGCCGAACGCAAAGATGGCCACCCAGCCTGGCTGCACGCCATGAGCGATGGTGAGGACTACGAGTTGCTCTTCACCGCGCCGCCCGAACACAACTACCCGCCCGAGATTGATGGCGTGCGCATCACCCGCGTCGGCACCGTCATCGCCGAACCGGGCGCCATCACCGTGATCGATGGCGGTGAACAGGTCTCGATCGATGGCCTGGGCTGGGAGCATCAAGGATGACCCAACCCGACGCAGATTTCATGCTGCATTCGGGCAGTGCCGAGAAGACGGTCGCGGTCGGCCGAGCGGTCGCGCGTTGCTGTGAGGTAGGTGACATCATCGGCCTGGACGGCGAACTGGGTGCGGGCAAGACGCAGTTTGTGCGAGGCCTGGCCCAGGGGCTTGGCCTGGACCCGAGGCAGGTCAGCAGCCCGACGTTTGTCATGGTGCAGGAGTACACGCCTGCGGGCCTGGACCATTTGGCTGCTGGCATCGAGCCCGGTCACCCCGCGACTGATCCTATCTCGCCGGTGCTCGTGCATATCGATGCCTACCGGCTGAAGAACGCCGGCGACCTGGCATCCATCGGCTGGCACGACGACGGCGGCGAGCTGCGCGAGGGCGCGGTGGTGGCGATCGAGTGGGCGTCGCTGATTGAGCCGATGCTCGACCCCGACCTGCTGCGGGTGCAGATCGAGCACGATCCAGAAGGACGCCGGATATCGCTCTCCGCGAAGGGGAAATGGCGGGCTAGAATGGAAGTGTTGCGCGAGGCGCTGGGTAAGGGGCTGTCGAGTTGAATGACCAGACGGCTTGTTTTGCTCAGCGTCGTCATGGGATGGATTCAGATTGAACTTTATTGCAAGGGCCGGCAGTGAGTAACGCAACCACCCAAGATGTGAAGACCCGCTGCCCGATCTGCGGCAAGCTTGTGGGCCGCGATGACCCGCACTACCCCTTCTGCTCGAAGCGGTGCAAGACCATCGACATGGGCCGGTGGGCGGACGAGAGCTACAAGATCACCCGCCCGATCGAGCAGCGGGACTTGGAGGAAGGGGTGGACTAAGAGTCCGGCCTCGTATCCACTTGCTCTACAACCAGAAACATACTTTCCGCCCCTATCACACGAACTGGGCGCCGTGCACTAATGTGCCCACCATCGACCCTTGCAATCCAAAACTCGTCTTTCACATGCACACTGCCCATCGGGCGCAGATCGGTTTGTGCAATGCCGATTTCGCCAATGAGGCGCGGGGCAAGCTTTTTCTTTCGCTTGTATTCGCTGTAACCACTCGACTCTGCAAGATTACCGCCTGGCGGAACAATAATCCATTGAAACAAAAGCATAAACGGCAACGACAGTATCCCCATCGTCACTAACGGGAGCAGCAGAACGGCTGCTATCGGCATCACGGGATGTACTCCCAAGGCATAGCCAACCAAGGCAAGCAATAGAACAAGAAATGCCAGCCGAGCGGCCGCTTTAAGCCAATGCCGTGCTGACTCGATTCGCGGCTTCACGTCCGAAGCACGAGCCGCGCAGGTGACAAGCAATAGCAAAGCAAGGTAAGCCCATATGATATGAACCGCGTGTGGAGGCATTAAGTTCACTCTCGTAATACTTCAACACCTCACAAGAGAATCGTTCGCCCTACTCGCTCTCACTCTCTTCCGCCTCTTCCGTCGCCTGCGCTGCGGGGCTGGACCCGTAGATCACAAATCGGTGGCTGAGCGGCTCGTAGCCGTGCTCTTGGCAGATGCGGTCCATCAGTTCGTTGAGCTGCTCGGTGGGGAACTCGATGATCTGGTTGGTTTCGAGACAAACCAGGTGGCCGGTCGGCTTCTTGCCGAAGGCGAGCTGGTAGTGGGCCCGGCTCGAATCGATCAGGACCTCTTTGATGATCTTGGCTTCCAGCAGGTGCTTGAGCGTGCGGTAGATCGTCGCTTTGGAAACGCGGAACTCGGACTCGCGCATCTCGGTCAGCAGCTCGTCCGCTTCGAAGACGCCTTCCTTGGAAAGCACGCCGTCGAGGATCATCGCCCGCTCGGTGGTGAACTTCAGCCCCTTGCGTTTGAGGAAGCGTCGGAAGATCGCGCACATCGGGGGGGTGAAGGACAGGTCGTCGAAGTCGGGGCCGGCGGTAGCGGTTTTGGTGTCGGGCATACTCGTATTCTAGGCGGAAAATGCTAGAAGATTGGCGCAGTCGGCGGTGGCGGCGGGGTTTTCAGCTCCACCGCACCGTTTAATGTTGGTATCCTCCTGCCCCAGTACACGCCAGACACGACAGCGGAGCACCAGCTTGGCGGAACCTATCGTTGGCATCGGGATGATCGGCCTGGGCACCGTCGGCGGCGGGGTCGCCAAGCTGCTGCGCGACGAGGCCGAGCTCTACACCCAACGCACGGGCAAGCGGATCGAGCTGCGCCGCGTCATGGTCCGTGATACCGAGCGTGCCCGTCAGAGCGGGCTGGTCGACCCTGCGATCGTCACCGGCGATGTAGCCGATCTGTTGGGTGAGCAGATCGATGTGGTCATCGAGGTGGCTGGCGGGGTTGACCCGGTCGGTGGGCTCATGGAGCGATTACTCGGCGCGGGCAAGCATGTGGTCACTGCAAACAAGAGCCTGCTGGCCGCACACGGGCCGGCGTTGTTTGCCTTGGCACGCAAACATGGTGTCAGCATTGCTTTCGAGGCCTCGTGCGGCGGCGGGATCCCCTGCGTCACCGCGCTGTGTTGCGGGCTGATGGCGAACCGGATCGACGCGCTGTTCGGCATCCTCAACGGCACGTGCAACTACATCCTCACGGAGATGACCCGCAACGGGAAGACCTACGCGGCCGCGCTCCAGGAGGCACAAGAAAAGGGCTACGCCGAGACCGATCCGACACTCGACGTGAGCGGCGCGGATGCGGCCCAGAAGCTGGCCGTCCTGGCGTCGTTGGCGTTTGGTGTGCAGATTGTCGGGGATGATGTGCCGACCATCGGCATCGATCATCTCGAGCTAAAGGACATCCGGTTCGCCTCGGAGCTGGGTTACGACGTGAAGCTCTTGGCCGCGGCCGAGCGCTGGCCGGGCGAGCAATGGGTCAACGTTGAGGTTCAGCCCTGCTTTATTAAGAAGGATGAATTGCTCGCTCAGGTGATCGGGCCGTTTAATGCGCTGTCGGTCCACGGCCACGCGGTCGGCCACACCATGTTCTACGGCCAGGGTGCCGGTCAGATGCCCACCGCCAGCGCGGTGGTGAGCGACCTGCTCGGCGTGGTCAGCGGCTGGTACCCGGCGGCGTTTGAAGGCATGAAGCTGACGCCGGACCTGGCCGACCCCGCCCCGCTGCTGGATCAGGCCGACACCGAGAGCCCCTACTACCTGCGGATGGAGACGCTGGATGTGCCCGGCGTGATGGCGAAGGTGACCGGGATCCTCGGCGAGCAAGAGATCTCGCTATCGGCGGTCTTGCAGCATGAGTCACGCGCCGGGGAGGTGGTCTCGTTGGTCGTCACGACCCACCGTGCCCGCCGCGGCGACGTGCAGGCGGCGGCGGAAAAGATCGCCGAGCTTGAGCCGATCCAGGGCGAGCCGGTGGTGATCCGGGTGATCGAGCTTCCGGGTTGATCTGTATGGTGAGAGGTCTTGCGTGACCGCCAGAGGGTTAGCCGTACTGCTGCACGATCTGAGGTAGCTGCGCCGTAAACGCGCCGCGGGCCATCACTTGATCCGCCCCGTTCTGCCCCGCCAGCTCCAGCAGTCTGGTTGCGACATGTGGCCCCCATGCGATAACCGGGGGGGGCTGGGCGTGGGCCTTTGCCAGCTCGATCAGACTCAGGGCGTCTTCGCCAATCTCCAAGTCAACGAGGATGAGCGACACCGCGTCGTTGGGCTTGCCGTCGTCGATCCGGTCCAGCCGCTTTTGCAGCATCTCGGCGTTGCGGGCCGGGCGTGAGACGACGCCCAGCGCCTCGCAGGTCGATCGGACCTTGGTGGCAAAGATCAGGTCGGCACAGCAGTAGACAATCATGCGGGTCAGTGTAGCGGGTCGATAGTTAACCAGCGGGAGTGTGTTGACCCGGCGTGAGAAATCGGGCTACGCTCCTGTATCGCCCCCGCCTGCACCCCGTGGAGCAACCCGCCAATGGCCCAGAGTCCGACCAGCGTCCTTTCCGAACTTGGCTTCCGCTACGACCCGTCGAACCTGTACCAGCAGGTTGCCACCCAAGCGCTGAACGCGGCGACCCTGCTGGACCTGCCGAGGTATCTTCAGCTCATCCTCGCTCAGCCGAAGAACGAGCTGATGGTCCACTTTCCGGTGCGGATGGACGATGGGAGCTTCCGCCTCTTCAAAGGCTACCGTGTCCAACACAACAACCTGCTGGGGCCTTACAAGGGCGGCATCCGTTTTCACCCAGACGTCTCACTGGATGACATTAAGACGCTTGCGCTGCTGATGACGATGAAGTGTGCGTTGGTCCGGCTCCCGCTTGGCGGGGCCAAGGGCGGGGTCCAGGTCGATCCACGATCGATCAGCGAGGGCGAACTGATGCGGATGACCCGCCGGTTCACCAGCGCGCTGGGCGACAACATCGGCCCGGACTACGACATCCCGGCTCCCGACGTCGGCACCAACGCGCAGATCATGGGCTGGATGGCCGACACCTACATGAATATCACCGGCCGACAGCAGCGGTACGGGATGGCCGTGGTGACGGGCAAGCCGCTGTGTTTCGGCGGGTCGGAGGGGCGTGAGAAGGCGACCGGCCAGGGGCTGGTCTATGTCATCGAGGTCCTGCTGCCCGAGATGGGCCTCGAGCTGGACAAGATCACCTACAGCGTCATCGGCTTCGGCAACGTCGGGTCGTGGACCGCCCGCCTGCTCAAGCAGCGCGGCTCAACGCTCACCGCAGTGATCGACCACACCGGGGCGCTGTTGAACCACAACGGGATCGACGCCGAGGACCTGGCCGCCCACGTCATCCGCAAAGGCGGGGTGCACGGCTACCCCGCGGCCGAGTCGGTCAGCGAGAACGCCTTCTACGAGCACCGGGTGGACCTGATGGTCCCGGCGGCGCTGGAGCAGATGATCGATAAGAGCCGGGCGGAGCTGATTAATTGCAAGGTCCTGGCCGAGGGTGCCAATGCGCCCTGTACCCCCGCCGCCGACCGCGTGCTCGAAGACCGGGGGATCGCCGTACTCCCCGCGATCCTCTGCAACGCAGGCGGCGTCACGGTCAGCTACTTCGAGTGGATGCAGAACTGCCAGGCCCAGCGGTGGCCCGCCGAAAAGGTGGATCAGCAGCTACGCCACCACATGCACGCCGCGGCCGATCGCGTGACGCGTTTGGCCAAGCGGGTCAAATGCGACATGCGCACCGCGGCGTACTGCTCGGCCGAGCAGCACATCGGCGAGGTCTACCACACCCGGGGTATCTTCCCCTAGCTCCCTAACTTATACGAATCCCAAAAAAATCATACGCTCGTCAGGTCTTCGAAAGCCGCCACGTAACACGTGGCGGACGAGCTACCTGACGCTTGTCCGCCGGGTGTTACCCGGCGGCTCATGAAGCAATGAACGCCGAAGTTTTTTATGGGGTACGTATTACTCGGGGTACAGCCCGTGCTGTTGGATGTAGCCCTCGACCGCCCCAGGCGTCAGGTCATCTAGCGGCAGTCCGGCGGCAACGCGACGCCGAATCTCTGTCGAACTGATTTGCATCGCGGGCACCTCGACCAGTCGCGGTGACCAGGCGGCGCGTGCGGCATCGTCCGGCAATGAATCCAAAAGCGTCTCACGGGTATCTGGAGGGCGGACCATCACGGCCGGCTCAGCAAACGCGACGACCCGCTCGGGGTCTCGCCAGCTATCAAAGATCCGCAATTGATCGGCCCCGACCAGCAGGCGCATTGTTGTGCCCGGCGACAGACGGCCGCTCAGTGCTTCAAGCGTATCGACGGTGTAGCTGGGTTGGGCGGGGTCGCGGTCCAACTCGTCGGTGAGGATGATGCAGTGGTCGAGGCCGGCGAGCGCCAGTTCGAGCATCGCCAGGCGGTGCTCGGGCGGGGTCTGCTTCCGGTCGAGCTTGTGCGGTGCCCGGCCGGCAGGGATATACGCAACAACGTCGGCCCCGATCTGCTCGGCGACGATTTGTGGCAGCGCAATGTGTGCTCGGTGCGGCGGGTCGAAGCTGCCGCCGAAGAGCAGCAGCTTGCGATACGGCGTGAGGTCCGCTGGGTTGCGATCCATCGCAGGGCTCATAGGTTGACCACGTTCTGCGGGTTGCCGGCGAGGAAGGCGGCGACGTTGCCCGCGGCGATCTGGACCAGGCGTCGCCTTGCCGCCACGCTTGCCCAGGCGACATGCGGGGTGATGATGCAGTTGGTAGCCGATAGCAGCGGGTTGTCCGCGTCCGGCGGTTCGTCGCTGAGCACATCCAGGCCGGCCCCCGCAATGTCTCCAGCATTCAGGGCCTGGGCCAATGCGGTCTCATCGATCAGTTGACCTCGGCTGGTGTTAATCAGTAATGCCGAGCGTTTCATTTGATTGAGTCGCTCCCGGCAGACCAGGCCCTCGGTCTGAGGCGTTAAAGGGCAGTGCAGCGAGACCACATCGGCCTGCTCAAAGAGTTGATCGAGCCCCAACCAGGCTGCGGGTACCCCGACCTCCTTGGGCGTCCGGCTATAGATCAAGGCGTTCATACCCATCGCACAACCGATCCTGGCGACCGCCTGGCCGATGTCGCCCGCGCCGACAATGCCCAGGTTCTTGCCGGCCAGTTCGGTCAGCCGCCCGGTCGTGAAGCTGAAGTCCGATCCATCGGCCCACCGGCCCGCGCGAACCGCGGCGTTGTGTTCCCCGGTCCGACAGACCAGTTCGAGCAACAGCGCAAAGGTGTGCTGGGCGACCGAATCGGTCGAATAACCCGGCACATTGCACACCGGGATGCCCGCGGCCTTTGCCGCTGCCGTATCGACGACATTGACTCCGGTGGCCAGCACGCCGATGTAGTCCACGCCCCGCAGGCGCTCGATCGTCGCCTGATCCAGCCGGGTCTTGTTGGTGAGTACGAGCTGTGCGCCCCGGCAGCGGCCCAGCACATCCGCCGGGTGGGTGCGGTCATAAACCCGCAGGTCCCCAAGGGCTTCGAGCGGCTCCCAGGTGACCTCGTCTTGCCCGACTGCGGGCCGTTCACCCGGAGAGAGCGGCGTGGTGGTGTAGCCATCGAGTACAACAATCTTTGGGGCCATACGCCCTGACCTCCATCGCAATGCTTATACGCATCCCAAAAACTCATCGCTCGTCAGGCCTTGGAAAGCCGCCACGTAACACGTGGCGGACGAGCTATCTGACGCTTGTCCGCCGGGTGTTACCCGGCGGCTTATGAAGCAATGAACGCATTGGTTTTTGCGGTATGCATGTTAATTACTTCGGCATGGTAAGGCATCCGCCGCGTCCGGGATACTGCAGACCGACCCGGTGAACATCGGGCCGGCAGACATCCTTGAAACGATAGCCATCGTCAAGCCCAAACCGGGCCAGGTAGATGAGTTCCTGGCGTGGTCCTTATGGTGTCCATCTGCATGGTTAAGGTTCTTTTTTGAACCCGATCACTTCGCGAGCTTGGCGATCAGCCGCCAGATCGCGTGGCGGTCGAGGTTCAAGCCCGCGCGGCTGTTGAAAAGCGTGGCGATCAACTCAAACTCAGGTGTATACAGCAGCGTATCACGCTTGGAGATCTCACCGATCTGCTGCTCGACCAGTTTGGTCAGGAGGTCTTCCTGATCGGTCGTGATGCGCGGGCGTTCGCCCTGTGCCCGGCCCAGCCGCGGCAGCTTCCCGGCTTTGCGAAGATTGTGCAGGCGGTGGAAGACCTCGGCTTGGCTGGGTTGGTGTGAGTGATGTTGAGCCGACTCTTCGCCGCCGTACAGCGCCGCGTACAGCGCCTCGAACTCCGCGGTGTAGGGCAGGTCGTCGAGGGTCCGGCCCTGCTTCTGATACACACTGATCAGCAGGTCCTCATCGCTGGTTGGGAACAGCTGTTTCTCGTCCATGTATTTCGCGCGCCTGGTTCAAGCCCTTTCGGGTGTCGTCGCGGGTGTTTCTTTGGCAGCTTGCGCTGCGGGCTGGCCGTCCCAGAAGATCAGGCCCGGCTCATGGACCCCGTCCATCAGTTCGCCGCCGGGCACGACGCGTAGCGCAACACCATGCGGCCCACAGGCGGGCGGCTCGATCTTGACGGCGTAGCGGTGGACCCCCTCGCCCTCTTCGCCAAAATGCTCGAGGTCCACGACCGTCGGCTCGGATAGCCCCCCCTGCTCGCCTATGACGCCAATCAAAGCCTGGACCTTCACATCCTGCGTGGGCAGCCCGCCCAGCTGCACGTCCGCAGCGACCTCGATCTTCTGATCCGGCGAGAGCGGCCGGCCGGCGTTGGTCTTAACGTTCACGAAGCTCAAGGATGGCCAGGCGTACCGAAGGCGGTCTTTCTGCTGGGCCCGGAGGACTGACCCGGCCAGGCCGTCGGCGCGGAGCGCCCTGGCACGCTGCAAGGCGGGGAGGTAATACTGCTCGGCGTACTGCTGGACCATCCGGTTCGTGTTGAAGAACGGCGCGAGCTGGATAATGCTCTGCTTCATCACCTGGACCCAGCGTTGCGGGATGCCGCGGTTGTCGCGTTCGTAGAACATGGGGACGATCTGTTTCTCGAGCAGGTCATAAAACGCCTTGGACTCGATCTGGTCCGCGATGTCGGGGTTGTCGTAAGTCTCGCGGTAGCCGATCGCCCAGCCGACGTCGGGGGTATAGCCCTCGTCCCACCAGCCATCAAGGATCGAGCAGTTCGGCACGCCGTTGATCGCGGCCTTCATGCCGCTGGTGCCCGACGCCTCCATGCCCCGGCGGGGGTTGTTGAGCCAGACATCGCATCCCTGGACGAGGTACCGGGCCGAGTGCATCGCGTAGTTTTCGATGAAGACGATCTTGCCACCCAGGCCGTGGTGCCGGGTGAACTGGACGATCTGTTTGATGAGGTCCTTGCCGCCGCCGTCGGCGGGGTGGGCCTTGCCCGAGACGACGAATTGGACCGGTCGATCCTTGTCGGTGATCAGGCGGATCAGGCGCTCGGGGTCGCGGAGCATGAGGTTGCCGCGCTTGTAGGTTGCGAACCGGCGGGCGAACCCGATCGTCAATGCCTCGGGGTCCAGGTCATTGTCGGCATGGCGGGCCGCTCCGAGTCGCGCGGGCCGGGCCGGGTCGTCACGCTTGGTGAAGCTGACCAGGCGGTGTCGGCGTTCGGTATGGATGGCCCAGAGGTGGTCGTCGGGCAGACCCGCCACGGCCTGGAAGACCTCGTGGTCGGCTGGTTGAGTATGCCGGGTGCTGGTGCCCAGTTGCCGATCGATGGCTTCGGCCAGGGGTCGGCTGAGCCAGGAACTGGCGTGGACGCCGTTGGTGACATGGCCGATAGGGATTTCCTCGTCGGGGATCCCGGGCCAGATCCCCTTCCACATCGATCGGGAGACCTCGCCGTGCAGCTTGGAGACGCCGTTGCACCAGTCGCTGGTCCGGATCGCCAGCGTGGCCATCGAGAACGGCTCGTCCTTGTTAAACACATCGTCTCGGCCCAGGGCCAAGAAGCCTTCCATATCCAGCTTCAAAAGGGCATGGTACTCGGCGAAATACTGCTGAACCAGCTCCGGGGGGAAGCGGTCGATGCCCGCCGGGACGGGGGTGTGGGTCGTAAACACGTGGCTGGCCATCGCGGCCTGCCTGGCCTCATCGAAAGTCAGGCCGTGCTCATCGATCAGGTTGCGGATGCGTTCGAGAGCGAGGAACGCGGAGTGGCCCTCATTCATATGGCAGACGTCGGGCGTGATGCCGATCCGCTTCAACGCCCTTGTGCCGCCGATGCCCAGGACGATCTCCTGGCGGATGCGCATGTCCATGTCCCCGCCGTAGAGCTGGCCGGTAATGGCGCGGTCCTCGGGCCGGTTCTCGGGCAGGTCGGTATCAAGGAGGTAGAGCGGTACTCGGCCGACGGTGGCCTGCCACAGCGCGATCGAGACCGGGCCCTTGGGCATCTTGACCCGAACCGTGACCTGCTCGCCATCATCACCGAGCACGCGCGAGATCGGCAGGTGCTCGAAATCCAGGTCGGGGGTGTACTCCTGCTGCCAGCCGTCAGGGGTCAGGTACTGCTGGAAGTACCCATGTCTGTAGAGCAGGCCGACCGCGATGAGCGGCAGGCCCAGTTCGCTGGCGGATTTGAGGTGGTCGCCGGCCAGCACGCCCAGGCCGCCGGAGTAGATCTGCAAGGACTCGGTGATGGCGAACTCGGCACAGAAATAGGCCAGGGTCGCCCCGCCGCAGAGCTTGTCGTCGTGCGCTTCTTTCAGCCAGCCGGGCCGGCGGCGGTGGCGCTGCAGCTTCTCGTAGGTCGCGTTGAGTGCGTCGAGGAACGGGCGGTCGCTGCTGAGTTCGTGCAGCCTCTCTGGGCTGACCAACGACAGCATGAGCACGGGGTTGTGCCGGGTCTTACGCCAGAGCACGCGATCAAGCCGAATAAACAGGTCGATCGCCTCGGGGTGCCAACTCCACCAGAGGTTGTAGGCCAGATCCCGGAGCGGCTGGAGCACCTCGGGTACCTCCGGCTGGATATCGAACCGGCGTATCGTGGCGTGGTTGGGATTAAGCATGGGGCCCCTGATCAGGGAGGCATGGTTGCAGATATGAAAAAGTGTAGCAGAGGTGTCTTAGAAGAGTCGGGGTATTCAAAACGTATCTTGATGCAATGATCACCATACTCACGGATCAGCAATCTGATTCGGATATGATGCTGACCGCCACGGACGGCCGTGGCGGTCACCCCCCCGACCAAGCCGACACCGGAAGGACCCGCCATGTCATTTGATTCAACCGTCCACAGCAAGGCCGTGCACCTGGCCAAGCTCGCCTACCAGATCACCGCCGCCGCGGGCTCGGGGCACCCGACCTCCGCCGCGTCGCTGGCCCACCTGGTCTCGGTGCTGATGTGCCAGCACATGCGCTACGAGCCGGCCAACCCCGGCCACCCCGCCTCGGATCGGCTGGTGCTTTCCGAGGGCCACGCCGTGCCGATCATCTACGCCGCCTGTGCCGACCTTGGCGTGCACTATGGCAAGAAAGGCGAGGAACTGCGCCCGCTCACGCTGGAACAGGCCAAGACGCTCCGCGAGTTAGACTCGGCAATTGACGGCCACCCCAACCCGATCGAAGGCTTCCCGTTCTTCGACACCGCGACCGGCTCCTTGGGTCAAGGCTTGAGTTCCGCCGCGGGGCTGGCCCTGGCCGCACGCATGGACGGGCTGGACAAACGCATCTTCTGCATCATCGGCGACGGCGAGTCCCGCGAGGGGCAGGTCTGGGAAGCGATCGATTTCCTGCGCGACCATGACCTCCGGGCGGTCTGCCCGATTTTTAACTGCAACGTCTACGCCCAGACCCAGGAGGTCAGCCCGCAGCAGAGCTGGGAGGCCAACGCGAAGAAGGTCGAGGCCGCGGGCTATGACGCCGTCACGATCGACGGCCACCGGCCCAGCGAGGTCCTCAAGGCACTGGAAGAACACGCCGCCGCCCAGAGCGACCCCGATAAGCTGCCCATCGCCATCATCGCCAGAACCCAAAAGGGCTGGGGCGCCGCTTCACAACAGGGCAACGGGCACCACGGCACCGCGGTCAAGGGCGAGGCGCTCGACGCGGTGCTGGCGGAGTTGGATGAGACCGCGACCTCGCTCGGCGCGATCGCCGACGTGCCGCTGAAGATCGGGATGATGTCCCCCCGCCCGGACCGCCCCGCCGCCGAGGTCAAGAAGCCGCTGGGTTTCGAGCAGGCGATGAAGGCATTCGGCCAGGAAGCGGCCCTGGCGTCGGGCAAGTTCGCGACACGCAAGGCCTACGGCGTCGCCCTCCGCGCGCTTGGCCACGCCTACCCCGACCTGGTCGCCCTTGATGCCGACGTGAATAACTCAACCTTCTCCGGCCAGTTCCTCAAGGATGAACAGCTCAAGGACCGCTTTGTCGAGTGCCGGATCGCCGAGCAGAACATGTTCAGCACAGCCGCGGGTCTGGCCGCTGCGGGCAAGACGCCGTTCTGCTCGACCTTTGCCAAGTTCGTCACCCGCGGCTACGACCAGATCGAGATGGCGATCAACTCCGGGTGCCAGCTCAAGATCGCCGGCAGCCACGCGGGGATCTCGCTCGGGGCCGACGGCCCGTCACAGATGGCCCTGCCCGATGTCGCCTGGTTCTCCAGCTTCGCGACCATGACCCACAACGCCACCGGCAAGCCCGGCTTCTACGTCCTCACCCCCAGCGATGCCTACTCGGCCTACGCCCTGACCTGCCTCGCCGCCGAGCACGACGGCAGCGTCTACCTCCGCACGCTCCGGCCCGAGACCGAGTTCCTCTACTCCCCCGATGAGCAGTTTTCCCTCGGCGGGCACCAGGTCCTCATGGAGGGCAGCGACCTGCTCATCGTCGCCAGCGGGTACATGGTCCACGAGGTGAACAAGGCCCTCGAAAAGCTGGACGACATGAGCATCGAGCCCACGATCGTCGACCTGTACTCGCTGCCCTACGACGAAGACGCGATCCTCGACCTGGCCAACGAATGCAACGGCATGGTGCTCACCGTCGAGGATAACTACGGCAACGGCATCGGCGCGCACATCGCCTCGACGGTCGCGGCCAGCGGCGACGGCTTTACCGTCGAGCAGATGTTTGTCAGGAAGATCCCCAAGTCCGCCAAGAGCCCGGACGAATTGATGAAATACTGCGGCCTGAGCAGCGAAGACATCGCCGCGAAAGCGATCGCGATGATGGACGCGATGCCGGTGTGATGCCTTGCTCCCTCTCCCTCCCAGGGAGAGGGCTGGGGTGAGG
>JBCDHS010000047.1:0-23681 GCA_038749735.1 Planctomycetota bacterium
GCTGCATGTACGACTGCATCGTCTTCTCTTCGAAGCGGCGGATGAGCATCATGTCGTAGAGCATCGTCAGGAGCTGATCGTCGGAGAGCTGGTCGGAGGGCCGGCCGGCCTTGGCAACGTCGGACGGGCTTGCGTTGGTCGTTGTCATAGGGTCACCTCGGGGTCGCGGTGTGGTCGCGGCACCGGCGGTTCCCGGAGGCTGCACGGCCTGGCGGGCGGCGTCTTCCAGTCCCACCAGAGCGAAAGAGGCACAGCGGACTTACGTAGAGCGAAATCGCACCCTTAGAACGTGTACGAGAAGTGCCTTAGGTGGGACAGGCGTCTCGCCTGTCGTCGCGGCGAAGCCGTGAAAGAACGTACTTTGGGCTGTGCCCTAACGGCGGGCGAGACGCCCGCCCCACCTTTTCGTACACGTTCTTAACGGAGCACTTTGGTGTAGATCGGGCATGATGGGCCAGCAAATAAGCCCCAGCTGGGATTACAGCCCATTACTGGCTAATGCTTTATGAACAGAATCCTTAGCCTGGCACTTAGAAGCCAATAATCGGGGGGTTGGCAGGCCGGGAATCTCGATCTCTGGATCGGCCCCGGCTTGGATCATCCATCGAATGCACTTTGGGGCATCTAGTAGTACGGCCCAAGAGAGTAAGGGCCAAGGCGTGCCACAATCCTCAACAAACTCATAGGTCTCGTCGATTCCAGCGATCAGCCCCTCCTCTTTGATCTTAGCGATCACATCAACTTTTGGAACGAAATAGCCGGCCGGCCCGGGTAGCGTCTGATTGATCGAATCCGACGAATCTCCCAACACAGAAGACAGCGCAGAGGAATCGTCGAATGCCAGTGCTGCAAGGAAGATGTCCTCGGGTTGGGCGGGCAGTTCATCACGCAGCGAACGCAAGATCGAACGTGTGGCTCGAATGTCGGATTCCGTCTGGAAATGAAGGCCTGCAAGTGATTCAACCCCGAGTCGAAACGGACTGCGCCCAGATAGATCCAGAGCAAATCGGTCTGCCCCGGCTTTAAGGAGTGCTTCGGCTGTTTCTCTTCGACCGTTCTTGATTGCTGCGTGAAGCGGGGTGAATCCTTGGGTATCAACGCCTGTCAAGTCAGCACCTGCCTCGATCAACGCGACACTTTTATCCTGCTTTGTACGATTTTTAATCGCAAAGAAAAGCGGGTTGTAGTCTTCACCACGGGCATTGATATCCGCGCCCCCTTCGAGCAGACGGGGTAGCAGTTCCACCCGGCAGAGCAGAACTGTTCCGGGCCCGGCTGCAGAGGCCCCCTGATCCAGTAGCCATTCCGCTATCTTTAGATCATTCGCATTCCCGCCCATACGACCAGCAATCGCCAACGCACAGAGCCCATGCGTGGTCGGCCTGCGGATGCTCTGTGGGGTCAGGCCGGGGACCGGCTCGGTCGGATCGATCGCATCGACCGAGACGCCTTCGGCGAGTATCGCTTGGATCGCGGGCATCCGGCGGGCGTGGATGGCCGCGAATAGCAGGTGTGTCAGCCGCGTTCGGTTGCCACGGTACTTCACGATGGCGCCCCGGAATTCAGCCGCTGTTCTTTGGGGATAACGGTCTGACATGGCCGGACCGACTATAGCCGGTACTAGGGCCCGCGGCTATCAGCGTCCCCTGAGCCACGATCCTGTAAACTGTCACATTCAATCCCAGGAGCCCATGCTTGTCCCCGGTCTGTCACGCCCTTGTCCGGCTGAACATCCCGTTGCTGTGCCTGCTGATCACCTCTTTTATGGTGAATACCAGCCATGCGCAGGCTCTTGAGCCCGAGGGCCGACGGATCGTCGAGGTCCGCATCGAGGGTCGGCAACGCACGACCGAGGTCCAGGTCCGCAACCACATCCGCACCGAGCCGGGCAACGCTTACAGCCAGCAGGTCATCGACCAGGACCTGTACCGCCTGACCGAACTGGGCCTGTTCGAGCAGGTCCTGGCCGGGTTCAAGATCAACGGTGACGGCACGGTGGACGTGGTCTTCACCGTGATCGAGCAGCCGGTCCTCACTGCGATCCGGTTCACGGGCAACAAGCACTTTGATCAGGCCGCGCTGCTCAGCCAGGTGCTGCTGCTGCCGGGCGACCCGATCGACACCGCGCTGATCGATCGGGCGGTCCGCGCGATGCAGAAGGAGTACGAGGACGACGGCTTCTTCGCCGCGACGATCACCTATAACGCCGAGCTCCTGGCCGAGCGCCGCGAACTGGCTTACAGCATTGTCGAGGGGCCCCGCGTCCGGGTGGTCGAGATCAGCTACCAGGGCAACAAGCTGGTCCAGACCGGCGCGCTGTCCAACGAGGTCAGCAGCCGGGAGTACTTCTGGCCGTTCAACGACGGCTGGCTGGACCAGAACAAGCTGAACCTGGACGTCGCGTCGATCCGTCAGTTGTACTACGACCGCGGGTACCTCGAGGCCCAGGTCGGCCGACGGATCGAGATCTCCGATCGGCAGAACCGGGCGACCGTGGTCTTCCTGATCGACGAGGGCCCGCAGTACCGTGTCAACACGATCCGCTCGGCGTTTACCCGGCTGGGCCAGCCCATCGATGACCAGGTGATGAGCCCGCAGCAGATCCCCATGCTGCTGGAACTGGTGCCGGGCGGGGTGTTCTCCGACGAAGCGATCCGGCGGTCCGAGCGGGCGGTCGCGTTCTGGTACGGCAAGCTGGGGTACATCGATGTGGATGTCAACATCGAGCGTCGGATCAATACCCAGACCCAGCAGGTCGACTTGGTGGTCAACATCGAGGAAGGACCGGGCGCAACTATTCTGGGCAAGATCGAGGTGATCGGCAACACGCGGACGGATCGTCGTGTCCTGCTGCGGCGCATCCGCGGGCTCGAGCCGGGCCGGCCGCTGGACCTCCAAGGCCTGCAGCAGACCCGCGGCTTTGTCCGCGAGAGCATCTATTTTAACCAGGGCACGATCACCCTGCTAGGCGAGGCCGGCGACCCGGTCCGCGACATGCTCATCGAGGTCAGCGAGAAAAACACCGGCTCATTCAACATCGGGGCCGGCATCAGTTCGGACTCGGGCGTGTTCGGGACGATCGGCCTTGAGCAGCGCAACTTCGATGCGGCGGACTGGCCCGAGTCTTGGGACGAGTTCTTCGCCGGCCGCGCGTTTCTGGGCGCGGGTCAGACCTTCAATATCAACCTGTCCCCGGGCAACGAAAACAGCAACTACTCGATCGGGTTCCGCGAGCCCTATATCTTTGAGACCGACTACTTCTTTGACTTCCAGGCCTTCGCGTTCCAGTCCGAGCGTGAAGACTTTGACGAGGGTCGGCTGGGTGTGCGGGCGGGGGTCGGGCGTCGCCTGGGCGACGCATGGTCCGGTGTCGTGCGGGCCCGGGTGGTGGAGGTCGATATCGATGACATCGAGGCCGAGGCGCCGGTCGATGTCTTCGACGTGCAGGGCCAGTCGCTGCTGACCTCGGTGGGCTTTAGCCTGACCCGGTCGCGTACGGACTCGAACATCACCCCCAGCCGGGGCAACCGCCTGACCCTGGGCGTGGACCAGATCGGCGTCTTTGGCGGCGACTACGACTTTACCCGCGTCAACGTCGGCTTCGCCCAGTTCTGGACACTGGACGAGGACTTCCTGGGACGAAAAAGCATCCTCAGCTTCCGCGCCGATGCCGGGTACCTGCTCCAGGACGCCGACGACGTGCCGCTGTTCGAACGCTACTACGCCGGGGGCCGGCAATTCCGCGGCTTCGCCTTCCGCGGCGTCGGGCCTCGCGGCATCCGGAACGACACCCTCACCCTCGGAGACGACCCGGTCGGAGGTCAGTTCCAATTCATCGCCCGACTCGAATACGAGATGCCCCTCTACGACCAGGTCGTCCGCTGGGCGGTCTTCACCGATCACGGCACCGTACAAGACGAATTCGGCTTCGACGAATGGCGGGTCACGGTCGGCACCGGCCTGCGCTTCGTGGTGCCCTTCTTCGGCCAGTTCCCCTTCGCCATCGACTTCGCGGTCCCGCTGCTGGATGAACAGGGCGACGAAACCCAGATCTTCAGCTTCGACCTGAATATCCCCTTCCGCTAGATGCCGCATCCAGATCAATTTCTAAGAACGTGTACGAGAAGTGCCTTAGGTGGGGTAGGCTTCCAGCCTGCCGTCAGGACGACGTCGTGAAAAGGCTTGTTTCGAGCGGCGCTCGAACAGCGGGCAAGATGCCCGCCCCAACTTCTCGTACACGTCCTAAACGATTGAACTTTTTGCGTAAGCTACTACTTAAACAATTGCCGGGGCCTGACCGCTGGGCCTTGGGTACGGTTTGGTCCTCAGGGAGTACCGCAGATGAAGCTGGTCACGGTCCTCAACGGCGTCGGTTCGATCGGGATGTTCTCATCCCGGGCGTTTGTGACCGCTTTCGTCGTCGCCGCGGCACTCCGCTGGGGTCCAGAGATCGCCTGGATCAACGATCTGGGCCTGCTCCAACAGGTCAAGGATGTACCCACCTGGTTCACGCATAACCTCACCCTGGCCATCCTCGGCCTGCTGGCCGGGTTCGAAGTCGCCGCGACCAAGTCCGCCGACGCACGCGCCCTGCTCAACGAGGTAGATGGCTACATCAAATCAGGCTCGGCGTTCGTGACCTACCTCGCCGTCGCCGGGGTGATCTCGGCCCAGGACGCGGCCCTGCTCAATGAGATCACCAGCGAACTTGAGCCGGCCGCGCAGGCGGGCATCGGCAACGTGCTCGACTTCTGCTTTGCCGCGCTGACCGGGTTCGGCGTGTTCCTTGCGGCCTCGGCCCGCGCCAGGCTCATCGGCACGTTCATCCAAGCCGACCCCGATGACGACAGCATGCTCCAATGGCTGCTGAGCTGGTTTGAGGACATCTTCGCGATCTTCGGCACGCTGCTTCTGATCCTGTACCCGCCTTTCATGCTGATCGTCACCGGGCTGGTGCTGGGCACGCTCTGGTTGCTGGAGTGGCGTGCCCGAAGGCGTGAGGAAAAGTCCCAGGTCCCCTGCACAAGCTGCGGGGCACCGATGTACCTCGCCGCAGTCCACTGCCCCAGCTGCGACGCACCTAATCCCGCGGTCCGAGACATCAATTGGCTGGGACAGTCCAAGGCACAGACCCCCGCCCCCGACCTCAAGACCCACCCCCAGAAGCTGATCGCCAAGCAGCGTTGTCCCCGCTGCGCCTCCCGCCTTAAGCCCCGCCAACCACGCCAGGACTGCGAACGCTGCGGACACGCGTTATTCCGTGAACCCGCCGAGGCCGGCCAATACCTCGCGGTGCTCGACCGGCGCGTCCCGGAGGTGCTGCTCCTCAGCACGGCCCTGAGCCTGATCCCCGTCATCGGGCTGATCCCCGGCATCATCTACTACCGCATGCGCCTGGTCACACCGGTCGCCCGCTACACCTCCATGACCCGCAACCTGCTGACCAAGTGGGGGATCCGGCTGTTCTACTTCGTCTTGATCTGGGTCCAGCTCTTCCCCGGCATCGGGGCGGTCGTCGTGCCGCTGATGGCGAGCATGAGCTATTTCACCTACCGGGCGATGTTCCAGCGCCAGCTCGAACTCGCGCTGGTCAGGGAGCAAGCGAAAACGGTTTCATAAGCCTCGTATGCGTTGTTAAAAATCGTGCTCTCTTGGATCAGGGCCCCGCATTCGGGGGTATGATCGCTCATCGTTTTTTAACATTTGTGCAGCCCACCCCCCTCATGAGCCCGCTTAAACGCCAGGAATCGATCGAAGATGGCTGCCGCCGGCTCGTTTGCGAATCCATCGAGACCGCGATCCGTGAACTCACCCGCAAGGACGGTTCCACGCGGGCCGCCGCCGAATCGGTACGGCAAGCGGATGCCGGGATCGCCCTGATCGAATCGGAGCTGCCGCGCGAGGTCACCCGCCGGGACCGCCGACTGCTCGATCGGATCGCAGCGGAGATCGCTTCGGCCCTACGGCCGGGGTTGCTGCTCAAGCACTACGACAAGCTGGCCGGGGCCGCGGGTGTTTCCATCGACAGCGGGCAGGGCAAGGCCTTCCGCAAAGCGCTCGCGCGCAGCCAGGTGGCCGGGCTCTCGATGAACGCACCGAACCGCAGCTTCGACCCGATCGTGTACCGCCTGGTGGCAGACCTCGCGGAGCTGCGCGGCCAGGTCGGGGATTGGCCGGTGTTTGAGCCGGACCCCGCTCGCCCGCCCATTGGCCTGCGCCGTGCGTACACCCATGCGCGGCGAGATGCCCAACTGGTCCCCGCCCCGGCCGAGCATGCCGCTAGCCGATTGCGCACGCTTGAGCTGCACCTGGCCTTCCTCAACCGCTGCTGCCCGGCCATGGTCAAGCCCCATCGCAAGCTGATCCAGGCTGCCGCAGAACAGCTCGATCAACGGGCGACCCGATCGGCCCTGGCAGAGATGCTCACATCCACTGAAAAGAGCGACTGGGCCAAGCCTCTGCTCGATAAACTCAACGACCCATCGGGGACTGAGGATACCACCAAGCTGCTGGCGCAGGCGTTTGCCGAGAGCCCGGCCGCGTTCAACAACCGGATCGCCGCGTACTGGCGGAGTTGGCGCGCGGATTAGAGCCTCTTTCATTCGGACCTGGCGTTACTGAAGCCCACCGATTAGATCGGTGGGCCGCCCAGCCATGAAAGGGCTGGGCTTGGACATCTCGCCACGCTAAGGCTGAAAGAAAGAGGCTCTAATACGCATCCCAAAGAATTTATACGCTCGTCAGGTCATGGACAGCCGCCACGTAACACGTGGCGGACGAGTTACCTGACGCTTGTCCGCCGGGTGTGACCCGGCGGCTCATGAAGCAATGAACGCCTTCGTTTTTGTGGGATACGTATAATGCATCGGCCGACGCCGACGCGTAGTGAGGCCCAGTGCCCCGGCGAGGATGACCACCGAGCCGGGCTCGGGCACCGCGATCGATGGCGGGTCGGTGCCGGTCCAGTTGGCCAGCACCAGGTTCAGGTCCGCCAGATCGACGTAGCCGTCCCCGGTCGGGTCGCCGTCGGCCAGCGTCCCCGGGTTTGCGCTCTGTCCGAACTGCTCCAGGATGATCGCCAGGTCGGCCTCATCGACCACGAAGTCGCCGTTGAGGTCGCCGATCAGAAGCGGGATCGCGGTGGCCAAGAAGTCGAGCTGGTAGAGCTGCGGCGCGTTGTCGGCACCCGCAATCCGTGCGAAGTATGTACCGGCTTCGATCAGCTCGATATCAAGAATCGACTCGGCCTCGCCCAGCCCGCCCGAGCTGCTGGTCTCGAGCACGGTGGACCCGTCCTGGTCGAGCAGCGTCAGCGCGAGATCACTGAGCTCGGAGGTGACCAATGGGGATTGCGTGCCGTCCTGGACCCCGCTGTTGTAGGTCGGTCCCTTGGGGGTCAGCACCACGTCCAGGAAGACCGCCTGATCGATCGTGAACTTGAAGAAGTCCAGGTCTGAATCGTCATCGATGCTGACAAAGTCGGTGTCGGACGCGGCGACGACGGTGTCGTCGGCGTCGGTGCCGATGCTGGTGGTCGCGCCCAGGCTAAGCGTGCCCAGGTTGATGGCGTAGGCGGCGCTGTCGTTGCCGTTGCCGTTGTTGGCCTTCTCGTAGAAGTCGCCGTAGCCGCGGTGGATGGCGAGGATATCGTCGAGCTGGGGCCCGTCGAAGGCGGTGCTGATGAACGGTTCCATGAGGAACTGGCCCCCGGGCGTGGTGGTCGCGGGCTGGGACTGAGCCTCACGCACCGCGCAGCACGCGGCACAGCCGCACCCGCTCATCGCCGACGTGCTGGTGTCCGACTCGAGGTGGCTGATGCCGATGCCGTGGCCGAACTCGTGCATGACGACATTTCGAAAAGCACGCGAGTTGTTGCTCGTGGAGCTGTAGAAGCTGATGTTGTCGGTGTCGATGACCATGTCCCCGTTGTCGGGGAAGTAGTTGTACGCCAGGGTGTTGGCCCCGGACTGCCCGTCGATACTGCCGCCGCCGATCCGGATATCGCCCCGGACCCCGAGGACGCCGCGTCGGCTAAACGCGGAACTGCTCTGCACGCCGTCATCGTTTGGTTCGTAAACCAGAGTGAGCCCGGAGAGCTGGCTGAATCGGTCAAAAGACTGCTCGAACAGCGAGAACCAAGGACGCTGAGTCAGGTCATTACCGCCGGGCCCGGCCCCACGGATGCTGTCCAGGAAAGAAACCAAGCCGCTGGAGGGGATCACCGGGTTGCCGCCGACGGCGGTGCCGTCGGGCACGATGCTCCAGGTCAGGGTGGTCGGGTCGCCCTGGGCAAAGCCGAAGCCGTCGGTCGCGGTGCGCGACCAGCGGTTAAAGTCGTTAAAGACATAGCCAAACGCGGGGGCGACCGACAGCGCCGACGCGGAGAGCGATAGACCCACCAGGCTTGCGGCGCGACATTGACAACACTTCAAGCGGGGTCCTCCTGCTACGGCCTTGCGGCAACTCCGTCTTGGGTACCAGACGCCCCCATCTATAGGATCAAGTGTAACGGGGAACTGATTAAATCCAAACCGCCTGCTGGTCAAACCCCCGCTTACCGGGCCGCGCAATGAGTCTCGAGTTCCGGGCAAGCACCAGCCAAAGGGGTGTGCAATCTCCCGGGCGCCCAAGGCCTGGCTGGCTTGGTTGAAGAGCCGATTAATTCTGGTCGATCTGAGGCGCGACCGGGCCGGGCTGGCGCTGCTGCATCTCCAGCGCCCGGGCTTCCCACGCGTCGTAGCCGATGGGCTTGGAGAAGACCTCGTCATACCGGGCGAGCCGCTGGACCTCCGCACCCTGCTGATTGGTTTCGACGACCGTGAGCTGCTGGGCCTGGATCTGGGCCTCGATGACCGGGCGCATGGAAAAATACACCAGCATGTGCAGCGGGACCTGCTCGGACTGGCTCATGAGGACCCCACCGGCGACGCGCCAGATGTTGCCGCGTGAGAAAATCGGGTAGCCGGGGTTGGTCAGGAAGTTGGTCATCTCCAACTGCACGATCTCCGGCCAGGGGGACAGCGAGCGTCGGCCCTGCACGCCTTGGCCCTGCAGCCCCACGTGCTCACCCGCGGCTTCGCGCTTGGCGGCGACGTCGTCGTAGTTCTTCTTGGCCGCCGCGATGAGGCGGGTGGTCAGCGCCATGTCGTTCGCCGCGACGCCGCGCTGCAGCGCCCACCGCAGCATCTGGCGGATGAGGAACTCGTCCTGGGTCCCCAGTTCGTCCTTCAGGCGTTCATAGGCAAAGTCGCTCATGCTCAGGTTGTATTCGCCATCTGGGGCAAGCGCGGAACGATCCGAATCACCAAACTCCTCCTTCAGCCTGGCCCAGGTCTGCTGGGCTTGGTCGAGGTTGCCGCCGAAATAGTAGAACACCAGCGCGACCTGCAGGAAGTTTTCCCAGCCCTGGTCGTAGGTGTTGGTCGAGGTGACCTTGTAGTTGCCCGAAGCGATGCGCTCGCGGGTGAAGCCCAGCGCGATGCCGTAGGCGGGGATCAGGTCGGGGTTGGGCTGCTGGTCGTAGATGCCCCCGCCCAGCACCTCCCCGGTCGCCTGGGCCAGGGGCTCGACCCGCGGGCGGAAGTAGATCTTGCCGCCGTGGACCAGGCCCTGCACGGCGTGGATCGTCGCGCGGTCGGTGTTGATCAGGTCGATCCGGGTCAGGTCCTGCACCTTGGCCTCGGTCGAGAAGGTGATCGTGCCCAGCGCGGACCAGTAGACCGCGTGGGTGTGGACGTGCCGCCAGTCCAGCTCGCCGAACTGGTCCATGCACCGGAGCATGAAACGCGGGTCCATGTTGTAGTCCACGATCAAGGACTGGGCGCGCAGCATCTGCAGCATCGGCGTGTTGTCAACGGTCCGCAACCCTTCGGGCAACTCCTTGAGCGCCTCAAACAGGGCCATGCCCGTCTCGCCCAGGACCTCGATATTCCCCACGCGCGGGTCGCCCATGCGGTGGCCGGCGTGCTCGAGCATCTGGATCTTGCCGTAGGCCCGGAGGGTCGGCGTGTTCAGGCCCAGCCCCGCGTCCGAGCCGTCGGGCAGCTTGACCGACTCGAGGTAGCTGACCAGCGCGGCGACGTCGGGGTAGTCGGCGAGGAATCGGTCGCGGGCGTCGCGGTTGAGCGCGGCGTAGTAGAAGCGGGTGCCATAACGGCCCTCGTCGGCCCCGGGCTCGCGGAGGTAGCGGTCGCCGTAGGAAACGATCTCGGCCATCCGCTCCTGCGACATCGGCGCGTAGTCGATGTAGTCGCCCCGCTGAAACGCGTCCTGACCGATCTCCGCGAGCACCTGCTCGCGGGTCTTGCCGACGTATTGGCGTTTAAGCCGGGGCTCGGGCGGGCCGAGCAGGATATGCCACTCCTTGCAGAACTCCCGCTTGTAATAGTTGTTCATGTCATCGGTCTGCCCGCCCATCTTGTGCGAGAAGATCCACGACAGTTCCTTGTAAAGCGTCGGCGAGTTAGGGTTGTTTCGGATGCCGGGGTTGCGCAGCAGGTCCATCCCCTTGCTCACCCAGTCCCAGCGCTCCTCGGGGGTGTTGGTCTTGACCGAGATGTTGTAGGCCATGTTCCAGCCCTGGAACAGCCAGACCTGCGGGAACCGGGGCTGGAGCTTGGTGATCATCTCCGCGAGGTTGTTGGCCTCGTAGAACTTGCCCTGCTGCTTGAGTTGCTCGGCCCGGTACCACAAGGCGTGGACCGCCAAGCCCCGCAACGAGCCCAGCGAAGCCAGAAACGCGTACTCGGGGTTGGTCGAGTCGCCGACCTCCAGGTCGTAGGTCAGTTGGCGGTCACGGCGCTGATGGTTGATCGTCGGGGTCAGCATAACCCCAGCGAGCAGGGCCGCGGCGACAACGGTCAGGGCGATGATCTGGATCAGGCGGTCGTTCATGGCGGGGCCCGGGTCTAGGGTAAGAAACTCATTCTATGACTGGCTTGATGTGCCGGAGCGATCGTGGGTTGAGGGCAGGGTTAGCATGGGTTATTCAGGGACGGTAGCTGGTACCTGGCTGAGGGCCTACACCACCACCTTCGCCAGTTCTTTGCGCTGGAACAGGGCCAGGCCGATGAGCCCGACCAGGGCGGTCCAGAGCAGGCCCATCTTCCACACCGCGTCGAGCAGCAGGTCGCGGGGGACCTGCCGGCCTTCGGAGACGAACGGGTTGGTGGAGAAGTCGCTGATCGAGGGGACCAGGAACAGGATCGACGAGGCGACCAGCCGGATGATCAGCTTGAGCGCGTCCCAGTACTTGCCGTCGGAGACGTGCTGGCCAAAGCGATCGAACCAGGCGCTGACCAGGTCGCGGGTGCTCTCGGTCTTGGGCAGCGAGGCGTAGCTGTTGACCGCTTCGGTGATGTAGCCGCTGAAGACGGACATGATCAGCAAAATCAGGCAGAGCAGCGTCGCGACGGGGAAGCTGAGCAGCGCCCCGGCGACCAGGCCCAGCGCCGCGAGGAAGCAGAGCCGAAGCCAGAGCACAAGCAAGGCCTTGGCGAGGTTGCCGCCGAAGCTGCCCGTGCGGTAGAAGACCTCGACGGTCGCGTCCTTGCCGTTGAGCTGGATGGGGTTCTGGTTGACGCCGGCGGTGGTCTGGGTCGGGACCTCGATGGTGAGCAGCAACTCGCCCGCGCTGCTGATCATCGATGCGGGGAGGGTGATCTCCTGGGGGGTCTCGATGGCCATACGCATCGGCCGGGGCGGTGATGTCGGTGTCGGCGGCGCGGGCCACGGCACGTCGTTTAGCCGCAGGATGATCTCGACCATGTCGTTGTCCGGCGGCGGGGACGTATCCGGGCTGATCACCAGGGTGATCGTGTGCCTGCGGAGGATGCCGACCTTCTCTTCGATCAGTTCGGGCGTCAGATCGTCCGGCGTCTGGAAAGAGAGGATAGATCGCTCCCGACGCAACACCTCAAGGTATTCCTTGGCCTGGTCCGCGGTCAGACCCAACTCTTGCAGGTCGGCCGCGACTTGCGCCTGGGCCTCCTGCGCCGCCGCCGCCGCCTCACCCAGCCCGCTAAACCGCAGCGTCTTGCGGTTTGCTTCGCCCGGCTTGATCGTCAGCCACTCCGTCAGCGCCTCCGCCCGCACCTCCTGCTGGATGTCATTGGGCAGCGAGGCCGTCGGCGTGCCCGGCTCGCCGTAGCGATCGGGGTCGGTCAGCCGCTTCTGTTCTAGGTTGTTGTAGATAATGCCGGAAAAGGTCAGGTCGGGGTTGCGCAGGTCGTAGGGCTCGGGCTCGATCCCCAGCCGGGCCGTCAGGATTTCACGTTCGAGTGTCGCGCGGTCATTGAAGTTCATCTCCGGGCTCTCGGCGATCGCCATCGTAAAGCCATAGATCATCACCCCCGAGACCGTCACCAGCACCAGGTTCAGCAGCCCGATCCCGATCCACTTGCCCAGCAGGTACTGCCACCGGCTCAGCGGCTTGGTCAGCGTCATGTACACCTGCTTGCTCGATAGCTCGAAGCTCACCGACCGGGCCCCGAGCATGACCGTCATCACGCTCAACGTCGCCGCGACCACCATCATCGAATACGTCAGGAACCGCTGGACCATATAGGTCACCCGGTCCTCTGACCCAAGGATCAGCGGCATCACCGGCAGCAACACCAAGAGCATCAAGATAAAGATCAGCGCGACCTTCATCCGGATCGCCTCTTCGATCATCGTGCGGGCCACGCCCATCACCGGCCAACTCGGCCGAAGCGCGACCCGCAGCACGTTCATCCCGACCATGAACCCCATGACCGCGAGGTAGATGTAGAGCAGCGTCCGCGTGCCCGTGGACCAGCCCACCGCGAAGCTCAGGGCCGTCCCGACCGAGAAGCCAACCGTCGTCAGCACGATCGTGTTGAGCTGCCTGACCCACGACACCTCGCGCCAGACCCACAGCCCCCAGCCGACCCACGCGTTGACCAGCAGCGAGAACACCGCCGAAACGATGCGCGACGCCAGCGTCATGTCCTGGAAGTGCAGCAGCAGCGAAAGACCCGTCCCGACCAGCAGCAGCCCGACAAACACCCCCAGCCAGATTTTCCAGTTCTTGGTGAGCATGTTGATTTAACGAGCCTCGCCTGCTTTGCTCCCCCTCCCTCCCAGGGAGGAGGCCGGGGGGAGGGTCCGGGCGTGAGATAAACCGAGGTTCAAGGTCCACGCCATTTTTGTAAACCAAAATCCTTATCGCATGCCACTCTGCGGATCGGGCACCCGACCCTCACCCCAGCCCTCTCCCTGAAAGGGAGAGGGTGCCGATACTTAACCATTCAATAGATCATCAATCACGCCCTTGTCCGCTTCATCCGGCGTGAGGGCATCCGTCTGGGGCTTATCCGACGTCGGGGGCGGAGGGGTCTTTTTCTTCTCTTTCTTCGAGGGCTCGGCCTGCTGGAATCGCGGCTTGGCCTCCGGTTGCTTGGGCTTCTCGCCGGTCAGGTCCGCAAGCACCGCATCGGCCTGCGCTTCGGCAGCCGATGCCGATTCAGTCCGAGGCTCGGCGACTTGGCTGGGAGCGGTTTCTTGTTCCGCGGATTCCTCGGCACCACTGACCAGAGACTCGATGACCACCTCGCGCTGCTTCTCCACGGTCGCCGGCGGCTGCGGACTCTCACCCGCACCACGCAGAAACGCCGCAACTTCCCGGCCCGACTCGGCACCGCTGGTCCGAGCGCCCTCGGCCTTGGCCTCGGCCACCATGTCCAAAAACACCTGCTCCAAGGTCCGACGCGGGTGGTCCAACGCCACATCCGTCACCCCCAACTGCTCCAACGCCGCGACGATCTGCTCGTCGCTGATGTTCGAGAGCGTCGGGGTCGTGATCGTGGTCTTTTCCTGTTCGACCAAGAGCGAGCCGATCGGCCCTTGCCGGCGGATCTTGCCGCCGTACATCATCGACACCCGGTCGCAAACATCCTGCACATCCGCGAGCAGGTGCGAGCAGAGCAGCACGGTCTTGCCCCGTTCGCCGAGCTTCTGGATCACACGCTTGACGTCGGCGGTGGCAATCGGATCCATGCCCGACGTCGGTTCGTCGAGGATGAGCAACTGCGGGTCGTTGATCAGCGCCTGGGCCAACCCGACCTTGCGCATCATGCCCTTGGAGAACTCGCCGACCGGCCGCTTGGCCGCGTGCTCGAGGCCGACCATCTCCAGCAACATCTCGATACGGTTCTTGCGTGTGGTGCGGTCCTGATGGAAGAGCTTGCCGTAGTAGTCCAGCGTCTCGATCGGGGTGAGGAACTTGTAGAGGTAGGTCTCTTCAGGGAGGTAGCCGATGATCTTCTTGGTCGCCACATCGCGGGGCAGCTTGCCGAAGACCGCGAGTTTACCGTCGGTCGGGTGCAGCAGGCCGAGGATCATCTTGATCGTGGTGGACTTGCCCGAGCCGTTGGGCCCCAGCAGTCCAAAGACCTCGCCGCGGTAGATCTCCAGGTCGATGGCATCAACGGCCCGGACCTTGTCACGCATCCAGAAGTCCCTGAAGATCTTGGTGAGCTTGAGCGCCTTGACCACGATCTCGCGGTCGTCGGACGGCGCGATGGCCTCGCCAGACTCGGGGGCCTCTACGTTCTGCGTGGTTGCCTGGGTCATATGTTGGATTCTATACGCTCGGGCAAAGCACGGGGTTTGAATCGCATAGCCAGACCCACCGACCCAGGCGCTGGCCCACCCGCCGCCTCGGCCCGCTTTACAATCCCCTGATGAACCAAGACCTGAATGCAAAGTTTGCCGTCGGCGAGGCACTGACCTTCTCGCCCGGCGAGGGGGGCCTGACCCGCGCCGTGATCCAGACCCCCGCCTGCCGGGCCGAGGTCTACCTGCACGGTGGCCACATCACCCGATGGCAACCAGCCGGGCACGACGAGGTGCTCTGGCTGTCCCAGCGAGCCAATTTCCTTTACGACATGCCGATCCGCGGCGGCATCCCCATCTGCTTCCCCTGGTTCGCCGGCAACAAGCCCGCCGACCGCCCCAACGCCCCCAGCCACGGGTACGCCCGAACGCAGAATTGGCAGGTCGCCGATACCCGGCATACAGGCCAAGGCGTCGGCATCATCCTCGCCACCACGATCGAAGACTACGGCCTGACTTATCACGCCGAGTTCGGTGAAGCCTTGCATCTCTCGCTCACCGTGACCAACAACGCCGACCAACCGCAGACCTTCGAAGAGGCCCTGCACACCTATTTCACCGTCAGTCAGATCAAGGGCATCCAGGTCACGGGCCTGGAAGGTGCCGAGTACCTGCACACCGTCGGCGGGGCCAACACGCTGCACACTCAGGGCGACACGCCCCTGACCTTCGACCAAGAGACCGACCGCGTCTACCGCTCTGACGCGGCGGTCATGCTGCACGACCCGGGCTTGGGTCGGGACATCCACATCATCAAGGGCGACAGCCAATCGACCGTCGTCTGGAACCCCTGGATGGACAAGGCCGCGGCGATGAGCGACTTCGGCGACGACGAGTGGCCCGGCATGGTGTGTATCGAGTCGGGCAATATCACCCCCCACGCGGTGAAGCTCCAGGCCAACGAGAGCCACACCATGACGACGACGATCCGTGTCGAAAACTGCACGTAAATGCCGCTTGCGGCTTAGCGCCGCCTTGTCGTTTCCGTTCTCGTCATCGAGTTTCGTCATCGATCGAGCGCGGGGGTTCGATGACGATGACGCGTGACGAGAACGAGAACGATGCAGCCCATGGCGGTCAGCACCCAACTACTCGACGGCAACAACCCCGCCGACCTCGCCCGCGCAGCAGAACTGCTGCGACAAGGCGATCTCGTTGCGATGCCGACCGAGACGGTCTATGGCCTGGCCGGCCACGCGTTGGACCCGGCCGCCGTGGCCCGAATCTTCCAGGCCAAACAACGCCCCAGCTTTGACCCGCTGATCGTCCACACCCCTTCTTTGGCATCAGCGCACCGGTTAGCCAGCCTTGACCCCACCGCACTCAAGCTGGCCGAGCGGTTCTGGCCCGGTCCGCTGACCCTGGTCCTGCCGCGCGGCCCGGCCGTTCCCGACCTGGTTACGTCCGGGCTGGAGACCGTTGGCCTGCGCGTGCCGGCCCACCCGGTCGCCCAGGCCCTGCTGCGGGCCGCCGACGTACCCCTGGCCGCGCCCAGCGCCAACCGCTTCGGGGCGATCAGCCCGACCACCGCGGCGCATGTTCGGCAGGAACTCGACGGCCGGATCGCCGCGGTCCTCGACGGCGGGCCCTGCGAGCGCGGGGTCGAGTCCACCGTGGTCCGCGTCATCAACAACCGCTGCACCGTGCTACGCCTCGGCGCCCTGCCGGTCGAGTCGATCGAGCCGATCGTTGGTGATCTCCAACTGGCCGAGCCCAGCAGTTCCCCGGGCAAAGCCAACGGCACCGCGCCCAGGCCCGCGCCCGGCATGAGCGACCGTCACTACGCGCCGCGGACCGCCCTGTCGGTTCTTGATTCGATCGATCAACTCGCCAAGCTCGACACCGATAGCAAACGCATCGGACTGCTCTACCTTGGCTCGCTTGAAGATGTGGGTGATGCGACCGCCCAATTCGCCGTACGCCGCTCGCTCTCCGAACGCAGCGACCTCGCCGAGGCCGCGGCCAACCTGTTCGACACCCTGCGAGGCCTTGACGCCGCCGGGCTGGATCGGATCATTGCCCTGCGCATGCCGAACGAGGGGCTGGGCCGAGCGATCAACGACCGCCTGCGTCGCGGCAGTGTGTGACTGACTCAGCGCGCTGACTTGCTCGGGTCGGGCCGGTAGACCCGTGTGCCCAGGGCCCAGACCTTCTCGGTAAAGTCACCCCCCAGGTCGGCCCCGCCGGCCAGCTTGTCTCGGGCCGCGGCGTCGAGGGTCATGTTCATCTTTGCGTCAAGATTGTCGAGATTGCTGATAAAAATCGCCTCGGGGGTGGCCGGGACCTTAAGCGCGCCGAACTCGGGGACGCCGTGGTGGCTGAGGATGATGTGTTCGAACACGTACCGCAGCTCCGTGGGGACGCGCACCGCCGCTTCGCCGAGGTCTTCGTCTTCGCAGGCCTTGCACTTCTCGTTGAGCAGCACGACGCCCCGGCCGATGTGCCCGACCAGTTGCCCGTCGGTCGAGTAGCCAAAACCCTCGAGCCAGGTCAGCTCGTGGCACTTGCCCAGGTCGTGCAGGAACAGGCCCATCAGCACGACGTCGCGCGACAGATGCTCGTAGTGCCCGACCATCTTGTCGGCCAGCTGCATCAGCGACAGCGTATGCTCGAGCAGCCCACCGAGGTACGCGTGGTGCAGGGTCTGCGCGGCCGGGGCCTGGCAGAACG
Source organism: Planctomycetota bacterium (assembly GCA_038749735.1). Classification (GTDB taxonomy): domain Bacteria; phylum Planctomycetota; class Phycisphaerae; order Phycisphaerales; family Phycisphaeraceae; genus JAHQVV01. The sequence goes on from JBCDHS010000047.1 coordinate 17,305, forward strand.
CCTGCATCAGCTCGCCATCTTCCATATACCGGTCCACCAGACACTTGATCGCCGGGTGCTCGATCGACTGGAGCAGCCGGAGCACCTGCCCGAACATCTCATCGACGTCGTGCTTGGTCGCCGGGAGCAGCTCCATCAGCTCCTTCTCGGTCGGCGTGTGCTGCTCGATCCGGTTGACAATAATCTGCATCTCGCCCTGGTACGGCTGGGTCTGGCCTTCGAGATAGACAAACCCGTCGGTCGGCAGCCCCAGGAATAATTCTTCCGTGGCGGACCACATCCGCCCCGGGGTCCGGCCGGTCTTGTCGGCGATGAGCATCTTGAGGAACGGCTTGCCGTTCTTGGTCATCCCCAGCTGCAGGTTCTGGACGGCGTAGACCCCGCGGATGTGCTGGGCGGCCTGGAGGCTATCGATGGTGGCGCGGGGCGCGGCGGTCATGGGTGGTCCTTGGGATAGAGCGAGCTAAGTAACCCGATATCGTATCGTAAGGGCCTTCGGATCGTCAGTAATCGGCTTCGCTGGCACGGCTACGAGCAATCACATCGACAATGGCCTGATGCAACGCCCGGGCCGGGACACTGTGTGGGTCAACCGTGATCGCTGCCTCGGTCAAGACTAATGCGGCTCGGTAATCGCCCTCGGCTCGGAGCGTCTCGGACTCACCCAGCAACCGTGCAACATCGAGATCACGCATGAAATCATGTACGCGCGCGACCTGCTGCTCATGCAAGTCTTCTAACAAGACTTCGATCTCCTCGTGCGTCTTTCGGTCCGCGGTGATAATCAAAGCACCGTCAAGTTCGCGAACCGTCGCGGCACCATCCAGCCAATCATCGATAACGCCAGTCGTATCTTGAATAAGTTGCGCAATTTGTTCCAACGCTTCTTGACGTGCATGAACCGCTTCAGACCAGCTCCGTTCTATCGTCCGCAAGGCTTGCAAATCCTGTCCCGTACTTCCCTGCAACGCATCATCGAGATCGAAGTCGATGATACGTGTGCCCCCAAGATCAACCAGCCATGCAAACTGGTATTTCCGCAGCAAGCGGATCGCCAATTCGTCATCGGCGTATACCGTTTCAAGCAGCGGACCAAACGGCCGATCGACCAAGTCATGCACCTTGTAGACACGAGCCTGTGTCTCATCCCGCATCTCGTTGAGTGTTGTTACATGGACCGCCCCATCCCGGATGGTGTACCCCGCCTTGTCCCCGTCAAACTGCTCGTGGCTAACCATCCTCAGTATGTAGTCCAGGTACACATCGCCCCGCATCGTCACGCCGATCAGCACCAGGCTGTCCTGGTCGATCCCGACAACTTCCAGGCCCGGCCAGTCCATCTGGATCGGGACCCCCGTTGTCTGCTGCAGCTGCTCGATTGCGAATCGCAGGCTGACCTGATCTTCGTCGACTGATACCACGTTTGCTTGCAACGCCCGGCGGGCCGCTTCGTCCAGGTCGATCCGCCGCCCATCGGGCCGGGGCCAATCCACCGCCCGGGTCAGCGGCTGGAGCGACCGGTTGGTGCCGATGACCACCTGGCCATCGACCAATAGGTAGGTCGGGTAGTCCACCCAGGTCGCGGGCGAGGTCGGCGGAAACAGCTCGAGCAGGAGCGTGTCCAGCAGGCGGTCGGCCGGGGAGGTGCCCGACGCAAAAGCGATCGGCTCGGCGGGGTCGATGCCGAGCCCCGCCAGCGCGTCCCACTGGAAACGCACCGCGACACCGGTCTGCCGCTGGACCAGGCGGGCAACATCGGCCAGGGTGTAGGGCCCGGCCTCAAACCGCACCGGCGCGGCAAGCCGACGCCGCGCCTCATCATTAAGCCCCTGTCGCTGGGTCAGCGCCCCTTCGTACGACAAGTCATCAGAGACCGAGCCGGCCGGCATATGGCAGCCGACCAACGTACAGGCGATCGCAATGAACGGTACCAGAGCAAGCTTCATCATCGGTTCCCCGTGCAGGAGTGGCGTGATGGGTGAGTCTCTCAGACCGACCACGATGCGTCAATGAAAAACCCCGCCGACGGGCGGGGCTGATGGATCGATCTGGAAAACCATGCGACGTTTGGTTTACTTCGCCATGCGGTACTGGCCGTACGGGTCGTGCATGAAGTAGTAGTCGTAGGGCGAGAGCTTGGGCAGTTCGATGTACGCGTTGCCGTTGCCGTCCTGCTTGGTCTCGAACTCGATCGGCGAGTTGAACAGGTCCCATTGGCTCAGGGGTTGGGGCAGGGCCGAGCCAGGCTCGGGGCTGTCCTGTCCCTGCATGTAGACCGTGCCGCTGCCCCGCCCACCGGGCGCGGTGATCACGGCGGTCTCGCGGATGTTGCTGACCACGTGGTTGACCCACTTGAGCTCTTTGGAGACATCGCCGAACTCGGCCCAGTCGCCGTCGCTGTTGTTCTCGTACATCAGCTCGACGAACTCGTCGTAGTCCACGCCCATCTTCTCGGCCACCGGGTCGGCCAATCGCTTGGCCCACTCGAAGCCTTCCTCGAGCTGCTCTCCCTGCTGGGTCAGGTTGCCCCGCATGCTCGAAGACATCTGGTGGTGCAGGATGATCGCGTTGGGGTAGCAGTAGCTCTCCTCGGCGAGGGTGGTGATGACCGCGGCCATGGACGCGGCGTAGCTCTTGACCACGACATGGACCGGGGCGTCGGAGTTCTCCATCGCGGTCACGATGCGGTAGCCCTCCATCACCGAGCCGCCGGGCGAGCCGTCGATGACGATGAAGATCGGGGCCTCTGAGCTGAGGTTGTTGAAGTAGTGGATCCGCTCGGTGACGTAGTCGGCCGTCCCCCCGCCGATCGGACCGTTGAGCGGGATTCGGCGGTCGCTGATCGTCAGCACGCCGTCCTTGAGCGGCTGGGCGGGGTATTGCATCTCGTCGCGGTCGATGCTGTCGTAGCCCCGCTGGGCCTGGAGCGCACTGAGCTCGGCGGTGATCGTGGCCGACTGCGCGGCGAGGTCCGAGAGCGACGCGGCCTGCTTTGCCGCGTCGAGCTGGGCCTTGAGCTGAGCCAGCTTCAACTCCGCCTGCACCCGCTCCATCTCACGCTGCATCTGGGCCATTGCGACCTGCTGCTCAAACGCCTGCTGCTGGATCTGACGCTGCTGCTCGGCCTGGTGTGCCTGCTGACGCGCGTTGGCCAGGGCAAGCTCGGCTTCGAGCCGGCTCTTCTCTTCTTGCAGCGGGGCCAGCTCCGCCTGTAGCCGGGCCTGGCGGATGCGGGCCTGGGTCTGGAGCTGCTCGAGCTCTTCCTTGATCGCCTTGGCCTCGGCCTCCTCGGCCGTCATCTCGTCGCCCGATGGCTCGGTCGATGACCCGGCCGATTCGGTCCCCTGGCTGGCCACGTCATCGGCCTGGACCGACTCGGTCGCGGCGTCCTGGACTTCTTCCACCGCCTCGACCGGTTTCTCAGCCGCCTCAGACGTCTGAGCACACGCGGTCAGGGGCAGCCCCAACGCCCCCAGCAGCACAGCGGTGGTCATCCAACGATTCAGGTAGCTCGGCGTGGTACGCATCAAGTGGTCCTCAGTAAGCGTAAAGGTATTTCAAGTCGGTCAAGAGGGGCAGGAATAGCCTCGGCAACAGTCGCACGGGCCGGCCCTTGGATCAGCGTCTTGTTACGGTAGCAAGCCAACACGGGTTCGGCACGATGACCCCTTACAACTTTTCATCCTCAACCCGTAGCCGTTAAACACGCCGGATCAGCCCGGCAAAGCGGCCGAATAGCTCGCAAGCTCCTTATCCAGCAGCGCCCGGGCGTAGGCACCCAGCAGGCGGTTGGCCCGGCCCAGCCCACCCGCTTCCGCATCGGCCAGCTCGCCGCCCCCCGCCACCGCCCGCAGCAGCCCCACCGTCTGCCCACGCACCCGCCACCGCTCATCGCCCAGACCGTCGCGCGAGGTCAGCCCGCCCAGGCTCGGGTCGAAGGTGTACGCCCGGGCCGAGGCCAACTCGCCACCGCTCTGCACATCCAGGTCCAGCTCGGGCTTAAACCCGCAGTCACTCAGGACCCGCCACTGGAATCGCAGCAGCGCGTGCTCGATCGCGCCGACATCGGCCACGGTCGCCAGCAACTCGGCCAGCGCGTGGTACGTGCCGGGATGGGGGTCTTCGTCCGCCAGCATCGCCCCGCAAAGATCGGCCGCGTACATCGCCACCCGCTGGGCCCGCAGGCTGGTCCGCAAGTGGTAGTGGTCGTCCTGAAGGTCCCACTCGGTCACCGCCGCGAGCTGGGCGCCCCGACGGGTCGAGACCATGACCTGCCCGGCATTGAGCAGGTTGATCCCGCCGGAGAACTTGGCGATCGCCGATGGGCTGGCTCGGCGCGACCCCTTGGCCAGGCCGCGGACCTTGCCGTGCTGCTCGGTGAGCAGGACGACGATCTGGCTGGTCTCGGACCAGTCCAGGTCGCGGATGCAGATCGCCGAGTCTTTGATCCGGGCCATCCCGGGATGGTAGCCGAGCCGGGCTATCGGGGACGCGCCACGCCGATCGGGTTAAGCTACTTACTTACCCTGGACCCTAACACCGCCAACCTGCCGAGGCCCGCCATGCCCAATCTTTTTGCCCCTCGACTGCTGACCCGGACCCTCGCCCTGCTGCTGGGCCTGGCCCTCATACCCGGCTGCGGCGACGGCCTGCCGGATGTCGACTCGGTCGAGACCCCCGAAGAATTTATCCAAGCGATGGAGACCTGCCTCGAGAAATTCGTATCGGCCATGGAAAAGATCGAGGACATGGACTCGTTCGAATCAAACAAAGAGGATCTAGGCGAGGCGTTAACCCGCATGATGGACCTCACCCTGAAGCTAGAGTCCATGGATCACTCTGAATACACCGATGATGAGACACAAAGGCTTGGCGAAGAGTTTCAAACCAAACTCGCCAGCCTGGAAGAGCGGATGCAGACGACAACCGAACAACTCCAGTCAAATCCGGAGTTGGCCCAAGCGATCGAACAATACGTCGCCGAGCTTCTGAAGAACCACCCCTACACCCTGGCCCAGCGCGAGAAACGCGAAATCAGGATGGCCGAGTTCGATCAGCGCCGGCAGCAGCGCAACGCCCAGCGGGAAGCCGAGGGCCGACGCATCGATCAGTCTCGCATCGATAACTTCATCCAGTCCCAGGGCGGCAGACAGAACGTCGCCGTCATCGTCGTTCAGGACATCCCCCGCGGCCCGGGCATGCGCGTGCGCGTGGAGATCCAGCGGATGGCGCAGGGCACCCCGATGTTCACCGCCGACAACCCCGACAGCCCCACCCAGACCTACTACCTCGGCCAGGCCCAGGACCTCCAGGCTCTGGCCAATAAGATCACCTTCGGCGAGGTCCGCAACATCGACCAGGCCTCCCGCACCATCACCGTTCGCTACAACCAGTAGTGGGGCAACGAGATCTCCCCGGGTAGCGGAACAAAGATCAGCCCAGCCCCGCGATCTGTTGCTCGATCTGCTCGGCCTCGGCGGCGACGGCGGCGCGCTGGTCGCGCGTCTCCTTCACCAGGTGGGCCGGGGCGTTGTTGACGTATTTCTCGTTGCCCAGCCGGCCGTCGAACGTCTTGAGCTGCTTCTGCTTGTCTTCCAACAGCTTGGTCAGCCTGGTCCGCTCGGTCTCGACGTCGACAACATCGTGCAGGTAGATGGTCGCCTCGCCGACGATCACCGCCGCCGAGCCGGCCGGCCGCTCAATGTGCGGGCCTACCCCCCGGCCGACACAGTTGGTCAAAGGTCCGGTGATGTAGCGGGTGTCATAGATCAACTGGGACAGCGCGGCCGGGGCCTTGGTCGTCGCTTCCACCGCCTGCTTTGGCGGGATCTTGTAAGCATTGCGTGCGTTGCGCACCGCCTCGACGATTGAGCGCAGCTGCTCGAACTGCCCCTGGCTCGCCTGATCTTCCAGGTCGCCCGACGCCGTGGGCCAAGCCGCGTGGATCAGCATCTCACTCGGCTCGAGCGCCAGCCCGTCCACCCCCCGCCAGTCGGCCGGCACCCGCTCGTTGAGTGCCTCCCAAAGCCGCTCGGTGATGAACGGCATCGCCGGGTGCATCAGCCGAAGCGACGCGTCCAGGCACGTCACCAGCACCCGCTGCTGGCTGGGCGACTCGCTGAGCGACCGCTTGACGATCTCGATGTACCAGTCGCACAGGTCCCGCCACACGAAGTCGTACAACACCGTGGCGTAGTCGTTGAAACGGTACTCGCGGACCGCCGCGTCCGCCGCGTCGATCGTCTTCTTCAGCCGGTGCAGCACCCACTTGTTGGCGAGCCCGAAGCCACCGCGAGCCGGGGCCGGTACGCCCCGACCCGCACCCCCCCCCCGGGGGGTGAACCCGCCCCACACGGCCCGCCCGCCGGCAAAACCCC
>JBCDHS010000048.1:0-22957 GCA_038749735.1 Planctomycetota bacterium
GGGCGGTCAGGCCGTCGGGCCGTCGGGTGATGATGTCGACGAGAGCCTCCTTGCTCGGGGGCATCATCACCCATGATCGTGCGGCAGTGCGCAGCCGTGCAAGCGCCTAGCACGCGTTAGAAATTATTGGGATGCGTATGATAGCATCCCACAAAAAACGAAGGCGTTCATTGCTTCATGAGCCGCCGGGTCACACCCGGCGGACAACCGTCAGGGAGCTCGTCCGCCATCTGTGACGTGGCGGCTGTCCATGACCTGACGAGCGTATGATTTTTTTGGGATGCGTATCACCCTGCCCTAGCCCCTCCCTGAGAGGGAGGGGTATCAAGGCAGCAACGCCCATCATTGACGCATGAGATTCTAGCGGACGGGCACGCCAGGCAAGGGTTTACCCGCTCACCTGCCAGACCAGCCAGCTGATCCCCGCCGCAAGCGCGACGTGCCCGATCACGGTGAGCCAGAAGACCAGCACGAACCTGGTCTTCAACGATTTATGCCGCAGCCACCGCCGGCCGACCCACGCCCCGGGCCAGCCGCCCAGCAGGGCCAACAGGTGCAGCCGGGCCTCGGGCACCCGCCACCCGCCGGTCCGGGCGCGGCGCTTATCCACGGCGTAAAGAGCCAGCAGCAGCGCGCTGAAGACCAGCATGCTGCCGCCCAGGATGAGCAGCCAGGTCAGCAAGACTCGATCATACCGGGTCGGCGAGCAACAAGAACCTGCGGATCGCGTTACGGGTTATCCACGCATCGACCGGCAAGACTCACCTACCGAGCGACGCGGCGCAAGCTCATGCATCTTGAGTTTCGGGGTCTTCGGCCTGTGCGGTTTCCCAGGCCGGCAGTGGGTCGGGGTATTGAGCCCAGCCCTCGGGGCCCTCGGCCAACTCCGCATCGGTAAGCAGGGCCTGGTCCAGCTGCGCCTCGATCCATGCACGGTCCATATCGACCCCGATGAACACGATCTGCTGGCGGCAGTCGCCGACTTGTTCGTCCCAGTAGCGCTCGACCCAGGCGCGCGCTTCGGGGTCTTCTGGCCAATTCTCCCGATCGATCGAGGCGTACCAGTAGCCCGCGGGCTGGATCTGGAGCGAGGTCCCTGCTACAGACCAGACCATGCAAAGCTGGGGGCGCTGGGCCAGCCAGAGGTAGCCCTTGGATCGGACGACGCCGGATTCAATCGCATCCCAAACCTCAAGCAGCCGCTGGGCATGGAACGGGCGACGCCTCTCGTAGATCCAGCTGCCGATGCCGTATTCTTCGGTCTCCGGCGTGTGCTCGCCCATGAGTTCCTGGTACCAGCCGGGCATCTCGGCGGCCTGGTCGGCGTCGTATAGCCTGGTATTGAGCACCTGGCTCGGATCGACTTTGCCCCGGGTCGTCCGGAGGATCTTGGCGCCAGGATTCAGCCGGTGCAGCACCGCTTCGAGCCGGGTTAGCTCGGCCTCTTCCACCAGGTCGCACTTGTTGATGACAATCACATTGGCGAACTCGGCCTGGTCGATCAGCAGATCGACCAGCGTGCGGTCGTCCGCCTCATCAACGCCGGCGTCACGTTCCGCAAGACGGTCACCCGACTCAACATCGTTTAAGAAGCGGGACGCGTCGATCACTGTCAGCATCGTGTCGAGCCGGGAACAGTCACTCAAGGACCGGTCCTGCTCGTCGCGGAAGGCAAACGTCGTCGCGACCGGCATCGGCTCGGAGATACCCGTCGCCTCGATCAGCAGGTAGTCAAACCTGCCCTCCGAAGCCAGCCGGTTGACCTCCAGCATTAGGTCTTCACGCAGCGTACAACAGATACAGCCGTTGCTCATCTCGACCAGCTTCTCTTCGGAACGCGACAGCCCGGCTCCGCCGTCTCGGACCAGCGCAGCGTCGATATTGATCTCGGACATGTCGTTAACGATGACCGCGACCTTCAGGCCCTGGCGATTATTCAGGACATGATTCAGCAGCGTGGTCTTACCCGCGCCCAAGAAACCGGACAGGACCGTGACGGGCAGGGGCTGGGATGTCTTTTTTTTGAACAGCTGCATGGTAGGCTCCGAGATCGGATTATTGCGGGGCACTCACGCTGAATCGGGTCATATCCGCTAGTCCGGACATTAAAAAGTCGATCAACTCGGGGGTAGCGCGAGCCTAAGCCGGGCAAGCGCAACTCGGGTCATCACCTGTCTTGTGACGGGCCAGGCAGCGACAGGCATGAAGATTCGTCGCGTGGGCGAAGACGAGGAAGAAGCTGCCAATGATGGTCAACACACTGCCCGCGGGGAAACCCATTGTCGCGGTGCCGCTGTATTGATCGTAGTTGAGGGTCGGGCAGCACACCTCGGCGCAGGCTTGCTGCGGCTCAGCGTCGGTGGCCGTGCTGGCCCCACGCGTGGCCTCAGCAGCGATGGGTTGAGAATCGGCTTGCGCAGGGCGCGGGTTGTCGTGAGTCACTACGCAAGCAGGGTCGCTGCAGCCGTTCTCCTTGTCGGCGCCAGCGACTGCGGGTAACTCGGGAGATACCCCTTCGGTTTCCGGTTGGACCGGTTCCACCACGGGGGTGATCTTGGCGGTGGTGCCCGGGGCGGCGTCTTGCGGAGTGGCCATCGAAGCTGCGCCGAACAGCACGGGGGCGGGGGCGGTGAAGATCGGCCCGGTGCTGACCATCGGGGCAATAAGCCCGGCGATGACAAACCCCGAGCCGGTGACGGCCGCGACAAGCGTCAGCCTCTTGCCGTGCTTCTGGTAGCCGCGGTAGATCACCCATACCGCCAGGGGCAGGACCAAGACCGCAAGCCCCCAGTGCACCTTCGGATCGGACCAGACGGCCCCGGCCGCGGGCAGCAGCAGCAGCAGGAAAGGCGCGGCCAGGCAGTGGATCGCGCAGGCGACCGACGCGGTGATGCCGACACGATCCAGCCACGTCCGATGCTTTATAACACCGGGCGTGTTGGACACCGGCAGGGCGGTCGTCGGGGGAACTGGGTCGGCGGACATGGTGATGCTTGCTTGTTCGTGGACCGAGACGGTATGGGGACTCATCAGCAAAGCGCCACGTCATCGGTTAACAACGCGGCACGGATGAAGTTTTAGCGTCGGCGACGCAGCAGTGCCAGACCACCCAGTCCGAGAAGGGCGATGGACCCGGGCTCGGGGATCGGGGTCAGGACGATCCGAAAGTCACCGATGAATGCCTCGGTTGAACCGACTTCGCCGGCGTCTGTGTTATAGATATCAAACTCGGCGAAGCCGGGGGTTAAATCCCCTTCGGCGTTGGTCAGTGCCCAGGTTGGGTGGGTATCAAAACCAGGGTCTCCCAATGTGCTCAGTTCGAAGATCGAGTCGAGTGCCGTGAATATCGCATCCCCGCCAAAGGAGGCGGCGAAGTTGTCGCTCTTTCCGGTGAGTTGGGCCACGAAGAAACCCTCAAACGATCCGCCATCGGGCCCCTCGTATTCCGAGAGGAAACCCAGGTCGTCGTTCTCCGTCGGTGTGGTGTTAAACGGGACCGGGATCGTCGCGTAGCCATTGGTGGGATCGAACGGTGCGGTGACCAGGTTGATCGTCGGCGGATCGGTGGTATCGTCGATGAACTCGGCATCGATCCCGAGTTCGAATTCGTACTCGGTCCCATCAAAAACAACCGCGACGTGCGGGGCACCATCATCCGCGTCGGCATAGGCAGTAGGCCCCGTTGCGATGCCGGCGATACCGGCGGCAATAAGGGATAAACGTGGCTTGATTAGACTCGACATAACTCATCTCCATCTTTGATGTCAGCCGCGCCCGCAACTTAGCGGGCAACATCCGGCCAAAAGTGGTTGGTGGTAAACGATTGATTAAACAGGGTTGCTCCGGGGGCAACCTCGAACACATCTACCCGGGCGAGCGTCGCGGCGTGGCCGTCCAGATACGTGTAGTTGGCCCGGTCCAGGTGCTGGTCGATCTCGACCTGCGCTGCGACGCGTGCGTCCATCGTCGCGGGGTTGCCAAACCAGGTCTCGGGGTGGATGTGGTCGGTGGTGGAGAATCCCGAGCCTGCGGCTTCCACCAACTCGACCGCGTAGATCGTGTTGGAGGGCCGAGGCAATCGATCGATGTTGTTGTAGTTGCTCAGGCCGCCGGAGATCAGGCCGCTGAGCATGAAGTTGGTCGCGTAGCTGACGCGGCGGAGCCGTCCCGCCTCGGGTGTCGTCCACGACTCGCTGTCGTCGCTGGGGCAGCGGTACATCAGCTTCTCATCGACGTAGGGTTCAAGCAGGAAAAACCACGAGCCCTGCTCGGGAAAGGTTTCGCCGCCATGGCTAAACCCCACGGTGGGCAGATCCATGTCGTGTTCGGTCGCATAGTTGACCGTGGCGATGGACATCTGCTTGCAGTTGCTCAGGCAGGATGCCATCCGCGCGGTCTTCCTCGCCGAGCCGAGCGCCGGCAACAGGATGCCGATAAGCAGCGCGATGATCGAGATGACCACCAGCAGCTCGATGAGGGTAAACGCGGGCTTTTGAAGTCGTGGAGACATTCTGAGCATTCGTAATCGAAGCAACGTGGAAGCATATTGATAATCAATTATCGAGTCAAGCGCAGCCCATCGTTTTTGGGCCGATTGATGCCTATCGACAAGCCTTAGACCGGCTATCATCCTCCGCCCATGGCCAAGGCCGACCTCCACACCCATTCCACCGCCTCGGACGGCACCGACGCGCCCGGGGACCTCGCCCGTTTGGCGCGCGACCGTGGGCTGTCCTGCTTTGCGCTGACCGATCACGACACCACCGCCGGGCTCGAAGAGGCGGCGGCGGCCGCCAAGAAGCTGAAGGTCACCTTCGTGCCCGGCATCGAGCTCTCCGCGAGCCCCGACCTCGACGCGGCCGGCTCGGGCAACGTTGTGCGGGTCGCCGACGAGGACCTGCAGGGCCCGGCCGACCTCAACCGCCGGGGTAACCTGCATTTGTTGGGCTACCACATCCGCCAGGATGCGCCGGGGTTGACCCGCATCGCCCGCCAGCAGCAGCGCGCCCGCGAAGAGCGTAACCCCGCGATCATCGAGAAGCTCCAGTCCCTCGGCGTCAGTATCGACTACGACGAGGTGCTCGAGGCGGCCGGCGGGGAAAACGGGACCGACCTCCAGGGCGTGAGCGTCGGTCGGCCGCACATCGCCCAGGTCCTGATGACCAAGGGGTACGTCAAATCGATCCACGAAGCTTTTTTGAAGTACCTCGGCGTCGGGGGGGCGGCGTACACCCGGCGCGACCGGCTTTCGGCGATGGCGGCGATCGAGGCGATCCATGCCGCCGGGGGCGTTGCCGTCCTCGCCCACCCGGTGCAGATGGCCCTGGACCACGCCGGGGTCGAGCACGCCGTCGCCCGGCTCACCACCCTCGGGCTCGACGGCCTGGAGACCCGGCACAGCGACCACGAGCCCGCCGACGTCCATCGCCTCACCGCCCTGGCCGACCGCTACGACCTGATCCCCACCGGAGGCAGCGACTACCACGGCTCACGCAAAGCCATCCAACTCGGCGATGTCGTTTGCCCCGACCAAACCCTCGAGCGGCTGGCCCGGGCCGCCGAGGCGTACCGCTAGCGATATCGAAGCACGAGCGATCAACCGCCCGGCGTACGAGCTCGCATCCAGGTAAACGACGGGATCAACCGTCGGCCTACGCCCATTCGGGATCGTCGTCGAACGGATCGGCGTCGCGGTCGTAGCTGTCCCACTCGCTGGGGGGCAGGTAAGTGTCGTCGGCCCCCTGGGTGTCGAAGGGGACATCGTCCATCCCGCGGTGGTGGATGCGGATGATCTTGGCCAACTGGTCGCCGAGCATCTCCCCCACGGTCGCGGCGGCGTCGATGAGCGTCTCGCTGAACGGCTCGCTGTCGTCACGGAACAGCGCGACCACGGCCAGGGCATCGCCCTCGTGGGTACACGCAAAGGTCAGCAGGTGGCAGTCGGCCAGGTAGTTCCAGTCATCGCCCAAGAGCTCGGTCATCGTGTGGTTGCTGGTGACGTGCATCACCAGCTCGTCGCTGTGATCGGCGATACGCGGGGCCAGGACGTCGGCCAGGTGCTGAAGCAGCATGTCGGCCGAGTCCTTGGTGCAGTTGTAGTTCACGTACCCGCCGAGCGAGAACTCGTCCACGGTCGCGGGCAGGAAGATCGCGGCGTTGCACGGCCCGGCGAGCTTGATCAGGTGCTCCAGGGTCTTTCGGAGCAGGACTTCGAGGTCCAGTTCGTCATCGATGACCGTGGTCAGGTCTGCCGCGGTGGAGAGGTGGTGCATCTGCTGGGCCAGCTCCTGGTAGGCCGTGACCAGGTCGTTGCACAGCACGTCGACCTGGTCGCTGACTTCCTGCCGGGCGTCGTTGAGCCGGCGGCAGAGCTTCTTGAGCCGGCGGAGGCGGCGGGCTTGTTGGCGGTCGGCCTGCTGGCGTTCCAGGGCGGCGCGGAGGCGGTCGGCCAGGTCCTCGGCAATCGAGGAAGCCGATGCGGCAACGTCGTCGGCACGATCGCTGGCGGCGGGGCGGAGGATGTAGTCGGTCGCCCCGGCCCGCATGGCCCGCTGCGCCTGACGCAGGTCGGTCGAAGACGAGACCACCACGCTCTGGGTGATCGCCTTGCTCTGGGCAAGCTGCTCGGCGAAGTCCAGCCCGCTGCCGTCGGCCAGGTCCGGCTCGATCACCGCGACATCGATCGGGCCCTCTTCTTCGACCAGCTCACGGGCCCGGGCCAGCGTCGCGGCATACAGCACACGCACCGGCCCCACCTCGGCGGGGGCCTGCTCAAGCACGGGGGTCAGGGCAGGTGTGCGATCGACCAGCAGCACACGGCGGGTGCGGCGGGTCTTAGCGGGGGTCGCGTCCGGCTTGCCCGGCTGGTCCGTACCGCCGGGCGAGCTGTGGTCGTGGGGCTGAGTCACGTGGGGTCCTTTCTCTCCGCCCGGTCTGCACCGGGCGTCCTCTCGTTACCCCTGACATCGACGACCCTATGAACCGAATCAAGCCGATCGTGCGGCACACCCGGACCAAACGTCGAGGTATGACGGCTGGACGGTCTGTCGGCTTATGGGGCGTTAAGACGTGCGGGTCAGTTGGGTCAACCAGCCGCAGAACAAGAGAGATGCATCCCCAAGGTGCAGGCGGGATATTGCTTTAGGCGTACCGAGACCGACTAGCTCATGCCCTGGATCGGAAGCGTCAGCGTTGCGGTCGTGCCCTGGTCCAGGTTCGAGCTGAGGTCGATCCGCCCGCCATGGGCAATGGCCAACTGCTGGGCGCGGGGCAGGCCCATGCCGACCTGCCGGCCAGCGGGCTTGGCGCTGAAGAATGGGTCGAACGCGTGGCTGATCGTTCGGCCGTCCATCCCGTCACCATCATCGATCACGTGGATCAGCACGCAGCGTGTTTCATGGTCCACCGACGCCGAGAGGTTGACCGCGGTTTTCGGATTGGACTGGATCGCGTTGAGCAGCAGCTCAAACACGGCGCGGGCGACCTGCGGGGCGTCGCAGTTGACGACCGGGAGTTCCTGCTTGATCGACAGGTAGACCTCGACGTCGCGCTCACGCTTGGGCCGGTCCTGCTTGGCCGTCCGCACGACCTCGTCCAGCAGCGCGAGCAGGTCCACCGGCTTGCACTCGGCCAGGGGCGGGTCGGCAAACATGTGTAGCGCCGTAATCAGGTCGCTCAGCCGATGCGCTTCCTGGTAGATCAGCTGCGCCGACTGCTGGTGCTTGCCGCCCTGGTCCAGGGACATGGACAGGAGCTGGGATCGGCCGGAGATCACGGCCAATGGGTTATTCATCTCGTGGGCCGCGCCGGCCGCCATTTCGCCCAGCCGCGCCAGCGATGCCTGACGCAGCAGGCGGTCCTGCGCATCGGCCAGGGCCTGGTTGCTCTCGGCCAGTTCCTCGCCCAGTCGTTTGACGCCTTCATGCTGCGCCGCCGCCGCAACACTCGCGCCCCAGGTCGCCGCCAGCGGCTGCATCAGCGGCCAGCCCGGCAGCGAATCGCGGTCGTGCAGCAGGATCGCGCTCGTGCCCCAGCCCTGACTCAGCGGAAGCAGTTGCACCCGCCTAAAATCCTCCGCGCCAACCAGGTAGTCGCTCAGCCAGGGGAGCAGGCCGACCAGGTTCATCCCCACCGGCTGGCTCGCATCGACCTGCGACAGGTCCGGCGCCTGGGGCGGGGGCGTGACCGATTCGACCACCGAATGACGCCCGTCCGCCGCCGGCAGGCCGACCAGCCACTCCGGCTCGCCGGCTTCGTTGTGGGTGGGATAAAGCGTGGCGTAGAACCCCTCGCCCAGCAAGTGCCGGGCCGAGGCGATCACCGCGTCCAACACATCCTGGACGCTCCGGCCCGGCTCGGCCTGGGCGTGGAACAGGCCGATCGTCTCCAGCACCCGGCTTTGGGCCGTGACCTGCCGGCCTCGCGCTTCGAGCTGCTGATTCAGTCGGCCCAGCGCCTCGTTCGCCTTCTGGATCGACTGCATCAGCAGCCGCTCGCTGGGCACCTCGTCCAGCCCGAGCAGTTCGCCGCGTCGTTCGAGTTCCGGGAACAGCCGCTCCATCGCGTGGTCGATCACCGCCGGGTCCAGGTCCAGCTGCTGGATCAACTCGGCCGGATCTTCAGCAAGGTTGTGGTTGCCCGAGAACCCGATCATCTGCCGCCGGACGAGCAGGTCTGCCAAATGGATGAGCCCGACCATCCGCTTGTGGTCGAGGTTGGGCAGCGTCCCGTACCCGCTTCCGTGCAGCCAGACGCAGTCCTGGATGATGTGGGGCAGGCCCCACTGCTCGGCCAGGCGCTTGCCGGCGGTGTGGTGGTCGATGCCAACAAACCGTCGCTCGATCTCTGCGATATTGCCCTGGCGCAGCTTGCAGGCCTCGACGACCCGCGCGTAGCTCATGGGCAGGACCTGGTCCAGCGCGAGCTTGCCGATGTCGTGCAGCAGGCCACAGACAAACGCCTGGTCAGGGGTCAGGTCCGGGTGGGTCGGGTGATCCTTGGCGATCAGCTCGGCGGCGATCGCGACCGCCAGCGCGTGCGACCAGAAGCCCTCGCGGTCAAAACGCTCGTACCGGTCCGTGTCGGCCTCGCTCTGCGAAGCAGCGTCGTCCGGATCACCCAGGGTCTCGAAGACTTTGAGGGATAGCACGGCGTTGCGGATCGCGTGGAAGCCGAGCATCATCACCGCCCGCTCGACCGTCAGCACATCCCGCAGGCCCTTGTCGGCCGTGCGGCACAGCGAGAGCACCTTGGCGGTCAGCGACGGGTCGGCCTCGACCAGCTCGATCACCTCGCGCGCGTGGGCCTCGTCGCTGGCCGTGAGCTGCAGCAGCCGCGTCGCCACCGTAGGCAGCGTCGGCAGCGAATCGATCTGACGCAGGATCAGCTCGATGCGGCGCGGTTTGGAGAGTTGGGTGACCATGGGGCAGGATTCAGAGGTTAGGCGTCAGGATCCAGGGAACAAGTCCTATCCTTCAGATCTCACTGGGTCCTCGAACCCGCCCCCGACCCTCAGGCAACCAGCGCTTCGATGCTGGCGAGCATCTGCTCGATATCGAAGGGCTTTTTCATAAAGTCGTTGGCACCGCTGCTGAGCAGGTCGTCGATCTCGTCGCGGTTGACCACACCCGAAACGATGATGATCTTCATCGCCTGCAGGTCGGCGTTAGCGCGGACGGTCTTGCACACCATGTTGCCGTTGATGTCCGGCAGCATGTAGTCCAGGATCATCAGGTCGGGCTTGAACGCGTTGGTCATCAGCCCCGCGTCGTAGCCGGTGTTCGCGGTCTGGACCTCGTAGCGGTCGTCCCGGGCCAGCAGGTCCTTGAACAGCTCGACGATCTGCGGGTCGTCATCGACGACGAGGACTTTTTTCTTGCCGGTCTCGAAGTCGTCGGTGGGGATCTCGTTGTTCTTCATGAACCGGATCAGCTCTTCGCGCGGGATCCGGCGGAAGCGGGACCCGGGCACGCGGAAGCCCTTGAGCCGGCCGGCGTCGAAGCATCGGATAATGGTCTGCTGGGAGACCTTGCAGATCTCCGCCGCCTCGCCGGTGGTGAACACCTGCTTATCGGTCAGCGACTCGCCTTGGGGGGCGGCCGAGCCGTTGCTGGTGTGTTTGCCGTTGTTCGCGTTCATGACCATGCCCTTGATCCTTCCGATGGGGGGGTCGGGGGCGGCCGGTGCTGTACGCCAGTCGCCTCCAGACGCACCTCTGGCCGGGGAAATTGCCCATCTTGTCTAGCTTTACATCGGGGCGATAGGAACGCGACTTAACCCGCCCCCGAGCCCGAGGCGTGGTGAAGACGCCCTGCGAGACCACGCCGGGTAGGCGTATGGGTTTCAGCGGTGATCGCTAGGCGTAGCCGAAGCCAGCAGCCAGTAGCTTGGAATCGAATAGGAACCACGCGCTCAGGCATCCGCGACGAGCACGCGGGGCAACTTCTCATGATCGACCAATACCGCCGGGTGACGCAGCCCCGCCCGCTTAGCCAGCGCGATCACCTCGGCCCGCTGGCACGCGGCGATCTCAACGCAAAGCTGCCCCGGCTCGGACAGCAACGCCTTGGCCCCTTCGATCAGTGGGCGGATCAGGTCCAGGCCATCCACCCCGCCCCGCAGCGCGTGGGTCGGCTCGTGGTCCTTCACGTTGGGCTGTACCGCATCCCATTCATGGTCGGGGATGTAGGGCGGGTTGCTGACCAGATAAGTCAATCGCTCCCCGATCAACGGCTCAAGCAAGTCGCCCCGACGGAATTCAATCCGATCAGCAACACCCACCGCCTCGGCGTTTTCACGCGCGACCGCCAGCGCATCGTCGTGCAGGTCCGTGGCGATCACGGCGGCGTCGGTGCCAGCCCGCTTGAACTGCCGGGCGATCGCGACCGCGAACGCGCCGCTGCCCGTGCCCACGTCCGCCACGCGCGGCCGGCCGAAACCCGGTGTCCGGCGGGCGTGCTGAAGCACGTGCTCGACCAGGGTCTCGGTCGATGGCCGAGGGATGAGCACGGCCGGGCTGACCCTGAGCATCATCGAGAAAAACGGCGCCTGACCCACCAGGTAGTCCACCGGCTCGTGCTCCATCGCCCGCTCGACCAGGCCACGGAACGCGGCGCGTTCCAGGTCGCTCGCCGGCCGATCCGGGTCCATGAAAAGTCTCAGCCGGGGCACGCCGAGCACATGCGCCAACAGCATCTCGGCCGACAACCGGGGTGAATCGATGCCCTTCTTCTCCAACGCCGCGCCGGTCCAGGACAAGAGTCGTTTGCTGGTCCAGGCCTCGTCCGGCATGGCCGAGATTGTAAAGGGTCAGGGCTTATGTGGCACAAACCAGTGGGGCGGGCATCGACGTGAAACCACGCACTACTTCCGCGCGACCACATAGGCGATCCAACTCGGGTCGGCCAGGCCCTGGGTCGCCGGGGCGAACTCGCCGTTCGCTTCGCCGTCTTCGTCGACGCCTTCCCAGTAGACGGTGGCCTCGCTGAACCCCGCCTCCCGGGCGAGCTCACAGACCTCGGGCAGTGTCCAGAACCGCCACGCGTAGGTAAAGGCTTTGTCCAGGGCGCTGCCGTCGCGGAAACGGAAGTGGATATGAAAGACCGCGTCCGCGTTGATCGGGTTGAAGCGGTGCTGCTCCCAGATGTACTTGAACTTTTTGTAGCCCTTGATGTTCGAGTCGATAGTGCGGATGTCTTCGTGATCCTCGATGTAGCAGTCCGAGCCGCCCATCATGTCCATGACCATGATCCCGTCGTCGGCCAGGTTGTGGTGGGCAAAGCGGAAGTATTCACGGAGGCTATCGCGGGTCTTGAACAGGAAGAACGAGAAGTTCTGCGCGGCCAGCACGTCGGCCTTCACCTCACCGACCGCGCGGACATCGGCTTCATGCAGCGTCAGCCGACCCCGCTGTTCGTCGGTGAGCTTGGCCTGCAGGTTGTCTGTTCCCCAGGCCAGCGGCTCGGGGTCCAGGTCCACGCCGATCGCGATGTTGTTCTTGTGGTCCTTGACCCACTCGCAACAGACCGCGTGGGTGCCGCAGAAGTCTTCCCGCAGGACGTGAGGCCGCCGACCATTGAGTTTCTTGTAGGTCGCGGTGAAGAAGTCCACCTCGTTGCCCGGGTCCTGGACCGACAGTCCATACAACGCGTACTTGTCGGCCGACTCGGCGAGCGACGGCTTGTCCTTGGATCTCTTGCCAGACTTTTTCTTCTGCTTCTTTTTCTTGGCCATGCAGCGGAGTGTAGTGGCCACTAGAGCGGCGTGCTTCAATGATGGCCACTTCCGCCTTGCTCCCTCTCCCTTCCAGGGAGAGGGCTGGGGTGAGGGTCGGGGCTACGACCCGCGGAGAAGCTGATGATGAGTAGGCTTGCGGGAAACCCGTCTCAATCGATCACAAGACGTATATGGGTTTAACCAGACGCCCCCAGCTCCCTCTCTGACAGCTGGATTTTGCATCCTCGCCGCAAGTCCTTGATGGGCGAGTGCACCGGGGATGCTCTTGGCCTGGACCCAGCGGCGGGCCCGCTTGGGCGTGCGGACGAACGGCGGCGGGCGGTCCGGGCCGACGCGGCTGGAGGCGGGCCTGGCGAGGCCGCGTTCGGCACCGACGGGTTGGGTGTAGAGGGCTTGGCCGGTCGTGTTGTTGAAGCACTCGAGCGTCGTGATCGTGTGCAGGGGGTTGGGGAGGTGGGGTCGTGCGCTTCATCCCGCTCCCGGCCGCATGCGTGGGGCGATGAGTTGGGCCTGGCGGCCGGCGGCGTGTTGATGCAGGGGGTTGGCGTCGTAGACGCTGTCGCCGATCAGGTCGCCGGGCCGGTCCAGATGATCGGTCAGCGGCTTGGCCGCCTCGGGCTCGGCGGTACCCATCCCACGCACATCTCAGGCGACGACATAGCCGCATAGGTCGGTGATCATAAAAAGCTTGTATCCACGTGATTTGCGGTTGTACGCCCGGGCCCGGCGCGCGGCCTTGGCCTTGCGGTAGGGGCTGACGACCAGCGGCTTGGCGTCGATGAGCCACGGGCCGATGGCCCCGGCGGTGTGCAGGCCGGCCAGGTGGCCTTCCGGTTCATCGGTCAGCTATACGACGCCGATGCAGCATAATCGCCTGCCGAGCTGCGGCCGGCCGGGGGTCGGCAGGTCGGCCAAGGCCCGAGGCGGGTTGCGTCGGTCACGGGCCCATGACATCGGCTTATTGCGGATGGCCGACCAGAGGTCAAGCGGGGCGATCGGCCGGCCGGCGTACTGGACGCGTGGCTCACGTTTAGGCCATAGGTGGTGGGCGATGTGATGGAGTGATTCGAGCCGTTCGTCGTCCACGCCAGGCCCCTTGGTTGGCCCCCAAAGAGCCATGATGCGGCGGGCTGTGTTTATGCGCCGGTCGAGCCCAAAGCCGGCAAGCAATTAGCTCGAAGGCGCGCCAGGCCGCTGCCGGGGAGGGGGAGCAAGGTAGAAAGGGCCATAAAAAGCGCCAGCGGTCTAGGTGCTCCGGACATTCATCCGGTGCAAGCATGATCGCCGACGGCTCTGATTTAGCCGCGGAAGGCGATCATGCGACGGCGAGACGAACTCACGGACGATCAGTGGGAAAAGTCAAGGACCACCTACCCGGCAAGGCGGGTGACCCCGGACGCACCGCGGCGGACAACCGGTTGTTCGTCAACGCGGTGCTCTACGTTTTGAAGACCGGCACCCCTTGACAAGACCTGCCCGAACGCTTTGGCAAGCTCCATGCCGCGGTCGATCAAGACGGTCGGCTGGGTCGCTTGATCGTGAGGGCCGGTCGGCGTGGTGACGCGCCGCAGGCCGAGGGTTTGCTGGAAGGGCTGCCGGCCAGGCACGTCATCTCCGATGCGGCATACGACCGCGACGCGATCCGGGCGTTGACCCGAGGCATGAAGGCCAAGGCGTGCATCAAGCCCAACCCGACCCGCAAACGCAAGACGCGTTACGACAAGACGCGTTACAAACACCGCAACGTGATCGAGCGGTTCTTCCGCAGGCTCAAGCAGTGCCGACGCGTCGCGACCCGCTACGAGAAGAAGGCGGCCAAGCTCGCCGGCTTCGTCTACCTCGCTGCAGAACTCGCGGGGGTGATCTGAATGTCGGTAGCACTAGCCCTCGGCGGCTTGGACCAGGGCGTCGGCGTGGTCTTGCAGCCAGACGACCTTTTTCTGCACCATCTCCAGGAACACCCCGCCGTCCATCCGTGCGAACTTGCCGGTCGAGGCGATCGGGATCACCGCCTCGGCGATCAGCGCCTGGATCATCAGCCACGGGACGGTCTTGATCTCGGCCCGGCTGAGTACGTTGTCGGGCACGGTGTCGTAGCCGCGCATGAATCGTTTGAAACGTGACTCGTCGATGTACTCGGGCCAGGTCCTTGGGTCTTCGCCGCCGCCGATGATGGAGAACTGCAGCGCCCCGTTGGCGGCGTCGATGATCCGGGGGTGGATGCGCGAGGCGTCGTAGTCGATGACCGCGACGACGCGGTTGCCGCGGAAGAGCATGTTCCCCGGGTGCCAGTCGCTGTGCACGATCTGCCCGGGCCAGTCCTTGATCCCCGCTTCCTCGACCTGCTCGACCGCGTACTCATAGGCGGCCTGCAGGAATCGGTTGATCTTGTTGAGCTTCTGAGCGTCTTCCGGGTCTCGGTTCGGATTTGTCCGGGCCATGGTGGTGGGCAGCAGCTTGAAGGCGTTGTAGACCGACTGGTTGTGGTGGTACGAGCCGGTGGGCGGGTCGTACTTGTGCTGGTAGTCCTTGAGCAATTTGTGCATCAGCCCGAGGATCTTGCCCGAGTCCTGGGTCGCTTCGAGGGACATGTCGTAGGGCGTGCCCTTGATGTACTCGAACAGCTCGTAGATCTGGTCGTTGAGCTGGAGCATCGAGTTGTTGTCTTGGCGCGTGCCGATGAGGTGGGGCAGGGGGAACTGCCGCTCGGCCAGGTGCAGCTGGATGCCGTGGCAGAAGGCGACTTTGAAGGCGTGGTCCTTGCCGTGGGCCCGTCGCTTGAGCAGGTACAGCCCGTTCTCGCTGCGGATGACGAGCTTGGGCGCCTTGCGCGAGCCGCGGGGGTATTCCTGGATCGCATCGATGGTCCCCAGGTCGTAGTGGCTGAGCACGATGGCCAACTCGTCGGCGGCGAAGGTCTGCCGCCCCCCGGCCCCGCTGCCCAGCCGGGAGCTGGTGCCCGACGCGGTGACGGCGGAGGCAGACAAGCCCACCCCGCCCAGCCCGGACGCCCCGCCGGTATTGGACCGCGGGTCACTATCGTTAGCGGGCTGTCGCGAATCGGATTTGGCGGAGGGGTCAGGCATAGATGGTCATTTCAACGGGTCTGCCCGTTCGCGCTGGAGTCGAGCCGGTCACGCATTCACAAACAATCGACCTATTCAGGAATGATCGAACAATTCTAATCCGCCTTCTCATTGATCCTTCCGTTGATATCGACTTCAGTTTCACCCAACGGCCCACCGTACCAGCGCTTGAGCAGATGATCGGGGAAATCAAACACGGTGATCTGGTTGATCAGCATGCTCTCTTCGATCACCCGCTGGATGGATTTGCCTTCTCGCTCACCGATCTCGCTCGCGGCCCGGACACCCAGGTCGCTGCTAATGAAGTGCTTGCGGTGCCATCGGGATGTGCCCTGCTCGTCTATCCATTCACAGCGGTAGGTCAGCCGGGGGTGGTGGATCGTGATCACGCTTGGTCGCTGTCCTCTACGATAGACGGCATAGTCCTGGACGCGGTCGCTGCGTTCGGCACTGATCCGCATGGTCATCGGAGCCTGATCCGAAACGGTAAAACCCTTTGCTTCGAGTGCGGCCCGCATCTCGGCTCGGACCAGATCGGCCGCGGGGACTGAGTCCTCTACGCGCAACCCAACCGTCATGCCCGGCTCTAGATCAAAGCCCGACTCTTCACCCGCGGCCCGCTCGATCTCCCGCGCCGCTTTGGGGTGGGGCAGATCGAATGAAAACAACGCGACCTCCGAGCGGTCGGGCAATTGCTGGCGGTAGCCCCAAACGCGCCCCCCGTAAGTCACGGGCGCAAGGTTCAATCGGAAAACGTACTTCCATAGCGTTCGCCCGGTCTGGCTATCAACCAGGAGCATATGGCCAAGATTTTGTCCCCTCATCAGCAAGTACCGGTCATCGATCCAGCCCCAGATTGTGCCCAATGGGCCCTCACCGAGCAGGGAGCGGCTTAGCTGCTCGCCGGTACGCAGGTCGTAGACACTGATGATGGAACGGGAACTGCACGCAACACGGTTTCGCTCCAGATCGACACAGTAGGTGTGTCTATCGTTCTGATCTAGCACGAACTCGTGGACCACGCGCCCGGTCGTCATATCGACCATCAGAATGGCGAACCTACCCATTGCCCGCCCCTCTAAGCAAACCAGGTATCGCCCATCGGCCGACCGGTGGTGAAAAACACTGTCGCGGGGCAGGAGGATCTGCTGCCCCGACATCACCATCAGGTTCTGCCGTGTATCGATCACGCTAAGCACACCGCGGTCGTCCACCACGCAAAGGCGCTGCTCGTTGACACGGTACGCACCGACGATCTGCCCGGGCTGATCCGCCGAAGCGGCCTCGGGGACCACGCGCCAGGAGCCAAGCTCGCTTCCGGACTCGAGTTCGACCTCGACCACGCGGTAGTTGCCGTAACGAAACAGGCCGCGTCTGCCTTGCTCATCGACCATGAGCGCGGTGGGTTGGCCGACCCCGGAAAATGGCTTGGCCCGGGCCGCGCCGACGAGGTCCACGCACATCAATTCGCCATAAAAGTCGGTGAGCATGACCCCATTGTCCGAGGGGGGGACGGACAAGTAATCTTGGTAACGCATGTTGTTGGGATAACCACCGGCCGGGGGCGGGCCGGGATGTTTGACCTGGATACGATTGCTTATCGGGGCAAATCGATTCGCCTGCTGATTAAGTCCGGTCCGGGGTTCGATCTTGGCGCCGGGGTCGACCACAAAGCGTAGCGGCCCGCTTGACAAAAACGTTTCTGGCAACTCGCTCAGCCCCGCTTCACCCGGGAACGAGCCCCGGCTGCTCGGCAAGATGACGGGGGGCATCGGCTTGAACTCGTCAACCCATGCCCGTGCGGCGGCAACGACCGGGTCTAGCGGCTGCTGGGACGTATTGGATTCACGAATATCTTCGATCGGGCCCGGGCTATCCGGTCCATCCTGAGGCTGATCGGATGAAAGATCCCGCGATTCACCGGGTCCGGGGGGGCCAAGTTGAAACTCACCCGCTGTCGTCGTCGTAGGCGGGGTAGCGGTGAAGCCCGAGACCGGTTGCGGCTGCTCGTCTGACGTATTGAGCAAATCTGCAACAACCCACGCCAAGACACCTAGCACGACGACCGCGCCGACGCCGCCACCGATCAGCAAGAGCGGCTTGAGGTTGACACCCGAAGATGTCTTGCGCGGGGTGCTGCCCAACGAGCCGCCGAACTGCGGCATGGGGGCCTCGGTCGCGCCCGCAGAGGTATCGTCTAGCCCCGCCAGGTCGGTGAGCGAGAACGGTGCGCCCGCGTCTGATGCCTCTTCCAGCTTCGGCACGCGGAGCTTGCGGCCACAGTCTTTGCACTTGAAGGACTGGCCGGCAAACTTCTCGGGCACGCGGTACTTCTTGCCGCACTCACAGCTAACGCGTAGCTCCATAGCCACTCCTTGATTCGGGCCCTACGGGTCGCAAGGCGTGCCGGGTATGACAACCGACCCGCTCCGAAGATCCCACTATATCACCCGCTTCCCGCGACCAAGCCCCGCAATGACTGGCTCACTCCACGTTCTGCACCTGCTCCTTGATCCGGTCGATCGTGCTCTTGAGCTCGACGACCGCCCGGCTGATCGCCGCGTCGTTGCACTTGCTGCCGATCGTGTTGCTCTCACGCAGAAGCTCCTGGGCAAGGAAATCCAGCGTTCGGCCGGCCGGGTTGTCCTGCGGCGCATCGAGCACCTCGCGGAACTGTGCGACGTGACCCCGCAGACGGGTGAGCTCTTCGGTGATGTCCGCCCGGTCCGCGAAGATCGCCACCTCGCGCAGCAGCTCCGGCTCGTTGACCTTCAGCTCCGCCTTGGCCAGCAGCTGATCCACCCGGGCACGCAGCTTCTCGTGGTACTCCTGCACGACCACCGGGGCACGCCCGGCGATCAGCTCGACCCGGTCGAGGATCACGCCCAACTGCGTGTTCAGCTCCGCCGCCAGGGCCTCGCCCTCGGCCACCCGCATCGCCTTGAGCTTGGCCAGCGCCTCGTCAAGCAAGCGCCCCAGGATCGGCCGCGCATCTCGGACCATCGCCTCGGGGTCCTGGGCCGGGTTGAGCACGCCCGGCAGCGCCAACAACTGCGTGAGGTCGATATTCACGCTGTGGTCGTGGACCTTGTCCCGAACAACCTCGAGGTGGCCGAGGTAGTCAATGAGCACCTGCTCGTTGATGTGGCTCGCGGCGTGGGCGTCGTCCACCTTGAGCTTGACCGTCAGCCCGAACGAGCCGCGGGCGACCCGCTTGCGCAGCTGCTGCTCCAGCTCGGGCTCCAGGCCCTGCAACTCCTCCGGCAGCCGGCAGGCGAGCTTGAAGAATTTGTTGTTCAGCGACCGGAGTTCGAGGGTGTAGCTCAGGCCCTCGGCCCCGTCGGAGGCGTCGCCAAAACCGGTCATGGAGTGGATCATGCCACGCGTTCCTGAACAGGACGGGAAGCTGGGCATCATAACGAAATCAGCCCGGACCGCAGGCCCCGGCCGTGCCGTGCAATCGCGCGAACGACCACGGTTGTGCATACTCCCCGCGCAGCGTGAACCAAGTCCACGTACCGCGGGCGAGACCGGCTTCTAGCTTCAAGCGCTTGTTTTTGCTTGGCTTAACAGCAATTAAGCGTTATGCGTGTCTAAAAGGCTAGTTGGACGCTGCCCTTGGCACGCACTTTGTTTTGGGTTGAACAATCACGGCCCGCCACGGCCTAGGCGTCTGTGGATTTAACCCGGATTTGGAGTGACCCAATGATCGACTTAGTGAACCGACTGGCCGACTGTGTGGCGGACAACGGCTACGACGTGTTCGTGCAGCAGATGTCCAACGGCTATGTCTTCAACATCGTCCACCAGGCCACCGACCGCGAAGCAGTGTACGGCTTCAACGCCGCGAGCTACTTCGATGTCTGTAGCCGGATCGCCAGCCAGTACTGCACCCACGACCAGCTCAACGCCCTGGCCGACCAGGGCGCCGACTGGGTCGCGATCCAGGCCACCGAGGGCGGTATGCTCCGGCAGGTGGCGTAGACGTATTCAGGAGAGCGGAGAGAGGCGAGCCGACGGGGATGTTTTGATGGATCGCTTCGGGGAGAAAAGCGAGCCGGGACCTGCGGTCCCGGTTTTTTCATGGGCGCGTCCCGCTGTATCTTGCGACCCATTGGCGCTTTCAAGAGCCTTCGCCTAACCGGGGGCACAGCCCCCGGCCCGCCACTCTCGTACACTGTGCGGGATGACCGGCTCACACAAACCCTGGGAACACGCCAAGTCGTCGGGCAGCGAGGCCGACCCGCTGGCCGCGCGGTTTGTCGCGTCGCTGGACTACGACAAACGGCTGTACAAGCACGACATCTGCGGGTCCAAGGCCCACGCCGCGATGCTGCTGAAGGTCGGCCTGATCACCGAAGACGATCTGTCCGAGATCATCGCCGGGCTGGACGAAATCGAACAGGAGATCGACGAACAGGGCGACGCCTGGCCCGGCTGGAAGGTCGAGCTCGAAGACGTGCACATGTGCGTCGAAGCGGCCCTGATCGAGAAGGCAGGGGATAGCGGGCGGAAGCTTCACACCGGAAGGTCGCGGAACGATCAGGTGGCCTTAGATTTGATGCTATGGGCGGATGAAGCAGAAGATGTGATTGTCAAGAAGGTGAAGTTATTGCTTCAAGCTTTTATCTCACTTGCGGATACTTATGGCCACATCGTGATGCCTTCCTTTACCCACCTTCAACGCGCTCAGCCTATCGTTGTTGGTGGTGAGTTGATGGCTTGGGTGGCCTCGCTAGATCGAGCAGGTGGGAGGGTGTCTGATCTGAATCTCTATACGGGGAACCTCTTAAGTCCCCTAGGAAGTGCGGCAATCGCTGGCAGTAGTCTGCCCATCCATAGGGCTACGACCGCAGAACTATTGGGCAATATTCATAAACTGCATACCGAGAACTCGATTGACTCGACTGCTTCTCGGGATGTAGCGATTGATTTTACCTACTCATTGACAATGATTTCTATGTGGCTCTCGCGCTGGGCCGAGCAGTGGATTATCTACGCGACGACGGAGTTCGGCTTCATCACCCTCGCCGACACGTACACGACCGGCTCATCCATGATGCCGCAGAAGCAGAACCCGGACATGCTCGAGCTGATCCGCGGCAAGACCGGCCAGGTCTACGGCTCGCTCGTCGCGCTGCTCACCATGTGCAAGGGCATCACCGTCGGCTACAACCGCGACCTGCAGGAAGACAAGCGGCACCTGTTCGCCGCCTACGACGCGGTATGCGACTGCCTCGATATGGCCGCGGGCATCGTGCGGACGACGACGTTCAACGAAGCGCGCATCAAGGCCGGGCTGGACAAGGGCTACCTCGACGCGACGTCGCTGGCCGAGTACCTGGTGACCAAGGGCGTGCCGTTCCGCACCTCGCACCAGATCGTCGGCAAGATGGTCGGCCTGTGCGAAGAGCGCGGGCTGGGCATGCTCAAGAAGCTGAGCGCCTCCGACTTCAACGCGGTGTGCAAGGAATACGACGCGGGCGAACCGGTCAGCGAGGACATCTTCGACTGGCTGGGTCCGGAGAACGTGGTGAAGCGCTACCAGAGTGCGGGCAACGCGGGGGTGAGTGGGTTTGAAGCACAGCTGAAAGCATGGAAAGAACGGCTCGCGGAATAGAATCAGCCACGGATGCACACGGATAAGCACGGATGTAAAGCAGGTTCACCGTCGAGTGCACAGAGCCTTCAACAAATCCACCCCTGTGGACTCGGCGCACTCTGCGGTAAATAAGTCTTTCTTAATCCGTGTTAATCCGTGTTAATCCGTGTGCATCCGTGGCTAAAACGAATCGGAGTAGATCAAAGTGCTCGTCCTCAACGTCATCCAGGGCCCGGACAAGGGGATGCGGATCACCCTGCCGGACACCGAGCCACAGCTCATTGGGCGATCTTCCGAGGCGATCGTGCTGACCGACCAGACGATCTCCCGCCGCCACGCCGAGCTGACGCCCGAGGGCGACGGCACGTGGTACATCCGTGACCTGCAGTCGGCCAACGGCACGTTCGTCAACGGCGTGCGCGTCACCGAACGCCGAAAGCTCAAGCTCGGCGACCAGGTCCGCACCGGCAACTCGCTGCTGATCTACGGCGAGAACGTCAAGAACCCGCTGGCCAACCGGCTGCGCCTGGCCCCGGCCAACGAGATCGACGTCTCGGTCGAGCGCACCATCGACGCCAACGAAGAATCGATGATCATGTCCTCGCCCGAGCCCTCCCAGGCCGCCGAGTTCCAGCTGCAGATCATCTACCAGCTGGTCGCGCTGATCGGCTCGGCGACGGACAAGCAGGAGCTGCTGGAAAAAGTGATGGACGTGGTCTTCGAGTACTTCGCGGCCGACCGCGGGTTTGTGCTGTTGCTCGATGACCCGGCCGACGAGCCCCAGGTCGCGGTGATGCGTTTCCGCGAGGAGGACGGCACCCTGCTCGACCCCAACCGCAAGGCGACGGTCAGCCGGACAATCGTGCAGTACGTTATGGACCGGGGCGTCGCGGTGCTCTCGTCCAACGCGATGAGCGACACCCGCTTTACCTCCGGCGACTCGGTCCAGGCCTACGCGATCCGCTCGGCGATGTGCGTGCCCATCAAGCACAAGGACCAGCTCTTCGGCGTGCTGCACCTCGACTCGCAGATCGCCAACTACACCTTCACCGAGGACCAGCTCTCCCTGCTCGCGGCCATCGGTGTGCAGACCGGCCTGGCGTTGGACAACGCACGCCTGCTCCAGCAGCGCGTCCAGGAGGAACGCCTCGCCGCGGTGGGCCAGACCGTCGCCTCGTTGTCCCACTCGATCAAGAACATCCTCCAGGGGATGCGGGGTGGATCGGACGTGGTCGAGTTGGGCCTGCGCAAGAAGAACCTGGACGTGATGAACAAGGGCTGGGACATCGTCCGCCGCAACCAGGAAAAGATCTACGCCCTGACGCTCAACATGCTCCAGTTCTCCAAGCAGCGCAGCCCGGAGCTGGAGATGTCGCAGCTGATGCCGATGTTCCAGGACCTGGCCGGGCTGGTGCAGGCCCAGTACGACGCGAAGCAGGTCGCGCTGATCACGGACATCGAGCAGGGCCTGCCCCCGGTGCCGATGGAGCAGTCGGGCATGCACCAGGCGGTCTTGAACCTGCTGCAGAACGCGTTGGACGCGTGTGAGCCGGGCGTCGGTGCGGTGACGCTCGCATGCCGATATGACGAGTTGGATCAGGACGTCAAGATCACGGTGACCGACAACGGCGTAGGCATGAACCGGGCCCAGCGTAGCCAGCTGTTCAAGCCCTTCCAGTCCACCAAGGGCTACGGCGGCACGGGCCTGGGGCTGGTCGTGACCAAGAAGATCGTCGAGGAGCACGGCGGCGAGATCAGCGTGCAGTCTAAGCCCAAGAAAGGCACCAGCTTCACCATCGCCCTGCCCACCGAGATGCAGCGCCAACCGGCAGAGACGCACAGCCCGTTTTGAGGGGTTGCGGATATCTCGACAGAGAAGGGCTTATTCGCATCCCATTTAATTCGCGCGCTCCAGCCACGCCTCGCGGTGATGGTTTGAGCCGTTCGGGCGTCAGCCTGTTCCAGCTCTCGGCACACGCCGCATCGATCTCGGCCTCATCTTTGAACACCCGGCTGCTCAGGTCGTGTGACCGCA
>JBCDHS010000049.1:0-22431 GCA_038749735.1 Planctomycetota bacterium
ACGTGCTGCCGACCTACGGGACCGCTCGATTCTCGTCGCCGCTCTCGGTCTACGATTTCAAGAAGCGCTCCTCGCTCATCGAGCTCTCCTCCCGTGGCGCTGTGGAGCTTGCCGTCAGCGCGCAACACCTGGCGGAAACTGAAGGGCTCATCGCCCACGCGCAGGCGGCCGCAGCGCGGCGTTCGAACCGCTAGGCGCTACGGTGCCGGAGGGCGTTCCCCCGAGGTGATCTGTACCTCGTAGATTTGGCCATCCCGCTCGATCGCCAGGTCCAGCGTTTCCCCCGGCCCGTACTCCGCGACGATGCGGCTGAAACCGGCGGTGTCGCTCACCGGCATGCCTTCGATCGCGATGATCGTGTCGTTGCCCTGCAGGCCCGCCTGTGCGGCCGGACCGCCGGGCAGCACTCGAGCGATGGGTAGGCCCATCGCCTCGCCGGCCACCGCTGGCGCTGTGACCTCAACCCCCAGCCAGCCTCTGCGCACGCGGCCATGCTCGACGATTTCGGTCAGCACCCGTAGGGCGAGGTCCGATGGGATCGCAAACCCGATGCCCTCCGAGCCCCCGCTTCGGGAGAAAATCATGGTGTTGATGCCGATGAGCGCGCCGCCCGCCGGCTGATGACGATTGTCGAAAAGGTGTTCGATCAGGTGAACTTCGACGCCCCGGATCGCGTGGCACGGGGTGAGGGGCGATTCGAGGTGACCTCGCAGTACGTACGTACGCAGGTTTCAGGCATCGTTGAAGATGCGGACCTGTCCAACTTTGTGTTGTAGCGTGTCTGTAGCGGCGGATTCTTCGGCGAGTGGGTCAGGCAATGGCGTTGCCCATCGACAGCTGCGGGCGGCAGTCCTTGGCGAACCGCATGAGTGTCGCGTTCTGTTTCGGGCTTAGGTTCACAAACTGCATCCCGTACCGACGGCTGAAGATGCCGTCCTTCATTACCCGGGCGACCTGAGCCTGCACCGCGACCTTCTCGCCCTCGCTGTTAAAGACCAGCACGAGCGGCTTACCCACCGACCACGACAACACCCCGCCGCGGCGAAGGCAGACCCCACCGGGCGACAGGTCAATGATCTTGCCCAGGTTGCAACGCAGACCCTCCATCGGCATCCGGCCTTTGGCCCGGCGCTCTTGCCTATGAGTGTCCAGTTCGCCGCTCCCGGCGAGTCGCATGTAGCTGCTGTTGGTTGGCATAACAGATCCAATCTCTGCAATCGTTTATCGGCGACCCCGAGGATACGCGGCAGGCGGCCTGTGAGATTCGTATCGAAGGCTGACCAAACCGCCCTTACAGACCCTACAAAGCGCAGCGCACGGCCCATGGCCCAGTCAGCTTGGTTAAGAACGAACTTAGCCAAACGGCCGTTCAGGGCTTAATATGGCCGCTTCCACCTGGCCAGTCACCTCAAATGTTGTTTCTGAAAGGTAACCCGTGGCAGCATCTGATTCCGGTGGCACGACTTCTAGCCCCCTCCCAGAGGGCGAGTCTTCCAAAAGCGTGTCCCCGCCTACCGGCCGCATCCCCGAGGTGACAACGGCCAAGCCGCTGACCGCGGCGGTCGCGCTCTCGACATTGGTGATCGCCGGCATGATCGGGCTCTACATTGCCTTGATCGGGGCTTGGGGTTTCTTAACGGTACGCTTCCTCATGGCTCTGCCGGATCGCCTGGAACGCTTCAGCGTGTTCGGGACGGTGTTCTGGCTCTGCGTCGCGTCGGTCGCGGTGATGGTGTTGCTGTTTTTAGTCAAGCCGCTGATCCCGCTGCCGCGCGGCCGGTCCAAGCCCACCGAGATCACCGAGCAGGATCAGCCCGAGTTGTTTGCCTATATCGACGGCCTGGCCGACTGCACGGATACGCCCCGGCCCGAGCGTATCCTGATCGACATCGATGCCAACGCGAGTGCCTCTTTCCAGGGCGGGTTGTTCGGCGGGATCGGGGGCAGGCTCACGCTGACCCTCGGCCTGCCGCTAGCCGGCTCGCTGACGATCCGTCAGTTCGCGGGCATTGTGGCCCACGAGTTGGGGCACTTCAGCCAGGGCCACATGATCCGCCAGAACGCGCTGACCCATTTTGTCAGCGGCTGGCTCACCGAGATCGCTTTGGAGGAAGACATCTTCGACCGGATGATCGGCGGACTGGCCGACTCGTTGCCGTTCATCTTTGGCTTCCCGTTCCGCCTGGTCCGCCTGATCACGGTGTCGATCCGCAAGCTGCTGCTCGGGGTGATGATTGTTGGCCACGCGACCAGCCGGCTTGTCTCGCGCCAGCTCGAGTACGACGCCGACCAGTTCATGGTCCACACGGCGGGGTCTGACCACTTCGCCCAAACCATGAACGAAACGGTCCTGCTGGCCCACGCCAGCGCGATGACCCTCGATGAGGTCAGCCGGATTTATCAGGACCGACGCCTGCCGAACAATCTGACGGCGATGATGATCGCCCGCGCCCGACGCTTCAGCCCCGAGCAGCGCAGCAAGATGCTCAAGGGCCATGCGCGATCGGAGCGTGAGAGCTTCTCCACCCACCCGCTGACGCGCAAGCGTGTCGCCGCGGCCGAGGCGCTCGCTTCCGAAGGCCTGGTGCAGGACGACCGGCCCGCCCGCCTACTGTTCCGCGATTTTGATGAGCTCTGCGCCAAGAGCAGCCAGGACCTTTACAAAGAGGTGATCGGCGAGAAATACGACCCCAAGCACCTGACCGACAGCTCGCTGCTGATCAGCGAGTTGGACGCGACCGACCGGGCCCGCGAGGCGGCACTGCGGTATTGCCAGAGCGAACTGCTGTTGGCTTACCCGATGTTCCCGCCGCGCTCGGCCCTGAAGCTGCCGGCCGAACCCAAGGCCGCGCTGGCCGAGATCGGCCAGCTGCGCAACGCGGCCCCGCAGTTTCGCAATGCCTCGATCCCGCTGATCCGCAAGCACGCCGAGGCCCACGGCCGACTGATGAACGCCCGGCAGGGGCTGACGATCGTGCAGGCCGGTTTCACCATCAACGACTTCGCCTCGATGGGCCTGGGTGCGGGGGACCAGCGCGGGCTGAGCGAGGAGGTCTCGGAGCATTCCGCCGAGGTCGATCGGTGTGAGTCCGAGATGCAGTCGGCCAACCGATCACTGGTACGCCGGATCGAGTTGGCATTGGGCCTGCTCCGGCACGCGAAGGTGGCCAAGAGCCTGAGCGAACGGCGTTGCGAGCGGATGCGCCGCGAGGTCAAGCGGCTGATCCCCGCGGGCAACGCGCTCGCGTCGGTCCGTAACTCGATCGATGACTTGTGCGTGCATTCCGCCACCCTTCGGACGGGGCTGAGCATGAGCGCCCAGGGCGCGATGAGCCAGGAACTGGCCGCGCGAACCATGCGGGCGGCCGAGGAAACCCGCGGGATCATCTCCGATGTCCTGCGGATCCTGCACGGCGAAGGTTACCCCTTTGCCCACGGCGACGGCGACGTCTCGATCGCCGCGGCGATGTGTTCCCGCCCGCCGGACGGCGACAATCCCGCCGACATCTACTTCGTCGCCGAAGAATTGATCGGCCGGTATGAGGAGGTCCGCGTACGTGTCGTGGGCCGGCTCTGCTATCAGGCCGAGCGGGTGGAAAAGGCGATGGGCCTCAAGCCGCTGCCCGCGCCGGAGCAAGGCGATGCACTGGAAGGCCTGGTCGATCAATTCGCCACGGACACCGAGCAGCCCGACCCGGGCGCGGGCAAGATCATCCTCGACTCGATCCCGCTCTTTGGCCACGGTTTGGCGGGAGTCACGGTGCTGTCGATCGCCGGGGCGGCCCTGTTCCTGTTCGGCGGGGTCCCGGATATGGACTTGCCATCCGGCCGCGACCGGAGCACCGCCGCGTCGCGTGCGAACGATAGGCCTTCAGCGTCGAGCACCTTCAAACCGCCGCGGAGCCCGTCCTCGGTCCCCCGCAACCCCGGCATGGTGGATCGGCAGCGTGAACTTGTTCGAGACCGAGATCGCCCCAACATCCCCGCGATCAATACCCCGCAGAACGAGCCGGCGCTTACGGTCGAGGCGGCGATCGCTCAGCTCAGCAGCCGGCGCAGTAGCGAGCAGCAGGAGGCGGTCGATTATCTACGGCGGCAGGACCTGAATACCGTGCAGCAGGCCCGATTAGTCGAGCAGGCTGAGCAAATCATTTTGGAGACACGCGACTCGGCGATGGCCGAACACGCGCTCGGTTTCCTGGAGGACTTTAGCGAGGACGCGGGCTTCGCCTTCCTGACAAAGAACGGGCCTAACACCCATTCCTCAACTCACGCGATGCTGATGAAGCACCTGTCCCACCGCCCCGCCGCGGAAGTCTGCCCGGTCCTGGTGGCCTGGCTGGGCACACCTATCGCCAGCCACGCCGCCCGGGCGTTGCAGGATTCGGCTTACCACGCCCACGCCGAGCCTCACCTGCTTGAGCGGCTGGGGGACCCAAACGAAAGCATCCGCATGCAGGTCATCAGGCTGCTGGAGAAGGTCGCGACGGATCGGGCGGTCCCCGCGCTTGAGCTGGCCATGAACGACTCGAGCTTCCACGTCCGGTCCCGGGCGGAGGACATCCTCGAGCGCCTCTCGCCGACCTCGGTAGATGCGGCGGCCAACTTCCTGCGCGCCGCCCAGAACCTGGACCCGGGTGACGTCTCGCTGACCGCGCCGCTCTCGCGCCTCAACTCACAAGACGGTCTAGACGATCCGAGGCTGCGTGAAGTCTGCACCCACCTGGTCCAGATTATTAAGAACGGTTCCTCGACCAACCAGCGACTCGCCTGGCGGGCTTTGGAGAAATGGGCGGATACGCCGGCCACCGCGGTCTGCGAGCCGCTGCTGCTGAATGAACGCTCGCCTCGCGACCAGGTCCGCACCGCGCTCAATGTGGTCGCGGCGCAACGTTCGGCAGACGCCGCGGAGCTGATCGTACCCTGGCTGATGCTGGAGACCGAGGCGGTCGAGGCGGCGCTGATCCGCAACGGCCCGAGTTCGGAGCAGGCCGTGCTCACGTACATCACCAATAACGACGCCGACGTCCGCCTGGCCTGTGTCCGGGTCCTCGGCGCGATCGGTGGGCGAGCTTCGTTGTCGGCGCTGAATGGCCGGGGCAACGACCGCGACCCGCGCGTCGAGCGGGCCGCACGCGAAGCGTTCTATGCCGTTCGTGAGCGGCTGCGTGAGGCGGAGTAGCTCCAATGCTCAGCGTGTTTGACACGCGCGCCAGACACACAACCCCGCAGTGAATCAGGCCTCCTTTTAACTTACCGGCTAGACTCCGCCCATGCTCGCTCAAGTACACAGCTTCGTGCTCCAGGGGATCGACGCGCTGGCCTGTGAGGTCGAGGTCGATGTCGCGGCCGATCAGATGCCCAAAACAACAACGGTCGGCCTGCCCGACGCGGCGGTCAAGGAATCGAGCGAACGTGTCCGCGCCGCGATCACCAACAGCGGCTACCCCTACCCCCTGGCCAGACAGCTCATCTCGCTGGCCCCCGGCGACATCCGCAAGGAAGGCCCGGTGTATGACTTGCCCATCGCGGTCGGCATGCTCCTGGCCGGGCGGATTATCACGACGCAGTTGCATAAGGGCCTGATGTTTGCCGGGGAGCTGGCGCTAGACGGCCGAGTGCGGCCGGTGAGTGGGGTGATCAACCTGGCGCTGCTGTGTCGGGATCGTGGGTTCGATGGCGTGGTCGTCCCGGTCGAAAATGCGCACGAGGCGGCGGCGGTGGACGGGATCGAGGTCTACCCGGCCGACACGCTGGCGACGGTGGTCAGCTTCCTCAACGAGCAGCACGACATCCAGCCGGTCGCCACGATGGATGTCGAGAGCCAGCTTCTGAATGATGCGCCCGCGATCGACTTCGCCGACATCCGTGGCCAGGAGGCGGTCAAGCGGGCGATGACGGTCGCCGCGGCCGGCGGGCACAACATCGCCATGATCGGCCCGGCGGGCACGGGCAAGACGATGTCCGCCCGCGCGCTGCCGGGTATCCTCCCGCCGCTGACCCGCGACGAGGCTTTGGAGGTCACACGGATCTACTCGGCCGTGGGCCAGGCCCCGCGCGGCCAGTCGCTGATCACCCGCCGGCCGGTCCGGACACCCCACCACACCGCCTCGCCCGCGGCGGTCATCGGCGGCGGCACGATCCCCCGGCCCGGCGAGGTCTCGCTCGCCCACCACGGCGTGCTCTTTCTGGACGAGATGCCCGAGTTCCCCCGCCCGGTCCTCGAGACACTCCGCCAGCCGCTGGAGGACGGCGACGTCACCATCGCCCGGGCCCACTCGGCGATCCGTTTCCCCGCGCAGTTCATGCTCGTCGCCGCCATGAACCCGACGCCCAAGGGCGACAAGCCCGCCGACGAGGTCGGCCAGCGCGCCATGGACCGCTACCTCGCCAAGCTGTCCGGCCCGGTCATCGATCGTATCGACATCCATGTCGAGGTCCCCCCGGTCCCTTACCAGCAGCTCACCGGGAAGGCCAAGGGCAGCGGTTCCGCCGAGATGCGTGAGCAGGTGCTTGCCGCCCGCCGTCGCCAGTTGGGCCGGGGCAACGGGCGGGCCAGGCGTAACGCACTGCTCTCGGGGCGCGAGCTCGACCAGGTCGCGGTGCTTGATGACGCGGGCAAGGACCTGCTCAAGCAGGCGATGAGCGAGTTGGGGCTGTCGGCCCGGGCGTACGACAAGATCCGCCGGGTCGCGCGGACGATCGCCGACCTCGAAGCCAGCGACGGCGTGTTGGCCCAGCATGTCGCCGAGGCGATCAGTTACCGCCTGCTGGACCGGCAGATGTAGACTGTACGTGACGACGCCCCGGCACTGCGGGCGAGACTTTGGGAGCAAGCGATGGCATGGTTCAATGTGACGGGCCGAGACCGGGGCACCGGCAAGGAGGTCTCGCAACTCATCGAGGCGAACACCGCAGAAGAGGCCGCGGCCAGGGCGAACTTCGATGTCGATGATGTCCAGCCCACCCAGCCCCCCGTCCAGCGTCCGCAGGTCAGCCCGGTCCACCCGCCCCCGATCCAGCCCCCGCCGCCCGCCACACCGGTCTACCCCCAGCCCATGATGCCCCCGCCGATGCCGCCCCAGGCCCCGCATTACATGCCCCAGCAGCAGGTCGTCAACGTCTACGCCCAGCAGACCAACGGGCTGGGCACCTTCGCCTTCATCATGGCCTTGCTCGGGCTGTTCACCTGCCCGCTCTTTACGGTGATCGGCTTCTTCTCCGGGCTGATCGCATTGGGCAAAGAGCCGCGCGGGCTCGCAATCGCCGCGGTGATCCTTACCATCATCGAGTTCGTCATCTACCTGCTGATCATCATCTTCTTTGGTGCCGCGATCCTCGCCAGCGCCTCGAGTGCCTGAGCACAGATGGGTTAACCACCCAGCACCGTAAAGTCGGCGAAGACCAGGTAGATCACGAAGACGAGCACCAGCAACGCGATCCCCACCGGGTACGAATATTTCCAGGGCTTGACGTCCACATCCCCCGAGTGCTCATGGACCCACGGCTCGGGCCGGGGCGCAACCGCGCCGATTGCAAGCATGATGCCGATCGCCAGGACGAACACAATCGCTACATAATGAAAGGTCGGGACCAGGTCACCCGAGATCGTCTTGGACGACATGTTGGTTGTCCGTAGCTTGACAAACTCGGCGGGCTCTGCCTTGCGGCCTTCTTCAGCGGCGGCCTGACGCTCGGCGAGGGTCGGGGGGGACTCAACTCGCGCCAGCTCGACCGCTCCACCGTCGATCATTGCCTGGGCTTGCGCCGCCGGGACGTAGGCCTCGTCGGTCGTGACCTTGTTGCCGATCGGGATGAAGTAGCCCGCCATCAGCAGCACGAGCGCCACGATCAACCCAGTGTTGGCCGCCTTGGCCGTGACCCGCTTGGTCAGCATCCCCACGACCACCACCGCGAGCAGCGGGATGAAGTAGATCGCGTTCATCGTCTGCAGGTACTGGAAGATGCTCTGGGTCTGGGCCAGCAGCGGCGCGATCGTCATCGCGACCACGGCGATCCCCCAGCCGAACCACTTGCCCGAGGTGACGACCTGCTGCTCGGTGGCCTCGGGTTTGATCCGGGCCTTGTAGATGCCCAAGGAAAAGAGCGTGGTCGTCGCGTTAAGCGCGGAGTTGAACGAACTCAGAATCGCCCCGACAACCACGGCCGCGAAGAACCCGACCAGCCAGTCGGGCAGCACGTGCGCGACCAGGGCGCCGTAGCTGTTGTCACCCTTGATGTGCTGGATATCGCCGCTGGTAAAGAGTTGGTACGCGATCAGGCCCGGGAGGACGAGGTAGATCGGCCCGAGCAATTTCAGCGCGCCGCAGAGGAACACGCCCTTCTGCCCCTCGGCCAGGTTACGCGCCCCGAACGTCCGCTGGATGATCTGCTGGTTGGTGCACCAGTAGAAGGTCATGATCAGCATGACGCCGGTAAACATGGTCCAGAACGGCACGCTGTCGTCCGGCCCGCCGATGGAGTTCAGCCGGTCGGCCTGGTCGGTGCGGATCGCTTCGAGCCCCGCGCCCGCACCATTGCCCTCGCCCACCGCGACCAGCCCGAAGTAGGTGATCAGCAGCCCCCCGACGAGCAGGCCCACGCCGTTGAGCGTGTCCGACACCGCTACCGTACGCAGACCGCCGAACAGGGCGTAGACCGACCCGATCAGCCCGACCAGCCAGACGGTCAGCCAGAGGATGGCCGTGTCGCTCTTGATCCCGGTCAGGCCGGAGATATCGATCATCTCCTTGAGCCCGGTCGCGCCGGCATAGAGGATGATCGGGAGCAGGATGACGGCGTAAGCGAGCAGGAAGATCAGCGTGGTGATCGCGCGGGTCGAAGGCCCGAAGCGGACCTCAAGGAACTGGGGGACGGTCGCGATCCCGCTGCGGAGGTAGCGTGGCAGGAAGAACCAGGCCATGAGCACCATGCAGACCACGGTGAGGACCTCCCAGACCATGACGTGCAGCCCGTTGCCAAAGGCCGCGCCATTGAGCCCGACCAGTTGCTCGGCCGAGAGGTTGGTCAGCAGCAGCGAGCCGGCGATGACCACACCGCCCAGCCTCCGCCCGGCGAGGAAGTAGCCGGCCGAGGTGCCGTGGTCGTCTTTGTGGGTCAGCCACCAGGTCACGGCGGCGACCAGGCCGGTAAACAGCAGGAAGGTCAGTAGCGTCACGGCGGGCCCTGGGTAGAGAAGCAGCGTCGAGTTGAGTAGCCGCGCCAGCGCGGCCATGCGATCCGTGCCCGGAAGCGATCGATCCGTCCTTAGCCTTGGAGATTACCTGCAACTGCGTCGTGCTGCAGCGCCGATGAGGCGAGAAATG
This sequence comes from Planctomycetota bacterium, assembly GCA_038749735.1. Lineage (GTDB taxonomy): Bacteria > Planctomycetota > Phycisphaerae > Phycisphaerales > Phycisphaeraceae > JAHQVV01. Next base: position 9,327 of record JBCDHS010000049.1, read on the forward strand.
AAAAAGGTCTCGTCCGGGGAGGCAACCGGAACGAGACCCGATCCAGGGCGGATGTTGTGCGGTCGGCTCCGGCGTTGGCCGGGGCGGGTTCGACCGGCCCCGCGTTTGACTCGGTGTCGTTTGCCGGGTCGCTCGCGGGACAGGGGTAGTTACCGATTTGGACCGGGCCGATGCAAGCCGGGGCGAACAAAAGCCCGCGCTCAACGGTCCGGCTGTACCGGTTGCGTGGATCGGCTTGATTAGGCTGTACAAAGCGGGCGATTCGGGTAGATTGACGGGCCGGCACCCGGGGCCTTGGCCACCACCCTACCCTGCTATACTCGCCGCATCATGCCTGCCCGCACGAACGAACATCAAAAGATCGGCCTGTTCCCCGGCACCTTCGACCCCATCACCAACGGTCACCTCGACGTGATCCGACGCGGCCAGGCGATGTTTGACAAGCTCATTGTCGCCATCGGCAAGAACCCCGCCAAGAGCGAGATCTTCACCCAGGACCAGCGCCGGGACATGATCGAACGGCTCGTCCGACAGGAATGTGCGGATCATGTCGTCGTGGACACGTTTGAAGGCCTGACCGTTGATTACGCCAAGCGGATCAACGCGACCGCCATCCTCCGTGGCCTGCGCAACGTGACCGACCTGAATTTCGAGTTCCAGCTCGCCCTGACCAACCGCGCGATCGCCGAGATCGAGACCGTCTTTGTCATGTCCGGCGAGGCGTACGGCTTTACCAGCTCAACCCTCATCAAGCAGATCGCCGCGGGCGGCGAGATCGACCGGCTGGGCCTGCTGCTGCCCGATACCGTGCTGCAGGCGCTCAAAAAGCGGAAGGAAGAACTCGGCGGCAACCTCCCCTGGCGGCAGATCGATCACCTCAGCGGGGAGTAGGCCAAGCCCATGGAATTGCGAATCATCAGCATCGGCGCTCTGAGTGCCCACGACCTCTGGACCCGGCAGGGCCCGGCAAGAACCCCGCACGCAACCACCACACTCATCCGCAGCGGGAACAAGACCATCCTCGTCGACCCCGGCCTGCCGCCTCAGGTGCTGGTCGCGCGGCTGGCCGAGCGCAGCGGCCTGACGCCGGCCGACATCACCCATGTCTTTCTCACCTGCTTCCGCCCCGCTCATCGGATGGGGCTAGCCGCGTTCCCCGACGCGGACTGGCTGATCGGCGAGCAGGAGCGCGAGGTGGTCGGCCGTGACCTGATCGCCCGTTTTGAGCAGGAAGAAGGCGACGAGCAGGTCCGCGATCTTCTGAAGGCCGAGGTCGCGATCCTTCAGAAGTGCAATGCGGCGCCGGACAAGATCGCCGACCAGGTAGACCTGTTCCCCTCGCCGGGGTTTACCCCGGGCACCTGCGGCTTGCTGCTGGCGGACGCCCGGGTGACCACGGTCGTCGCGGGCGACGCGGTGCCGAGCATCGAGCACCTCGAGGCGGGCAAGGTGCTGCGGGGCTGCTTCGATGTCGAGCAGGCGCAGCAGAGCCTGAAAGAGGTCATCGAGATCGCCGATCAGATCATCCCCGGGCACGATAACGTGTGTATGAACCCGCTGCGCGGGCCGTTTTAGCTAGCCATCGCGTAACACACGGCGGCTAAGAAATGCTTAAGCGCATTTGAGTGCAGTGGGATGCGGATCAATCGTTATATCGTTATTCGTGATTGGTATGCCGGGCCCGCTAGAGCCATTGGCTTAGAGCGCCATGGGTCAATGATGCCGTTGCTGCCTTGCTCCCCCTCCCTCTCAGGGAGGGGGTTGGGGGGAGGGTCGGGTGTCCGGGATCGAAGCGAAGTTTGCGAACAGAACGCTTGCGGTGCTTGCCGATTTGCTGATCGTAGACCGCGGTTGATCTTACGCCTCGCCCCCCGCCCCCTCCCTAAGAGGGAAGGGGGAGCAAGGCAGTAACCGCCATGATTGACGCATGACGCTCTAGCCCGCAAAGCTTGAGTCGGGCCAGCGGGCCAGCTTGTCGGCGTGCCGCGATTTTTCGAGTACAAGATCAGCATTCATGGCATCATTCTCCTCGACACGCCGGACCGCTTGCTCGAGCGATCGGCCGACCGAGATATGCCTGCGGATCAGCCAGGCCCGCGCCTTTTCGGCCGGGGTCTCCAGCCACAGGCGCAGGTCAGCGAGCTCGTCGATCGCGGACCAGGGGATCGCGTCGAGCAGCAGGTAGTTGCCCTCGGTTAAGATGACACGCGTGCCGGGGCCGACGCGGTCTTCAGCCTTGCCGCTATAGACTGGCTCATGGAGCTTGCGGTCGTAGACGGGTAGGTCGAAAGTATGTCGGGGGTCACGACAACGCGACAACAGTTTGAGGTAGCCCTGGGCATCAAAGCTCTGCGGGCTGCCCTTGCGTTCGGTCAGGCCGAGCGATTCAAGCCTGTCATTGGAGAGATGGAAGGCGTCGAGGCCGAGGACGACGGCGTAGCCATCGGCAGCCGGGGCTTGGGCCGCGCGGTTGAGGTGGATGGCCAGGGCCTTGGCCAGGGTGCTCTTACCGCTGCCGGGGACGCCGGCGATGGCGAGCACGACCCGGCGGTGCTGCGCCGCGGCACGACGCTGTAGCTCGGCGGCAAGCTCGGCGATGCCGCGCGGGTCCAGGGTAATCGAGGGCGTGCCTTGGTCTTTCGGCGGCGTAACCATGGGTGGCGTGATCGTGTTGGGAGCAGCGACTGCGTTACACTGAATACGATGCCGATCGTACCACCAACCGGCCAGGACATCCCCGAGACGGTGACCGAACTCTTGCAGGCGATGGTCCGGATCGACACCGTCAATACCGCGGTGAGCGGCCGCCCCCGCGCCGAAGCGGAACTGGTTGAGTATCTATCGAAGATCGCGAGCGTCTGGATGCTCGAGATCGAGCTGCTGCCGGTCGTGGGGCAGGCGGATCAATTGCTGCTGACCTGCCGCGTCGGCGAGGATCGGCCCTGGGTGCTGTTCGACAGCCACCTCGACACCGTCGCGGTCGAGGGGATGACCATCGACCCGTTTGGCGGGGAGATCGTTGAGGGCGATCGCTTGCGGGGACGCGGTGCCTGCGACACCAAGGGCACCGGCGCCGCCATGCTCTGGGCCCTGCGGAACTACTCCGGGGGCGAGGGGGACCGGCCCAACAACATCGCGCTGCTCTTCAGTGTCGATGAAGAGATCGCCATGACCGGCGTACAGAGCTTTATCCAGAACGACCTGCCCAGCCAAGGCTGGTCACCTTCATTGGTGATTGTGGGTGAGCCCACCGAGCATACGCCGGTGATCGCTCACAACGGCGTGGTGCGTTGGACCCTGACCACGCGCGGCCGGGCCGGGCACTCTTCGCTGCCCAGCGAGTCGCACTCGGCGATCCGCGATATGGTCGCGGCGCTGTCCCTTCTGCAACGCGAATACATCGACAGGCTCGACGCTGAGCACGACCTGACCGGGCCGGCCGTGTCGAGCGTCAACCTTATCCGTGGCGGATCGGCCCCGAACATCATCCCCGACCTCTGCGTCTGCGAGATCGACCGACGCGTGGTGCCCGGCGAAGACCACACCACGATCCTGCCCACCGTGGCCGCGTTGCTCGATTCGCTCAAAGCCGATCACCCCGAGCTGCACTACGAACAGGAGCTGAAGGTCGCCCACCCACCCCTGCTTCCCGACCGCAGCGCCGGGGTGATCGACGTGGTCAGGCAGGCTTTGCTTGACCACGACATCCGCCGCCCGTGTGTCGGTGCGCCCTTCGGCACCCACGCCGGCTACTTCGGCGACGCCGGCCTGCCCGCCCTGGTCCTGGGGCCGGGCAGCCCGCACCCGGCCCACACCAAGGACGAGTGGGTCAGTGTGAAACAGATCGAGCTGGGCACAAAGGTCTATGAGTCACTGATGCGGTCCGAATTCAAACCAATCAATCATGAAGGGGACCGATGAGGTGCAGCCTTGCCAGACGGGCTCTGACTTATTGGTGTTTCACACTTGTGGCGATCGGGCACGCGACCCACGCACAAGAAGCGGCGGAAGAATCCTCCGGCTTCTCTGTCGCGATCTCCGGTGAACGCGACCTCGTCGATGGCTCGCCGCATTGCACGATCGTGCTCAACGGGGTGCCGGTGAAGATGATCATGGACACGGGTTTCAACAGGGGCGTCGCGCTATTCGGTCCCACAGCCGATCGGCTTGGGATCGAAACACTAGCGCATGAGTCCGGCCGATTCTCCACTGCCACCGTGGACCTCAAGCCCGCCCTGGGCCGGGGGCCACAGCCGCCGCAGCAGATCTATGTGCTGCCGTTTCCGTACATGTCCCTGATCGATGGCGCGGTTGGCTGGCCGCTCCTGGATAGCGTCATCTGGTTGATCTACTACCCCGACCGCCGGCAGGACTTCCTGACCCGGCTGCCCGAGAGGGTCAGAGATGAGTGGGTCTGGTTCCCGATGGTCGATTCAGATGATGGGCTCTTGACCTTTGAAGTCATCGTGGATGGCAAACCGGTCGAGGCCAAGCTGGACACCGGGAGCGGGGACGGCGTGATGCTCAGTCAGGCCCAGTGGGAGAAGTGGACCCAGGCCAACCCCGACCAGTGGATCACGCTGGAGGCTGGGTACAGCCCGGCGGCCCGCGCGGGGTTCGTCGTCCAGCCCACGGCCGTGGTCGATCGGTTCATGATCGGTGAGTTGGACCTGGGGCAGGTTGATCTGAGCCCGTCATTCGCAGAAGTCACGCTGAGTGGCTTAGACCACCCGACAGTCGGTTACCACCTTGGGATGGAGGCGCTGCGAAACCGGGCGGTCGTGATCGATGGGCCGGGTAAGCGGGTGTACTTCGGGCCGAGGGTCGATCCGGCGGATGAGTTGCCGGACATCAACCGGGCGCAGGCGACATTCATCCCCGACTCTTTAGAAGGTGGGGCGATGGCCGCCCATGTCGTGCCCGACGGGGCGGCGTACCGGGCGGGCCTACGAGATGGCGATCTGATCCTCTGCGTCAACGGCCGGGACGCGGCCAATTGGCAGGAAGACCCATTGGTGCGGCCGACCGTGGTTTTCCATGCCGAGCCCGGCAAGGTCGTGGAACTTGTCGTCGAACGGGGTAGCGAGCAACACGAGCTGGCCATCACCCTTGAGCCCAGCCCGCTAGACCCGTGACAGTCTTAGGGCGGTGGTCTAAACTACGCAGCTTACGACGCTTCGATTGCACAAGGCCTGCCGATGACGACCCCCCTCAACCCCTACTCGTCCCGAATTACCCAGCGAAAAAGCCAGGGCGCTAGCCAGGCGATGCTCTACGCCACCGGTCTCTCGCCCGAGGATATGGACAAGGCGCAGGTCGGTATCGCCGCGTGCTGGTACGAGGGCAACCCCTGCAATATGCACCTCAATGACCTGGCGGGCTTTGTCCGCGAGGGGGTGGTCGAGGCGGGGCTGATTGGGATGCGGTTCAACACCATCGGCGTCTCCGACGGCATCTCGATGGGCACCGACGGCATGTCGTTTTCTCTGCAGTCGCGTGACCTGATCGCCGACTCGGTTGAGACGGTGATGGGGGCCCAGTGGTATGACGCGCTGGTCGCCCTGCCCGGGTGCGACAAGAACATGCCCGGTGTGGTCATCGCGATGGGCCGGCTCAACCGGCCGGCGATCATGGTCTACGGCGGGACGATCAAGCCCGGCTGCACAACGCTCAACGGCAAAGAGGAAAAGCTCGACGTCGTCTCGGCCTTCCAGTCCTACGGCCAATCCCTAAGCGGCACGATCACCGAGGAGCAGCGCCAGACCATCGTGGCCGAGTCCTGCCCCGGCGCCGGCGCCTGCGGGGGGATGTATACGGCCAACACCATGGCCAGCGCGATCGAGATGCTCGGCCTAAGCCTGCCCTATTCGTCTTCGACCCCGGCGATAGACCCGCAGAAGGCCGACGAGTGCCGCGCGGCCGGACGGGCGATGCATCGGCTGCTGGAGCAAGACCTCAAGCCCCGGGACATCGTCACCCGCGCCTCGTTTGAAAACGCGATGGTGCTCATCACCACCCTGGGCGGATCGACCAACGCCGTGCTGCACCTGATCGCGATGGCTAAGGCGTTTGACATCGATCTCTCGATCGATGACTTCCTCGCGGTGAGCAATCGCATCCCGCTACTGGCCGACCTCAAGCCGTCGGGCAAATATGTCATGGAGGACCTGCACCAGGTCGGCGGTGTCCCGGCGGTGATTCAATACCTTTTGGGCGAAGGCCTGATTGATGGTGATCAGATGACCGTGACCGGTAAGACGGTCGCGGAGAATGTGGCCGAGTTACCCGGGCTTGCCCCCAAGCAGGACATCATCCACCCGGTCGAGGACCCGCTCAAGGCGCGCGGTCACATCTCGATCCTCAAGGGCAACCTCGCGCCCGGCGGCGCGGTGGGCAAGATCACCGGCAAGCAGGGGCTCCGCTTCACCGGCCCCGCCCGGGTCTTCGACTGTGAAGAAGACATGCTCCAGGGCCTGGAAGACGGCAAGATCGCGTCGGGCGATGTGATCATCATCCGCTACGAAGGGCCCCGGGGCGGCCCGGGCATGCCCGAGATGCTGACACCGACCAGCGCGCTGGCCGGGGCCGGCTTCCTCGATGATGTGGCGCTGATCACCGACGGCAGATTCTCCGGCGGCTCGCACGGCTTCATCATCGGGCACGTCGTCCCGGAAGCCCAGGACGGCGGGCCGATCGCCCTGGTGCAGGACGGCGACACGATCACCATCGACGACGAGACGCACGAGATCAGCGTATCGGTTGGCGACGATGAACTGGCAAGAAGGCGTAAGGCCTGGGTCGCCCCACCCTACAAGGCGACCGCGGGCACGCTCTGGAAGTACATCAAGTGCGTCCAGGACGCCTCGCACGGCTGTATCACCGATGGCTAGGGTTTCGACGGCGTGCCGATCGGGTCCAGGGTTGTGTTGTTCGTCAACACCGGGCCGCGCGGGTATCGTGTCGGTATGGCCGAGCCACTGAGTAAACCCGGCACAAAGCACCCGATCCTGATTGCCGAGACGGACCGCCCGCTTCCCAAGCACTGGCCGTCAGGCGCGCTGAAGTACGAAGACTTTGAGGGCTTGGCCGAGGGCGGCACGGCAGAACTGCGGACCTGCCTGGACCGCAACCTGCACCGGCGGGTCGTCTATAAGACCTTGCACGAACACCTGCAGGACTCAGAACTCGAGATCAAGCGGTTCCTCCGCGAGGCCCGGGTGACGGCGATGATCCCCCACCCCGGCACGGTGCCGGTCTACGAGCTGGGCCGGGACCGCTACGGCACTTTGTTCTTCACCATGAAGAAGCTCGAGGGCCGTGACCTGCGCTCGATCCTGATGGACCTGTCCGCACGGGATCGGCTCGTGGAGGCCCAGTTCCCCCTGCCGCGTATGGTGGACCTGCTCATCGACGCAGGGCAGACCCTGGCGTACGCGCACCAAAAGGGCGTGATCCATCGCGATCTAAAGCCCGCGAACATCTTAGTTGGCGAGTTCGGTGAGGTCACCGTGCTGGACTGGGGGCTGGCGAAGGTGCGCGGCGAGAAGGCCTCGATCGAAATCGATCAGCCTACGGGAGCCGCGGCGATCTCGATGGAACTGACCCAGCCGGGCCGACGCTACGGCACGCCGCTGTATATGTCCCCGGAGCAGGCCCGCGGCGATGAGGTCGATGAGCGGACCGACATCTACAACCTCGGCTCGGTGCTCTTCGAGATTCTGACCGCCAAGAATCTGGTCTACGGCAATGATGTGGACGAAGTGCTGGAGCAAGTCCTGGATCGCCCGACCCCGATCCCGCACGAGGCTTCACCGGACCGCAAAATCCCGCCCGAGCTCGAGGCGATCTGCCTCAAGGCACTGGCCAAGTCCCCCGCCGACCGCTACGCGGATATGCCCGCGATGATCGACGACCTGATCCGCTATCGTTCCGGACGCGAGTGCTCCGTCTATCCGTGGGGGCTGATGAGGCGGATCAGCCGATTCCGTGAGCGTCACGCCCTGGCCCTGACTGCTTTGGTATCGGGCGCGATCGGCGCGCTGGTATGCGGTTTAGCGGTTTGGCTGGCCCGGTGAATCGGCGGTGGAAAATCTCTGGCGGGTGTGACGCCAACCATCCGATGGTAGACTTATACTTATCGGTCTGCTTTTGTAGCATTTTCCTTTTATTAACCCCAACCACGGTCGTTCACAGGGAGGTGAACACACCATGAACGCAGGACGCGATCCCTTTCCCGCTGTGGGCCCCACCGCTGAGGCCTTTGCCCCTTCCGCGAATCTTGGTAACCCCGGCCCGCCGGTGACGCCGATGCCCAAGCCGCCCACCTGCCTGGACCGCTCGCAGATCCTCGACGCCACCGCACGGGTCCTCCGCGAACGGGGCTATGATGGCACCACCATCCGCACGATCGCGAAGCAATTGAATTGTGCGGTCGGCTCGATCTATCGCTACTTCAAGGACAAGCGAACGCTGCTGGATGCGGTCTGTCAGCGTCGTTTTGATGCGGTCGCCGAGCACGCCGAGCTGCGTATGCCGCTTAACCGGACGGTCGTGATGTATGCACGCACTGCGGCCGAGCAGCCCGAACAGTACCGACTGATGTACTGGCTCAACAGCGTTGGCCGCCGCCAGCACGGCGAAGCGCTGCCCGCGATCGTTCGCCGGATTGTCGCCGGTTGGTCTGAGCTGCTTGGGGACCAGGCCGCCGCGAAACGCCTCTGGGCCCAGCTGCACGGCTGCATCATGCTCGGCCTCGACGCCGAGCAGACCATCACCATGCTCGACCTGCCCGCGGGCTTCGAACTTGACCAGCCACTGGTTACAAACGAGCCGGTTGCCGAGAGCCCCGATCTTGCCGAGCAGACGGTTGACATCGACTCGCTCAACGGCGTGGCCGAATAGCCACTTGCCAAAGCCCTCGACGGGCCCGCCCCAAACGATGACCCCACCCGACGCGACACCGTTCTTGCGCCGACTGGCCGACCGAGCGGTCTCTGTCGTATGCCCAGCCAAGATCAACCTCACCCTCTCCGTCGGCCCGCCCAGACCCGACGGGATGCACCCGATCGACAGCCTCATGCTCGGGCTGGGACACTGCTTCGCCGACACCTTGTCGCTGGAGGCGCTCGATGAGCTGCCCAGCCGATTCAGCCGCTCATTTGCGCAAGACGCACCCTTGCGACAGACCATCGACTGGCCCATCGCATCCGACCTTGCCTGCCGCGCTCACGGCTTGATGCAGGAATACGTCGGGCGTGGACTTCCGATCGCAGCGAACTTGATCAAGCGCATACCGGCTGGGAGCGGGCTGGGCGGAGGCTCGGCGGATGCCGCGGGGATGATGGTCGGCCTGAATGTCCTGTTTGACCTCGGCCTGAGCTCAGATCAGTTGGTCCAACTGGGCCTGCGGTTAGGCTCTGATATCGGTTTTGCGGTCCACATCCAACTCGGCCACCGCGCGGCCAGGGTCAGCGGCATCGGTGATGTGATCGACCCGGTCCAGCCGCACAACGCGTTAAATCTCGTGCTGATCCTGCCGGACGTGCCTTGCCCGACCGAACAGGTTTACCGGGCCTTTGATCGGTTAAGCGGAGAACTAGATCACACCAGGCCTCATGGCGCTGAGTTGTATCATCAACGTGTAATCGACTTACTGAGCCTTGAGCCATCAAATGACCTCGTGCAGGCCGCCATGCTGACCGCGCCAAAGATGCGGGAGATCGCCGAAAGCTGCCGGGAACTGGGCCAGAACCCACACGTGACCGGCTCGGGCTCGGCGATGTATCTGGTCTGTGAGACCTTCGAAATAGCTGAGCAACACTCTCAATCGCTCAGTCGAATGGGTGTTGCGGCGATACGAATGAAGGTCGAGACGGAAGATCGGTCCTAGTATTCAGGCAGCAGCAATCCAGACCTAGAAACAGGGCACACAAACGAGGCGTTCGAAATTACCACAGAGTCGCAATTTACCCCAAAACAAGCTTAGGTTTTATGTTGGATCATGTAATTAATCCTGCTATAAAACGATCACTATCATCCAACTTCTACGACGAAAGGTTCCCTTTGTTCTTCATCCAGCACTCACGACGATTGGCCGGTGCCTGCCTGGCCGTGCTGCTTACAGGAGGCCTTCTGGCCGGCTGTGGAAACAGCAGTTCGGATGGCGATACGAAAAAGACCAGCAACACCTCGAGCACCACGACCGCGACCACATCCAGTCCCGCAACTAACCCGCCCGAGCCAGATGTCCTGGATCTGCCCGAGCCGCCTGCGCCGGAGAATCCGCGCGCCGATGACGCCATGGACGCACCCCCCGGGTTCCAGGTCGAGCTGATCCACCAGACCGGCGAAGGTGAAGGGTCGTGGGTCGCGCTCTGCAACGGGCCCGAAGGCACCCTTTTCGCCGCCGACCAGTACGGCACGCTTTTTCAGATCACCCCGCCACCAGTGGATGACTACGAGGCTAAGGCGACTGTCGTCAAACATCAGGTCCAGATGAAGGGCGCCCAGGGCCTGCTCTACATCAATGAAACGCTTTACATGATGGCCACCGGCCGCGGCGTCGAGACGGTCACCGACAGCGATGGCGACGGGATCTACGACAGCTCCGAGCTGCTCCTGGCGGTCAAGGGAGGCGGCGAGCACGGCACCCATGCGCTGATCCCCGCCCCCGACGGCAACGGCATCTATATGGTTTCGGGCAATATGACCCCCCTCCCCGAGTTCACCGACAGCCGTGGCCCGAACAACTGGGAAGAAGACCAACTGCTCAAACGCGAGCCCGACGCCAACGGCCACGCCACCCGCGTGATGGCCCCCGGCGGCTGGATCGGCCGGATGGACTTCGACGGCTCGAACTTTACCGTCCACTGCACCGGCTTCCGCAACAGCTACGACATCGCCTTTGACCATAACGGCGAGCTGTTCACCTACGACTCAGACATGGAATGGGACCTGGGCCTGCCCTGGTACCGGCCCACCCGCGTCAACCACTGTGTCAGCGGCGCCGAGTTCGGCTGGCGTAACGGCAGCGGCAAGTGGCCCAGCTACTACCCCGAGTCGCTGCCCGCCTCCGTCGAGATCGGCCCCGGCTCACCGACCGGCGTGACCTTCGGCTACGGGGCCAAGTTCCCAACCAAGTACCAGTCCGCCCTCTACATCCTCGACTGGACCTACGGCGTGATCTACGCCGTCCATCTGACCCCCGATGGCGCGACCTACCGCGGCGAGTTCGAGCCCTTCGTGTCCGGCAAGCCGTTGCCCGTGACCGACGCGGTCATCGGCGCCGACGGAGCGATGTACTTCACCACCGGCGGCCGACGCCTGGAGTCCAAGCTCTACCGCGTGGTGTACTTCGGGAACAAGGACCAGGCCGAGCCCAACCTCCCGCCGCTGAACGACCTGGCCAGGCTGCGGCGTGAACTCGAGCAGCACCACTCGTCCCAGGCCCCGGCCGAGGCTGTCGACGCGGCCTGGCCCCACCTGGGTCACGAAGACCGGTTCGTCCGTTTTGCGGCCCGGGTCGCGCTGGAGCATCAGCCAGTGGACCGCTGGCTTGAAAAGGCCAAGGCCGAGCAGGACCCCGCGAAACGGGTGACGCTGGCCCTGGCCTTGGCCCGAACCCAGCCGGGCGAGGTCCTGGCATTTGTCGAATCTGTGGACCCGGCCAATCTCGACGCAACGGGCAAGATGTTCTACCTCCGTGCGATCCAAGTGGCGATGGCCCGCGGTGCCGAGAAGACCGACACGCACTTGGCGAATGTTCAGCCGCACATCGACACGCTGGCCAACTCCGCGGATGTTGAGCTTGCCACCGAAGCGGTGCGGCTGAAGATTTTTCTCGGCAACGAAGACGCGATCGCCAAGGTGATCGAAAAGATCAAGCTCGCCGGCACACCCCAGCCCCCGGCCTGGGCCCACCTCGCCGCAATGAACGATCGCTACGGCACCGTCATCCGAAAAATGACCGAGCACCCCCCGCCGACCGAGCAGATGCTCTACGCCTTCATGGTCCGCGAGATCAAAGAGGGCTGGACACTCGAGCAGCGGCAGTTCTTCTTCTCCTGGCTCAACCGCGCGGCGCAGACCGAAGGCGGCAGGAGCTTCATGAAATACCTCAAGCGCATCCGTGCTCAATCGGTGGCGACGCTGAGCGAGCAGGAGAAGCTTGATCTAGGCAGCCTGATCGAAGAACCCCCGATCAATCGCATGCCCCCCGCGGTCCAGCCCACCGGGCAGCTGCGTAACCTCACCATTGAGCAGGCGAACACCATCATCGAGGGCAACCTGACCGGCCGGAATTTCGAGCGTGGGGCCGGGCTCTATGTCGCCCAGTGTGCCAACTGCCACGTGATGACCAACTACGGCGCAATCATCGGCCCGGACCTCACCAGCCTGCCCAACAAGTACAGCGCGCAGGATATGGTCAAGGCGATCATCAACCCCAATGCCGACGTCTCCGAGCAGTACAGCATGCAACTGGTCACGCTCAAAGAAGGCGGAGCGAAGATGGGTTGGCTGATCAGCGCGGACGAGCAACGTCTGATCATCAAGCCCAACGTCTTGCTGGAAGAAACCGAGACGATCCCCCGCGACAGCGTCGCTGCGATCCAAGAACTCCCCACCTCAGCGATGCCGGTGGGCCTGATCAACAACATGACCGATGACGAGCTGCGCGACCTGATCGCCTTCCTCGTTGCCGGCGGCGACAAGTCAAAGGGCGACTTCGAGTAAACCCATCCGGACTGCCCAACACAAAACGCCACGGGCATCCCCCGTGGCGTTTTTCAATACCCCCGGCAGGACTCGAACCTGCAACCTGCGGATTAGAAGTCCGCTGCTCTATCCAGTTGAGCTACGAGGGCATATCCGATGTGTAGGAGGTTGATCGTAACCTCCCGCGGCTAAAACGTCGCGTTGGGTCAACGCGCCAAGCCTCGACACCGAGGTTTGATCCAGGAAAGACGCTAGAGCGGCTGGCGCTTTTTATGGCAGTGTGTCATCATGTGGTTTTCCCCTCCGGAGGCCACGGATGGCAATCGAAGTACAGACACGCATGAAGATCCTCAAGGCCCTCGAACGCGGTGAATCGGCGGGTAGCATCGCT
>JBCDHS010000050.1:0-21420 GCA_038749735.1 Planctomycetota bacterium
GGTTGGCCCTGCGTTCGCTACGCTCACTCCGGCCCAACCCACCGAACCATCCCTCGGAGATCGCTTCAATGAAAGTGCGCAACTTGACGGACACTACCTCGAGCACCACCAGCAGCTTCGGCTGACGGCCGTCCTCCGTCCGGTCCGTCACGAAGTCGTAGCTCCACACATGGTTGCGGCGCATCGCCTTGTGTCGGACACAGCTGTTGTGGCTGCCCCCAGAACCCTGCAATCGCCTGCGTTTTCGCTGCTTCTTTGGCACCTGCATGCTCTCCTGCTTCCATAAACGGTGGACCCGTCCAAAGCCCGCCGACCAGCCCAGCTTCAACAACTCGGAATGAACCCGATCGCAACCCAACCGTGGCCGGGCATCGACCACCTCACGCATCGCCTCGATCAGCGGACGGTCCTTCTCCGGCTGCTTGAGCTTGTAACGCTGCGTGCTCCGCGGCTGCTTCAACGCCCTGCAAGCCCGGCGCTCGCTCACCTTCTCATGCCCCAAACGACGACGCACCGCGTCAACGGCCCGACGCCGACGCTCGGGGTCTACAAGTTTGGGCGGGCCGCCTCCTTCAGGATCGCCTTGTCCAGCTCCGCCTCGGCCAGCAGCTTCTTGAGCTTGGCGTTCTCCTTCTCCAGTTCCTTCATCTGCTTGGCCATCAACGGAGCGTCCAGTGGGGCGCCATCCCGCCGTACTTCGTCCGCCACCGGTAGTACGCCTGCTCGCTGACCTCCAGCAGCCGACACACCTCGGGGACCTTCAGCCCCTTGCCAAGCTCCAGGTCCACCTGGCGCAGCTTCGCGACGATCTGCTCGGCACTGTGACGCTTCTTCATCGAGGAATCCTTTCCGGCTCAACGCCGGGTGGATTCTCTCACAACTCCTGGATCAAGTTTTCAGGAGGGGGTCAGACGAACATTGTCGTCATCTTCACGCCATGATTCGATCTTGTCACGCGCATCATCCAGGCTCATGAACCAGTGCGCGTTCAGGCATTCCTCACGGAACCGAGCGTTGAACGACTCGATCGTCGCGTTAAGTGTCCTGGAAGACGCATGCTTGCGGGGGATGTGGAGGTTGGCTGTACCCCGTTTTACTTGGTGGTTTTAGCGCTGTGTCCGATAGGCTTGCGGTTTTGGGCTGGCGGGGGTGTTGTTATGGGTACAGCCGGGGCAATCGGCACAAAGTGTTTAAGCGGTGTTGTCTTCCCGACGATAGCGATCGTGACAAACCGTCCGCTGCGTTAATGCGGGCAGGCCGAATCCCCCGGGACGTTTGCGGGACGAGATACCGACATGACCGTGTTTGACGCCATCACACTGGACTGGGGGGTCCGAGACAAGAAAAAGTCGGGCGATCCTTCACTTCGATCTCCGGGGCTGGCGTTTGAGCTGGTCAAACGGGCGATCGACCTGGGCGGTGCGCTGTTCGCCCTTCTGTTGTTGGGCCCGATACTGCTGGGCTGCGGTTTGTGGATTCGTTGGGCCGATGGCGGGCCGGTCTTCTATCGACAGTGGCGGGTTGGCCGTGACGGCAAGCTGTTTCGTATCTGGAAGCTGCGGACGATGCGTGTGAACGCCGAAGCAGGCGGAGCGCAGTTCGCGCAGGACAACGACCCGCGGGTGATCCGCGGTTGCCGATGGATCCGCAAGAGCCATCTGGATGAGTTGCCACAGCTTCTGAACATTATTCGCGGCGAGATGACGCTGGTTGGGCCTCGGCCGGAGCGGCCGGAACTGATGGAGCAGATGGCGGTCGAGCTGCCGGGCCTGCACCGCCGGCTGCTCGGGACGCCCGGGCTGACCGGGCTGGCGCAGGTGAGAAATGGCTACACCAACGACCTGGCAGGGATGCAGCGGAAGCTCGACCTCGATCTGCAGTACTTGCGCGAGCGGTCGATCTGGCTGGACCTGAGGCTGATCGCAAAGACCCTGCCACACTTCTGGGACCGCCACGCCTGCTAATGAGAAGGAAGGGGTCGAACCATGATCATTCAACTGCTACACACGTACCGGGGCCCGCTGGTCGGGCTGATCGCCGCCGTGCTGATTCTGTTGACCACCGGCTGTGCCCCGACGCAGCGGTTCACGGATTACCACGCGTTCATTCAGACACCGACCCCGGTGGTCAACGATGTGCCCTACCGCGTGGGTCCCCCGGACGTGCTTGAGTTTAAGTCGTATCGGGTGCGTGAGGTGGAGGCCTACCGCGAGACGGTGAGCCCGGACGGCAAGGTGAACCTGCCGCTGCTGGGCACGATCACGGTGGCGGGCAAGACGACCGAGGAGATCCGGCTGGAGGTGAATCGGCTGGCGCAGTTCTACTACGAGGATGCGGACGTGAGCGTCCGGGTTACGCGCTATGCGAGCAAGAAGATTTTTGTGTTCGGGCAGGTCGGTGCGCCGGGGGCGTACTACTACAACGGCTCGAACACCGTGCTGAACACGCTGGCCCAGGCCCAACCAACTGAGCTGGCGGACCCGACACACATCCAGATTCTGCGGCCGAACCCGGACGGCGAGTTGCGGGCGCGGATGACGATCAACCTCGATGAGATGATCACCCGGGGTGATACGACGCTGAACGCGGTGCTTCAGGAGGGCGACATTATCTACGTGCCGGCCAACGGCATGGCGAAGGTGGCCCTGGGCCTGCAGCAGGTCTTGCTGCCGCTGCGGGCGGTCACCGGGGTGGTGAACAACACGGACTCGGTCGGCACGACGACGACGGGCCAGAGCCCGTACGGAGACTCGGGGGAGTAACCGGTTCGTGCGTGCGAGGCACGCGGAACGGATGGTTTGATTATGGCGAGCAAGAAACAAGACCAGGCCAATGCGATCTACGAGTTGTTCGACATCGCCCGCCAGCACCGCTGGCGTTTTGCGGTGCCGGCGTTCGTGATGATGGCGGCCGTGCTGGTCGGCGCGCTGTTCCTGCCGCGTAAGTACCGGGCGACGGCACACTTTGAGCAGCGCAACGACCCGGTGCTGACGGAGATGACCAACAGCGGGGCGACGCGTTCGTATATGGACCCGGCCTCGGCGCTCTACAAGGAGATCGCCAGCCAGCCGGCGATCGGGCGGGCGGTCAAAGACCTGGAGCCGCAGCTACGCAAGCGGGGGTATATCCAGTCGGATATGGATGTGGTCCAGCTGCGGCAGACGGTGCAGCAGCTCCTGCTGGTCAGCAACGAGTACAACGACGACACCCGGGTGAGGGTCCGTCTGGAGCTGGTGCTGGACGACCCCGACGTCTCGGCGATGATCATCAACCAGCTCGTCGATAGCTACATGAAGCGGACGCGGGCGCAGATGCTCGGCCGGCTCGAGGAGATGTCCAACACCTTCCGTTCCGAGGCCCAGGCCCAGGCGACACGGGTCGAGGACCTGGAGAACGCGATGCTCTCGTTTGAGATCGAGCACGCGGACCTGCTGCCCGACCACCCGTTCAGCGTGCAGACGCAGCTGAATAAAGCCCAGGAAGACCTCGCGGACTTGGAGACGAAGCTGGAGACCGCGGAGAAGCGGATCATGTCGCTGCGGGGCGCGATTGCCCAAGAGCCGGTGACGGTGCCGATGGTGGTGCACGGCGCGAACCCCCAGGTGGTGCGCCTGCAGACGAAGCTGGAGGAGATCGAAGACGACATCGCCCACCATCTGACGGTGCTGAGGATGCGGCCACAACACCCGGACGTGCAGGCGCTGGCGTCACAAGCCCAGACGGTGCGCGAGCAGATCGCGGCGCTGGACGAGCAGGTGGTGACCTCGACCCAGCAGCAACCCAATCCCAAGCGGGCGGACCTCGAGATGCAGCTGACGGTTGTGACCTCCGACCGTGACGCGCTGCGGGAGCAGGTGTCGATGCGGGAGTCGCGGATCCAGACGCTGACGGCGGCGACCAATGAGATGCTCCCGGTGCGGACGGAGTACCGCCGGATTGAGGCCGAGCTGGCCAAGGCCGAGCGTGACATCCAGTATTGGGAAGACCGGCTCCGCCGCGCGGAGATGAGCCAGACGGCAGAGACCGGCGAGCGCGGGGTGCAGATGGACTTTATCCGTCGGGCGGATGCCAACCCCCTGCCGATCTCGCCGAACCTCGCGCAGGTGGTGCTGACGGCACTGTTCCTGGGCATGGCCTGCGGGACCGCGAGCGTGTTCCTGGCCCACCGCAGCGACGGTTCGTACCGCAATGCCAAGCAGCTCACCGACAACACGAACCTGCCCCTGCTGGGTGCGGTGAGCGAGTTGATCACCCGCCGGCGCCGCCGGGTCCGGATGATGCGGTACTACGTGTTTTATCCGCTGAATACGGCGGTGATGGCGTCGGTGCTGATCCTGATCGGCGGGCTGCTGTACATCGACCTGCAGAAGCCGCACGTGATGGACGAGCTCAAGGAGCGGGCCAGGGGCTGGGTGATGCAGCTCGAACCTGACGCATCGACCGCGAGCCTGCTGCCGGGTGAAGAGCCCGTGAACTGATTGAAGACCGATGTACCTGTCGTACTACCAGCTTGAGACCGCCCCGTTCGAGAACACCCCGGACCCGCGGTTTTTCTACGCCAGCGATCAGCACCGTGAGGCGCTCGCGGCGATCGAGTACTCGATCCGCCTGCGTAAGGGGATCGTGCTGGTCACCGGGGCCATCGGCTCGGGCAAGACGACCGTCGCCCGGGCGATGTTTAAGCGCTGCGACAAAGACGCGACGATTGTCCAGCTGGCTCACGGACACCGCTCGGCGGACGAGCTGCTCGGCCACCTCGCCCGGATGCTCGGGATCGACACCGGCCCGGACCCGGACCACGCGGCCCTACTCGAAGCCCTTAAGCACAAGCTGATGCAGTGTGCCCACGAGGGCCGGCCGGTCGTCCTATTTGTGGACGAGGCCCAGACCCTCAGCGATGACGCGCTGGAAGAGCTGCGTCTGCTGAGCAACTTCGACACCGATACCTTCAAGCTCCTACAGCTCGTACTCGTGGGCCAGCCCGAGCTGCGCGACCGCCTGTCAACCCAGCGCATGGCCCCGCTTCGCCAACGCGTGGTGATCGCCCGCCGGCTCCAACCGCTGAGCTGTATCGAGACCGCCGCGTATATTCAACACCGCCTGGAGATCGCGAGCATCGACCCCGGCGCGCTGCACGTGCGGTTTGAACCCGGTGCGATCGACGCCATCCAGCAGTTCACCGGGGGCCTGCCCCGCCTGATCAATGTAGTCTGCGACCACTGCCTGCTGCTCGGGCTGGTCAGGCAGACCCCGCGCATCAGCGTCGAGATGGTGCAGCGCGTGCTGGGCGACATGATGCCGTCGTTCAATCAAATCAACACCGTCAACCCCGAACAGCCGCGGATGGCCGCTTGAGTCACGGAGCGATTCGACCATGGGATATATCTTCGACGCACTGAATAAAGCCGGCGAACAGCCCGAGCCCGACAAGCCGGACCACGAGTCCACCGGCCAGGATGCCGCGCACGACACGACCGACCCGTGCCCGCTTCGTCTTGAACAGATCATCGCGAAGCACGAACAAAAACCGCAGGACGGATCGAGCTCTGAGATGGAGCAGGATGCAGGGGTAGACGCGCGGGATACCGAACCGGTCTCTCAACAGGGAGATGGTGAGCCGCTCAAGATGGCGGGCTTAGAGGGGCCGTCTCAGATCGAATCGCCTGACGGAGTTGAGCCGATCGAGCAGCCGGTCATTCCGCAGGCCCCGGCGACTGCGCAAGCCGAAGAAGACGCAAGCCCGTTCCGCTTGCCGGGTGTGGTGGATTCGAAAAGACCCCGTCGCAGTTGGTACCAGTTCTGGATGCGGCCTACGCAGACCCTGCTGGACGATCGGCTGGTCGTGCTGACCGGCGCGGCGTCGTCCATGGCCGAGGAGTACCGCTCGATCCGGACCTCGATCCTCGCCCGCCACCAGAGCGAGCGCCACCTGGTCCATACGATCACCAGCGCGACGCCCCAGGAGGGCAAGACGATCACGTGCATGAATCTGGGCCTGGCCTTTGCCGAGCTTCGCAACCGCAAGACGGTCGTCGTCGAGTGCGACCTCCGCCTCCCGACCTTCGAGAAACTGCTGCAGCTGGACCACCCCACCGGGCTGATCTCGTACCTGCACGGCGACGCGGACCTCAAGCAGATCGTCACCCAGGTGCCGGGGACGGGGCTGGACGTGATCACGGCCGGGGGCCGGGTCAGTGACGAGGCGGTCCAGATGCTGTCGAGCACACGGATGAGCCGGCTGATCCAGTCGCTGCGGGCCAAATACGACCACGTGATCATCGACACGCCGCCGGTGGTGGACCTTGCCGACGCGGGGATCCTCGGTGCCCAGGGCGATGAGGTCCTGCTGGTCGCGCGGATGCGGCGCACGCCCCAGCAGCTGGTCGAGCAGGCCGTACGGACCCTGAGCAGCTACAACGCCCAGGTCGCCGGGGTCATCGCCACGGACAACCCGCGCACCCGCGGCCGGGGCTACGGCTACCGCTACGGGTATGGCTACGGCTACCGCTACACCTACTCGGGCAAGCGCCGCGGCCGGCGATACGCTGCTTGACCGAACCAACAACCGTTCCAAACCCTACAAGACCCGTGGCCTGGCCACGGGTTTTTCTTGCCGCAGAGCGAATGGGCCTCTAGCATAGTGCCATGCCGCCGGGCCCATTGATCCCCAACCCCCAAAAACGTGCGCTGGTCCTGGGCTTGATCATGGGCACGCTGCTGGTCGTGTCCACGGTCTTGGCCACGCTGATCAGCGGTGCATCGCTCATCTAACCCGCCGCCCCGCATCGATCCATCATGCCAGAACGATCCATCCCCAACCCGAGGCCGATGGCCCGGCTCCTGCTCGTGCTGACGTTTCTCGCGGCCGCTCCGGCCTTGGCGCAGGACATCCCGGGGCAGGGGCAAAGGGTCCGCCCGGATAACCCCGCCGCCGAGCCCGACCGTTGGCTGACCGACCAGCGATGGGGCGAGCTGCGCTACGGCCTGACGATCCGCCAGCCGAAGAACGCGACGCTGTTTGAGCAGACGCGCGACGGCGCGTTGGCCCGGTGGATGATGCCCAACGGCGCCAACATCGGGCTGTCGATCCACCGCGGGGTCCACTACATCAAGGACGAGCGCGGCAATGTCCGGCAGCAGCGCATCCACCTCAACACCGTCGTCGCCGACGTCGCCGCCACGCTCAAGGCCGGGGGTGCTGGCGTCAGCCAGATCGCGCGGCTGGACATGTCCAAGACCGGCCGGGTCCACGACACCCGGTCGGACCAATGGGTCAAGGTCGGCGAGTTGATGGGCTGGAACAACTACTACGTGATCGCGCCGCTGGGTGATGATGAGCCTTGGTTCTTCGGCCTGGCCGTGCTGCAACTGGATGATTCCAGCCTGCTCACGCTGCGGCTGGAGTGCCCGGCCCAGACCATTGTCGAGTCGGT
Organism: Planctomycetota bacterium; assembly: GCA_038749735.1. GTDB lineage: Bacteria > Planctomycetota > Phycisphaerae > Phycisphaerales > Phycisphaeraceae > JAHQVV01. The sequence continues at coordinate 7,434 of JBCDHS010000050.1, forward strand.
GTGCAGCTTCGAATCGATGCTGCAGAGCGTCGAGGTCGAGACGGCCGGCGATGTGGCCCAGCGCATCCGGGGCTGGGTCGACGCGGGTGAATCGGTCATCGAGTCGATCACGCCGGAGCAGTACCGTGCGGCGATGCGAACCGACCGGCTCTACGTCATCCGCGAAAGCGAGCGGGTCATCGGTTACCAACGCGTCTGGGTTCGTCACCAGGACACGGCCTACTACGACCAGCTACTCGCACGGCTCCAGCGGCGGGACCCCGACGCCCGTCTCAACGGCATTGACGCATTCAAAACCGTGGGCAACAAGCTGGTGATCCAGTCCCACTACGAGGCCGGGGACGTCGTCATCGACACGACCCAGGAGTTTATTGACGAGGACAGCGGCAATAACGCCTACTGGGAGCTCAAATCTAGGCTCCAGGAGCGGGACAACCCACGCTCGCCCATCACCGGGGCTTGGGTCGAGACCGGGCTACGCGGGATGGCCAATTTCCAGAACCGGCTGGTCGATCAGATCCAGGTGATCCGGGAAGGCACCCCGCCGCGCCAGATGACCGACTTTGTACTCGCCCGTGAGCGCGACCCCCAGCGCAGGCTCCGCTTCCCCTCGGCCCGGTCGGACATGGTGCCCTCCGGCGCGACCTCAAGCCACCGCTGGGCCACCCCGCCGCGAGCCTATCTCTCCTCGGTGGACGCATGGATTGTCCCAAGCCTCTTGCCCAGTGACCGGGCCCAGACCTACGCCTTCTTCGCCTATCACCCCGAATCGACGACGGTCGCCTGGCGGATCATGCGCGTCGAGCCCGCGGAAAATGGTGGCAAGACGGTCTACCTCCGGCCCACCATCGACTTGGCCGAGCAGGCGATGGAGTTTGATGCCGATGGCGAGTTGGTCCGCTGGACCTTCCATGACGGGCGGGTCATGGAGCGGATCACCCGCGAGGAGCTCAACCGTATCTGGCGGACCCGCTGACCCACTTAGAACGGCCCAAGCCCTTGGAACTGACCCTCCACATCCCCGACGGCCCACCGCGGGTCGGGATCACCGGCCCCGGCGAGCGGAACCTCAAGATGATCCGCGCGTCGCTGGGTGTTTCGATCACCGCGCGCTCCGACAGCCTGAAAGTATCGGGCAAGTCTGAGGCGGTGGGCCAGACCGCCCAGCTCATCGAGCGGCTTAGTGAAGGTGCACGCCACGACCGGCCCTTAACCCGCCAGCAGCTGCTCGACGCGATCGCCTCGATCAGCACCCAGCCCACCAAGCCCCAGCGCTTCTCGGGCATGGGTTCGCCGGCTAACCACGCCGCAGAGCCGAACTACGGCGAGTACCTCGACGTCTACCTGGACCGCCGCCGGGTCAAGCCGATGACCCCGGGCCAGCGCCACTACCTGCGCAACATCCGCGAGAACGACCTGACCTTCTGCGTCGGGCCGGCGGGCACCGGAAAAACTTATCTCGCCACCGCCGCTGCCGTATCCATGCTCAAGCGAGGCGAGGTCCGCAAGCTCGTGCTGGTCCGCCCTGCCGTAGAGGCCGGCGAGAAGCTCGGCTTCCTGCCCGGCACGATGCAGGACAAGGTCAACCCGTACCTCCGGCCGCTGCTTGATGCGCTGCACGACATGATGCCGTTTGAGCAGATCGAACGGTTCATGGCCGTGGACCTGATCGAGATCGTCCCGCTGGCGTTCATGCGCGGGCGCACGCTCAACGACGCCTGCATCATCTGTGACGAAGCACAGAACACGACCAAGAGTCAGATGCTGATGTTCCTGACCCGGCTGGGCCACGGCTCGAAGATGGTCGTGACCGGTGACACCAGCCAGATCGACCTGGAGGACCCGCGCGACTCGGGGCTGATCGACGCGGTCCGCCGGCTCAGGAGGGTCAAGGGCATCGGCATGTGTACGCTGGACGGGGCGGATATCGTCCGCCATTCGCTGGTCCAACGTGTCGTCGAGGCGTACGGCGAAAACCGATCCACACCACAAAGCGAGTTTATTCAAGACGTTATTGAAGACCCCGCGGCCGACCGATAACGCCATCTTGACCCAGACCTATGACCGGATCGATCCGGGTAGAATGCACCCTGATTTGCCGGCCGATGTGGTCGATATCACCAAGGTCGGCTGACCCCACCCAGAGGGCCAGAACCCCAACGGATCCTTGAGCGCGTCGTGACATGGCTAACGGCAAGTCTTCCACAGCACGACGGCGCGAGGTCCGGCGCAACCTCCCCAAGACCCAGCCTGGCTGGCGCGAACTGCTGCGGCGGCGTGAAGTGGGGTGGGCTAGTTTCTTTGGCTTTTGTTTCGCGTTGATCGCCACCTTCCTGGCGCTGCCGATCCATAACGGCCCACCGGCGGTCCACCCCGGGCAGGTGATGACCGAGCCCGTGGTCAGCCGAGTCGATTTCGCGGTGGAAGACAAGGCCGCGACCGAACTGGACCGCCGCGAAAGGGCCAGCCGTGTCCTGCCGCAGTTCACCGCCAACACGGACCTGATGCAGCGGCTCAACAACGCGTTCAATCAGATGCCCCGCCTGGGCATGCGTTACGAGTCTTACCAAGACATCCCCAAAGCAGAGCGTTCGGCGCTTAGCCTCAGCGAAGAAGGCTTCAAGCAGCTACAGCAGATCGCCGGCGACCCCGAGCTAACCGCCCAGTGGGACCAGACGACACGCTTGCTGATCACACGGGTATTTGAAAGCGCGATTATCAAGCCCGGCGATCTCTCGGTCATCACGCCCCGCAACCAGGTCGAAGTACGGATCGCGGTCCACCACCCGGCCCCGGGCGCGTCCGATCCCGTGGTCCGGGAGAAGCGCGGCCGCGCCATCCTGACCGCCCAAGGCGACGGGGCGTTAAGCCCGCTTTACGAGCAACTCAGTCAGCCGGTTGCCCTATCGCTCCGCCCGAGCATCCAACGCATCCTTGCTGCAGAGGTCGATCAGACCTACCTCTACAACCCCGCACTGACCGAGAGCTTCAAAGAGTCGGCCCGCGCCGCGGTTGAGCCCAGGGTCGAAGCGATCCGGGAGAACCAGGTGATCGCGTCCCCCGGTACGCGGGCCGACAGCCAACTCGCCGCGCTGATCAACCAGGAGCACCAGGCGTACCTGTCCAACCGGAATCCCGCCGAGACCTGGGTGCTCTGGGGCGGCCTTTTCGCCCTGAACCTGCTGTTCGCGGCGGGGATGTGGGCGTACTTCTTTGCGTACGCGCCCAAGATCGTGCGCAACCCGGCGCGTGGCTTTGCGATCTCTGCCCTGCTGCTGCTCAGCCTGGCCGCCTCGGTGACTACGGCGACGATCTGGCCGGACTTCATCGTCGGGTCGGTGACCTTCCCCGCGCTGTTCGCCGCGGTCGTTTTGGCGATCGCCTACGACCAGCGGTTTGCCCTGGCGGTGGGCGTGATCCTGTCGATGGTGGTGGTGCTCTCGCTGAAGCTGCCGGTGGCAACGGTCATGGTGATCCTGGTCGGGGTCGGCGTGGCGGTGATGCAGCTCCGGGAGATCCGAAGCCGGTCGAAGCTGGTCATCGTCGGAGTCTACGCGGGCCTTGCGATGGGGCTGGCCGCGTTGATCGTCGGGCTCGCGACCCGGCCGGTGCTGATGCCCGGGGTCGCCGAGGCGCTGGTGATCGATACCCTTGCCGCGGTGACCAGCGGCTTCTTTACGGGCATGCTGGTGCAGGTCGCCCTGCCGCTGATCGAGCGGGTGTTCAATGTCACCACCGCGATGACGCTCAAGGAACTCAACGACGCCAGCCACCCCCTGCTGCAGCGCCTGGCGCACGAGGCGGCGGGCACCTACCAGCACTCGCTGCGCATCGCCGACATGGCCGAGGCCGCCGCCGAGGCCATCGACGCCGACGGCCTGCTCTGCCGGGTCGGGGCGATGTACCACGACATCGGCAAGACCAACAAGCCCCAGTATTTCATCGAGAACCAGGGCGGTGGGCCCAACAAACACAACAAGCTGTCCCCCGCCATGTCCCTGCTCATCATCGTCGGGCACGTCAAGGACGGCGTCGAGATGGCTCGCGAGTTCGCCCTGCCCGCCAACATCCGCCACTTCATCGAGTCGCACCACGGCACGACCCTGGTCGAGTACTTCTACCACCAAGCCAAACAACAGACCAAAGACCAGGACAAGACGGCCCCCAGCGAGTTCGAGTTCCGCTACCCCGGACCCCGGCCCCGGACCAAGGAAGCGGCGATCATGATGATCTGCGACTGCGTCGAAGGTGCCGCTCGCGCGATGGACGACCCAACGCCGACACGGCTGGAAAACCTGGTCCGCACAATGGCCAACAAGCGACTGATGGACGGCCAGTTCGACGACTGCGACCTCACCCTGCAAGACCTTTCACGCATCGAGGCGGCGGTCACCAAGTCCCTCTGCGCGATGTACCACAGCCGCATCAAATACCCCGGCGACAAGAAGCAGCAGGCTACTGAACCAAGCCCGGCGGCAAGACCCGCGGCTGGCTGAAGCATGGACCGATCCGGATGATCGGTTGGTCTGTTCTTGAAAAACTTGTGATTGCTGACTGACGTAATTCGTATAGATGAAGGCAAATACACGATGTGCTAAACAAGGCTGCCCCGCCTCAGAACGTGTACGAGAAGTGCCTTAGGTGGGACAGGCGTCTCGCCTGTCGTCGCGGCAAAGCCGTGAAAGAACGTACTTTGGGCTGCGCCCTAACGGCGGACGAGACGCCCGCCCCACCTTTTCGTACACGTTCTCAGCCTCAACGCCAGCCTAGGCTGTCTTGAATTACATCTGCCTGTGCCTACAACCCGAGCAACTCCCAGCGAAGGCTGACGTTGTCCGCCTTGATCAAACACGGGCACTGATCGCTGACGACATGGCGGCAGATCATGTGCTCTGGCTGTCGTGCTCGTGAGGTTTGGCTCGCCGGGTTTTGGGTCGCGTTTTGCATGGATTGGGGTTTTGCTGTCGTGTTGGTGGCGGGGAATGGGTTATGCTGGGGCTTGGGTTGAACTGATAGTCCTTATCGAGGTCGATGATGCGGAATACTGGTATTGGGGTGGTTGGTTTGTTGGGCGTGTTGGGTCTGTTGCTGCCGGGGCTGGCCGGGGCGCAGGAGGCGTCGCCGCCGAACATCGTGATTGTCTTTACCGACGACCAGGGGTACGGCGACCTGTCGTGCTACGGGCACCCAACGATCCACACGCCACACGTGGACCGTCTGGCGGCGGGCGGGGTGAAGCTGACGCAGTTTTACGTGGCCGCGCCGTTGTGCTCACCGTCGCGGGCCGCGCTGCTGACCGGGTGCTACCCCAAGCGGGTGGGTATGCACCGGCACGTGATCTTCCCGCAGTACAACTACGGGCTTCACACGGACGAGGTGACGATCGCAGACATGCTCAAGGCCAGGGGCTACGCGACGGGCTGTTTTGGTAAGTGGCACCTGGGCCATCGGCCGGGGCTGATGCCGACCGACCAGGGGTTTGATGTGTACTACGGCGTGCCGTACAGCAACGACATGTCGACGTTCCACCGCCCGGCGAACACGAATTACAAGTACAACCTGCCCTTGATGCGGGGCAACGAGGTGCTGGCGTGGGAGCCGGACCAGCGGCTGCTGACCAAGAACTGCACGGAAGAAGCGCTGGCGTTTATCGATGTGAACAAGGACGGGCCTTTCTTTCTGTACGTGCCGCACGCGATGCCGCACATCCCGCTTTACGCCTCGGGGGATTTCGAAGGCACCAGCCCGCGCGGGCTTTACGGGGACGTGATCGAGGAGATCGACTGGAGCGTGGGGCAGATCGTGGCGAAGCTGGAGGAGCACGGGCTGCTGGAGAATACACTGGTGATCTTTACCACGGACAACGGCCCCTGGCTGCGGTTCAAGCGAGACGGCGGGACGGCCGGGCCGCTGCGGGACGGCAAGGGGACGAACTGGGAGGGGGGCCAGCGGGTGCCGATGATCGCGCACTGGCCGGGTCGGATCCCGGCGGGCTCGGTCTGCCGGGACCTTTTAACGACGATGGACCTGTTGCCGACGATCGCCGCGATCACCGGCGCGACCCTGCCGGATCGGACGCTGGATGGGGTAAACATCCTCGGCTCGTTGACGGGTACCGGTGGCGTCACCGCCGCGCCGCGGGACACGTTCCTCTACTACAACAACCAGGGCCAGTTGGCGGGGATCCGTCACGGGGACGATAAGCTGCTTTTTAATGGTCCGGAGCTGTTCAACGTCGCCATCGACATCAGCGAGCAGTGGAACTTGGCGAAGGACCAACCCGAGCGCGTGGCCGAGCTGCGGCAGATGGCCGAGGCGCTGGACGCGGAGATCACCGAGAACGCCCGGCCGACACGGAAGGTGGAGCAGACTTTATGGGAATGGCCGGAGTAGCCGGGCGAGCTGATGGCTGACTGTGTCAGTCATCCTGCGACCGCCGGCCACTGGGGCTTGGTGTGATGACCCGCCCCAGCGGAGTCGTCTGTTGATCCGCTTCGATGCCATCTTCGAGCAGACGGATCAGAGATGCCAGCAGCGGTGCGTTGGGCGGTGGGAATGGGTAGGCTGAAAGCTCTCGGGGCGTAACCCATCGCGCTTCTTCGACCTCGATCGGCTGGGGGCGGCCACTGATGCGACTGCATAAGTAAGGGATCAGGCGTACGTGCGCATGCTCGTAACGGTGTTCAATGCTTTCAAAGCAGAAGAGCGGCTCGACCTCGATTCCGACTTCTTCTTGGAGTTCACGGTGAAGACACGCCGTCTGAGTTTCGCCTTGCTCGAGCTTGCCGCCCGGCAGTTCCCAGCACCCGCCGAGTACGGCATCGGGCTTGCGCCTGGTGATCAAGATCAGCAAAGAATCGATATCGGTTCGCCTTAGCGCCGCGAGATCGAAGCGCGCGGGCGCATCCAGCGCGATTGTCGACAACTTCTCCACGACGATCCCGATGCAAACATCGACCTGCTTCATGCCCGCTGGCTCCTGGATTCCGGCACATGCTAACACGCCTGCCCACGAGGCGAAGATGATCCGCGCCCGCCGTGCCCGCGCGATGGTGTGATACGTCGGGCTGGAAGAGAAAATTCGGTTGTCCGCGATTCTTCCAGAAGATTAAAATTTTTAAAACCTATTAATATATTGTTTTATATAATTTACGGAAAGCGTTCACTGATGCATTGACACACGTGGAAACCAGCCGATAGGATAGTGAAACCGCTGCAGGTTGAGCGGCTTAATATTTGGCCGTGGCGCGCCTCCGCTCACAGGTTCGGAGCCCTGTGGCGGAGGTTTTTTCATTTCTAACCCGCCAATCGCCTGCCATGCAGGGCCGGGGGCGTCTTTTTTCCACATTCAGGTTGAATCGCGCCAGCCAGGCAAGCCCGCTCTGATGGATTCGATAGCGGTGAACGCTCTACTACCGTGGAAGAAGCAACATCAGCATGAAAAATATCCGAACAAAATCCAATAATAGGTGTTGACGGCTTGATTGTACGGATTATGATAGGTTCAAACAAACACCTATCCTAGATCGGAGCCGACATGCTCAGTATTCAAACGATTGATCGTACGCTTGAAGCCGGGGACCACGACCGCCTGCTCCGCGACCTTGGCCGCAACGGCCTGGTGCTGCCGTTGCCGCTGCGTTCGCAGTTGGCCCAGAACCGGGCCGGGGCGGTGGCATTAGGGCTACGTCGGATCATTGAGCTGACCTACCGCCCGACGTTCCTGACCCGGCAACTCTTAGGTGAGCTGCTGTCCGACCAGGCACCTGACGGGAGCTGGCTTGATGCCGAAGATCAGCCCAGCGCCGTCATCACGGCCGCGGCGGTGGCTGCGCTGGGCCGATGCCTGCGCGATCACCAAGGACTGCATAACGAACAGTCCCTGGCCATCCAGGGGGCCTACAAGCAGGGGCTGAGCGCCCTCTCCCTGCTCCAGCGCTCAGACGCGAGTTTCGCGGGGTCCTGGGACCGAACGCGAGAGGACCGTCTGCTGACCACGAGTTTTATCGCCTACCTGCTGGTCGATGACCCGGACTTTGCATCGAGCTGCCGTGGACATGAGCTGCTCTCGCTGCTTGAGAACGAGCTGGACCGGGCCGAGCGGACCACGGCCGAGCTGATTGAGATGGCCCGTCTCGCGCGTCTCGTGCCAGCCCCGGCCATATTTGATCGCCCCGGGCAAGCCGGTCACAAGACGGTCGCCACCACGGCATTGTCTTGCTGATACGTTCTGAGTGGCCGGAGCGGCTTTTTCCTTCCGGGGGGCCGCTCCGGCTTGATCCGACCAGCCCCCGGCGGTGCGGGCCTGCTCCCCCGCACCGGCCGGCTGGCTAGTCGGCTTGCCTTCAAATCGATCTGGACCGACACTGGCCGGGTGAATTTCCTGGCTCACCTACTCCTCGCCCCGTCCACGCCGGAAGGCAGGGTAGGGTGCCTGCTCCCCGACCTGGTCCGCGGCCCGATACCGCCCGGCCTAAACCCCCGGGTCCTTGCCGCCGCCCACGAGCACCAAGCCATCGACCGTTTCACCGACCGCCACGCGGCGTTCCTCAGCACACGCGAACGGCTTCGGCCAGCCACCGGGCGATTCGCCGGGGTCTGCGCAGACATCCTCTTTGACCACGCCCTCGCATCCCGCTGGCCCGACTTTCACCCCGGCCCCCTGCCAAGCTATACCGCCACGATCGCCAAGGACCTCAACGAACACCACCACCTGATGCCCCCCACCATGCGTGTCATCACTTACCGCATGACCCGCGAAGACTGGCTCACCACCTACGCCACAGTCGCCGGCATCCGCCTGACGCTCGCCCGCCTCTCCCGGCGAATCACGGTGAGGCTGGGCCGGGCCGTGGACCTCTGCCCCGCCGCAGATAGTCTGGATGACCCCGATCAGATCAAGGCCTTGCATCAGGATTTTGACCAGCTCTGGCCCGATCTGCTCCGTTGCGTCTCCGATTACCGAAGTAAGCAGAGCAGCATCCAGCGTCCGGCGCTGTGATCCGTGTGCACCAACCTAGAGGAACCGACCCTATGCCCACCGCGCATCTACTCACCGCCATGCTTTCGGTCACCGGCCCTGACGAATCGGCCAATTCCCATCCGCTTTGGGGCACACCGATGCCTCAAGACCAAAGCGATGTGTTGGGCGACATCATGCTCTTCGTCCACGAGCAGGACCGCGCCTTTGAGCCGCCCAGCCAACCGCTCGGCGGCCTGTTTGGCACACCCTTTACCCAGCGCATCTACTGGGAGAATGACGGCGCCTTCCACGACCCGACCGACGGTTACGACCGCCACTACACCAACGGCTTTACCATCACCCTCGAGCACCAGCCCGAATGGGCCGACCGGCTCGCCACGATCGTCCCCGGCCCCAACGTGGATGCCACCCAGGCGTCCACCGCCGCCGGCTACGTCCTGGGCCAGCTCATCTTCACCCCCGCCAACCTCGGCGCCACCGCGCCGATCACCACCGACCAGCCCTACGCCGGCTACCTCTACGGCGGCGCGTTCTGGCAGCGACAGGCACCCTCCACGATTCGGCCTGGCGTCGCCGTGCTCGACCACCTTGAACTGAACGTGGGCGTGATCGGCCAGTCCTCCCTGGCCGAAGACATCCAGGAGTGGGTCCATGAGAATTTTGAGGGCGACCCCATCTTCGGCTGGGGGAACCAACGCGATGATGAATTCACCGCCCAGTTCTTCCTCCGCCGCAAGTGGCGTTTCGATACCGGCGGGACATCGTTGCCGCTGCTCGGTGATGTGGATACCCAGCTGATCCCCCAGGCCGGGCTCGCCCTCGGCACGGTGTACCGCTACGCCGAGGCCGCCGCGACCTTCCGCGTCGGGCACAACCTGCCCGATGACTTCGGCCCGGGCCGGATCAACGACCTGCAGTCGGCCGCCGGCGCGCAAGACCCAACACCAGGCTGGTCCTGGTACACCTGGATGCGGCTGGGGGCACGAGCGACCCAGTACAACACTTTCCTGGACGGCTCAGAATTCCAGGACCCCAGCCAGGCCGTCGACCGCAACCCGCTGGTCGGCGAGGTCCAGGGCGGCCTCTCCGCCGGCTACCGATGTGGCCGGCACCGCCTCGAAGCGACCTGGGGCATCACCTGGCTGACCGACGAGATCGACGACGTTGGCGGCGACGGCACCGAGTCCTACGGCACCCTGATCCTCAGCTACACCTACGGCTTCTAGCCCGACCGACACAGAACAACCCCGATCCGAGCCAAAGCGGCCTGAAAGCCCGGGCCGAGTCACACGAGCTTCGTTTCGAGCCGACACCATTGGCATGTCGGATGCCGTTCCAAAAGAGACCTCGCGGAGGCGCTTTGTCGTGACCTGCCTGCTGGTGTGCACCGCGACCTTGGCGCTGCCGGCGTGTGGGGGCCGCCGCAGGGTACGCCGACGGATGCGCCGCCGTGACCGGCGGGAGGATCGCCGAGAAGACCGCCGAGACTGGATCTTTGACCGCGATTAGATCAGATAACCTGCGACAGCAGGCCCCCGTCGTAGGGGTGTGCCGGATCATGCTGCCGAGTCGGCGCGGATGAGCGGTGGTTTTCTTGAGGTTAACGAATTGCGCCCCTGCGACGCCGAACAAGCACGAGGGCGCCGGCGATGGCAAACCCAAGCGCCGATCCCGGCTCGGGGACTAGGTTGTTCACCTGTCCTTCGATATCCCAGGCCAGACGGAAGGGGAAGAACTGGCTCGAATCGACTGGGTTGGGCACCAGCGGCTCTTCATCGACAAACAGGTCAAACTCGTCGCCATTGATGCTCACTACGCCGTTGTACGAGACGATGCCGCCGTAGGTGAAGATGACATCAGCGGTGAGGTTGATCGATTCGACTCCGCCGGAGACAAGGGTCACGGTACCGGCTTCGTTGCTGATCGTGGTGGTGTACGCCCCGGTGAAGCTGGAGAGCTGGGAGAAGTCGTCCGTGACGAATGGGTAGACGTCCATGGAAAAGTCCGTGATGTTCCCCGTGCCCGCGTCGTACTCGATCGTGCCGAGCCCTGAGAAATCGGTCTCAGTGGGGAACAGGTCAACCCCACCGAACTCCGAGAAGTTAGTGGGACTGAAGGCATCGAAAGCGGCCTCGTTACCGATGTTGAGCTGCGTAAAGCCCGAGATCAGGGTATTGGTTTCGGCCGCAACGGAGAAGTAGCCGTCGTTCTTCGGTACGCCGGAGTGCCCCTTATCGATCTGGGCGAAGGCGGCCGAGAACATATCGAAGAACCGGCTGTCGCCGTCGGCGGTTACATCCAACTGAAAGGTATCGGCCTGGGCGAGGCCCGCCAGCGGAGCTGCGGCGAGTAAACCGATTGTGAATACTTGCTTCTTCATCTCTCCATACTCCTGAAAATGTACAAAAACGGGGAACTGTACGGCACTCAATCACTGCCGGCCACACACGAATGGCTTGTTTCAACACGAAGTCAAAACAGGCCTGGGTATCGCCTTAGTGGGTCCGTCGGCGTCGCATGATCGTCAATGCCCCCAAGCCCATCAACGCCAGCGAGGATGGCTCGGGCACGAGGACGATTGAGGCGTCCAAGTCCCCTGATGAAAGCAGGTTGAAGTAAAAGGTATTGCCGGTCTCGCTTGCGAACGGGTCGGTGAAGAACACGGTCTCGGGGTTTGTTGCGGAGTTGCCGTCTGATGAGATGTTACTGGCGGCGATCTCGTTATCGATGATCCCTCGGGTCAGATCGACGATAGTGTTGGTCAGGTTGCCGGAGACGCCGAAATCAGCGGGATTGAACGGGTCGTCCCCGTTATCGAAAACGTTGTAGCCGCCGTAGGGGAAAGTGTCTTCGAACCCAGATCCGATCTGAGCGACACTGACGTTCGCCAAGCCCTCACCTTCGATACCGATGAATCCGAATTGGGCGTTATTGGCCGTAAGCAGGTCGCTGATGTCGGTATCGATGCTTCCGTCCCTGAAGAAGGCGGCGTTGCTGTCGGGCAGCGTGGAGAAATCGAGTCCGTAATCGATTTCGACGGTGTTACCGGTGATGGTGACGACCGCGGTGCCGTTGGGGGTGAAGTCGGGCAGGTAGATGTCATCGCGGTTTTGGGTGGGCAGGCCATCGACCCGTCCCGCGCCGGCGAGCAAACTGGCGTTGGTCAGCGGCCCTTCGGTGCGGAGGGATACCGCCTCGACGCGGTTGAGCAAAGGTGAGTGGAGGTAGATTCCACCGACGCCGTTGGTCGGCGAGATCGTGTAGACGCCGTCGCCCGTAAAGTTGGGGATATAAATCTGACCCGTATAACGCTGCCAGTCGGGGCTACCAAGGCCAAAAAAGCCGGTGCCGAAAGAGCCATTAATGAGGTCGAAGGTCGGGGTCCCGGGTATGAATGGGTTTAGCGCATCGGTGCCCTCATATGCAACGGTGTTCGCGGTGAAGTTTATCACCGCGCTGTCTGCGTGTGCATGTAGCCCGAATGTGACGCATAGTGATCCCGCCGCGGCGAGGGTCAACACCTTGTTATTGACGATCATTACTCTTACCTTTCGGATCGCTTCATTGAGTCGATTAAGTACGGGAACAGCAACAGTGCCCCATATTATTTGCATCTTAGTCTCAATTTCATCTAGATACAAGATCATATACAATTTAACAATATTACACTGAAAAAATCCGTCTTGGACATCGGGTGCAGAACTTGCACAGCCGGGGTTAGAGCAACTCAAACCGACATTGCCGAAAATCTAGTGGGCCATGAAAGCCACATCCCAAAACGTATGAGCCGCCAGCAACTTTGCGTGCGGTGTCTAGTCCTCCGTCCAGCTCAAGATTTAGGGTTTTAGCCGATAGGGCATGAGTAACAGGGAGGTTACCCATGCCCAAGAAATACATCGTTCGTCTCACGGCCGAGGAGCGGTCGATCCTCACCACCACCGTCCGCAAGCTTTCGGGCACCCGTCAGAAGGTTCGGCGGGCGCGGGTTCTGCTTAAGGCCGACGCCGACGGCCCGGGGTGGACCGATCTTCGGATCGCCGAGGCGTTTGATTGCCGAGTCAAGACGGTCGAGAACATCCGGCGACGCCTGGTCGGAGACGGCTTTGAGCAGGCGCTTAACGGTAAGAAGCGGGCGCAGCCCGCCGTGGCCAAGAAGCTAGATGGCACGCAAGAAGCCCAGGTCATCGCGCTACGATTGGGCGATCCGCCTGTCGGCTTTGGCCGTTGGAGCCCGAGGCTGCTGGCCCGCGAGGTGGTGGCATTGGAGGTTGTTGAGTCGATCAGCCCCGAGGCGTTGCGAACGACGTTAAAAAAAAAAGCGGCATGACAAGCCGCAAGATCCAGTACTGGGTGATCCCGCCGGACGCCGACGCGCAGTTCGCTGCGAACATGGAAGAGGTGCTGGAGGCCTATGAATTGCCTTACGATCCCAAGCGGCCGGTGCTGTGCATGGACGAGCAGCGGGTGCAACTGACCCGGGAGACACGCAAGCCGATCAAGGCGACGCGTGAGCACGCCAAGCGGGTGGATCACGAGTACGAGCGTGCGGGCACGGCGTCGATCTTCATGTTCAGCGAGCCGCTGCCGGGCTGGCGGCGTGCCACGGCGCGGGGGCGTCGGGCGAAGGTGGACTGGGCCCAGGAGGTGGCGTCGTTGGCCGAAGATCAATACGCCGACTGCCCGGAGATTATTCTGGTGTGTGACAACTTGAATACGCACACCAAGGCCGCGTTCTACGAGGCGTTCGAGCCGGAGCGGGCACGGGACCTGGCCCGCCGTATCCGGTTCGTCTACACGCCCAAGCATGGGAGTTGGCTGAACATCGCGGAGAATGAACTGAGCGCGATGACACGCCAATGCCTGGCCGGTGCGGCGGATCGCGCCGAGCATCGCCAGCGTCTTCCGGTGGCCGTGCGGGCTCGAATCGAAGCAACGCTGGCCGACTTACGACCGGCCGTAGCGCGTGGCCATGTCCGTCTGAGCGCCCGATTCGTCAAGCAATAC